>DATBJO010000059.1:0-40797 GCA_036556305.1 Gemmatimonadota bacterium
CGGAGTCGGCCGCCGCGGCGAGGTCGCCGGCCCGCGACTCCTCGACATCGCGCCGACCCTCCTCGCGCTCGGCGGCTACGACGTTCCCGGGGGCATGCAGGGTCGCTCGCTGCTCGCGGGATCGGGTCCGGGGCCCGACGAGCCGGTCGTGACCGAGGAGGCCGCGGACGTGATCCGCAGGCGACTGAGCGGCCTGGGGTACATCGGATGAGCACAGACGCGCGCGCGCGGACGCCCGAGGCCACGTTCACGGCCGCCCTCCTCATCGCCGGGGGCGCCCTCCTCGTGGGCGTGACGATGGGCCTCGACCTCCTCAAGGGACGCGGCTGGGAATTCGGACGCCTCCAGATGGCCGGAGCGGGGCTCGGCGCGGGCTCGATCCTCCTGGGCCTCGCGTTCCTCCGCCTTCCGCTCGCGAGGCGGATCGCTTCCCGGCTCTGGCCGTTCGGCACGGAGGCCCCCGTCCGGTCCCGCGAGATCTTCGCCTTCGCGCTCTGGCTCGGCGTCCTCAGCGGGGCCCTCGAGGTCGGTCTGCGGCTTCTCCAGTTCGAGACCGGCTGGCGCTGGGGAACGCTGAATCCGCATTCGATCTGGATGGTGCCGCTGGTCGACGCCGTCTCTCTGGCCGGGATCGCGATTCCGCTGGCGGTGTTCTCCCGGCGCCGATTGCCGCGCCTCGGTTCGCCCCGATTCGCGGCCTTCGTCTTCCTCGCGCTCGCCGTCGGCACGCCCCTGTCCCTGTTCACGACCGAGCTGCGGCGGGTCTCGGTGGCGCTCCTCACGCTCGGGGTGGCGTTCCAGGCCTCGAGGTGGCTCGCCGCGCGCCCAGGGGGGACCCGCGCGTGGGTGCGGCGGACCGCGGTTCCCGTTGCGGCCGTCCTCGCCCTGCTCGCGATCGCGCCGCCCGCGCGGCAGGCCTGGTCCGAGCGCCGCGCGCTGGCCGCCATGCCCGACGCCCCACCGGGGGCCTCCAGCGTGCTGCTCGTCATCCTCGACACGGTGCGGGCCCACAACATGAGCCTGTACGGCTACGCGAGGCGGACGACCCCGTGGCTCGAGGAGCTGGCGCGGCGGAGCACGGTGTTCGAGCGGGCGTACGCTCCGTCGAGCTGGACCCTGCCCTCGCACGGCAGCTTCTTCACCGGGCGACCGCCCCACCGGCAGTCGGGGAACAGCTTCACGCCCCTGGACGACGCGTTGCCGACCCTGTCGGAGGTCCTCAGGGACCGCGGGTACTACACGCTCGGCGTCGTCGCCAATTCCGACAACGCGTTCCCCCACACGGGTCTCGACCGCGGGTTCGTGCGCTACGACGCCAGCACCGCGGCGGTCTGGGAGATGGCCCAGGCTTCGCGTCTCGGAGCGCTGTGGCGCTGGGGGATCGAGCGGTTCGGGATCCATCTGCCGACACGCAAGGACGCCGAGACGGTGAACGAACGGTTCCTCGCCGCCATCGACCGGCGAGGCGGGCGTCCCTTCTTCGCGTTCCTCAACTACTACGACGCGCACTACCCTTTCGACGACCCGCCGGCTCTCGCGACGTCGATCGAAGGCTGGAGCGACAACCCGGTCGAGGTCGTCGGCAAGATGGAGCCCTACGTGACGCGCAGCGTCGACGAGTACGATCGCGAGATCGCCTATCTCGACGAGCGCCTCGAAGCGCTGTTCGCGACGCTCGCGGATCGGGGGCTCCTCGACGACACGATCGTGATCGTGGCCTCCGACCACGGCGAGGAATTCACCGAGCACGGGTTGCTGGGCCACGGCTTCAACGTCTACGACACGACCCTGCACGTTCCGCTGATCGTGTCCCGGCCGGGGCGGGTCCCGCAGGGTCTGCGGATCGCGCGCCCGGTGGGGCTGGAGAACCTGCCGGCGACGATCATGGAGCTGGCGGGCTTGCGGGAGGGTTCGCCCTTCGAAGGCGAGAACCTCCTCGCGGCCGGGTCCGAGCCGGCGGGATCGGGAGAGCCCGTGCTGTCCGAGGTGGCGGTCACGCAACCCGGCGGCGAGACGCCGGCCCCCTGGAACTACCGCTCGCTCGTCTGGGGAACCCTCCACTACGTCCGGAACCCCGACGCGTCCGAGGAGATCTACGACCTCCGCACCGATCGCTGGGAGACGCGGGACCTCAACGCGGACGGCGCCGGACCCCGCCTGCCGGAGTTCCGGTCCGCGCTCGCGCTCAGGATCGACGACCTAACCGCTTCGGGTGGACAGCCACAGGGCCAGTGACAGGGCCCGCCACAGGGCGGCATCCTCCCGGCCGTCGGTCTCGCCCGCGAGCGAGCGCCGGTGCAGCTCGAGGACACGGACCGGGTCGAGGTACCGGGTCACGGTCGGTGTGGGGTGCGCCAGGAGCGTTTCGATGCGCCCGTTCTGATTCGCCCGCCAGGCCTTCTCCCTGCCCTGATGCAGGCTGCTCTTCCCCCTTCGCCACTGGATCGCTGCCGGCAGGATCCCCTCCATGGAGCGGCGCATGACGTATCGAGTCCACCCCCGGCGGAGCTTCTGGTCGGCCGGGAAGGAGAGGCAGAGCTCCACGAGCCTCACGTCACAGAACGGCAGACGGACCTCCGCGCCGCATCCGGCCGCGCAGGCCTCGAGCCAGCCGATGCCCTCGAGCAGGGCGAGGCCGCTCAGCTTCCGCAGATGGAACTCGCGCTCGGTCTCGGGAGGATCCGGATCCGTGACGACTCGTTCGGCGAAGCGCGCGGCGAAATCGGCGTTGAGAAGCCGGTGGCGATCCGCGAGGACGCCCGGCGGCGCCGGCCTCGGGGGGTCCCTCCTTCGCAGGCGCCGGACCAGCGATCCCGCCGCGGTTTCGCGGGTCGGATGCCGGACCCCGAGGCGGACCAGGCTCACGAGATCGGGCACCACCGGCCGACCCCGGCGCCGGGAATAGGCGATCGACATCGGCGCCAGCTTGAGCCAGCGCCCGGACATCGCGAGCTCGGACAGATACCCGGTGCCGTGCGACACGGTCGTGTCCCCGTCGAAGCCGTCGAGAACCACGCGGGCGCCCGATCGTGCGGCCGCGCCGTAGAGCACCCAGTTCAGGTAGAGGTTCCCGCCCCAGTTGGCCCCGCCGACGAGCCGGTTGATGCGGTCGATGTCCGCGATCGGGTCGGCGGCGTCCGCCGCGAAGAAGTGCGGGACGATCGGATACCTGTCGAGGACGCTCTCGATGAAGACCCGCTCGTCGGACTCGGGCGCGCTGGGAAAGACCGCGGAGAGCGCCTGAAGGGGCGGCCCGCCCTCCCGCTCCAGCAGGTCGGCGGCGACGCACGTCACGGCGGCGGAGTCGATCCCTCCGCTCAGCATGCTGGCCACCGGCGTCCGGCTGCGCACGCGGCAGCGGACGGCCTCGACGAAGACCTCGCGAAGGGCGTCGGCGTACGCGCCGTCGTCGGCGAGTTTCAGCTCCCGGGCCGGGTCGGGCTGCCAGTACCTCCGCGGCACGACGCTTCGCTCGGTGATCGCCAGCGCATGGGCCGGGAGCAATCGGCGGATGTGCGCGAAGTACGTCGTGGACGCATCGCCGCCGAGCGGGATCTGAACGTGCCGCGCGACCTCGTAGTCGTTGATCTCGTCCGGGACCTCCGTGAGGGCGAGGAGGGCCTCGACCTCCGACGCGAAGGCGAAGAGCCTCCCGGGCGCGTGGTGGTAATAGAAAGGCTTCAGGCCGAAGGGATCCCGGACGCAGAAGAGCCTGCGGAGCGAAGCGTCCCAGATCGCGACCGCGAAGTCGCCGATCCAGCGCTCCGCGCACCGCTCGCCCCACGCGCGATAGGAGGCGAGGATCAGGTCCGCGTCCGTGGGGTCGCCGGGCGGCCCCGTGAGTCCGAGCGCCGCGACCAGCTCGGGCCGGTTGTCGAGCCTCGCGTCCGAGGTCAGGACGAGGGCGCCGCCGGCGGTCTCCAGGGGCAGGGTCTCGCGCTCGGCTTCGGGGGTCGTGCGAAGCATCCGCTGGCCGATGCCGACGGGACCCGAGCGCCACGCGCCGGCTCCGTCGGGACCCCGGTGGTCGAGCCGCCTCGACATCGCGTCGAGCGCGTCCCGCTCCACCGGGCGACCGTCCAGCCGCCAGAGTCCGAAGATGCCGCTCATAGACCCCTTTCGGGGCGCGAGTTTGTCCGCTGGCGCTCGGGCCGTCAACGCCGGCCGCGGGACGTGAACGCCGGATCACATGCGGGGTAGTATTCTAGGTATGTTTCTTGCTCTATGGGAGGCTGAGGACCGATGCGCGCAAACGGCTTCCAGAAGGATCTCTCGTTCGGACTCGTCGGGCCCGGGGGCTCGCTGGCGGCGCTCGTCCGGAAGGTCGCCGAGGGCGGCGGGTTCCGGCTCGCGTTCGACATCTCGCCCGAGGAGCTGGAGAGCGGCCACAGGGTCCAGGGGGCCGACGTCGTGCTCGTCATCGCTCCGCTCGCGCCGCGCGACGGATCCGTCGTGGGTCGCGTTCGCGCGCGCCTGCCCGAGGCGCGGATCGTCGCCTGCTCCAGGCCGGTCGAGTCGCCCACGATCCGCTGGGCCCTCGAGCTCGGCTTGGACGGCCTGATCTGGAGCGACCGGGTGGAGCAGTGCCTCGAGCCCACCGTGCGCGCGGTTCATGCCGGGCAGGTGGTCGTCCCGCGCGACCTGCTGCAGAGCAAGCGCGTACCGGAATTCACGAATCGCGAGAAGCAGGCCCTCAGCATGGTGATCATGGGGCTCACGAATCACGAGATCGCCGAGAAGCTCTTCGTCTCCGAGAACACCGTGAAGAGCCATCTCTACACCGCCTACAAGAAGCTCGGAGTCCATTCCCGCGCCGAGGCCCAGCGCCTCATCACCGATCCCGATCAGGGTCTCGGCGCGGGGATCCTCGCGATCACCGCCCCGGGCCTGACGCGCGGCCGCCCCCCCAAGAAGGCGCAAGGCTAGGGTTGGAGCCGACGCCGTCGCTCCCGGCGCTCGAGCCGCTGGAGATCCACTCGGGAATGATCCTCGGCCGGCGCCGCGCTCCGCGGCGCGCCGCTCGGGACAGCGACGGAGCGCCGGGGACGGTCCGGCGGGTCCTCGAAGAGCTGATGCGTCCGGCGCTCGCGGCGACCCCGTGCATGGTGGCGTTCTCGGGCGGGCGGGACTCGTCCGCGATCCTCGCCCTGGCGACCGGGGTCGCGCGCCGGGAGGGACTGGCGGATCCGATCCCGCTCACGTTCCGCTACCTCGATCACCCGCGGACGTGGGAGACCGAGTGGCAGGAGCTCGTGGTCCGGCACCTCGGCCTCGGGGAGTGGCAGCGCGTCGAGGTCCGCGCCGAACTCGACGTCCTCGGACCGCTGGCGCGGGCCACCCTGCGTCGGCATGGCCTGTTCTGGCCGCCGAACGCCCACGCCAGGATCCCGATGCTCGAGGCCGCGTCGGGCGGCTCGCTCCTCGGCGGGACCGGCGGCGACGAGGTCTTCCGCGCGATCGTCGTGCCGAAGAAGAAGACGCGGATGCAGATCGTCCGGTCGATGCCGCCGCAGCGGGCGCTGATGGTCGGTCTGGTCCACGCCCTGCCGGCGCGCTGGCAGATCCTCGCGCAGTATCGCCACGGGCTTCGCTTCCCGTGGCTGCGACCGGCCGCCCGCCGCGAGGTGCGGCGCCGGTTCGTCGATAGCGTGGTCGAGCGCCGGAAGAGGCACTACCTCGAGGCCGTCGGCGAGGATCGGTATCTGGAGCTTCAGGAGGGATTCGCGGACGCGGTCACCCACGCGGCGGACGTGGTGCTCCTCGAGCCTTTCTTCGAGCCCCGCTTCCTGCGCGCGCTCCTGGCCGGGACGCCCGCGTCCGGTTTCCCCAGCCGGACCGCGGCCATGGAGCACTTCTTCGGAGACCTGCTCCCCGCGGAGCTCGTCCGTCGGACGTCGAAGGCGGTGTTCACCGAGTCGCTCTGGGGCCCCGACAGCCGGGACTTCGCCGCGCGCTGGAACGGGTCGGGGCTGGACCCCGCCCTCGTCGACCCGGAGGCTTTGCGCCGTCACTGGCGCAGGCCCCGGCCCGACATGCGGTCGGCGACCGCGCTCCAGGCGGCGTGGCTGGCTTCCGGAGAAGCCTGAGGAGCCGGATTCAAACAATTCCCATACTCGAATCGGGCCTCCGGCCATTGAAGACGGGGTCCGCGGTCGGGTAGACTCTAGGCCATGGAAGCGACCACAACGAACCGGGAGGGATTGGCGATGGACAAGAAGCCCTACGTGTCCCCGAAGGTCTTCGAGCTGGGCACCGTGAAGGAGCTCACCGAGGACACCGGGATTCCCGACAAGTGCAGCGGAAGCGGCGACACGCACACCCTGCAGCAGCTCAGCCCCAACTACGACGACGACTGCCCGGGCGACTAGACCAGCCCGACCGCGGATTCGAACGGCTTGAGCCGGGGCGAAAGTCCCGGCTCAACCGTTTCCATGCCCTCGATTCACGCTCCGCGTTACCTTGATCCGCACCACCGCACGATCCGCCTGACGCCGATCCGAGCCACGCGAGGACCATGGCCGCCGAAGCCGCCTCCTCCCCGTCGACCATCTACGACCTGAGGGCTGCGGCCGGCCGAAGGCAGTCGGCGCGGCGCATCCCGTCGATGATCTCCGAGGCGTTGCGGCTGGCCTGGCACGCCGGTCCCCGGCCCCTGGTCCTCGTCGTCCTCCTCCAGCTCGCGAGCGCCGGGATCATCGCCCTCCAGCTCGTGGTCGGGCGGCAGGTCCTCCAGCGCCTCCTCGCGGCCGGCGCGGGCGACGGAAGCGTCGAGTCGCTCTACCCCGGGCTGGCCCTGCTCCTGGGAGCCGGCCTCCTGCTCGGCGCCATCGAGGCCCTCGCGACCCACCAGCAGCGGCTGCTCACCGAGCTCGTCGGGAACCTCACGTACGAGCGGATCCTCGACGTCGCCAGCTCGGTCGACCTCGCGTCCTTCGAAGATCCCGAGTTCTACGACCAGCTCCTGCGGGCGCGCACGGCGGCGATCTCCAGACCGATCGCGGTCGTGAACAGCCTCTCGGCGATCATCATGGCGCTGCTCACCAGCCTCGGCATCGGCGTCGCCCTCGTGACGATGCACTGGGCGATCCTGCCGCTCGTCGTGGCCGCGTCGATCCCGGTGCTGCTGGCGACGGTCTACAACAGCCGGCAGGCCTACGAGTTCGAGTATCAGTGGACCCCGCGGGGGCGGGAGCGGCTGTACCTCCTCGATCTCCTCGCGGGGAAGGATCCGGCCAAGGAGGTGCGGGTGTTCGACGCCGCGGCCTGGCTCCGACGCCGGTTCGACGAACTGACCCGGGAGCGGGTCGCCCGCCTGCGGGACTACCTCCGGGAGCGGCTCAGGGTGGCGCTGGCCGGCGCGGTGGGGGGAGCGCTGGGTGCGGCGATCGCGCTCGGCGCCCTCGTCTGGCTCGTCGTGACCGGTCGCATCGACGTGGCGACGGCCGTGACGGCGGGGGTCGCCATGCAGCTCCTGATCGCGCGCTTCGGCGCCATGACGAAGGGACTCGGCATGCTCGTCGAGGCGGGGATGTTCCTGGACGACTATCGCTCCTTCCTGTCCCTCGAGAGCAAGCCGCCCGCGAACGCGGTCGCGGACGGGGCGCGGGGCCTTCGCGACGGGGGCGCCCGGTTCGAGCGCCTCGAGGTCGACGGCGTATCGTTCACCTATCCCAAGACCGATGCCCTGGTCCTGGAGGACGTCTCGCTGGAGGTCGGCCCGGGTGAGGTGGTCGCCCTCGTCGGGGAGAACGGGTCCGGCAAGACCACGCTCGTGAAGCTGATCTGTCAGCTCTACCGCCCCAGCGCGGGCCGCATCCTGTGGAACGGGCTCGAGGCCTCGACGCTGGACCCCGAGGCCCTGCGCTCGGATCTCACGGTCATCTTCCAGGATTTCCTTCACTACCACCTGACCGTCGCCGAGAACATCGAGATGGGGCGGGTCGAGCGAGCCCATGACATCGAGGACGTCATGGAGGCGGCGCGGCACGCGAGCGCGCACGAGTTCATCGCGCGGCTTCCGCAAGGCTACGAGACCCGTCTGGGGCGGCAGTTCTACGGCGGGCAGGAGCTCTCGGTCGGCCAGTGGCAGCGCCTGGCTCTGGCCCGCGCCTTCTTCCGCGGGGGCGACTTCCTCGTCCTGGACGAGCCCACCGCGGCGCTCGACCCGCGCGCCGAGTACGAGCTCTTCTCCCAGATGCGGGCGTTGAGCGAGGGGCGTTCGGTGCTGCTCGTCTCGCACCGCTTCTCGAGCGTCCGCACGGCGAACCGCATCTACGTGCTGGAGCGGGGCCGGGTGATCGAGTCGGGGAACCACGACCAGCTCATGGCGCTGGACGGGACGTACGCCGAGCTCTTCACGCTTCAGGCCGCCGCCTATCTGGGCGGGCATCGCGGCGGCCCGAGGCCCTCGCCCGACGATCTGCGCAACGCGATCCTGCCCCTGTAGGATCGAGCCGGGCGACCGCCGCCATGCCCTCTCCAGCGCTCGGCGCCTACGGATTCCGCCTGTCGTGCCCGCAGGCCGGCGACCCGCTGCCGAACCTGATCGAGGTGGACCCTTCGGCCCCGCTGATCACCGTGTTCTGGCGTCACGCCTCGACCGTGAGGGACATCGAGGAGGTCGGCGAGCGGCGCGTGGCCTACGGATTCCGCGGAGCCACGACGTATCACGTGGAGCGCGAGCCGCCGGTCATCGGCTTCGACATCCCGCTCGTTCCCAGCCCGGCCGCGCTGGTGCACCCGCTGCTCACGATCGGGGTCTCGGTCCTCGCCCGCTGGCGGGGCGACGTCACGCTTCACGCCGGCGCGTTCGAGACCGCCGCCGGCGCGTGGGCCGTCATGGGCGCGAGAGAGGCCGGCAAGAGCTCGATCCTCGCATCGATCGGAGAGCGCGGTCATCCCGTGGTCGCCGACGATCTGCTGGCGATCCAGGACGGATCCGTCTGGGCCGGACCGAGCTGCGTCGATCTGCGACCCGACACCGTCGGTCGATTCAAGACCGCCGAATCGATGGGCGTGGTGGGAGGGCGCCCGCGGTTCCGGCTCGCGACCCGGCCCGGCCGGGCGCGCCTGCCGCTGAAGGGATTCTTCGTCCTCGACTGGACCTCCGGCGACGACATCCGGATCGACCCGCTGCCGGCGCGGGAGCGGGTTCAATGGCTCTACCGGCAGGAGTACATCCGGCTGGTGGGGTTCTCCGACCCGACGAAGATGCTCCCGCTGGTCGCGCTTCCGGCCTGGCGGCTCACGCGACCGCGGGACTGGGAAGCGACCGACGCGGCGGTGGAGCGGGTCCTGGCGATCGTTATGAACGCTCGTTAGCCCCCGTCTCCGGCCAGGAAGCCGCGGAGGCGATCACGGATTCCGGCGCCCGTCGATTCAGCGCCCCGACAGCGCGGGTCCCCCCGCTCGAGCAGCGGATGGGTCGCGGCGCTCGAACCCCCGAGCCGGTCGGGGACGCTCAGGTCGTAGAGACCGGCCGCCGCTTCCTGGAGTCCGTGGAGCCCGTAGGGGTCGTCGATCCAGATGAGCTCCGTCCCCATCGCTTCCAGGTACGACCGGATCTGCACGACCCCGCACCCCATCCCGTGGGTGTAGAAGTACCACGCGCGCGGGGATCCGCGGAGGGTGTCCACGTCGCTTAGGTACGCGCGCACGTCTCGCCCGTGGTCCCGGCCGGCGATCCAGGGAGTGAGCCCCAGGGGCTCGCCGTAGAACTTCATCGCTCCCGCGGCCCCCTGGTATACGTATATCACGTCACCGGATTGCCAGCGCTCACGCACGTCCTGAAGCACGCGGTCCGCGTCCTGATGTCGAGCCAGCGCCCAAAGCAGGAACGGCAGGAAGACCGCGGGCGCGGCCACGAGGAAGACCGCCAGGGCCCGGCGCGATCGAAGCGGCAACCACGGCTCGATCTGCTTGAGCCCCGCGAGACACGTCACGACAAGCGTTGGCCCGACGTAGAGCATGATCCGACCGGCCAGCGGGAGAATACGCAGCGCGGAGAGGAGAATCGCAATCACCAGCGGTATGAAGAGAAACATCGCAGGCGCGCCCGCATGGCGGATCAGGTAGACGGATCCCAGGATCGCGAGGACCGCGTAGAGCCCCACGAAGGCCGTCTCCCAGGGCGTGTCCGGTCGCATCAGGCCGACGATGAAGCCGGCGAAGTGGAACAATCGCCTCGGGAGCCAGAGGAACGCGCGCACGCTCTGCCACGGAGCCGGCACGAATGCGAAGTCCCAGGCGTCCGTCATGAAGACCCGGGTCGAGGTCGGTGTCAGCATTTCCGTGGTCGTGATCTGAATCAACGCGCCAAGGCCCCACAGGAGCCCCACCGGAACGAGCGCGCGCAACGGCTTCTTCGTCCGCCACGCGTCGACGACGAGAACGACGAAGAGCCCGGCGGCGACGACCGTCGAGGGATGGGACACGAGGATCACGAGCCCGCCGAGAGCTCCCGCGAGCCAGGCCCGACGCGCGCTGTACCGCCCTTCCATGAGGCGCAGGGCCAGGAGCAGGAGGACGAGCACGGCGAAGACGTCGCCCGCATACTGCTTGGCTTTCCGCCCGTACCACACCAGCGCCGGGCTGACGGCGAACAGCGCGACGGCCGGAACCAACGTCGAGCCGGTGAGAAAACGGACCGCCACCCGCCAGAAGAGGACCAGCGACGCGATCGAAACGAGCAGTGGGAACAGTCGCAGGCCGGCTTCGCCGACCCCGAGGAGCGCGATTCCGAGTCGCTCCGCGGCGATGAATCCAAGCGGCGCGACCTGATGGTAACCGAGGGGTTCGAGCAGCTCGACCCAGCCCCGTTCGGTCACGTTGAGGGCCGTGGCCAGCTCGTCGAACTGCAACGAGCCGGGGACGAAGGCGGCGACGATGCGGACCGCGCCTCCGACCACGAGGATCGTGGCCACGGCCCACCCGGGAGCTCTCACGGACATGCGCGTCTGCTACGCAAGCTTCGCGCCCTTCGGGGCCTGGCCGCGCCGCGGGTCGCTCATCCGGGCTCCGGGGCCGAGGACGGCCGGCCCAGCGTGACCCGCGCGAAACGACGCTTGCCCACCTGGATGACGAAGGCGCGGCCCGCGGAGATCGCCAGGTCCAGGTCGGTGACGCGCTCCCCGTCGACCGACACGCCGCCCTGCTCCACCAGGCGGCGCCCCTCCGATGTCGACGACACCAGTCCCGCCGCGTGCAGCACCCAGGTCAGCGGCGCGGACCCGCCCTCCGGAGTGACGGTCACGTCCGGGATCTCGGCGGGAGGATGGTGCCGGACGAAGAGCCGGTCGAAGTGCTCCTCCGCGGCTCGCGCCGACTCCTCCCCGTGGTACTCGACGACCAGCGCCCGGGCCAGTGCCCGCTTCCAGTCGCGCGGGTTGTCCCCGTCCGCCAGCCCGCGCTCGACCGCGGCCACATCGGCCGCGGACGATTCCATCCCCAGCCGCCAGTATTTCACGATCAGCTCGTCGGGAATGGACATCGTCTTCCCGTACATCTCCTCGGGGGCGTCGGTCAGACCGATCCAGTTGTCATACGACTTCGACATCTTCAGACGCCCGTCGGTGCCTTCGAGCAGCGGCAGCGTGAGGATGACCTGGGGCTCGATGCCGTACTCGCGCTGAATGTCGCGCGCGACCAGGAGATTGAACCGCTGATCGGTGCCGCCCAGCTCGACGTCGGCTTCGAGCGCCACCGAGTCGTACCCCTGAGCCAGAGGGTACAGGAGCTCGTGGATCGAGATCGACGACCCGGATGCGTATCGCTCACGGAAGTCGTCGCGCTCGAGCATCCGGGCCACCGTATATCGCGACGCCAGGCGCAGCACGTCCTCGAAGGTCATCGGACCCAGCCACTCCGAATTGTAGCGGATCACCGTCCGCCCCTGGTCCAGGATGCGGAAGACCTGCGCGGCGAAGGTACGCGCGTTGACGTCGATTTCGGCGCGTGTGAGCGGCGGGCGTGTGGCCGAGCGGCCCGATGGATCTCCGATCAACGCGGTAAAGTCCCCGACCACGAACGCGATCGTGTGCCCCAGTCGCTGGAAGTCGCGCAGCTTGCGAAGCGTGACCGTATGACCGAGATGAAGGTCGGGGCGCGTGGGGTCGAAACCCAGCTTGACGACGAGCGGTGTCGATGTCCTCCGCGAGCGCTCGAGCTTGGCGACGAGCTCGTTTTCCGGCAGGAGGTCGACCGCGTGGCGACGGATCAGCGCCAGCTGCTCGTCGACGGGGGGAAAGGCGGGCCTGTCGGGCATCGAGCCCGCAATCTAACGCCTGCCTGTCCGGAGTCTATTGCCGCGGCGGGTCCTTGCCGGCCGCGCAGACCCATTCCGTCTCGCGGGTCGCGGCGGAAGGAACGAGCTGACCCTGCGGACCGCCCGAGCTGTCGGTGTCCGGAGCCTTGTTCCCCGGTGATCGTCCGTAGAGCAGGTCCGCCGCCTGAACGTCGAAGGCCTTGAGGTCGGTGTTGCCCCCGATCGAGGGCGCCATGAAGCTCGGCGTCGCGGGCTTCCACACGCCCGCCTGCCGCGCCGATCCGGATTGCGGATCGCGAGACCGCCCGCCTCGGCGTCCCGACCCGCGTATATTGGATTCCATGAGTCCGTTCGATTCTCCGCGCTTCTGGCGCGGCGCCAACATCCTCTCGCTGATCGCGATCTTTCTCGCGTGTCTCGGGGTCGGCGCGTTCCTCGGCGTCTACGAGAGGTTCCGCTCCGAGCTGCCGTCGATCGCGCGGCTCGAGCAGTGGCAGCCGAACCTCGTCACCAAGGTCTATGCGGCCGACGGGGAGCTGATCGCGGAGTTTGCCAGCGAGCGCCGCGAGATTATCCCCCTGGATCGGGTTCCGCCGCACTTCATCCGCGCCATCCTCGCGACCGAGGACCGGGCGTTCTACGAGCACGACGGGATCAATCTGCTTCGGCTGATGAGCGCCGTCTGGCACAACATCGTGACCGGCAGCCGGGGCCAGGGCGGCTCGACGATCACCATGCAGCTCTCGCGAAACCTGTTCCTCACTCCCGAGAAACAGTTCGTGCGAAAGTTCAAGGAGATGATTCTCGCGCACGAGATCGAGCAACGGTATTCGAAGGACCGGATCCTCGAGATGTACGTGAACCAGGTGTACTTCGGCAGCGGCGCCTACGGAATCGAGTCCGCGTCTCAGATGTACTTCGGCAAGCCGGCGACCGACCTGACGCTTCCCGAGGCCGCGCTGCTGGCGGGGATCGTGCAGCTGCCGTCCCGTCAGAGTCCGCGGGTCAGCATGCAGGCCGCGCTCGATCGACGCGCGACCGTCCTTCAGAACCTCGTCGAGGTCGACGCGCTGGACCCTGAAGCCGCCCATCGGGCCGCGGAGACGCCGATCGAGCTCGTTCCTCCCCGAAGAACAGAGGGCGCCGATAGCTATTTCACCGAGTACGTCCGGAGACAGCTCGAGCAGCAGCTCGGCACGGACGCCGTCTGGCTCGGCGGCTATCGGATCTTCACGACGCTGGACCCCGAGCTTCAGCGCACCGCCGAGGAGGTCGTCGAGAAGCATCTCGAGCAGATCGAGCGCACGCTGAGCCCCGACAAGATGCGCCGCTCGACGTGGCTGGCCGAACGCGATGCCGCGTTCGCGGCCGGCGACAGCAGCGCGTATCTCGAGCCCTCCGACGGCCGACCGGTGACCCCGTATCTGCAGGGCGTCCTCGTGTCTGTGGACCTCGAGACCGGCGGAATCGTGGCCATGGTCGGCGGGCGTTCGTTCGAAGAGTCCAAGTTCAACCGCGCCACGCAGTCGCTGCGTCAGCCGGGGTCGGTGTTCAAACCGTTCGTCTATACGGCCGCGGTGCGGAACGGCTTCCCGGTCTCGTACGTCGTAGACGACAAGCCGCTCTCGATGCCCATGGGCAACGGCGAGACATGGACCCCCGAGAACTTCGATCGTCGGTTTCGCGGTCCCGTGACTCTGCGGCACGCGCTGACGAATTCCATCAACGTGCCCACCGTCCGGCTCCTGTTCGACGTCGGAATCCAGGCCGTTATCGATTACGCCCGGGACGCAGGCATCACGTCGGACCTTCCGCCCTACGGATCGCTCGCGCTGGGCGCGGCCGATCTCAACCCGATGGAGGTCCTGCGGGCGTACTCGATCTATCCGACCTACGGAATGCGGCTGACCCCCATCGCGATCACGCGGGTGGAAGACCGGAACGGCAACGTCGTCCGCGCGTTCACGCCGGCCCGCACGCGCGTTTTGAGCGAGCAGGAGGCCTACATCATCACGACGATCCTCGAGGACGTCGTCGACAAGGGGACCGGCCGCTTCGGCATCCGCGGACAGGGCTTCGAATGGCCCGCCGCCGGCAAGACGGGAACGACGAACGAATCCACCGACGCGTGGTTCGTCGGCTTCACGCCCGAGTTCATTACGCTGACCTGGGTCGGGTTCGACCGCAAGCAGCGGATCCGTTACAACGGAACGGGCGGCGTACTCGCGGCCCCCATATGGACCGATTTCATGAAGGTCGCGCACGAAGGCCTCGAAATGCCCGAGGAGGGATTCCCGGAGCCCGCCGGCCTCGAGCACGTCGCCGTGACCACTCGGACCGGGATGCTCGCGGCGGACTTCTGCGGGATGGCCTCCTACAGCGAGATCATGATTCCCGGGACCGAACCCGAGCACTACTGCAACGCTCCGCGCGCGGACACGGGGGTGCCGCTCCTCGAGGGTCCGCTCGACGGCCAGCCCCGGCGCGGCGCGGCGGAGGACGAGCCCGCGCGGGTCGACGACGACTTCCTGTTCTAGGGCAGCGGCGGCCCGTCACCGGCCTCGCAGAGCCACTTCCGGGTCAGGGGTGCGGCCGAGGGCGCGATGTCGCCGAGATCGCTGCTCGCGCTGTCGGTATCGGGCGCGCTGTTGTCGGGCGAACGCGTGTAGTGGAACGACGCTGCCTGCACGTCGAAGGCGTCGCGTCGAGGCGATCAGCGACCGCTGGAGATCCGGCCCGTCACGACGCGCGGGAGCTCGGCCGGCTCCGTGGACCAGACCGCGAGCGCGGCGAGCCGCTCGGCGGCCGCCTCCGCCTCGTCCTCCGCGCGCGCGTGAACCACGCACCACGGCTCGCCGGCGGAGACCTCATCGCCGGCCCCGCGCAGGAGCTCGAAGCCCACGCCGAGATCGATCTCCGCCCCCTTCTTGCGGCGCCCGCCTCCGATTCCGATCAATGCGTACCCGACCTCGCGCGCCGGGAGGTCCGCCAGCCAGCCGTCCTCGGGCGCGGCGATCTCGCGGCGGACCGGCGCCGAAGGCAGGAGCGAGAGGTCGTCGACGACGTGCGGATCGCCTCCCTGGGCCTCGACGTTGTCGCGGAACCGCTCGAGCGCCGCACCGCTCGCGAGCGCATTCCGGACACGGTTCTCGGCCTCGCCGTCGGACTCCGCCAATCCGGTCAGCACGAGCAGGCGCGTCGCGAGGGTCGTCACGACTTCGACGAGCCGATCGTCGCACTCCTCACCCTTGAGGAGCGCGATCGACTCCTTCACCTCGAGCGCGTGCCCCACGGTGCGCCCGAGCGGCACGTCCATGCGGGTCATCAGCGCCTCCGCTTTCAGGCCGAACTCCCCGGCGATCTCGATCATGCCGCGCGCCAGGAGCTCCGCGTCCTCGTAGGCCCGCATGAAGGCGCCATCTCCCCATTTGACGTCCGACACAAGGACGGAGATCCCTTCGGCGATCTTCTTCGACATGATGCTGGCCGTGATCAGGGGGATCGACTCGACGGTGGCCGTCACGTCGCGGAGCGCATAGATCTCGCGGTCGAGCGGCGCGAACGTGCCGGTCTGCCCCCCCATCCCGTATCCCACCTCGCGCAGCAGGCGCTCGAAGTCGGCGTGCGAGAGGTCGACCCGGTACCCGGGGATCGACTCGAGCTTGTCCAGGGTTCCCCCGGTGTGGGCGAGGCCGCGACCGGAGACCATCGGCACCTTGAGCCCGCAGGCCGCGGCCAGCGGGGCCAGCGGGATCGACACCTTGTCCCCGACCCCTCCGGTCGAGTGCTTGTCGGCCACGGGCCCGTCGATTCCACCCCACGTCCATGTTTCGCCGGATTCGATCATGATGCGGGTCAGGGTGCGGGTCTCTTCCGGGTCCATTCCCTGGAAGAAGATCGCCATGAGCAGGGCGGAGACGTGGTAGTCGGCCACCTCGCCCATCAGGTAGCCCGAAAAAAAAGCGGCCCACTCCTCGGAAGAGAGTGAGCCGCCGTCCCGCTTCTTTCGAATGACCGAAACCGGGTTCAGGACGGACCCGCCGCGGTCACGCCGCCCGCTGACCCGACGACATCCGCTCGGCCATGTCGCCGAGGATCGGCAGCTTCCACTTCGTGCCCGAATACCCTTTGATCAGCAGCACCACCCACACGACGAACACGCCGAGTCCCAGGAGCATCGTGAGCAGCGAGAAGATGCTCCCGAGCGAGAAGGAGATCGCCATGACGACGAACTGGAGGATCATGAGGACGATCCACAGGACGATCATCGAGCCGCTGAACAGGATCGACTGGGCGGCATGGAAGCGGACGACGTCGTTGCTCTTCTCGATGAGGAAGAAGATGAGGCCGGTGATGATCCCCAGGATGTAGCACAGCAGACCGGCGAGCTTCGGATCCAGCCCGGTCGAGGTCTGACCGGCGGCGGGCGGCTTCTGCCCTGGCGGAGGTGGGGGCGTTTGCGGTGCATTCTGATCGTTCAAAGCTCCTCCTTGACCCGAGTGGCGGATGCAGCCGATGGCGAGGTCGAGGGTCCAAAGGTAAGGAACCCTCCGATCAGGGCACAAGTCGGCGCAGCCCGTGTATCATGCTGTCCCATCCGGCATCGGAAGACGGCCGCAACCCCCGTATGGAGGTCACATGGCTCGAGCTCTCGCACCGATCCTGCTGATCGCCGGTCTGCTTTCCTCTCTCCCCGCGAACGCCCGGTCCCAGGACCTGGGTGTGATGGCCTACGGCGTGCGCGCGGGCGCTTCCCTCGACGACGACCTGACCCAGCTGCTCGTGGGCGGCCAGGTCGACGTGGGACGGTTGGCGGAGAACGTGCGGCTGCAGCCGTTCGCGACCATCGGGTTCGGCGACGATGCCCTCTCGGTCATGCTCGCCGCCGAGGCGCACTACCTGTTCCCCGTCGATCCCGCGCGTTCCCGCATCGAGCCGTACGCGGGCGCGGGCCTGGGGCTCAGCCACGTGAATTACGACCGCGCCGGGCGCGACGACGACACGACCGAGATCGCGCTGCTTCTCGCCGGCGGCGTCGACGTTCCGGTCCAGCGCTGGTGGGGCTGGTTCGGCGAGGTCCGGTTCCAGATCGCGGACGAGTCCTTGTTCCGGCTGGAGGGCGGCCTCAACTGGCAGTACTGAGGGCGGCTCCCGTGATGGAACCTAGCGTCCCGGGACGGGCTGGGAGGGCTTGAAGAGCGAGGCCCGGACGAGCAGGGCCTGCGCCGAGGGCGACGAGATCTCACGGATCTCCGCGTGCCGGACGCGGCTCTCGCGGACTTCCCCCCTCATTTCGCGCGACTCGCCGTCGCGCTCGATCTCGAAGCGGATCGGCGCCCCCGTGCGGGCCTCGGCGATGTAGGTGTCGAGTGCATACCGCGTGGCCACGACCTCGTCGGGTGCGATCGGGGTCTGGTTGATCTTGAGGATCCTGTCGCCTTCCCTCAATCCCGCCGAGGCGGCGGTCCCGCCGGGATCGATCGCCCCCACGACGAATCCGCGCCCGGGGTCGACCTGGAGTCGTGCGCCCAGCGTCCGCCGCCGCTCGGCGCGGTCGACGACCCGAAGTCCGGCCCGGGCGAGGCCGGCCTCGATCGATACCGTTCCGCCCTCGGAGAACGCGGACAGCGCCGACGAGGAAACGCCGATCGCGTCCGCCGCCTCGCTCCAGAACGCCCCCCCGGCATGGCCGCCCGGCGCGGACCTCTGCACGAAGTACAGGAGCTGATCGAGCCCGCGCAGGCCCCGGGTCTCGTCCCGAATCGACAGGTCGGTCAGGAAGGCGGTCAGCGCGCCGCCGGCGACGAGGCGCGCCATCGTGCGGTCGTCGCCCCCCCGCAGCACGGGTCCCGCCAGCGTCGACGACAGGATCTCGTCACGCCCCCCCAGCTCCCGCCAGAGCGTGACCAGCGCTCCCATCTGGTCATAGAACCGCACGCGGGACGAGCCGCCGCCGCGTCGCACGGGGAGGAGGCGGGCGTAGTATTCCGCCGCGCCCTCGACGAACCACAGATCGGGCACCCGCGGCGCGCGGGACCAGTCCGGGTGGACGAGCTCCGCGGGGCCGAACGCCCCGGGAAGCCAGGCGTGCAGGTACTGGTGCAGGAGGATCGTCTCCACGCCCGCCTCGCGGACCTTTCCGCTCTCCATCTCGGGCAGGAAGATCGCGGAGCCCGTCGCGTGCCCGGTGCCCCCGATCCCGGCGACGTCGGGAGGGACGAAGTGGACCGCGAACAGGTAGCGCTCGTACGGCGGAGTCCCGAAGAAATCGGTGCCCGTCCGGATCGTCTCGTCGATCAGGGCCAGCAGCGAGTCCGGAGTGAACCCGGACGATGCGCCCTGCACGATCACCTGATGGGGCCTTCCGCGCTCGAAGAGCTTGTAGTCCCGATAACGGTCGCCGACGACGAAGACCGTCTCGGGCAGCTCCTCGTAGCGGCTCGCCGAGAAGCGGTTCGGTCCTTCGGTCTGGAGGGCCGCGCTCGCCCGCCAGCCGTCCGGCAGATCGAACGAGATCCGGACCGGTCGCGTCTCGTACCCTTCGAGGGTGCCGAACAGGCCGGCGCCGAGCGCGTACCCGGCGTGCGAGTCGAGTCGCGTCCGGAACGGAAGCGGCTCCGAAGGCGGATCGGGCAGGATCTGATAGGCAACGCTGAGATACTCCGCCCCGTCGGGATAGAGGCGCCACCGGGTCCCGCTGATGCGGCGCGTCGCCACCGGGTTGCCGCGTCCGTCCCGAGCCGAGAAGCTCTCGGCCTGGATCTGGCTCGAGAGCTGGCCGTATTGGCCCGCGACCCAGGACGGCAGGACGAAGTCCACGGAGTCGCGCCTCACCCTGTCCGTGGTCAACGAGACCTCGTAGCGCAGGGCCCCGGTCCGGTCGATCCGCACGAAATAGCCGACCGGCTGCCGCGCCGTCTCGGGAAGGGTCTCCGGCGGCCGCCGGGGGCCGCAGGCGGCGATGGCGGCCAGAGCGGCGAGAGCGACCACCCGGGGGATCCGCAGACGGATCATCGGTCGGAGGGGAAAGCTGGCGGCGGGGCCGTCCGGGGGCAACCGCACGGCCCCCGCGACCCGCACCGCGACAGGATGTAACGAATCGTTACAGTCCACGGAGCCAGTCGTCATGTTTGACCATATTAAATCCTCGGAGATGAGATTATCTCGCCGGGATTCCACTCTCCATCCGACTCTTGACTTTCCGCGGCCAGGCGATAAACTGCAAGGGTCCGACGGTTTCCGGTCCCGGTCGACTACGGAATCGTCGGGTGAGTTAGGCCCGCGTTTCCTCCTGGCCTAATCACCGAAGGCCCCGCTCCGGCGGGGCCTTTCGGTTATCCGGTCGGTGATGACCAGCCCCCTTCTTCGTTGCCCTCGAATCTGACTCGTTCTGACCGACCTCGGAATGGACTGCCGGGTGCGCATGGTCAGAATCGAATCAGGCGGGTGAACTTCACCGCCAGCACCTGATGCGACGGTCCGTCCGCATCGCCGAGCTCGCCGCGGCGCGTGTCGAGGACGACGAACAGGTCGCTTCCGGGCGCCCAGATCCAGTTGAGGCGCACGTTCGTCGACAGCTCGTCGCTCTCCCCGTTGTACTGGACGAGCGCGTTGACGCCGAGCCGCGTGCTCAGCGCATAGCCGACGCGGAGCAGACCGAGGTCGGTGTTCAGGTCCCCTCGCGGGGTCTCGATCTCGTTCCGCTCCCATCCCACCTCGAGCGACACGTGTGGATCCGGCGCCCAGCCCGCCTCGAGCTCGACCTCCCGGCGGTCGCCGTCGAAGAACCCGGTCCGGCCGAACCCGAATCCGCCGAAGATCGCGCGCTTGCGCGAGGTGTTGCCTTCCAGCGACCAGCCGCTGGTCCAGTACTCGCCGGACGGAAACACGATGTCGTCCCGCAGCGCGAACGGCTCGAGCAGCTTCTCCGAGCGGCGCTCGACCTGGAGCTCGAGCTCGTCGCCGCTCTCGAACGCGGGCCCGATCGAGAACGTGAAGGCGCGATCGAGCACCTCGCCGTCCGTGTCGGCCACGAGCGTCACGTTCTCGCGGAACGTGATCGTCCGGAACGGGCCCCCGGGCCGGGGCCGCTCGCGCAGCGTCCCGAACGTGCGCAAGGTCCCCGGCCGCAGGACGAACCCCGTCGCCGGCCGCATCCCCGCGCCGATCGCCTCGCCCTCGACGAGCCAGCCCCAGAAGTCCCCGGTGTAGTCGAACGCGAGCCGGCTCGCGTACTGGCCCGCGGCCGCCTCGACGGCGTCGTTCCCAGCCGCGTAGCCGGAGATCTCGAGCTCGTTCGTCGGGCGCCACGAGAAGTCGGCGCCGTACGAGCCGGCGGTCTCGCCGTCCGCCGGGCTCTTCGCGGCGACGATCGCCCCCCACTGGGACCGGCGGCCGACGTTCCGGCGCACGCGCGCCACATTCCAGTTCGTGCGCGGCTGGCCCGCGTCTTCCGCCGTCACGACGTCGAGCGCGCCCACCGACCACGGACCCGCGCGGCCCGTGAGTCGCGCCCCACCCAGGAGCTGGACCTCGCCCTCCTGCGAGATCCCGATGCGACGGCTGAAGAACAGGAGCAGCGGGGGCGCCCCGCCGAAGCCGCGGCTGCCGAACTCGAAGATCCCGGCGTTCTCGAGGAAGAAGTCGCGCTTCTCCGGAAAGAACAGGCTGAAGCGCGTGAGGTTGATCTGCTCGACGTCCGCCTCGACCTGGGCGAAGTCCGTGTTCGCGGTCAGGTCGAGGGTCCAGTTCTCGTCCAGCCCCCACTTGGCGTCGCCGCCGAACTTGAGCTCCCATCCCTCGTCGAACGGATCCGCTTCGTTGTCGGCGCGACGCCCCTCGCCGAGGGCATACGGCTTGAGTTGGAAGTCGGGCGGTCGATCGAGGCCCGTCAGGCCGTCGAGCTCGCCGGCGCGGGCGATCTTGAACAACCCCCCGTTGTCGCGTCCGTACGACGTCCAGAGGGACTCCTCCGTCCGGCGCTTGATGACGCGCGCGAAGTTGAAGCCCCAGGTCCGGGGATCGTCGTGGAACTTGAGCGTCCACAGCGGGATCTCGAACTCCGCCGTCCAGCCGTCCGCGGTCCGCTCGGTGGCGACGTCCCACACGCCGTCCCAATCCACGTTCACCCCCGAGCCCTCGTTCTCGATCAGGGCGTCGGTGAGGTTCCCGAGCGGGTTCGTCATGAAGAGGTAGGCGTTGCGGTGATCGTGATAGGTGTCGAGGACGAACGCGAACGCGTCGTCGGGGACTTCATCGAGCCCGCCGAAGATGCCGAACCGCGCGAGCGCGTCGCGGTCGAAGGTGCGGGCCACGATGCCGGCGGAATCACGGTCCCGGAGCGAGACCCCGACGTACAGGCTGGATTCGGAGAACAGGACCCGGACCTCGCTCTCCTCCGACGCCGGCTCTCCCTCGTTCGGCTCCCGCTGCCTCAGCCCGGTGGCGACGTCCGCGCGCTCCCAGGCCTCCTCGTCGAGCCGTCCGTCGATCTCGGGCGCCACGTCGACGCGCAGGGCGGCGACCGAGACCGGCGGGTGCGTTCCCTCCTGGGCGCGGAGCGCGCCCGGAAGCGCCCCGATCGCGAGGCCCAGGAGCAGGCCCCGCGCCGGACGCACGCAGCTCGAGCCACGGGTCATCGAACGACCCGTACCGCCTCCAGCCCCGCCACCAGCTCGTCGAGCTTCCGGTACAGGTCTTCGAAGGATCCCGAGTTGTCGATCTGGGCATCGACGCCGACGTGCCCGATCTCGGTCTCGGTCTCGTGTGCGGCGGTGTCGCCGCCGGCGACGTCCGGCACGAGCCGCGGGGCCCGCGTGATCAGCACGCACACGAACCCCAGCCGGCGGAGGAACTCCTCCTCGCGCGCGAGCCGCAGGTCGTCGACGACCGCGCGCGGCGGGTCCTCGGCCGCGAGGCGGGCGGCGAAGCGCTCCAGCCAGATGTCGCTCTCGTAGTGGCGCCCGACAGTGCCGATCTCCTGCAGGAGCCGGCGTCCGCGCGCGTCCTTCCTGCCGTCCCAACCGAATTCGCTCCGCGCGATCTCCTTGATCGGGCCGGCGAGGGCGTATTTGACGAACCCGTGGCGCTCGACGAGGCGGTCGGCGGCGGTCGTCTTGCCGACCTGCATCCGGCCGCCGATCGCGATCCGCAGGGGTGTCGGTTGAGGAATCATCGGGCGCTACGATAATCGGCGCCGGGCTCATGCGCCGCGTTGCCCGCCCCCGGGGCCGCCTCTAGGTTCACGCTTCCATGCCCTCCTCCCGCGACGCCGATCATCCCGCGATCGAGATCCGCGGCCTGGCCAAGACGTACGGCGACGTCCCCGCGCTCTGCGGCATCGACCTCACGATCCGTCGCGGCCAGTTCTTCGGCCTGCTGGGGCCCAACGGCGCGGGCAAGTCGACGACGATCCACATCCTGACCGGGCTGGTGACGTTCTCCGAGGGCGACGTCCGCGTTCTCGGCCGCGACGTCGTGGACGGGTTTCGGTTCACCCGGCGGCGGATCGGTCTCGCGCCGCAGGAGTTCAACTTCGACCGCTTCTTCCCGGTCCGGGAGATCCTGATCCTGCAGGCGGGCTACTACGGCATCCCGCGCGGGGAGGCCGGCCGCCGGGCGGACGCGCTGCTCGAGCGATTCGGGTTGGCCTCCAAGGCGAACGACAAGATCTGGAAACTCTCCGGCGGGATGAAGCGCAGGCTCCTGATCGCCAAGGCGATGATCCACGAGCCCGAGATCCTGATCCTGGACGAGCCGACGGCGGGAGTCGACGTCGAGCTCCGGCGCGCGCTCTGGAACTATCTGCGGAAGCTCAACGCCGAAGGCAGGACGATCCTCCTGACGACCCATTACATCGAGGAGGCCGAGGAGCTCTGCGAGGAGGTCGCGATCATCGACCGGGGCCGCATCATCGCGCGTGGGACGCCGGACGAGCTCGTGCAGGCCGGCGGCGGGCGTCACCTGGAGATCCGGCTCACCGAGGCGCCCGATGTCCTGCCCGAGGCCGTGACCTCGCGCGATCATTTCGTCGAGGGCGACCGGGTCGTGATCCGCGCGGCGCACCCGCGACAGATCGTCGCCGAGGTCCTCAACGGGCTGTATGCGCGGAGCCTCAAGATCGTCGAGGTGCGGATCAAGGAGTCGAGCCTCGAGGAGGTGTTCGTCCAGCTCACCGGCCGCACGATCGAGATGGCGCCCGAACCCGTCCCGACGGACGGCGCGGACATCGAGGACACGCCCGCGGAGGTGTCCAGTGAGATATAGCCGCGAATGGGCGATCGGCTTCTGGACGCTGACGCGGCGCGAGGTGGGCCGCTTCCTCACCCTCTGGCGGCAGACGGTGTTTCCGCCGATCCTCTCGGCGCTCCTCTACATCCTCATCTTCGGCGAGGCGCTCGGCTCCCGCATCCGGCTGATCGACGGCTGGCCGTACACCGAATACATCCTGCCGGGCCTGGCGATGATGGGCGTCCTGACGAGCGCCTACTCGAACTCCTCGTCCTCGCTGTTCGTCGCCAAACACGAGGAGTACATCAACGACGTCCTGATCGCGCCGCTATCGTACTGGGAGGTCGTGCTCGCCTACACGCTGGGCGCGATGGTGCGCGGACTGATCGTGGGGATCCTGATCCTCGGCGTGGGGGTCGCGACCATCGACCTCCCGATCCTCCATCCATGGACCGCGCTGGCGTTCCTGATCGTGGTGTCGGCGCTGCTGTCCTGCGCCGGACTCGTGATGGCCCTCTGGGCCGAATCCTGGGACCACGTCATGCTGCTGCTCAACTTCATCATCACGCCGCTCGTCTTCCTGGGCGGGGTATTCTATTCGATCCACATGCTGCCGTCGTTCTGGCGCGGCGTGTCGATGTTCAATCCGATCTTCTACATGATCAACGGGCTGCGCTACGGGGTCCTGGGCGTGGCCGACGCGAGCCCGGCGTGGTCGCTCGCGCTCTCGGCCGCGCTGGCCGCGGGGCTGTTCGCCTGGACCGTGCGCCTGTTCCGGGTGGGCTACAAGCTCAAATCCTGAGGCCCTGAGACGCTCCGCGGCCGCGGAACGTCGGGCCGCGCCTTCAGGCGCGGCCCGAAGCCTCCAGCGACCAGCCACCCGGGCCGCGCGCGATCTCGAACCACGCGCCGTTCGTGACGCCCAGCGCGTCGCGGTCGGTCAGCGGTCGGTCGAGAATCCGCGACAGGACGAGACGGATGGGTCCGCCGTGGCTGACCGCGACGATCCGCTCCCCGAGGTGCCTCTCCGCGAGCCGCTCGAGGTCCGGCCACACGCGGGCTTCCAGATCCTCGTAGCTGTCGCCGCCTCCGCGCCGCACGTGATAGGGATCGGCCTCGTAGGCGGCGTGCTCTTCCGGCCAGCGCGTCTCGACCTCCGCGTGCGTCCGGCCCTCCCAGCGACCGTGGGACAGCTCCCGCAGGGCGGGGTCGTCGACGACCTCGACCCCGAGCCGCCCGGCGACGATCCGGGCGGTTTCCCGGGCCCGCTCGAGATCCGACGTGTAGACGGCCGCGACCTCGCCTCCGAAGCGTTCGGCGAGCGCCTCCGCCGACCGCTCCGCCTCGGCCCGGCCCGCGTCGTTGAGCGGGACGTCGGAGCCCGACCCCTGCCAGCGGTCCTCGCGGTTGAACTCGGTCTGGCCGTGGCGGAGGAGGACGATCCGGGCCGCTTCGCTCATCGCGCGCCGCCGAGGAGCAGGGACGCCGACGCGCGAAGCTCCCACATCTCCGCGTCCCGGCCGGTCGCGACGCCATCGACCTCGTCCTCGTCGACGGTGAGGAAATGGTGGCGGGCCGCGACCTCGACCGCGCCGCGACCGGCAACCATGCGCTCGATTCCGAGACCGAACACGAAGGCGGCCCCGCGGTCTTCCTCGTCCTCGGCGTCCAGGAACTCGAGGCCGAAGTCGAAGGCCGGGTCGACGCCCCAGCCACGACCGAGCCAGGGGCGGAACGTCGCGAAGGCTCCCAGACCGCGGAGCGTCGCGTCCACGGACTCCGACGGATCGCCGGCGCGGTCGAGCGCGGCGACCCAGGCCTCCGCGCCGATCGTCACCGCCGGCGTGGGCCGCCAGCCGGCGCGCCCCCCGGCGAGGGCCGTCCACTGCGCCCGGGCGCCCACCGCCAGATCGTCATCGACCCGCAGGACGCCGGCGAGAGCGGTCAACTGGAGCGCGCGACCGGGTTCGGTCTGCGCGCGGACGACGGGTGCCGAGGCGAGGAGCGGCAGGACCGCGGCGGCGAGGCGGGCGCCGGTCAGGGTTCCCAGGGACGATCCGGGACTTCGGCCTTGAACCGTTCCTTTCGCATCGCGATCGTGACCAGCAGGATCACCCCGCCCCACACGTAGCCGCAGACGAGCGCCATCGTGATCCATCCGGCGGCGGTCATGAGGCGTCTCCGGCCGGGCCGGCCACGGCCGCGAGTCGGGCCAGCCGGCGGTTGAAGGCGACACAGAGGACGAGCACGATCGCGAACTGGAGGAGGATCGTGCCCAGGCTCCAGGGGACGAACGGGTCGAGGCTCTCGGCCCACCCCTCCCGCGACAGGGTCTGCGAGAGCCACCACGCGAGCAGGACGAGCGCCTCTACGACGACCAGCCAGACGGCGCCGTTCCACCAGCGCCCGATCGCGATGTCGCTGCCTTCGCTGTTGACGAGCTGCCGGCGGAATCGATCGACCCCGAACTTGAGGATCGCGACCCCGAAGAAGAGCCCGCTCACGAGGAGGCCCACGCCCCACACGTTGTCCTGGTTCTCGAAGAACCCCATCGACAGCGCGCTCGGAACGCCGAACGCGAGCGCCGCGACCGCGACCCACGCGATCGCCTTCCCGCGCGCGATTCCACGGTCGACGAGGACCCGGGTCGCGAGCTCGACCATCGAGATCAGGCTCGTCATGGCGGCGAAGAAGAGCGCGAGGAAGAACGCCGCCATGAACAGGCGGCCGGCGGGCATGGCCGCGAAGAGCTGCGGGATCCAGATGAACGTGAGGCCCGTGTTCCCCGCCCCGACGATCTCGGCCGACGCATCCGGTCGGATCGAGAACACCGTGCAGAGCACCATGATCCCCGCCAGCAGCGACACCGAGTTGTTCCCGAAGCCCAGCACGAACGCGTTCACGGTCGTATCCTCGCGCGCCCGCATGTAGATCGCGTACGTCAGAGCGAGTCCCCATCCCGCGCCGGTGTCCCACGCGTTCTGGGTCAGAGCCTCGAGCCAGATCCGGCTGTTTCCGAGCCCGGCCAGGTCCGGCGTGAACAGGAAGGCCAGGCCGCGCACGGCCCCGGGGAGCGTGACCGCGCGGATCGCGAGGACGACGACGAGGACGAGGAGGATCGGCATCATGAACCGGGCCGCCTGCTCGATCCCCCGCACGCCGCGCGCGACGACCCAGATCGCGATCGCGACCGAGAGACCCATCGTCAGGACGGCCCAGCCGGACCCGGCATAGCTCTCCCACAGGGCGCCGGGCGCGGCCCCCGGCAGCTCGCCCGCCGCCGCGGCCGCGAGATACCGCAGGCACCACCCGGTCACGACCGAGTAGTAGAACATGATGAACGTCGCGCAGAGCGCGACCCACGCGCCCATCCACGCCCAGCTCTCGCCGATCAGCGTCGCAAACGCGCCGATCGGCCCCCGCCGCGCGGCCTTGCCCATCGCGAACTCGATCAGCAGGAGAGGAATGCTCCACGCGAGCAGGAAGATCGCCCACGGGATCAGGAAGGTGCCGCCCCCGTTCGTCGCCGCGATCCGCGGAAAGCGCCAGATGTTCCCCGTGCCGACCGCCATCCCGAGCATGACCAGCAGCATCCCCCACCGGTTCGAGAACGTCGAGGCTCCCTCAGATGCGCTCATGGATCATCTCCATCAGGGGAGCGAAATCCAGGCGGCGGATGCCCAGGCGCTCGCGGGCCAGGTCCTCGACCCGATCTTCCTGGCCCACCGACCAGAGCTCGCGGAGCAGCGGGCCACTGCGCGGGTTCAGGAACCAGTCTTCGTCCAAGCGGTCGCGAAGCTCGGCGTGGATCGCGCCGGCGAACATCCACGCGCGGATGTAACGGATGCAGTAGTAGTGAGGGTCGACGTCCTCGATCCACAGCTGTTCCGGTGGGCGCGCGCGGGTCGCGCCCTGAAGTCGCTCGACGTACTCGGCCACGCGGGCGGGCCCCGGCCCCTCGCGATGGAGCGACCGCTCGTACGCGAGCTTGGCGGAGTATCGGCGCAGGGCCGCGAGCTCGCGGAACGCGGCGAAGCGCAGGTACGGCTCGGGGTCCGAGATCCCCGCGACGCGCCGGAGGAACGCGGGCAGCATCATGAGGTGGTCGAACGTCATCGCCCACCCTTCGGTGACGCCGTTGTCGCCCATGCGGCGGAATTCCAGTGGCTGCGCGGGGTCGACGTGCGCGAAGTGGAGCGCGTGGCCGAGCTCGTGCAGGAATGTGCTCCAGTCGTCGTGGCCCCCGTACGGCTGGAGCACCAGCTTGACCTCGTCGGGGACCCGGACCGTGGCGCAGAAGGCGCGCGGGGTCTTCGCGGGACGCTCGTCGATGTCGAGCTCGATGCGACCGCCCGCGGTCAGGTCGAGGCCCATGGCCGCGACCATGCGCGAGATCTCCGGCACCATCCCCTCTCCGGGGAAGAGCGGGGCGAACTCCTCGCCGTGGAACATCCGCGCGAGATCGTGCGTCCACATCTCGTTCAGGTCGAGCCGGGGGAGCGCGCGCCGGCCGTAGTACCGGAGCAGGTCGTCGTAGGGCGCCGCCGTCTCCTCGAGGAGCGCCGAGGTCATCCTCTCGAGCGCGTCGAAGTCCACTCCCGAGAGGCGCCGGCAGTAGTCGTCGTAGTCGGTGTCCAGGAGCTCGGCCGCCACCTCGTGCCGTCGCAGCGTCATCTCGAGGCTGATCGGATTCAGGTCCGCTTCCACGGTCTCGACCCGCGCCCGGTCCAGAGCCACCCGAACGCGCCGGTCCGCCTCCCGTCGGATGCGGACGGGCATCCGGCGGTAGGGGATCCGCTCGCCGTCGACCTCGACGACCGCGGCCGCCTCCGCGGCCAGGTAGGCGTCGCGCAGGTCGCGCGTGCGATGGCCTTCGATCCCCTCGGCGAGGAATTCCCGCATGTGTGCGCGGCGGAGGTCGTCGAGCGAGTCGCCGGCCGGCGGATCCACCGCCCGGAACGCGGCGGGGTCGAACAGATCGTGGTGACGATCGTAGATGGCCTCGACGCCGGCCGAATCCGACCGTCCCGAAAGGGCGAGCCATTCGGCGCGCTCGAGCGACTCGAGGAAAGACTCGATCTCGGCGCTCATCGACTCCCCGCGGATCGCGGTCGATCGATCAGCGGGTGTAATTGGGAGCTTCCTTGGTGATCGTCACGTCGTGGGGATGGCTTTCGATCAGCCCGGCCACGGTCACGCGGATGAACTCGGTCTTCGAGCGCAGCGACTCGAGATCCGGCACGCCGCAGTATCCCATGCCCTGGCGCAGGCCGCCGATCATCTGGAACACGGTCTCGCCGACCTTGCCCTTGTACGGGACCCGGCCCTCGATCCCCTCGGGGACGAACTTCCGGCCATCGACCGGCTGCTCCTGGAAGTACCGGTCGCCGGAGCCCTCGGCCATCGCTCCGACCGAGCCCATCCCGCGGTAGACCTTGAACGTGCGGCCCTCGAGCAGCATGGTCTCGCCTGGCGACTCCTCGGTCCCGGCGAAGAGCGAGCCCATCATCACGCTGTCGGCGCCCGCCGCGATGGCCTTGACGATATCGCCGGTGTACCGGATCCCGCCGTCGGCGATGAGCGGGACGCCGGCCGCCTGACAGACGGTCGCGCAGTCCATGATCGCGGTCAGCTGGGGAACGCCGATCCCGGCGATCATCCGGGTCGTGCAGATCGAGCCGGGCCCGATCCCCACCTTGACGGCGTCCACCCCGCGCTCGATCAGCGCGTGGGCGCCTTCGGCGGTCGCCACGTTGCCGGCCACCACGCGACAGTCGGGGAACGCCTCGCGGACACGCTCCAGCGTCTTGAGGACGCCCTCGGAATGCCCGTGAGCGGTATCGAGCACGAGCACGTCCACACCGGCGTCGACGAGCGCGCGGGCGCGATCCGCGGTCTCGCCGCCGATCCCGATCGCCGCGGCCGCGATCAGGCGCCCCTGCTCGTCCTTCGTGGCGCGCGGGAAGCGGCGCCGCTTGAGGATGTCCTTGACCGTGACGAGTCCCTGGAGCCGTCCTTCCTCGTCGACGATCGGAAGCTTCTCGATCTTGTGGCGGCCCATGATCGCCTCGGCCTCCTCGAGCGTCGTGCCGGCCGGAGCGGTGACCAGGTCGTCGACCGTCATGACTTCGCGGATCGAGCGCGAGCCGTCGGTCTCGAAGAGGAGATCCCGGTTCGTGATGATGCCCAGGACGCGCCCCCCGTCCTCGACGACGGGGACTCCCGACACGCCCCGCGTCTCCATGAGCCTGCGGGCGTCGCGGATCGGTCGGTCCGGCCCCAGCGTCCAGGGCTTGAGGATCATCCCGCTCTCCGAGCGCTTGACCCGGTCGACCTTCGCGGTCTGCTCGTCGATCGACAGGTTCTTGTGGATCACGCCGACCCCGCCCTCGCGCGCCATGGCGATCGCCATGCGGGCGCCCGTGACCGTGTCCATGGCCGCGGAGGCGAGCGGAATGTTGAGATGGATGCCGCGCGCGAAACGCGTGCGCACGTCCGCGTCCTTGGGATGAACGGCGGAGTAGCGCGGCGCCAGCAGGACGTCGTCGAAGGTCAGGCCTTCGCGGATCGGTTTCATGAGCGCGCGCCGGTCATCGGGGGACGAGCAATCTACCCGGCGACCGGGGCGGTTGCACGGCCATCCGGCCGCCTCTACTTTCGCTCCTCGAACCGGCGGTCGCTTCCGCGAAAGAGGGCGCTTGTTCAACCGCATTCTGGTTCCCACCGACGGCTCGGAGGCAGCTGCTGCCGCCGCCGGCTACGCGCTCAGGCTCTCCGCGGTCTTCGATTCCACGATCCTCGCCCTCCACGTGGTCGACGTGCGCCTGATCGAAGGCCCGGTCCTGCAGACGATCGGCTCGATGTGGGGCGACATCCCGCTCCCCGTCCATCAGGAGGGAGTGACCCGCACCTTGAAGGAGCGGGGCGACGCCCTGCTCGACGATCTGTCCCGACGGGCGCAGGAAAACGGTCGGCCGATCGAGACATCGCTCGAGATCGGGGTCGTCTCCGAGGTCATCGTGGAACGGGCGCGGGCCGTGGACCTGGTGGTCATGGGCCGGCGCGGTGAGTACGCGCAGTTCGGATCGCACGCGGTGGGCGCGACGGTCGGGAGCGTCGTACGGCGGTCGCCCCGCCCCGTGCTCGTCTGCCCCCGTGGAAACGACGCGCTGGAGCGCCCCCTGATCGCCTACGACGGCTCCGATCACGCGACTCGCGCGCTCGAGATCGCCGTCGAGTACGCCGAGAAGCGCGAGCGTCCACTGCACGTCGTGTGCGTGCGGGCCGACGCGCGTGAGGCCGCGCAGGTCCTCGAGGAAGCGTGCGACTACGCGCGCGGCCACTCGGTGGAGCCGATTCCGATGCCCAAGCAGGGCGACGCGGCGGCCGACCGGATCCTGGAGGCGGCGTCGGACGCGCAGGCGGACGTGCTGATCATGGGCGCCCACGGCAAGAGCCGTCTCAAGGAGTTCCTGCTCGGATCGACGACCGGGACGCTGCTGGAGTCGTTCGACCACCCGATTCTCCTTTACCGATAACAGGCCTTGACCGCACATCTCATCTTCTGAAAGGAGTCTGTATGACCGAACTCGAGCAGGCGATCGACCGGCTGGCTCACCTCCCCCCTTCGCCCCATCCCGTCGTTTCGTGCTTCGTCAACACCGGTCCGGACGGCCGCGGGCGGCCGACGTTCATGACGTTCCTCAAGAAGGCCTTCGCCGAGCGCCTGCGGAGCTTCCCCGAGCGGGCCGACGCGGTGCGGCACCTGGAAGCCGACCGCGATCGGATCTTCGGATTCCTCTCCGGCGAGCTCGATTCGGCGGCGCAATCCGTCGCGATCCACGCCAGCGACGCGGACGACCTGTGGGAAGCGCACGCGTTCCACACGCCGTTCGACGGGGAGCGCCTCGTCGTCGGTCCGGTGCCCCATCTCTATCCGCTGGTCAAGCTCGCGGATCAGTCGCCGCTCTACGCGGTGTGCGTGGCGGACAGCCACCAGGCGCGCCTCGTCGTGTGCGGGCTGGGAGCCGTCCTGACCGAGGAAGACTTCGAGGGCCCCGAGCCGATCGACCGGACCCGCGTCGCGGGGTGGGCCGAGGTCCGGTATCAGGCCCGGATCGAGGATCACATCCAGAAGAACGCCCGCGAGGTCGTCGAGCGCCTCGGGAAGATCGTCGAGAAAGGGGAGGTCGACTACGTGATCCTGGGCGGCGACGAGCTGACCCTCGGAGAGCTGCGTCGGCACCTCACTCCGGCGATCCGGGAGAAGGTGATCGACGAGGAGCACATCTCGATCGACGCCGGCGCACACGAGATCCTCAAGCGGACCCTGCGGGTCGTTCGCGACACCGAAGCGCGCGCGAGCCGCCGACTGGCCGACACGGTCATCGACCGCTTCCGGGCCGGCGGGCTCGCGGTCGCGGGCCTGGCGCCGACGATCGAGGCCCTCAACCTCGAGCAGGTCGATCAGCTGCTCCTGTCCGAGAGCTTCAACGGAGATCGCGAAGGCTGGCAATGCGCGCAATGCCGGGTGCTCGGTCTCGAGCCGGCGCCCGACACGTGTCCGTTCTGCGAGGCGCCGCTGCCGGAGCGGATCGACCTCCGCGAAGCGATGGTGCGCCGCGCGGAGCGGACGGGCAGGAAAGTGGAGATCGTCGAGAGCCACGCGGGCCTCGAGGCGCTGGACGGCGTCGGGGCGACCCTCCGCTACCGGGTGTAGGCGCAGGTACACCGAAACAGGGGGGGCTGCCATGCCGATTCGCATTCCAACAACTTTCCTTGTGGCCGTCGCGGCCTGGGCCCTGGCGGGCTGCGGCTCGGAGGGAGCCGGGGACGCGGCGAGGGTGGAGTTTCCGGCCGAGCGACCGGAACGGGCAATCCACTGTCACGTCGTGCTCCAGCTGCGGACGCAGCAGGTCTCGGACGTGGCGGGGGAGGGACGTTTCGGTCAGTGGGTGGCCTCCGATTTCAACGAGGCCCAGGCGGCCGCCGCCGCCGAAGCCGACCCCTCCGTGATCCGGGGCGACTTCGACGCGCTGCGGGAGAGGATCTCCGAGACCATGCGCGCCTTCGACGTCGACTCGGACCAGAGAATCGACGGTGCCGGGGAGCTGGAGGAATTCTCCCGCCACGTCGACCTGTGCATGCGGGAGTTCCTTCCCCAGGACTAGCCGGACGCGTCTCCGACGTTCCGGCTCAGCCGCCGATCTGGCTCATCGTTCCGAGCACGGGGATGAGCCCGTCCGTCAGGTCCGGGTGCGCTTCCCACTTCCGGTCGAGCTCGGCCTGGATCGCCGCCGCGATCTCCTCGTCGGAGCCCCCGCCCCTGAGGAGCGGCTTCAGGTCGCAGCGCTTCTCTCCGTAGAGGCAGTTCACGAAGAACCCGTCGGCGGTCAGCCGCAGCCGGTCGCACGCGCCGCAGAAGTGGTGGCTGACGGCGGTGATGAAGCCCACCGTGCCCCGGAAGCCGGGCACGCGCCAGCCCCGCGCCGGTCCGCCGTCCCAGGGCAGGGGCTCCAGCCGGTAGCCCGCGGCCTCGATCCGCTCCCGCGTCTCGTCGCCCGCGACGTACTCGGGCTGCAGCTCGTTCAACCGGCCGTACGGCATGTACTCGAGGAATCGCACGTCCAGCTCGCGGTCGCGCGTGAGCTCGACGAACGCCGGCGCCTCGTCGTCGTTGAGCCCGCGCAGGACGACGCAGTTGAGCTTGAGCGGCCGGACTCCGCGTCGCCAGGCGGCCTCGATCCCGTCCCACGTTTCGCGGAACCGGTCCCGTCGCGTGATGCGCGCGAAGGTTTCCGGGTCGAGCGAATCCAGCGACACGTTGAGGCCCGTGAGGCCCGCGGCCGCCAGCGCGTCGATCTGACGCGCGAGCAGGAGCGCGTTCGTCGTCATGTGGAGCGATGCGCCGGGACAGCGATCGCGGACCATCCCCACGAGCCTCGGGAGATCGCGGCGCGCGGTGGGCTCGCCGCCGGTGAACCGGATCTTGGTGACTCCCCGGTCGTGGAACACGCCCGCGATCCGCGCGACCTCCTCGAACGCGAGGATCTCCGCCCGCGGAAGCCACTCCAGCCCCTGTTCGGGCATGCAGTAGCGGCACCGCAGGTTGCAGCGGTCGGTGACCGAGATCCGGAGATACCGGTGCCGCCGCCCGTGGGGGTCGATCCAGACCCCGTTCGGTGTCGAGAAGCCCATCGACCTGTAACTTAGGCCAGCGCATGATCACCCTCAACACCCTTCAGCCCGATCGGGTGCGGGTCGTCACGTTCGACTGCTACGGCACCCTGATCGACTGGGAGACGGGCATCTGGAACGCCTTCTGCGAGGCCGCTGGTCACGACGGCCTCGCCCTCGACCGCGAGCGGGTGCTCGGCGCCTATCACGCGATCGAGCCGCAGGTCGAATCCGGACCCTTCCGGCCGTATCGGGACGTGCTGGCCGAGACCGCCCGCAGGGTCGCCGCCGAGAACGGTTGGACGATCTCGCTCGAGCGGGCTTCGTTCCTCCCCCGGAGCCTGGGCTCGTGGCCCCCGTTCCGGGACACGAACCCGGCGCTCGAGCGCCTCGCCGGCCGGGTGCGCCTCGGGATCCTGTCCAACGTCGACGAAGGACTGCTGGACCGGACCCGCCGGAAGCTGTCGGTCGATTTCGATTTCTGGGTCACCGCGGACCGGGTCGAGTCGTACAAGCCCGACCTCGCCCACTTCGAGGCTGCGCGCCCCTACGTCGGGGACCCGGCCGGCTGGCTGCACGTGGCCCAGAGCCTGTTCCACGACGTGGCGCCGGCGAACTGCGTCTCGGTCCCGGTCGTGTGGGTGAACCGCAAGCGGGAACGGCGCCCGGCGGACGGGCCGCTGCCCGACCGCGAGGTGCCGGATCTGGCCTCGCTCGCGGATTGGCTCGTGGGATGAGGGCGGGTCAGTCGACGGGGGGCAGGGAGTCCGCGGGGGGCTCCAGCTCGATTCCCATCTCCTCGGCCACGCCGAGCAGTCGCTTGGCGTGCTCGATCCGGGCGGCGGCCGCGCGCAGCGAATCCGCCGCCTGGGCCGTGTCCGCCGCGGCGAGCGCGCTGCTCGCGGCGTCGCGGGTGGCGCGCGCGGCTTCCAGGACGGCCAGCGGATGGGGGTCGGACGGCGCGGGCGGAGTCCAGCCGGGATTGGCGGCGAGGTACTCCTCGAGCCCACGGATCTCGTTGTCGAGGACCTCGATCTCGACCTCCATCTCCTCGACGGAGGCGAAAGCGAGCGGCTCGCTGGCCTGCAGGGGGGCGTCGACGTCCGGATCGGACTCCGCGACTCGGCGGGCATCGCCGCACGCCGTCACGATCAACGCACACGAGCCCAGGACCGTCCAGAGGCGCGGCACGCTCGAGCTAGCCCTGCGCCGACCGCTCCAGGGCGTCGATGATCTCGCTCTGCTTGTAACGACGACGACGCGTCGGCGTGTAGTAGACCTTGACGCCGTACTCCGCCAGGCGACCGTTCTTCTCGAGGCGGCGCAGCGTGCTGATCGAGACGCCGAGCAGACGTGCCGCCGAGCCGATGCGCAGGAAGACGGGCTCCTGGCTCTCGCCCTTGGCCATGCGGGGACTCCTTTCGAGAGTGTGCTCCATTCAAGTGTAACGGGGGGTCCTATTCCGGGCAAATGGGGGGTTACATGGGCGTAGGGGAGCGAACGGGGGTACCGGTCGTCTTTTCGGTCATCGTCCCCCTCCGCGACGAGGCGCCGAATCTGCCGTCCCTGCACGCCGAGATCGCGGCCGCGCTCGAGGGGATCGGCGTGGCGTGGGAGGTCGTCTACGTGGACGACGGATCGACCGACGGGAGCCCGGAGGTCCTCCGCGAGCTGGCCCGCGCGGACCCCCGCGCACGGATCGTCACGCTGGCGCGGCACTACGGACAGTCGACGGCGCTCGTCGCCGGGGGGCAGGCGGCGCGCGGCGAGTGGCTCGGCACTCTCGACGCGGACGGCCAGAACGACCCCCGGGATCTCGTGGCGCTGTGGCGCGAGGCGCGCGCGAGCGGGGCCGACGTGATCACGGGCTTCCGTGCGGATCGTGCCGACACGTGGGTGCGGCGCGCATCGTCGCGGATCGCGAACGCGGTCAGGAACCGCCTCAGCGGCGACCGGGTCCTCGACGTCGGCTGCTCGGTCCGCGTGTTCCCCCGGAAGGCTCTCCTCGAGGCCGTTCGCTTCGAGGGCATGCACCGCTTCCTGCCGACGCTCTTCCGGCTCGCCGGGTACAGCGTCGTCGAGCGTCCGGTCTCTCACCGTGCGCGCCTCGCGGGACGCTCGAAGTACGGCATCCACAACCGGCTCTGGCGCGGGATCGCGGACCTCTACGTCGTGCGCCGACTGGTGCGGCGACAGGTCCGCTACGAGCTCCGCGACGGCGACGGGGACTGACGTGCGGCCCGAGGCGTGGCTCGTCCTCGGCTTTCTCGGACAGGCCTTCTTCGCCTCGCGCTTCCTCGTCCAGTGGCTCGTGAGCGAGCGCGCCGGGCGCAGCGTGGTCCCGCGGGCGTTCTGGTACCTCTCGATCGCCGGCGGGGCGATCGTGCTCTGCTACGCGACATGGCGCCGTGACCCGGTGTTCATCGTCGGGCAGAGCGCGGGTCTGTTCGTCTACGTCCGAAACCTGATCCTGCTCCGGCGCGAGGACCGGCGGCCGACCGCATGAGGGGTTGGCTGCCCGATCCTCTCGCGCGGCGGCCGCTCGTCCCGCTCCTCGCGCTCGCGGCGACCGTGCTCCTCTGGCATCTCGGCGCCTGCGGGCTCTGGGAGTCGACGGAGGCCCGCTACGCGGAGATCGCGGCGCGCATGGTCCGGAGCGGCGACTGGCTGACGCCGCGCCTGAACGGGATCGCGCACTTCGACAAGCCGCCGCTCGCCTACTGGGCGTCCGCCGCGTCGATGGCGCTCCTCGGGATCGACGAACTCGGCGCCCGGCTCCCCCTCGTGGTCGCGTCGCTCGTCACGATGGCGGTCGTCTACGGCGCGGCAACGGCGACGATGTGTCCGCGCGCGGCCGGTTTCGCGTTTCTCGTCCTCCTGTCCTCCCCGATCTGGTTCGCGCTCTCCCGGAGCGTGACGACCGACCTGTACCTGACCCTGTGGGTCGTGATCGCGGTCGAAGCGGCGCGACGGGGCACGCACCCCGGAGGTTCGCGCGCCTGGCGCGTCCTCGCGTGGGGCGCGCTCGGCCTCGGATTCCTGACCAAGGGGCCCGTCGTCCTCCTGTGGACGGCCCTCCCGCTCCTGGCGTGGGCGGCCTGGACCCGCGCGTGGCGCCGCACGGCGCGGCTCGCCGATCCGCTCGGCCTCGCCGCGTTCGCGCTCCTCGCGCTGCCGTGGTACCTGGTGGAGGCGGCCCGTCACCCCGGGCTCATGGACTCCTGGCTGAAGGGCCAGATCGCGGGCCGGGTCGCCGCCCCCTACCGCGGAGAGAACGACCCGTGGTGGCTCTACGGCCTGACGCTTTCGTGGGCCGCGTGGGTGTGGATCGTCCCCGCGATCGTCATGCTCGGGCGCCTGGCGAGGGAGCGCGATCGGCCGGGCGGCCGTTTCCTCGTCGCCTGGGTGACGGTCCCGCTGGTCGCGTTCTCGCTGTTCCCGACGAAGCGCGCCAACTACCTGCTCCCGGCCGTTCCCGCGATCGCGCTCGCCGCCGGAGCGTGGTGGGACCTCGCGATGGAGAGTCGCGCGCCTCTCGGCCGGGCGATTCCGCGCGCTCTGGGGCTCGGCGTCGCGGCCTTCGGCGTGGGATTCACGATCGCGGCGTTCGTGGTCGAGGACCTGCCCGGCCCGGTCACCGCGCTCGGCTGGCTCTTCGGACCGACGTTCGTCCTGGGCGGCATCGCGGCGTGGCGGGCGGCGACCCGCGCCCGGCTCGACCTCGCGTTCACCGCGCTCCTCCTGCCGATCCTGGGTCTGTTCGTCGGACTCGTCGCCGCCCTCGGCCATCCGCGGGTCGAGGCGTGGTCCAAGATCTCGCGGCCGCTGATCCGCGAGATCGCCGCGCATCGCCTGTCCGACGAGCCGATCGTCAACTATCACGTCTGGCTGCGGGCCATCCCGTTCTACCTCGACGAGCGCGTGATCACAGTCACCGACGAGGGACGCGTGACGACCTTCGAGGAAGATGACGCGTGGCGGGACTACGTATTCACGGCCGACAGCAGCTTCTTCCGGATGATGGCCGAGCCCGGGCGCCTGCTGGCCGTCGCCCGACGGAGCGAAGTGGACGACATCGAGGCGCGGCTCGGGCGACCGGTGACCGTCCTGGCGCGCGACTCGCGCTACGCCCTCGTCACGAACTCCTATCCGTAGCCCAGCTCGTCGAGCCGATCCTCGTCGATGCCGAAGAAGTGGCCGATCTCGTGGAGGACGGTGATCCGGACCTCGTCGACGATCTCCTGCTCCGATTCGGCCCACTCCAGGAGCGGACGGCGGAAGATCGTGATCGAATCCGGCAAGAGGACGTCGCCGTAGCCGCGCTCGGTCAGCGGGACACCCTCGTAGAGGCCGAACAGGGTGTCCTCGGGATCGTCGGGATCCATCCCCATGGCCTCGAGCAGCTCCCGCTCCGGCGCTTCGGCGATGATCACGCTCACGTTCTCCATGTGGTCGTGGAACTCGGGCGGCAGGCGGTCGAGCGCGCGCGCGACGAGGGCTTCGAAGCGGGCGGGAGAGATGGACAGCATGCGGTCGGGCGGGCGGGGCCGGGCCCCGCCCGGTTCCGAGGCCTAGGGGGTGGCCGGGCCGCCGGCTCCCATGATGCGTTCGGCGAACCCGGCGAGCATGGGCATCCGCCACATCTGACCCGAATAGCCCTTGATCAGGCAGACGATCCAGAGGATCACCCCGCCGATGAACACCACGAACGTCACCAGGAAGCCGATGATCGTTCCGATGATCGGGATGATCGCGGAGAGGACCATCGAAAGGACGGTCAGCGCGATCCAGAGAATGATCCACGCCACGCCGAACACGATCGATTGCGCCGCGTGCCAGCGGACCACGCGGTTCGTCTTCTCGATCAGGAAGAAGATGATTCCGGTGATGGGTGGAACCAGGTAGGCGAGCAGCCCCGCCAGCTTGGGATCCATGCCGCTCGACTGCGTCGCGCCCGCGCTCTGCTCCATGCCGGCCTCCAATGCGGTTGGGGAGTGGGAAACCGCGGGAAATATAGCGAATTCAGGGGCGGAACTGCTCGAGGACGGCGTCGAGATCGGCCGCGCCCCGTTTCCCCGCCTTCTCGCGCAGGAATCCGAGCCGCTCCTCGTAGGTCGGACGCTCCTGACGCCAGATCACGCCGAACGACATGTCGAAGATGTCCGTCTGGCTGGCGATCTCCCAGGCCGCGTGCCAGTCGGCGGTGTCGTGGTCGGGTCCGTCCTCGTTCAGCCAGCGCGCCTTCTCGCGGATCGTCTTGAACTGCTCGTTGCCGCGGAAGGTCACGCACGGCGGGATCGACTGGATGAAGGCGAAACCGGGGTGACGGAAGGCCTCGAGGATCATCCGGGCGTGGTGATTCACGTTGCCGCTGAACGCGCGCGCCACGAACGACGCCCCGTAGGCCATGGCCAGCGTCGCGGGATTGACCGGCGATTCGATCGAACCGAAACGGGTCGTCGTCGTCACGTCGCCGAGCGGCGTCGTCGGCGAGAACTGACCCTTGGTCAGCCCGTAGACCTGGTTGTCGAACATGAGGTAGGTGATGTCCGGGTTGCGCCGCGCGGCGTGCGGGAAATGGCCGGCCCCGATCGCGAGCCCGTCCCCGTCGCCGCCGGCCGCGAACACGAGCAGGTCGGGACGCGTGAGCTTCAAGCCCGTGGCCAGCGGCAGCACGCGCCCGTGGAGCGCGTTGAACCCGTAGCCGTTGACGTAGCCCGGCAGGCGCCCCGCGCAGCCGATGCCGGTCATGACGGCCACGTTCTCGGGCGCGACCTGGACCTCGGACAGCGCCTTGGTCAGCGCGGCCAGGACGCCGAAGTCCCCGCAGCCCGGGCACCAGATCGGCTTGAGGTCGGTCTTGAAGTCCTTGGCCGAGCGCTTCGTCTCGGTCCGCGGGACGCCGGCGAGAGCGGTCGCCACCTTCAGGCCTCCGCCAGGGCGTGGATCTGGTCGACGATCTCCTGGACGCTGAACGGCATGCCGCCGCTCCGCGCGTACAGGCGACCGTGCGCCGGGCCGACGTCGAGCCGCCCCTTCGCCCAGTGGTAGAACTGGCCCTGATGGTTGAGCTCGATCCACAGGGCGCGCTCGACCGAATCGAGGAACGCCGCGAGCGGCTCGACCGGCAGCGGGCACAGGAGCTGGGGAACGCAGATCCCGACCGAGTGTCCCTCACGGTTCAGGCGCCGCGCGGCCTCCCGGGCCTGGGCGCTGCTCGAGCCCCAGCAGATGATGCCCAGCTCGGGGCTCTCCGCGCCGAAGGTCCGCACGAGCTCCGGGCCGCGCTCGCGCGCCAGACGCTCGAGCTTGGCGTGCCGGCGCGCGTTCATGCGCGCGTGCACCGCCGCGCTCGAGGTCGGATCGCCGGTCTCGACGTGCTCGAGGCCGCTGATCGTGTGCTCGCCTCCGGGCTGACCCGGGATCGCCATCGGCGACACGTCGCCGTCGTCGAGCCCATACCGCCGGTAGGGCACGGCGCCGTTGCTTCCGTACGCGAGCCGGTCGATCACCGGCCAGCGGTGGATGTCGAACGGCTCGACCGACTCCTTGCGCTGACCCAGGTACTGGTCGGAGAGGATGAGCACGGGCGTCTGGTACTCCTCGGCGATGTTGAACGCCTCGACCGCCATGTGGAAGCAATCGGCGACGTCGTAGGGCGCGACCACGACCCGCGGCGTGTCGCCGGGGCCGGCGTGGGCCGCGTGGGCGAAGTCGCACTGCTCGGTCTTGGTGGGAATTCCGGTCGAGGGGCCCACGCGCTGGATGTCGGCGATGACGAGCGGGATCTCGGCGATCGCCGCCAGACCCAGGAACTCGGTCATGAGCGAGAGCCCGGGCCCCGCCGTCGAGGTCATCGCCTTCGTCCCCCCGAACGAGGCGCCCACGCACATTCCGATGGCGGCGATCTCGTCCTCGGTCTGCATCATCGTGCCGCCGAAGCGAGGCAGCTCGTTCGCCAGCCACTCCATGACGTCGGAGGAAGGAGTGATCGGATAGCCCGCGTAGAGCCGGCACCCGGCCTTGAGGGCGCCGAAGGCGAGCGCCTCGTTCCCCGTCATGAGGAGCTTGGGCTCGCCCTTCTCGTGGACGAACCCGACGGGGACCGGCGCCTCGGCGAGCTCCCGCAG
>DATBJO010000060.1:0-15370 GCA_036556305.1 Gemmatimonadota bacterium
CGCGGATCTTCGAGAAGGTGCACTCGGCCATCGTCCAGACGGTCGAGGAGCAAGGTGGGGTACAGCTCCGGCTCTTCCGCTGGGCGTTCGGTGTCGGCGACCGGGTCTCGCGCGCTCGACGCGAAGGTCGCGCGCCAGGGCGACTGCTGCGGGCCCAGCACTCGGTCGCCGATCGACTGGTCCTGTCCAAAGTTCGCGCCCGGCTCGGCGGACGCATCCGCTTCATGGTGTCCGGGAGCGCCGCGCTCTCGGAGGAGATCGCCCGGTGGTTCCATGCGGCTCAGCTCGTGGTGATCGAGGGATACGCACTCACCGAGACCGGGGGCGGTGCCTGCATCGGGGATCCGGAGCACCCGAAGCTGGGTGTCGTCGGCCCCCCGCTCGTCGGTTCCGAGGTCAAGATCGCCGAGGACGGGGAGGTCCACATCCGCGGACCGCTGGTGATGCGCGGCTACCACAAGCTGCCCGAGGCGACGGCCGAGGTCCTGACCGCCGACGGCTGGCTCGCGACAGGCGATATCGGTGAGCTCGACGAGGAGGGTCGTCTCCGGGTGACGGACCGGAAGAAGGACCTGATCAAGACCTCGGGCGGGAAGTACATCGCGCCGCAGCCGATCGAGAACGAGATCAAGACCTCGCGCTACGTGAGCCAGGCCGTAGTCGTCGGCAACAAGCGGAAATACGCCTCCGTCCTGATCGTCCCCAACTTCGACAACCTGATCGCGTGGGCTCGTCATCAGGGGATCCCGACCGACGACCGGGAAGAGCTCCTCGAGAGCGACGCCGTCCAGACGCTCTTCGACGAGGTTCTCGAGAAGGTCAACGCGGGTCGGCCCTCCTACGAGACGATCAAGCGGTTCCGGCTCCTGCCCCAGGACTTCACGATCGACGCCGGCGAGCTGACGCCGACCCTCAAGGTGAAGCGCGGGAAGATCGAGCAGGACCGCGCCGACCTGATCGACACCATGTACGAGGAAGAAATCCCCGCGGGAAGCCGCTGAACCGCTGTCCCCCGATGTGGACAGGACTGACCTTTCCTGACCTCGGGAGGGCCCGTCCGTCCTGAACGATTGCCTACATTAGGTTCGTCCTGATAATGATTTTAAAGCGCTCCTCGGTACGGCACGGCGCGTGCCTATAGCACGGGGCGCGCGAACGGCATTTGAACCTCGTGGAAGGACGAAAGCCCCGCATGAGAGCGAACACCGTCCGCAGGTCACCGATCGAACGGATCCCGGCCGAGAAGCTCGGCGACAACGAGCTGGTCGAGTTCTACCTGGCCGGCGACGCCCGCCGGTTCCAGGAGCTGGTCGAGCGGTACGAGGGCCGGATGGTCAACTTCATCCAGAGGTCGATCGGCGACCGCGACCGCGCCGAAGACCTCGCCCAGGAGGTGTTCGTCCGCGTGTACCGACACATCAAGCGCTTCGACACCTCGAAGAAGTTCTCGACGTGGATCTACACCATCGCGTCGAACCTGGCGAAGAACGAGCTCCGCAATCGCTCGCGGAACCCGCTGGTCCTGTTCCAGACGCTGACGTCGTCGTGGGACGACGACCACCGGCCGCTCCAATTCGAAGACTCCTCGATGCGCCCGGACGACCTGTTCCGGAAGCGCCATCTGCAGGAGCTCGTCGAGCGCGCGGCGGGCGAGCTGCCCGAGCATCATCGCGAAGTGTTCATCCTGCGCGAGATCGAGGGCAAGACGTACGAGGAGATCGCGGAGATAACGAATACCCAGCTGGGGACCGTGAAGTCGCGGCTCAATCGGGCCCGCAACCGGTTCGCGCAGATCATCGCGCCCTGGCTGGAGTAGGGAGGGGTCGAGGTGGAATCCATAATCCCGGGCGGGGAGACATAATCGGGACAGGCCGGACCGCTCACCGGCCCACCCATGGGGACCGGTCTCCGGAAGGGGGCCGGTCCCTATTTTTTTCGGGGAACCTTGCGCGCGGGATGCTGTATCCATGGGGGAATGGAGCACCCTACCGTTCCCTGCCGGGCCTTTCTCGAGGACTTCTCCGCGTTCATCGACGGTGAGCTGTCGACCGCGCGGAGGGCCGAGATCCAGGCCCACGTCGACTGCTGCCAGGCATGCCTCGACCACCTGACCGCCTACCGGCGGGGGGTGACCGTCCTGCGCTCGATCGAAGCGGACGCCCCGTTCGACTTCTGGACGCGGCTCGAGCGCCGCCTGTGGCTGGGCGAGGATCTGGGCGTGATCGAGGGAGAGGCGGCGCGCGAGCGCAGGCTCGTGGACCGGTGGTTCCGGCCGACGCCGGCCGTTTCGGTGGCCGCCGCGGCGGTTCTGGCCCTGTTCGTCATCGTCCGCGGTCTGGGGCCGGGAACGGCTCCGATGAGGGTCGGCCCTGAGCGGGTCCAGGCGTCGGTCGCGATCACGCTGCCCGAGGTCCCCGAAGCGAGCGCCCACCGGCGCCCGAATCGGAGCGCCGCGTCGGACGTGGCCGGTACGCCCGCCCCCGGGGCCCTCGAGCCCGCGCCCGCCGACGATTCCGTGGATCCGGCGGAATCGGCGCTCGCCCGCGCGGAGGCGCGCGCGACCGTTTCGTTCGAGCGCGAGATCCGCGGCCTCCGGGAGCGGATCTTCCGCGAGAGCCTCGGGAGGCCGGCCATGGCGTCGAGCCTCGTCTCCGACGGCTGGGTCGAGCCCGTCCGGCTCGGAAGCGATTGGTCGCGACCCACGATCCAGCGCGCCGCCTTGATCGGTCCCGTGACACCCGCCCCCTGGAACGTCGACCAGGCCGTCAGCCTGCCGTAAGCGTCCTACGGCGCGGCGCGTCCGATTGCCGCGCCCGGCTCGCTCCCGACATCTTCCCGGCGTGATCGCGAATCTCGTATCCGGCGCCGCGCCCGAGACCCGCTACGCGAAGAGCGGGGACGTCAACATCGCGTACCAGGTCGTCGGCGAGGGGCCGATGGACCTCGTCTACGTCCCCGGCTGGGTCTCGAACCTCGAGGTCTCCTGGGAGCTCCCGGCGCTCGCCCGCTTCTATCGACGGCTCGCGTCGTTCAGCCGGCTGATCCTGTTCGACAAGCGGGGGACCGGGCTCTCCGACAGGGTCCCGCCCGACCGGCTGCCCACTCTCGAGCAGCGGATGGACGACGTGCGGGCGGTCATGGACGAGGTCGGCTCCGGGCGCGCCGCGGTGATGGGGCACTCGGAGGGCGGGAACATGTGCGTCCTGTTCACGGCCACCTACCCCGAGCGGGTCGAGGCGCTCGTCACGATCGGGATCTACGTCAAGCGCGTGTGGTCGCCCGACTACCCCTGGGCGCCGACGCCCGAGGCGCGCCAGCAGTGGCTGGATTCCCTGGCCGCGGGATGGGGCGGGTCGGTGGACCTCTCCGTCCTCGCGCCCAGCGTGGCGGGGGACGCGGCGTTCGGGAACTGGTGGGCGCGCTACCTCCGTATGAGCGCGGGACCCCAGGCGGCCGTGGCGCTCGGCCGCATGAACACGCAGATCGACGTCCGCGACGTGTTGCCGACGATCCACGTGCCGACCCTGGTCCTGCACAACACCGGAGATCAGGACGTTCACGTCGAAGAGGCCCGGTACATCGCGGCCCGCATCCCGAACGCGAAACTGGTTGAGCTCCCGGGGAGCGACCATCTCCCCTGGACGTCCGGAATGGACGCGCTCCTCGACGAGGTCGAGGCCTTCGTCACCGGCGAGCGCCCGCGCGTCGCGCCGGACCGCGTTCTGGCCACCGTGCTCTTCACCGACATCGTCGACTCGACCGGATGGGCGGGGCGGCTCGGGGACGCGGAGTGGCGGGCGCGGCTCGAGGAGCATCAGCGGATGGTGCGCCGCGAGCTCGAGCGCCATCGCGGTCGCGAGGTGAAGACGACGGGCGACGGCTTCCTGGCCACGTTCGACGGGCCGGCGCGCGCGATCCGCTGCGCGCGCGGGATCCGGGACACGGCCCGGTCGCAGGGGCTCGCCGTCCGCGCGGGGGTCCACTCCGGCGAGTGCGAGATCATGGGCGACGACGTGGGCGGAATCGCGGTCCACATCGCGGCCCGCGTGCTCGGCGAGGCGGCGCCCGGCGAGGTCATGGTCTCGCGGACGGTCAAGGACCTGGTGGCCGGATCCGGCCTCGTGCTCGAAGACCGGGGGGAGCGCGAGCTCAAGGGGATCGACGGGGCCTGGCGCCTGTACGCGGTCGCGTGATGGACGCGCGAAGAGCCTACGCGAGCGCGCGGGGATCTCCCCACAGACGCGTCCGGCGCGGCGGTTATGCTGGTGATGGAGGTGGTGGGTCATGTCGATCCGGATCTGCGACCAGTGCGGGAACGTCTACGACGAGGACGCGGCGATCGTCGGACGGCGCGTCTATGACTTGGAATCCGACCTTCCGTTCGTGTCGCTGTGCCCGCGTTGCGGGAGTCCCGAGTTCGTCAGCGTGCCGGACAGGATCGCGGAACGCCGTCCGAGCCTGCAGAAGGAGCGCCTCGCGCCGGCAAGCCGATAGGTTCTCCGCATGAGCGGTGCCGCGCGTCGACGCGCCGCGATCGCGGCGATACTCGGCGCCTGTCCGGCGGTCCTCGTTGGCGGCTGCGCCGGCGAACGGCTCCCGCAATCCCGCGACTTCGCACACCCGACCCTCACCGCCCAGCGGTCCGGCACGACCTCGCAGCTCATCGGCTTGGACGCGGTCGACGAGCGGATCGCGTGGGCGGCCGGCGCGAACGGGACGTGGGTCCGGACGACGAACGGCGGCGATACGTGGGAGGCCGGCGTCGTCGCGGGGGCCGAGTCGCTCGAGTTCCGCGACGTCCACGCGCTCGACGCGCGCACCGCGTGGGTGCTCTCGATCGGAAACGGTCCCGACAGCCGGATCTACCGGACCGACGACGGCGGGCGGAGCTGGTCGCTCCAGTTCCAGGCCGACGACGAGCGCGCCTTCTACGACTGCTTCGACTTCTGGGACGAGCGATCGGGGATCGCCTTCAGCGACGCGGTCGACGGCGAGTTCCCGCTGATCGCGACCGCCGACGGCCGCACCTGGCGGCCGCTGCCGACGGATCGCCTGCCGGACGCCTCGGCGGGCGAGGGGGCGTTCGCGGCGAGCGGGACGTGCGTGGTGGCGCGCGGGGACTCGCTGGCCTGGTTCGGCACCGGGGCCGGCGCCGAGGCGCGGGCCTTCCGGACGCGCGATCGCGGGCGTTCGTGGGAAGCGGTCGTGACCCCGCTCGCTCAGGGGACCGCGACGACGGGCACGGCCTCGGTCGCCTTCCTCGACGATCTGCGGGGCGCCGTCATGGGGGGCGACGTGGGCGAGCCCGCGAAGCCGACCGCGAGCGTGGCGATCACCGAGGACGGCGGCCGCACGTGGACGCTGGCGGGACGGCCCGCGCGGCCGGGCGCGATCTACGGCGGCGCGTTCGTGCCCGGCGCACCGACGCCGACGCTCGTCGCCGTCGGCCCCGCGGGGGTGGCCGTATCGACGGACTTCGCCGCGACGTGGGCGACGATCGACACGCTCGACCACTGGAGCGTGGCGTTCGGAGGCCCCGGCGTCGGCTGGGCGGTGGGCCCCGGGGGCCGCATCACCCGGATCGGGTTCCCGCGCTGAACGGGAATCACTTTTCCCTACGGTCACAGACGGGGTTCTCCCGATACGCCGCTGCCGGGTCCCGGGGTAGTGTTCAACCAGCGGCGGAGTCCGCGTGGGGTCTACAGGCTCTGCTCCCCCGATCGCGCGGATTCAACGCGTGCGTTCCTCAGGAAGCCTCCGCCGCCGGGGAGTGGATCGAGGAGAGGCGACGATGTCCGCTCGATTGTCTGCGATTCTGCTCGCGGCAGTTCTTCCGCTCGCACTCGTCACGACCGCCCACGCCCAGCGAGGGTATGTGGAGGGGCTCGCCGGAGTCCTCGTGGTGGACGACGGCAAGCTGGCCGACGCCGAGATCGATCCTAGCGGTTTGTTCGGCGGCGCGGTCGGGCTCGTAATCGCCCCCGGTTGGGAGGCAACCGGCGCGTACGTGTACTCACCCGTCAACGTGAAGATTCTGGACGAGGACGAGGAGATCGACGCGAAGGTCCACCTGTATTTCGGCGCGGTGAATTACGTCTTCCCCTCCGAAAGCGCGCTGCACTTCCTCCTCACCGCGGGGCTCGGCGGCCTCACGATCGATGCGGATGTAGAGGGGACGGAGTCCTCCAACGACTTCCTGGTCAACTTCGGCGGCGGGCTGCGGTATGCGCCGTCCGAACGGATCGCGATTCAGGGGGTCGTCCGCGATAACGTCCAGTTCTGCAAGGCGAGCGAAGAGGGCTCGGACAAGGTCTCGATCTGCCCGGACGACGACGCGGCGGTCAACCACATCGAGATCTCGGGAGGGCTCCTGGTCCTGTTCTGAGTGATCCCGAAGAGAAGCTCAGGGGGGCTCGCCCGAGCCCCCCTGGACGCTTGCGGTTCGGCCCGAGAGCCAGTGATACTCCCGACCTCGTGTGAACGCCGTCATGCACGATCCACCTCCCACTCCGCGCGGCAACGACGCTGAGGGCCGGCTGCGCCGCCGATACGGGCGCATCGCCGTGGGGTACGACCGGCGCTGGGCGCGATATATCGAGGCGTCGGTCGCGGAGACGCTGGACCGCCTCGATCAGGCCGAACGGCGCCGGGCGCTCGACGTGGGCTGCGGGACCGGAGCGCTCATCGAGCGCGCCACGCGCGCGAGTCCGGCGCGATTCGTCGGGGTGGACCTGAGTCCCGAGATGCTTGCAGCGGCTCGGGCGCGGCTCGGCCCGAGGCCCGAGCTGGTCGCCGGCAGCGCCGCCGCGCTCCCGTTCCGCTCAGGCGCCTTCGACCTCGCCGTCTCGACCAGCGCGCTCCACCACTGGGACGATCCGCTCCCGGCCCTCCGCGAGATGGAGCGCGTTCTCCGGCCGGGCGGCATGGTCGCGATCACCGACTGGTGCGGCGACCGCTGGTTGGAGCGGCTTCGGACCGGAATCCTGCGCCGGCACGAGCGCGTTCACCTGCGGGTCTATCGCTCGGCCGAGCTGGCCGCGCTCCTGGCGGAGGCGGGCTTCGCGGAGGTCCGCGTCGAGCGCTGGCGGATCGGATGGCGCTGGAGCCTCATGACCGCCACGGCCGTGCGGCCCGGCGGGGCCTGACCGCGAGCGCCCCTGGGACTTCGGCCACCGCGCGCCTTCGTCTTGCTCCTTCATTTCCCCGGCGGCCATACTTCCGACGAGAGTCCTGGTCCGACCGAGGCATCTTCCACCCGGGAGCCTCCGACGATGTCGCTCTTTCCTCCCAGACCGCTGCTGGCCTTCGCCGGCCTGTGGCTCGCATCGACCGCCGTCGCTCAGGAACCCGCGCAGCCGCCGGTGGCGCGGACCGAGGCCACGCGGCTCGAGCTCCACGGGGACGTCCGTATCGACGAGTACTACTGGCTGCGGGAGCGCGAAAACCCGGAAGTCATCGCCTACCTCGAGGCCGAGAACGCCTACACGGACGCGATGACCGCGCACCTGGCGGGCCTTCGGGAGAGTCTCTTCGAGGAGATCAAGGGACGCATCAAGCAGGACGACTCGACGGTGCCCTATCGGCGCGACGATTGGTTCTACTACCAGCGCTTCGAGGAGGGTAAGCAATATCCGATCTACGCGCGGAAGAAGGGCTCGCTCGAAGCTCCCGAGGAGATCCTCGTCGACGCGAACGCGCTCGCCGAGGGCCATGATTTTCTCAGCGTCCGCGCGGACGCGGTCAGCCCCGATCATCGGATTCTCGCCTACGCCGCGGACACTGTCGGGCGGCGCTTCTACGACGTTCGCTTCAGGGATCTGACGACCGGCGATCTCCTGCCCGACCAGATCCCGGCGGCGACCGGGAACCTGGCGTGGGCGAACGACAACCGAACGCTCTTCTACTCGAAGCAGGACCCGGTGACGCTCCGCTGGCATCAGATCTGGCGGCATCGGCTGGGGACCGATGCGTCCGCGGACGCGCTCGTCTACGAGGAGCCGGACGAAACCTTCAACACGTGGGTGTTCCGCACGAAATCCGAGCGCTACGTGATGATCGTCTCGTGGCAGACGCTGGCCAGCGAGTACCGGTATGTGGATGCGGATCGTCCCGAAGACGATCCGATCGTCTTTCTCGCGCGCAGGCGAGATCACGAATACGACGTCGACCACCTGGGCGACCACTTCTACATCCGGACGAACGACGGCGCGCGGAACTTCCGGCTGATGCGGACGCCCGTCACGGATACATCGCGAGAGAGATGGGAGGAGGTGATCCCGCATCGCGACGACGTGCTGATCGAAGGCTTCGAGGTGTTCCGCGACTACCTGGTCGTCAGGGAGCGGGACGGGGGCCTCGTCCGTTTCCGCGTGCGCCCGTGGGCCGATCCCGGGGCCGAGCACTACCTGGATTTCGGCGAACCCGCCTATCTGGCCTATGTCGAGAACAACCCGGAGATCGATTCCGGCGTCCTGCGCTACGGCTACACGTCGCTCACGACGCCGAACTCGGTCTACGACTACGACATGGCCACGCGCGAGAAGACGTTGCTCAAGCGCGACGAGGTCCTGGGCGGATTCGACGCGGCGAATTACGTGACCGAGCGGATCCAGGCGACGGCGAGGGACGGGGAGAAGGTCCCGATCTCGATCGTCTACCGGAAGGATCGATTCGTGAGGAACGGGTCCGCGCCGCTCCTCCTCTACGGCTACGGGTCGTACGGCTACAGCATGGACGCCGCCTTCGACGCGCCCCTCGTGAGCCTCCTCGACCGCGGCTTCGTCTATGCGATCGCCCACGTGCGCGGCGGCCAGGAGCTGGGACGCCGGTGGTACGAGGACGGGAAGCTCCTCGAGAAGAAGAACACGTTCACGGACTTCATCGACGCGGCCGAGCACCTCGTTGCGGAGGAGTACGGCGACGGGGATCGTCTCTACGCTCTCGGAGGGAGCGCCGGCGGCCTTCTCATGGGGGCGGTCGTGAACATGCGGCCGGACCTGTTCCACGGGGTCATCGCGCACGTGCCCTGGGTCGACATCGTCACCACCATGCTGGACGACGACATCCCGCTCACGACGAGCGAGTTCGACGAGTGGGGCGATCCCAAGGATCCCGTCTATTACGAGTACATGCTCTCCTATTCGCCCTACGACAACGTCGCGGCGAAGCCGTACCCGAGCATGCTCGTGACGACCGGTCTCCACGACTCGCAGGTCCAGTACTGGGAGCCGGCGAAGTGGGTCGCCCGCCTGCGCGCGAGGACGACGGGTGATGGCGTGATCCTGCTCAAGACGAACATGGAGGCCGGTCACGGGGGCGCCTCCGGACGCTACGACCGCTACCGCGAGATCGCGCTCGACTGGGCGTTCCTCCTCGACCTGGCCGGGGCCACGGGTCCACTGCAGTAGCCTGCAGCTTGCAGGACGGTTCTCCCGGCGACGATACTTGACCCGCGCCCCGACGGCGCGCCCTTCCTCTCAACCGGAGCGAACACTGGCCCTTTCGCACCATCTCGCGGCGGTGTGGTTCGCGGACGTCGTCGGCTACACGCGCCTGTCCGAGGAGAACGAGCACGAGGCGGTGCGCCTCGTCCATACGTTCCAGCGGGTTGCGCGCGAGGTCGTGATCCGCCACCGCGGACGGGTCGTCAAGTTCCTCGGCGACGGCGCGCTGGCGGAGTTCCCGAGCACGGACGAAGCCGTGCGGTCGGCGGGGGATCTCCTGCTGGCTTTCCGGACCACCGCGCAGACCGAGGGGCTGGCGGCGGGCGAGCTCCGGATCGGCGTCCACGTCGGCGACGTCGTGGGAACCGAAGACGGCGATCTGTACGGGGACGGCGTGAACGTCGCCTCGCGGATCCAGGCCGCCGGAGATCCGGGTGAGATCTGGGTCAGCGAGGACGTCCGCCGCCAGCTCCGGCAGCGGCCCGAGTTCCGGTTCCAGCCGCGCGGCGAGAAGGAGCTCAAGGGCCTCAAGCGGCCGCTCGTGATGCATGCGATCGAGGTGCTGGACGCCGCGACGTGGAAGCCCCCGGAACCGGCGCCGAGGGTCGCGGGAGCGCCGACGGTCGCGGGGAAGCGGAACGGGGGGGCGGCCGTCGCCGTCGCGGAACCTGCCGCGGGCCGCTGGACCCGGCGGCGCGCGGTGTCTCTCCTCGGCGCCGGGATCCTGATCGCGGTCGTGGCCCTCGGCGCCTCGACCTGGTTCAAGGGCCGCGGGTCCGATGCCGCCGGGTCGGAGACTGTCCTCGCCGTCCTCCCGTTCGAGAACCTGAGCGGCGACGCGGCCACCGAGCCGTTCGTCCTCGGCATCCACGACGACCTCCTGACCCAGCTGTCGCAGCTCGGCACGCTCAAGGTGATCTCGCGGACGACCGTCATGGGATACGAGGGCTCGACGAAGAGCGTGCCCGAGATCGCGAAGGAGCTCGGCGCGACGACGGTGCTCGAAGGCGGCATCCAGCGATCCGGCGACCGGATCCGGATGAACGTCCAGCTGATCGACGCGCGGACGGACGAGCACCTGTGGGCCGAGCAGTTCGATCGCACGCTCACGGCCGCAGACGTGTTCGCGATCCAGGCGGAGATCGCCGCGGAGATCGCGGGCGCGCTGGCGACCGCGCTGACCCCGGAACAGAAGGCCGAGCTCGCGAGCGCGCCCACGGAGAACCTCGAGGCGCTCGACCTCTACTACCAGGGCCTCGAGCACTACCGCACCCGCGCCGGCTACGGCTTCGAGAGCGCCCGCCGGGCGGAGTCCACGCTCGCCGCCGCAGTCGAGGCCGATCCGGAGTTCGCCGCCGCGTGGGCGGCGCTCGCCCAGGCCCGGGCGTGGCAGCTCCGAAACGGCGTATCGACCGACACGACGGGAGCCCGCGAGGCCCTCGACCGCGCGGTCGCGCTCGCGCCCGACGCGCGCGAGACCACGGTAGCCGAAGGCGTGTACCTCTACTACGCGAAGGCTGACTTCGCGGGAGCGGACGACCGGTTCCGGGAGGCCCTGTCGCGCTGGCCGGACGACGCGGAGCTCATCGGGTTGCGCTCGCTCGTCGTCCGTCGCCTCGGGCGGTGGGACGAGGCGCTAGAACTTGGGGCGCGCGCGCGAGCGATCGATCCCCGCAATCCCGAGGTCCTCTCCTACCTCGGCGAGACGCTCGAGAACCTGCGTCGCTATGACGAGGCGGAGCGGACGTGGGACCAGGTCCTGGCGCTGAACCCGCGGGACGGGAGCGCCCGATTCTGGAAGACCCTGCTCCTCCTGGAAGGGCGGGGAGACGTCCCCCGCGCGCGCCGCTTCCTCGAGGCGTCCGCCGAAGCCCTGGGGGCGGCCGGTCACGCGCCGCTTGCCGCCCGGTTGTCGTTCTACGAGCGCGACTATCGGGCGGGGATCGCGGCTCTGGAGGGGCAGCCGGTCGAGCCCGATTTCCCAACCGACGCGCCGTTCTGGCTCGCGATGCTGTCGCACTGGGCGGGGCGCGAGGAAGAGACGCAGGTCTGGGCGGATTCGCTCGAGCGCGCAGCCGGCCGGCAGATCGCCGAGTTCGAGTCCGGGTCGCTCGACCCGTTCGTCCAGCGTGCCCAGGAAATCGCGTTCCGCGGTGTTGCGCATGCGCTCTCGGGCCGGCGTGCCGAGGCGCTGCGGGACGGGCGCCGCGCGATGGAGATCTTGCCGGTCTCGCGGGACGCCGTGGACGCGCCGCGGATGCACATGATCGTCGCGACCGTCTTCATCCTGGCCGGCGACCGCGAGAACGCGTTCCGCGTCCTCGACGCGCTCGCCACCGTCCCCTCGCCGCTATCGTCCGCCAGCCTGCGGCTCAATCCCGTCTACGACTCACTGCGCGACGATCCGCGCTACGCAGCGCTCGTGCGGAAGCTGGAGGCCGCCGAACGGAGCGGCACCGGGACCCGATGAGCGCCGCGACACGGTGAGCGAGTCTACCCCATCCCATCACCTCGCCGCGGTCTGGTTCGCGGACCTGGTCGGCTACAGCGCGCTGTCGGAGACGGACGAAGGCGAGGCGCTGCGCGCCGTCGCGCGCTTCCAGACCGTGGTGCGAGCGGTCGTCGAGACCCACGGAGGTCGGGTGGTCAAGTTCCTGGGCGACGGCGCGCTCGCCGAGTTTCCGTCGACCGAGGAAGCGGTCCGCTCCGCGGACACGTTGCGGGCGGACCTCGCGCGCGTGGCCGAAGCCGAGGGGCTGGGCGTGAGCGAGCTCCGGATCGGCGTCCACGTGGGCGACGTGGCGGCCACGGAGGACGGCGACCTGTACGGCGACGGCGTCAACGTCGCCTCCCGCATCCAGGCGGCGGCGGATCCGGGCGAGGTGTGGGTCAGCGAGGACGTGCGGCGCCAGCTGCGCCAGCGGCCGGAGCTGCGCTTCGCCTCGCGCGGAGAGCGGATGCTCAAGGGTCTCCGCAGTCCGATCGCCCTGCACGCCGTCGGGATCGGCGAGAGCGCCCCGGTGGAAGCGCCCTCCGTCGCGGAGCCTGAGCGCGTCGAGGGTTCCGCCGCTCCACTCGCGAGCCGGGAGCCCGCGGGGCGCTGGAACCGCCGCCGCGCCGTGTCGCTCCTCGGCGCCGGGATCCTGATCGCGGTCGTCGCGCTCGGCGCCTCGACCTGGTTCCTGGGCCGCGGATCCGACGCGGGCGAGGGCGGCGCGGTCCTCGCCGTCCTGCCGTTCGAGAACCTGAGCGGCGACGCGGCTACCGAGCCCTTCGTCCTCGGCGTCCACGACGACCTGCTCACGCACCTCTCGCAGATCGGCACGATCAAGGTGATCTCGCGCACCTCCGTCATGGGGTATGAGGGGTCCACGAAGACCATCCCTGAGATCGCGAAGGAACTCGGCGCGACGACCGTGCTCGAAGGCGGCATCCAGCGATCCGGCGACCGGATCCGGATGAACGTCCAGCTGATCGACGCGCGAACGGACGAGCACCTCTGGGCCGAGCAGTACGACCGCACGCTGACCGCCGAGGACGTGTTCGCGATCCAGGCGGAGATCGCGGGCCGGATCGCCGAGGCGCTCGCCACCGCGCTGACGCCCCAGGAGAAGGCCGAGCTCGCAAGCGCACCGACGAAGAATCTCGAGGCGCTCGACCTCTACTACGAAGGTCTCGCGTACTACCTCGACCGTGCCACAGGCGAGAACTCCCGGCGCGCGGAAGCCGCGCTCGCCTCAGCCGTCCAGGAGGATCCGCAGTTCGCGGCCGCGTGGGCCGCGCTCGCCCAGGCGCGCGCGTGGCGACTCCGCGTGGGAGACACCACGAATGCGAAAGGAGTGCGCGAGGCACTCGATCGCGCCATCGCGCTGGCCCCGGAAGCGCGCGAGACCGCGCTCGCCGAGGGAATCTATCTGTACTACGCGAAAGCCGACTTCGCCGCCGCTGCGGACCGCTTCCAGAAGATCCTGTCCCGCTCGCCGGACGACTCCGAGGCGCTCATCGGGTACACCCTCGTCCTGCGGCGCCTGGGACGGTGGCGCGAGACGATCGAGGTCGGGGAGCGCGCCCGGGAGATCGACCCACGGAACCCCGAGGTCCATCGCTATCTCGCGGAGAACCTGACCTACGTGCGGCGCTACGACGAGGCGGAAGAGCCCCTCGACCGTGCAATCGCCCTCAATCCCGACTTCTACGGGCCGCGATACGGGAAGATCGATCTGTTCCGCCTGAAGGGGGATCCCGCGAGCGCCCGGCGGCTGGCCGCCGACCTGGCCGGGCGCCTGCCGCCGGAGGCCCGAGGGCTGCTCGTCGCCCAGGAAGCGCTCTTCGACCGCGAATACGAGGCGGGAATCGCGGCGCTCGAGGGACAGCCGATCGGCCGGGATTCTCCGGGCTGGGCCGTGGCCACCCTCGCGCTCCTTCACCGCCAGGCGGGAAACGAGGCCGAAACGCGGGTCTACGCCGACTCGCTGCTGGCGCTGTCAGAGCGGAAGATCACGGAGCTCGCGTCCGACTCGGTCGACCCCTTCGTCGTGCGGGCGACCTACGTCGCCTTTCGGGGGCTGGCGCACGGGCTTTCCGGCCGTCGGGAGGAGGCCGCGCGGGACGCTCGGCTCGCGCTGGATCTCTTGCCGGTCTCGAAGGACGCCGTGGAGAGCGAGAACGTCCTGGAGCCGGTCTCGAGATTGTACGCCCTGATCGGCGACAGGGACGGAGCATTCCGCGTCCTCGACACGCTCGCTTCCATCCCCTCCCTCACCTCCGCCGCGAGCGTGAGCCGGGATCCGTTCTATGACTCGCTGCGCGACGACCCGCGGTACGCTTCGCTCTTGGAGAAGCTCGAGGAGGCCGAGCGGAGCGGGACGGGAACGCGATGAGCGCGCCTCCCGACGCGGCGCAGTCTCGATGACCGAGTCCACCCCTTCGCACCACCTCGCGGCCGTCTGGTTCGCGGATCTGGTCGGCTACAGCGCGTTGTCCGAGACGAACGAGGCGGAGGCGCTGCGCGCGGTCGGCCGCTTCCAGGCGATCGTCCGCGCGGTCGTCGAGACTCACGGCGGGCGGGTCGTCAAGTTCCTCGGCGACGGCGCCCTGGCCGAGTTCTCGTCGACCGGCCAGGCGGTCCGCTCGGCCGACGCCCTCCGTTCCGACTTCGCGCGCGTGGCCGACGCCGAGGGACTGGGCGCGAACGAGCTCCGGATCGGCATCCACGTGGGAGACGTGGCGACGACCGAGGACGGCGACCTCTATGGAGACGGCGTCAACGTCGCGTCCCGCATCCAGGCGGCCGCGGATCCGGGCGAGGTCTGGGTGAGCGAGGACGTCCGGCGCCAGCTCAGGCAGCACCCGGAGCTCCGGTTCGCTCCCCGCGGCGAGCACGAACTCAAAGGGATCCGGACCCCGATCGCACTCCACGCGGTCGGGATCGGGGCCGAAGCGCCCGCGGACCGGGAGCCGACATGGCACGCGTCGGGGAAGAGTACGGGCGGGAAGCCCGCGGCCGGCAAGGACGGTCACCACCGTCGGCGCGCGCTGTCGTTCCTCGGGATCGGGGCGCTCGTGGCGCTCGTCGCCGTCGGGGCCTCGACGTGGTTCCGCGGCCGGGGCGACATCGCCGAGGCTTCCATCGCCGTGCTTCCGTTCGAGAACCTGAGCGGGGAGACGGAGAACGAGTACTTCTCGGACGGGATCACGGACGACATCCTGACCGCGCTCTCGAAGGTCGGCGGCCTCAAGGTCATCTCGCGCACCTCGACGCTCCAGTACAAGGGGACGACGAAGCCGATCAAGGAGATCGCCGACGAGCTCGACGTGGCGACGATCCTCGAGGGGACGGTGCGGCGCTCCGGCGACCAGGTGCCCCGCACGCACTCGGCGATCCGCCTGCTCCGCCAGGCGATCGAGCTGGATCCGGGCTACGCGCG
>DATBJO010000061.1:0-7800 GCA_036556305.1 Gemmatimonadota bacterium
TTCCACGAGGGGACCGCCATCGGGAAGTTCCACGGCGTCACGATCCCGAAGACGCCGGCCGGGCGCCGGATCGCGAAGCCCATCTTGTCCCGGAGCTCGGAGGGCGCCGTGTGGCTGAAGAGCCTCCGGCCCTCGCTCGCCGCGTAGTAGGCCGTGTCGATCGCCTCCTGGACGTCGCCCCGGGTCTCGACCAGGGGCTTCCCCATCTCGCGGGTCATCCCGTCGGCGAGCTCGTCCTTCCGCTCCGTCAGGATGTCGCCGGCCCGCCGGAGGGCCTCGCCGCGCTTGGGGGCCGGGACCCGGGACCACTCCCTGAACCCCCGGACGGCGGACTCGACCGCGCGCTCGACGTCGGCCGGCCCGCAGGCCGGAAACGTGCCGATCTCGTCCTCGGTGTTCGCCGGATTGAGGTTCGCGTAGCCGGCGCGCGTCTCGGCGTCCGTCCACTTCCCGGCGATGAAGCTCTGGAACTTCTCCGACACGGATGCCTCCGGCGCGCTGTCGAGAGGAGGATGGGTCTATGGGGGGCGTTTCGAGGGGAAAAAAGCCGCCCGAACGCGCCCTAAAGTAGCCGGGGGTAAGGGGCCGCGGCAACCCGGCGGAGGGGTCTCCGTTCGCCTTTCGCGGACCCGCCGGTCCTTTCGGTGGCGTGCTGTTCCAATTCATTTGAAGAGGGGGCGCAGCCCCGTTGACACGCGGGACTTCGTTGTGTAGAATTCACTTATAATATCAGTGAATTCACTCGCTCAAGAGGGTTCCAGGAAGGACGCTCATGGCCCGGATTCGCGAGCCCATCCAGGTCTATCTCTCGACCGCCGAGCGCGATCAGCTGGATCGTCTATCGGCGCGTCTCGGTGTGTCGCGCTCGGAGGTGCTGCGTCGCGCTCTAGAGGCCATGGCGGAGACGGAGAAGCCTGGAGACGCGGCTTTGGCGGACCTGGTGCGCCGCGGCCTACTTCGACCGGCGCTCCGCCCCCCCACACCACCCAAGAAGGGAAAGCCGGTCATGACCTTGGAGCAGCTCCTCAAGGAACAGGACGAGGATCGGGCGGATCGTGAAATACCTCGATAGCTCGGTTGTGCTCGCGCATCTCTTCGCGGAGGAACGCCGCCCGCCCGAGCACCTTTGGTCCGGAACGCTGGTGTCCAGCCGCCTGCTCACGTATGAGGTGTGGGTCAAGCTTCATTCCCGAGGATTTGGAGAATCTCATGCAGATGAGGCGGCCTCTATACTGGAGCTGCTGAACGTCATGGAAATGGATCCTCACGTTCTCGCTCGAGCTCTCGAGCCGTTTCCCAGACCGACGCGGACACTGGATGCGATCCATCTGGCGTCCGCTGACTTTCTGCGCAGCCAGGGACAGGAGGTCGCGATCGTCACGTACGACATGCGGATGAGCGAGACAGCACGAGAAATGGGGTTCGAGCTGTATCCTCTGGAGTAAAGTCGAGGAGGTGCAGATGGACGAGGATCGCGCAGACCGCTTCTAGCGGCGCCGCCGCGCCTCCGCCGCGCGCCAGTTCTCTTCCTCCTCCGCGGTCTCGAGGATGAGTCCCGGCACGGGGACGGGCTCGAGGTCCTTGTCGATCGCCACGTAGGTGAGGAAGCACGAGTTCGTGTGGCGGACTTCTCCGGTGAGGATGTCCTCGGCCTCGATGTGGACCCCGATCTGCATGGACGTGCGCCCGACCCAGACGACCTCGCACGAGAGCTGGACGAGGTCGCCGATCCGGATCGGCGATCGGAAGTCGACGCGCTCGATCGATGCGGTGACGGCGTGGTTGCCCGCGTGGCGCGCGGCCGCGACGTAGGCCGCCTCGTCGACCTGCCGGAGGATCCACCCGCCGTGGACGTTGCCGAACAGGTTCCGCGACTCGGGGGTCGCGAGGAGGCTCAGCATCACCCGGCTCGCGGAGACGGGCTTCGGAGTGAGCGACGGATCGCCACCGCGGGGCGCCGCGCTGCGGAGTTTTTCGGTCCGGGGCTCGTCGTTCATCGCGCGGAATATTACGATGAGCGCCGATGAGCGCGACGGTGCCGGAGACGAGGGGGACGGAGTTCAGGGGGCTGGGGGGCGCCGCGACCACGCTCGCGCCCGAAGCCCTCGCCGCCTTCCGCGCCGCTTTCCGCGGGCCGCTCCTCTTCCCCGCCGATCCCGGCTACGACGAGACCCGGATGATCTGGAACGCGATGATCGACCGCCGGCCCGCGCTCATCGCGCGCTGCACGGGGACGGCCGACGTCGTCGCCGCGGTTCGCTTCGCGCGCCAGCACGGGCTCCTGTCGTCGGTGCGGGGCGGCGGCCACAACATCGCCGGCCTCGCGGTCGTCGACGGCGGGCTCATGATCGACCTCTCGCTCATGAAGGGCGTCTGGGTCGACCCCGAGGCGCGGGTCGCGCACGCCCAGGGCGGCTGCACGCTCGGCGACCTCGACCGCGAGACCCAGCTCCACGGCCTCGCCGCGCCGCTCGGGTTCGTCTCCGAGACGGGCATCGCGGGTCTCACGGTCGGCGGCGGGTTCGGGTACCTGTCCCGCTCGCTCGGCTGGACGTGCGACAACCTCGTCTCGATGGAGGTCGTCACCGCCGACGGGACGCTCCATCGCGCGTCCGACACGGAGAACGACGAGCTCTTCTGGTGTCTCCGCGGCGGCAGCGGAAACTTCGGCATCGTCACGTCGTTCGCGTACCGGCTCTTCCCCGTCGGCCCCGAGATCGTCGGGGGCGCGGTCGTGTGGAAGGGCGAGGACGCCGCTCAGGTCCTCGACTTCTACCGCGACTTCACGTCGACGGCCCCGCGCGAGCTCACGGCGGTCGCGGTCCTCCGCTTCGCTCCGCCGGCGCCCTGGCTCCCCAAGGACATCCACGGCAAGCCCATCATCGCGATCTTCGCGTGCTGGTCGGGGCAGGACCTCGCCGAGGGCGAGAAGCTCGTCCGTCCGCTCAAGACCTTCGGCGCGCCCGTCGCCGACATCCTCGTCCGGCGGCCGTTCGTCCAGATGCAGAGCCTCCTCGACGCCACCCAGCCCAAGGGGCGGCGCTACTACTGGAAGTCCGAGTACCTGGCGGAGCTCGAGCCCGACCTCCTCCGCGGAGTCGTCGAGCGGGCGGCGCGGATCCCGTCCCCCTTCGGGGCCGTCATCCTGTTCCACATCGGCGGCGCGCTCAACGAGCTGGGGGCGGACCACTCGCCGGCGGGGAACCGGGACGCGGCGTTCGTCCTCAACATCACGGCGTCGTGGGAGAAGCCGCCCGACGACGGGGCGAACGTGGCGTGGGCGCGGGAGACGTGGAACGCGCTCAAGCGGTTCTCGACCGGCGGGGCCTACATCAACTTCATGACCGAGGACGAGGGCGCGGACCGGACCCGCGCCGCCTACAGCGCGGCGAACCTGGAGCGGCTCGCGGCGCTCAAGAAGACCTACGACCCCGACGACTTCTTCCGCCACACGAAGGGCCTCGGCGGCGGCTGATCGGCGGGCGCTCTCTCACCATCCCGGCGCGAGCTGGAAGCCGAACTCCCAGCCGGTGTTCCGCTGGAACGGATACGCGTAGTACAGCTCGACGACCGCGCTCCCGAGCAGGTTGAGGCGCGCGGTCGCGCCCGCGCTGAAGACCGGCACGCGCTCGACCGTGTCGCGGTCGAACTTCCACTCGACCGAGTCGTCCGAGCTCCACGCCGCCCCCGCGTCGCCGAAGAACGCGACCTCGACGGGCAGGAACCCGCCGCCGTCGATCAGCCCGAAGCGCTCGGTCCCGATGAGCGGGATCCGGAGCTCGAGGCTCGCGACCGCGACCCGGCTCCCCGTCAGCCGGTCGAACTCGGGACACGTCGAGACCTCGGTCTGCGTGCACTCCGCGGCGTCGAACGATCCCGACGAGTACCCGCGGACGAGCGACGTCGAGCCGACGTAGAGCGGCGTCAGCTCCTCCTCGGCCTGCGTCCCGTAGCGCCCGAAGTGGAGCCCGCGGATCGCGAACGTGAGCGGCCGCATGTAGAAATAGCGGCGCCAGTCGGCGAGAACGGTCGCGAAGTCGATCGTCCCCGCGTTGCCGCCGACCTCGAAGCGGCTCCGGCCGCCGCGCACCGGCGACGTGTATCCGAAGTACGAGAAGTCGTTGACGAGCGCGAGCGACGCCTGCGCCAGGTGGATCGGGTCGGGGGCATCGAGGTCGTCGCGGTCCTCGGCCACCTGCTGGCCGTTGATGAAGAAGCCGCGGATCACCTCGCGGTCGAAGCCGATGCTGAGGACCCCGGCGTCGCCCTCGATCCGCCGGGTCGGCGAGAACGGGTACTCGCCGAGGACGCCGCCGCGGTTGTAGTACGTGCGTTCGAGGACGAGGTTGACGACCGTCGCCGGCACGCCGTTCACGTCGCCCGAGTCGATGGTGCTGAATCCGCTCCGGTACGGGATCCGCCCGCCGTAGAACCCCCAGTTGAAGCGGCCTCCCTGGCTGATGTAGATCGCCTCGCCGCCCAGATCCTTGAGCCCGCCGCTCCCCGCGAACGACGTCAGGACCTGCCGGTTCCCGAGCATGTCGCTGAACCACAGGCCGATCGAGCCGCCGGCCGCGACCCCGTAGCGGTCGACGGCCACGCCCGCGGTCGGCGGCGAGACGTAGTCGAGCGCGAGATCGGAGTGGTAGTCGTGCCGCGTGAACGCGCTCCGCTCGAGGAGACCGCGCATGGGATCCTCGAGGTAGCGCGCCACGAGGACCGGCGAGCTGGGCGGGATCGGCGGCAGCGTGCCGGCCGGCGCGGGCACTTCGCCGCGCGCGATCGGATCGCCGCGCGATTCCGCGGCCGCGCGCCGGACGCCGATGTAGTTCCCGTCGTCGAACACCGTGAACATGAGGTCGCCGGTCGTCCGCGCGATCGAGAGCGTGGGCCCGATCGGCGTGACCGCGCTCACGCCGGTCGCGATCCGCGTGACCTGGAACACCTCGCCGCTCGCGAGGTCCAGCCGGTAGACGTCGCTGAACCCCTCGCGGTCGCTGACGAACCAGAGCCCCCCGCCCGGGCCGTAGCGCGGATTGATGTGCTTCGTCTTCTCGCCGAACGGCCGCTCGACGCGGATCTGGCCGGTCGCGCGGTCGAGGAAGCCGAGGCCCATCGACGGGAGGTCGAGGTTCGCGAGCCGCGCGTCGTCGGCGCGGTCGGTCGCGAAGGCGATCGTCGATCCGTCGGGCGAGAAGTCGGGATGGAGCTCGGACCACGGGTCGTCGGTCAGCTTCTCGACGCCGCCGCTCGCCACGTCGAGGAGCCAGAGGTCGGTGACGCCCCCCGACGATCCGCTGAACGCGATCGACCCGCCGTCGGGCGACCAGGCGAGCGAGTGGACCTCGCCGATCCGGCCGTCCATCGGGAAGTCCTGCTCGACCGTCCGCCGATCGGCGTCGGCGATCGCGATCGCGCCATGCCCCTCGTCAAAGGTCGCGAACGCGAACCGGCGACCGTCCGGCGACCACGCGCCGGAGGAGCTGATGAACGCGAGCGCGTCGAAGTGCGGGTCGCGCTCGCTCTCCGCGAGCTTCCCGAGGACCTGCCCGGTGCGCGCGTCGGCGAGGTAGAGGTCGATCGTGAAGAGGTCCTTCTCGGAGAGGAACGCGACCCGCGTCCCGTCGGGCGAGAGGACCGGCGCGAGGTTCATCTCGCCGGCGTCGATCTCGGGGGCCAGGACGCGCTGGCCCACCTCCTCGGGCAGCTGCCGGCCCACGAGGAGCGGCTCGTAGTAGTCCTTGATCGTGTCGATCCACGTGAGGCCGAGCGTGTCGACGTCGGTCGCGAGGATCTCCTGCGCGCCCTGGTCGACTCCCGAGCGCGCCATCGCCTGGTAGAGCGCGGTCACGCGCGAGTCGCCCCAGCGACCGCCGACGAACGCCCAGAACGCGTGACCCCAGCGGTACGGGAAGAAGCGCGGGTCCTTGCCCAGGTCGTCGATCTCCGGGAGCTCGTTCCGGAGCACCGCGTCCCGCATCCACATCGCCGTGTGCGGGTCCTCGCGTCCGAGCGAGAGGTACTCGGCGAGCCCTTCGATGACCCACAGCGGGAGCCGCTGGAGGCCCTGCGAGCCGCCCGAGAGCGCGGCTTCCTTCGCGATGTCGTACTGGAACGCGTGCACGAGCTCGTGGCCGAGGACGTGATCGGTATCGCCGAGCGTCTCGCCGAACGGCATCACGACCCGATCCTTCAGGCTCTCGGTGAACCCGCCGGTCGCCTGCGAGAGCGTCGATGGCGTCGTGTTCGTCTGCTGGAAGTCGGGCTGATCGGCGTACAGGATGATCGGCTTCTTCTTCTCGAACTCGTGGTCGAACAAGCTCCCGAACCGCGAGTACCAGCGTTCGGCCATGCGCCCCGCGTCGAAGATCAGCGTGTCGTTCTCGGCGGTGTAGCCGTGGACGTCGAAGCGCTCGGTCGCGACCACGTACCAGTCGAAGTCCTCGTACTGGATCTTGTTGCGGCCGAAGTACTGCGCGTGAGCCGCGGCCGGGAACGCCGCGGGGAGCGCGGCGGCGAGAAGGGCGAGGAGGACGCGGCGCCGAAGCGCGGAAAAAGAGCCGGGCGTGAGCATCGTGTTCATGGGAGTCTCCGGTGCCGGGAAAACGACGTTCGGACGCGCGCTCGCGCGGCGCCTCCATCGAGACGTAAACGCCCTGAAGGCGCCGCGGGATGAACCACCGCCACAGGATACCATGCTACGGGTCGCGGGGGCCCGGGTCTGTGAACTGGCTTACACTCGGCCCGTGGACGAGACGCTACCCATGGAGGCGGCGCTCACTCCCGAGCTCCGGGCGCTCGAGCGCGCGGTGTCCCGCTGCCGGAAGTGCCCGCGCCTGGTCGCGTGGCGCGAGCGGGTCGCGCGCGAGAAGCGGCGCGCGTTCGCGGACGAGGAGTACTGGGGGCGCCCGGTGCCGGGCTGGGGGGACCCCCGGGCGCGGCTCCTCGTCCTCGGCCTCGCGCCCGCCGCGCACGGCGGGAACCGCACCGGGCGCGCGTTCACCGGCGACGAGTCCGGGCGCTGGCTCTACCGCGCGCTCTGGCGGGCCGGCTTCGCGAACCAGCCCGAGTCCGAGCGGAAGGGCGACGGCCTCGAGCTCCGGGGCTGCTGGATGACAGCCGCCGTCCGCTGCGCGCCGCCCGCGAACCGGCCAACGACCGAGGAGCGCGAGACCTGCCGGCCCTGGCTCGAGGCCGAGCTCGACCGGCTGCCGCGCCTCGCGGTCGTCGTCGCGCTCGGGGGCTTCGCGTTCGACGTCGCGCTCCGGGTGTGGCGGGATCGCGGGGCCGACTTCCCGACGCCCCGGCCCCGGTTCGGCCACGGGGTCGAGGTTCCGCTCGAGGGCGGCGTCGCCACACCGGATGAACGCGGTCGGTCGCTGGGCGTGCTGCTCCTCGCCTCCTACCACCCCTCCCAGCAGAACACGTTCACCGGCGTCCTCACCGAGCCGATGCTGGACGCGATTTTCGCGCGGGCCCGCGAGATCCTCGACGCGGTCGACGACGCGGCCCGCCTGGCCCGGCGCGTGCAGCGCGGCGAGGTGGGCAGCCTGTCGATCGGCTTCGTCGGCTCGGCCGTCTACTCCGTGGTGCCCGAGGTGCTCCAGCGCTTCCGGGCCGAGCGCGGCGACGTGGAGCTGCGCCTGCGCGAGCTGACCACCGCGGCGGCGCTCGACCAGCTCGAGAGCGGCCGCATCGACGTGGGCTTCGTCCGCCCCGGCGCACCGCGGGACGGCATCGCGGTCGAGACGGTGCTGCGCGAGGAGATCGTGGTCGCCCTGCCCGAGGCGCATCGGCTGG
>DATBJO010000062.1:0-25426 GCA_036556305.1 Gemmatimonadota bacterium
CGGCGCGCGAGGCGAAGAGCTGGACGCGCCACCCCGTCGCGAGCGTTCCGGTCTCGATCGGGGTCGCCGGCCCGGTGTCCGGCCCGGCCGTCGGCGCCGGAGCGGTCTCGAGCTCCGCGGCGGGGCGGATCTCGCCGGTCACGACCGTCTCGCGCTCGACGCGGGCGGTGTCGGGGACCGATCGCGCGAGCGTGTCGGCGACGAGCGTCCCGTCGGGGGCGACGTGACCGACGATCGTGGCGCCACCGACGGCGGCTGCCCCTGCCGTCGGCGGGGGCTCCGCCGTCGGCTCCGTTTCCTGCGGCGGGGGCTCTTCGCGGTACCGCGCCGGCATGCAGCCCACGGCCAGGACGAGGACCAGGAGCCCCGCGCGCTTCATCGCCCGGGTCGACCGTCGCCGAGCGACCGCACGAACGGCTTGAGCTCGTCCAGGCGGTCGCGCGGGACGACCAGGGTCTCCTCCCCGCTCCTCACGATCACGCAGTCCTCGATGCCGAGCGCCGAGAGCCGGCCGCTCGGGCACCAGGCGATGACGTCGCGGCAGTTCTCGAGCACGACGTCGCCGACGACGACGTTCCCGTCGGCGTCGGCGTCGATCCACCGTGCCAGCGCCTCCCACGATCCGACGTCGTCCCACTGCCATTTCGCGGCCGGCACGACGACCGCGCGATCGGTCTGCTGCATGACCCCGTAATCGATCGAGGTCGCCTCGACCGCGGCGTAGAAGCCCTCGAGCGCCGCGCGCGGATCGTCGCGCCAGCCGGAGACCGCGGAGTCGATCGTCCGGCGCATGAGCGGGAGGTGCTTGGCGTATTCGTCGAGGAACACGCGCGCGCGCCCGCAGAAGAGCCCGCTGTTCCACGTGTGCAGGCCGTCCTGCACGAGGGCCCGCGCGGTGGCGAAGTCCGGCTTTTCCTCGAACGCTTCGACCTCGAACGCCTGGACCGCGCGGCTCCGGATCGGATCGCCCCGCCGGACGTAGCCATAGCCCGTCTCGGGACGATCCGGCACGACGCCGAACAGGACGAGGACCGGCTCCTCGGCGGCAAGCTGGAATCCTTCGTCGACCGTGGCGCGGAACGCGCGCGGATCACCGATCGCGTGGTCGGCCGGCATCGCGAGCAGCACCGCGTCGGGGTCGCGCGCCGCGATGAGCCCCGCCGCGAGGCCGATCGCGGCCGCGGTGTTCTTGGGCTCGGGCTCGCCGATCACCTGGTCGCGCGGCATCTCGGGGAGCTCGGTCGCAATCTTGTCGGCGATCCCGGCGCCCGTGAGGACCAACCACCGCTCGGGCGGGACGAGACCTTCCAGCCGGTCCGCGGTCTCGCGCACCATCGTGCGCTCGGAGATCAGGGGAAGGAGCTGCTTGGGTCGATCGGGCGTCGAGGCGGGCCAGAACCGCTCTCCCACGCCGCCCGCGAGGATGACCGCGTGGTTCACGCGCGCCAACGTAGCCCGCGCGCGGCGAACCGGTCAAGCGATCGACGGCCGCTACCCCTGACGCGCGAGATCCGCGTCCTTCGCGGCGAGGCGATCCAGCCAGCGCCGGATCGGGGCGTTCTCGGGACGCTCGAGCGCGGGATCGCCGTCGACCAGGTCGAAAGCCGCGTCGCGGGCGGCGGCCAGGAGGTCGACGTCGCGCTCGAGGTCCGCGATCCGGAAATCCGGCATCCCGTGCTGGCGCGTGCCGAACACGTCGCCCTGGCCGCGGAGGCGGAGGTCCTCCTCGGCGATCACGAACCCGTCGTGGGTCGCGGTCAGGACGCGCGCCCGCTCGCGCGCGTGGGCGCCGGCGGTGTCGGAAATCATGAGGAAGCAGTACGCCGACTTCTCTCCGCGACCGACGCGCCCGCGCAGCTGGTGGAGCTGGGAGAGGCCGAACCGCTCGGCGTGTTCGACGACCATGAACGTCGCGTTCGCCACGTCGACGCCGACCTCGATGACCGTCGTCGCGACCAGGACGTCGATCTCGCCAGCCGCGAACGCGCGCATGACGCGGTCCTTCTCGTCGGACGCGACGCGCCCGTGGAGGAGGGCGACGCGCGCCTTCGGGAACCGCGCGGCGAGCGTCTCGTAGCCGGAGGTCGCGTCCTTGAGGTCGATCGCCTCGGATTCCTCGATCAGCGGATAGACGACGTAGCCCTGTTCGCGCGCCGCGAGCCGATCGGCGATGAACCGGTAGAGCCGCTCCCTCTGCCGCTCGCCGAGGACGCGGGTCTGGACCGGCTTCCGTCCGGGCGGCATCTCGTCGATCCGCGACACGTCGAGATCGCCGTAGAACGTGAGCGCGAGCGAGCGCGGAATCGGCGTCGCGGTCATGACGAGGACGTCCGGCACGGCGCCCTTCCGCGTGAGCGCGAGCCGCTGCGCAACGCCGAAGCGGTGCTGCTCGTCGATGATCGCCAGGCCGAGCCTCCGGAACTCGACCCCTTCCTGGATCAGCGCGTGCGTCCCGATCGCGAGGTCGATCGCGCCCTCGGCGAGCCCGGCCGCGATCCGCGCGCGCGTCTTCCCGGTCACGCTACCCGTCAGGAGCGCGGCCTGGACGGGCGCGTCGCCGAGGAGCCGGCCGATCGTCCGCGCGTGCTGCTCGGCCAGGATCTCGGTCGGCGCCATGAGCGCGCCCTGGAAACCGCTCTCGACCGCGCGCAGGAGCGCGAGCAGCGCGACGACCGTCTTCCCCGAGCCCACGTCCCCCTGGATGAGCCGGTTCATCGGTCGCGTCGCGCGCATGTCGCGGTAGATCTCGGAGAGGGTCCGGCGCTGGGCGCGGGTCAACTCGAACGGCAGCCCGCGGCCGACTCGCGGCACGATCTCGCCCTCGGTCGCCATCGAGACTCCGGTCTCCGGGCGCCTCCGCAGGGCGGCCTTGAGCGCGAGCCGGAGCTCCCACCAGAAGAACTCCTCCCACGCGAAGCGCCGGCGCGCGCGATCGCGGGCGAGCGGCGTCGCCGGCCAGTGGAGGTCGGCGAGCGCGACATCGAGCGGCGGCAGGCCGTCCCGCTCGCGGAGATCGGCGGGCAGCGGATCCTCGACCGGTCCCAGCCGGTCGAGTGCGGTCCGCGTCCAGGTCCGGAGCGCTTTCTGGGTCACGTTCCCGGTCAGCGGATAGATCGGAAGGAGCCCGGCCGCCGCGCCCTCCCCCTCGTCGCCCTCGACGACGTCGAACTCCGAGGGTGAGATCTGGAGCCGCCCCTGGAACCGGGTCACGGGCCCGATCGCCCTGAGGCGCACGCCGCGAGCGATCTGTCCCGCAACCCACGGCTGGTTGAACCAGACGAGCGCGACCGCGCCGGTCTCGTCCTCGAGGAGCGCCGTGACCATGCCCCGCCGGCCGCGGAGCTTCCGCTCGCCGATCGTCCTGACGACGCCGACCACCGTCGCGGTCTCGCCCGCGCGCAGGTCGCGGATCGGGTTCACGTGGCGCGCGTCGAAGTAGTCCCGCGGATAATGGAGGAGGAGGTCCCCGACCGTCCGGATCCCGAGCCGCGCGAGGTCCTCGGCCTTCCGCGGACCGACGCCCGCCAGAAAGCGGACGTCGGCGTCGAGCTCGAGCGGGCCGCTCAGCGGAGGAGGCCCTCCGCGAACGCGGCCGGATCGAAGGGCGCCAGGTCCCCGGGTCCCTCCCCGAGGCCCACGAGCTTGACCGGCACGCCGATCTCCCGGGTCACGGCGACGACCACTCCGCCGCGCGCGGTCCCGTCCAGCTTGCAGACGACGAGGCCTGTCAGGGGAAGCGCGGCCGCGAACGTGCGAGCCTGGGAGATCGCGTTCTGTCCGGTCGTCGCGTCGAGGCAGAGGAGGGTTTCGTGGGGGGCGCCCTCCAGGCGCTTTCCCGCGACCCGGGCCACCTTCGCGATCTCGGCCATGAGGTCGGCCTGGGTATGGAGCCGTCCGGCGGTGTCGGCGAGGACGTACGTCGCGCGGCGACCGATCGCGGCGTCGACCGCGTCGTAGACGACCGCCGCCGGATCCCCGCCGGCCTGGCCGGCGACGACGGGCATCCCCAGCCGCGCGCCCCACGCGCGCACCTGCTCGGTCGCGCCCGCGCGGAACGTGTCGGCGGCGGCGAGGAGGACCGACTCGCCCTCCTCCTGGAGCCGGTGCGCGAGCCGCGCCAGCGTGGTCGTCTTCCCCACGCCGTTGACCCCGACCAGCAGCACGATCGTGGGCGGCTCGGGCGCGCGAGCGAGTGCCGTGTCCGCGCCGCCCTCTTCCATGAGCTCGACCAAGCGCGCCTTCAGGAAGTCCTTGAGCTCGCGCTCGGTCCCGAGCTTCCCCTTCTTCGCCTCGGTCTCGACGGCCGCGGTCAGGTGGAGGGTCGCGGGGACGCCGAAGTCGGCGGCGAGAAGCCGCTCCTCGAGGGTTTCGATCGCGGCCGCGTCGACGCCCTTGACGAGGACCGCGACATCCATGAGCGCGACGTCCTTGATCCTCTGCCACAGGCCTTTCCGGCGCGCGAAGCTCCGGTCCTCTTCGCGCCTCTCGATCCGCTGGCTCACGCCGCCCCCCGCGGTCTGCTACCTTCACCGGCCATGTCGATCGTCACCTTCCTGTCCGACGTCCATCTCGGCGCTCACGCGCCCGGAATCGAGGCCGCGAAGGAGCGCGACCTGATCGCCCTGCTCGACGGGCTCGAGCCCGGCTCGAAGCTCTATCTCCTCGGCGACGTGTTCGATTTCTGGTTCGACTACGACGAGCCCCCGCGACGACACGGGCCGGTCCTCAGGGCGCTTCAACGGGCACGTGCGCGCGACGTCGACGTCGCCTTCATGGGCGGCAATCACGACTACTGGGTGCGCGCGGGCCGCGGACCCGGCTGGCTCGAGCGCGAGCTCGGCGTCCGGGTCCTCGACGATCCGCACGTCGCGCGCCACGACGGTCTCGCGCTCCTCCTCACCCACGGGGACGCGCTCGGCGGAGCCCACGGCAACTATCGCTGGGTCCGCGCCGTGCTCCGGAACCCGCTCTCGATCGCCGCCTTCCGGCTCCTCCCGCCGCGTGCCGGACACTGGCTCGCCGATCGCACGTCGGTCTCGAGCCGCGACCGGCACACCGAAGCCGCCCTCGCCGGGCACCGCGACCGGCTCCGCGCCGCCGCCGCCGCCGAGCTCGCGAAGGGGGAGGTCGACGCCGTGGTCGCGGGCCACGTCCATGCGCCGGAGCGGAGCGATCCGGGCCGCGGCGTATACCTCAATCTCGGGGACTGGACGGTCCATCGCACGTACGGCCGGCTCGAGGACGGCCGCCTCTCCCTCATGCGGTTCCGGCCGCCACCACCTCGACCCTGCCGATCCGTCCCTGAAGGAACCGCTGACCGACGCGGAGGAACAGCTCCGGGAGATCGCTGACGAGGAACCGGTGCGCGGGCTCGTCGCCGTCGGCCTCGAGCCGGCGCTCCGCGAGCAGCGCGGCCACCTCGCGCGCGGTCTCCTCGGCGGAGTCGATCAGCGCGACGCCCGGCCCCACCGCCTCCGCGATCACCCTCGCGAGCAGCGGGTAGTGGGTGCATCCCAGGATCAGCGTGTCGATCCCGTCCGCGCGGAACGGCGCGAGGTATTCCTCGGCCACCTGCCGCGCGACCGGATGGTCGGTCCAGCCTTCCTCGGCGAGCGGGACGAACAGGGGGCACGGCCGCGACACGACCCGGAGGTCGGGATCGATCGCCAGCAGGTGGTCCCGGTACGCCCCGCTCTCGATCGTCCCGTACGTGCCGATCACGCCGATCCGGCCGCTCGACGTGCGGGCGGCGGCCGCGCGGGCGCCCGGACCCACGACGCCGACGATCGGCAGGTCGAACTCCTCGCGCAGGGCCGGAAGCGCGCGTGCGGTCGCCGTGTTGCAGGCGACGACGACGACCTTGACGTCGTACGACGTCAGCAGGTGGACGTTTTCGATCGAGAAGCGGGTGACGGTCTCCTTCGACTTGGGGCCGTAGGGCACGCGCGCCGTGTCGCCGAAGTAGATGAGCGACTCCCCCGGGAGTCGCTCCATCAGCGAGTGCATGACCGTGAGCCCGCCGATCCCCGAATCGAAGACCCCGATCGGGCGGGCGGACTCGTGCGCGGACCGCGCGCTCACGGGTCGCCGCCGAGCGGGAGGCGCAGCGACGCGCGGACGCGCCCCGAGGGCTCGGTTTCGACGTCCAGCGGGTCGAGCTGGGCGGCCACGTAGGCGTCGACGGCGCTGAAGATCACGGACAGCGCCGCGTAGGCGTAGAAGTCCTCGCGGTGTCCCTCGACCTGATCGAGGTCGGCGCGGATCGTCCGCGCCTCGATCGTCTGCCCGAAGATATCCTCGGCGAGGAACGGATCGTCGGGGAGATCGGGCGGCGGATCGGCGAAGAACGCCTCACGGGCGGCTTGCAGGTCATCCTGGAGATCCAGGGCGTCCTGCTGCTGCCGGTAGCCGAGATACGCGAACCCCATCTCGGCGAGGGCGAAGCCGATCCCGCGGAACGGATGGCCCGTGTACCACTGGCCCCAGCCGGGCACCAGAAATGCGCGGATGGCGGCGTTCCGCGGGTTGCGTGGGAGCCGGTCCTCGCTGGGGACGGCGGCGAGCTCTTCCTGAGCCGGGCCGCCGCGGAAGCGCGGCGCGAGAACGGGCACGGTGTCCGCCGGCGCGAGGCCGAACTGGAGCGTGTCGAGGGGGATGGGCTCGGAGGGGCGGACTTCCTGCGCGGCCGATCCGGATACCGCCAGCATCAGCGCCGTCGGCAGGAGAGCGATCACCAGGAGCCGGCGCGCGGGGGCCGCTCCCGACCTGCGGATCAAGTCTTCGACCCCGTGATCATGTATTCGAAGTTCGTATCGAGAGGTCCACCCTCGATCTCGCAGCGCAGCGCGATCGTCCGGCTTGCGGAGATCCCGGCCGTCCCGGCGGTTCCCGTGAACGTCGGGTCCCCGCCTACGATCTCGCAGCCGATCGCCGCGAGCAGCATTTCGAGGTTCGAGATCGTGATCGTGAAGTCGAGCGCGCCGCCGCTCGTCACCGTGCCGCTGATGGTTCCCGAGCCCGCTATCCCGTGGCACTCCTCGGTGTCCGTGATCGTGATCGTGCCCGAGAAGGAGTTTCCGGTCTGATTCGTGATATCGAGATCGCCCGGGCACGAAGCGACCTCTCCGAGACCGGTCAGGGTTCCCCTGTGGGTTATCGAGTAATGCCCCACGACGTTGGCGGCGGGCGGGCCCATGGGGTTCCCCCCGCCGCCACCGCCGCAGGCGAGCACGGTCGCGATGACGAAGAACACTCCGTTGAGCGTCGCTCTGCTCAGCATTGAGGCAATCTATCGCCCACCCGGTTCCGCGGCAGCCACGAGCCGATCAGGTCTTCAACCCCGAGATCGAGTACGCCAGGAACAATCTATCGCTCGCCGTCCCCGTCAGCGAGCGCCGATCAGAATCGCTGACCCTTCGCCTCGCGAAGATGGCTCCCGACCGGACGGATCCGCGGCCACATCGTCCAGAAGTAGATGGCAAATCCCACGACCTGCGCGATCCCGGCCGCCGTGACGATCCAGCCGAGCCATGCGGGTCCGGCTGCGCTCCGCGCGATCTCGGTCGCGATCCGCACCGCGGTCGCGATCGTCAGCGTCCAGTAGGCGGCATCAATTCGTTCGGGACGGTAGCGGGTGTCGCCTTCGGGCGGCTTGGGGAAGAGCCACAGGGCGACTCCCAGGATCAGGAACATGACGAAGCCGAGCTGGACCGCGTGGGCGTGGGCGGAGACGAGATACGGCCCCGGCCACTCGCCCGTGAGCTCCCGCCGGGCGAGCATCCAAGCGCCGATCACGAGTCCGGTGAAAAGGAAGCCGATCCCCGTCTTGATGAACCGTCGGACGTTCGTATGCACGGCGACAACATCGCCTGACGGCGGCGTCGCTGCACGTCGCTTCAGCCCGTCGTGCGGAACACCCCTCGCCAGGCGATGCGTGCCAGCGACAGGAGAACCGAGACCCACAGCAGGGTCAGGAACCCGAGCCCCAGAATCGCGAGAATCAGGACGATCACCGACATCGTTCCCTCCGATGGGCGCCTCGAGAGGACGCCTCATCCGGAGCCTACGATCGACGGCCGTCTGCGTCTGTCGGGAGTTGCCCCCGTGACCTGTCGGGATCCCCCAGGCCGATCCTGTCGGGCGGATCCCCACCGGCGAGCCCGGCGCCGGGGCCCGACGGGCGAGCGATGGGGAGGATGGCGGGAACGTGTGGGAATCGAACCCACCCCGGGCGCGTCGTGCGCGCCCGATGACGGTTTTGAAGACCGCAGGGGCCACCAGACCCCTTCCGCTCCCGTTTTTCGGTCGCCCCGGCCTAGTCGATTCTCTCGATCGCGGTCACCATCCGCAGGAAGCCGTGGATCCGGACGCGGTCGCCGCGCGCGACGTCGCCCACGATCGCCTCGGGACCGAGACGCGCGCTCAGACGGGACGGGGGTACGTCCGGCCCATCGGTCTCGGAGATCACGACGTCGAAGTACGGCTCGCCGTGGATCGAGACCCGGGTGATCGAGATCACGATCCCCTCCTGACCGGGTGCGATGACCATGGACCCGAGAAGCTAGGACGGGCGCCGTCGCGGGCAACGCGCCTGCTCGCCGCCGGTTGTCCGCTGGGGGATCCGGGCCTACGTTGCCGGGGCGGTTCGAGGACCGCTTCGCAGATCGATGGAACTCGAGGAGGAGTTGACCGGATGGAGCCGAAGAACCTCAAGGACATGGAAATCGGTGCGACGCTCATGCTGGCGAGCGAGATCCAGCAGCGGACGAGCGTGAGCCAGGTGTACGAGAAGGTCGACGACTCGACCGTCCGTCACCACGAGACGGGCGAAACACTGAGGGTACCCGCCGACGAGATCGTCTACCCGTTCGAGCCGAGTCACGCGGCGCGCACGTCCTGACCGAACGCGCGCGATCGGCTCCTGCGTGCGCGACGAGCTCGAGCGGCTGTTTCGAGAATCGCCCGTCACGCAGGCCCCCGATGAGATCCGCTGAGTCGGCAACCCCGGATTGTGTCGGGATCGTCTGCGGACAGCCCGCACCGAGATTCGTCCGCTCCCGGGCAGCATAGCCGTTCCCCATGGAGCCCCGGGCCACGATCCCGTCCTCGACGACGAAGCGACCACCGATGCGCCCGCCGGACGCCCTCCAGCGCCCATGGGCTCGCGCAGCTCCGGAGGTCGTCGCCGGCCTCGCCGTCGATTCCGCTCTCGGGCTCGACCCGCGCGAGGTCGATAAACGGCGCGCCGCTCACGGAGCGAACCGCATCGCCGACCGAGGTCGAAGGAGCCTGCTTCACATCCTTGTCGATCAGTTCACAAGCATGGTTGTTGCACTTCTGGCCGTCGCCGGCGGCTTGTCGCTCGCCTTCGGGCGGTTCGCGGAAGCGGCGGCCATCTCCGCCGTCCTGATCATCAATTCTGCGATCGGGTTCGCCACCGAGGCTCGGGCGATTCGATCCATGGAGGCATTGCGGCGGCTGGCGCGGGTCAAGGCGGGGGTGCGACGCGCGGGGCGCGAGGAGCGAATCGACGCGGAGGACATCGTCCCCGGCGACATTCTCCTGCTTCATGCCGGCGACATCGTCCCGGCCGACGCACGGATCCTCGATGCAGCCCGTCTCCAGGTCGACGAATCGGCGTTGACGGGAGAATCCGCGCCGGTCGAGAAATCCACCGATCCGGTCGTTGAAGACGCCCCCCTCGCCGAACGCACTGGCATGGCGTATCGCGGAACGGCCGTCACGCGTGGTACGGGTGTCGCGGTCACGGTCGCCACGGGACCCCGGACGGAGCTTGGCCGGATCGCCGAGCTCGTCGCTTCCACGAAGAGCGAGCCGACACCCCTCGAGAAGCAGCTTGCCCGCCTCGGCCGCTCGCTCGTGTGGATGACCGTGGCGAGCGCGACGTCGGTCGCCGTCATCGGTTTCCTGACCGGACGCGATGTCCTGCTGACCGTCCAGACGGCGATCGCCCTGGCCGTCGCGGCCGTCCCGGAAGGGCTGCCCATCGTGGCGACCGCGGCGTTGGCACGGGGGCTATGGCGAATGGCGCGCCGAAACGCCGTCATCGAGCGCTTGACGGTCGTGGAGACCCTCGGCTCCACCGATCTCATCATTACCGACAAGACCGGAACCCTCACGGAGAACCGGATGTCGGTCGTACGCATCATGCTGGAGGATGGCACGGTGGTGGTGGATGCAGCCCATGGTCGCTTCACCGTCGACGGGGCGGCGGTCCAACCCTCTCAACTGTCGCCTCTGCGGCAGGCCCTTATCGCCGCCGCCCTGTGCAGCGACGTGCCGCTCGTGGATTCCGACGACGGGCGATCGCATGGCGACCCGTTGGAGCTCGCGCTGCTCGCCGTGGCAAACAGCGCGGATCTCGACCGCCGTACCTTGCTGGCCGCGACGCCCGAGGTCCGACGCGAGCCCTTCGATCCGCACGTCAAGCTCATGGCCACGGTCCACATCGAGGAGGAGGGCTTCCATGTCGCTGTGAAAGGCGCGCCGGAGGCGGTGATCCAGGCCGCCTCGAGAAAGGCGACGGTCGCGGGGGTGCGCGCGTTGGAGGCACAGGATCGAGAGTCCTGGCTCGAGCGGAACCGGACGCTCGCCGAGCAAGGGCTACGCGTGATCGCCGTCGCGACCAAGCATCAATCGACGGCCTCCGCCCTGCCCTTCGAAGAGCTCACGCTCCTCGCCCTGATCGGTCTGCTGGATCCCCCGCGCCCCCGGGTCCGGGAAGCCATTGCCGCCTGCAGGCGCGCAGGGATTCGAATCGTCATGGCGACAGGGGATCAGGCGGCCACCGCGCGCACGGTCGCCGAATCGGTGGAGCTCATCGCCCCCGGCGATCCGACCGAGGTATTACCCGGGAGCGCCATCCGGCCCTCCGCGGAATTGACCCAGGACGAGCGGAGCCGCCTGCTTGCCGCACCCATCTTCGCCCGCGCCACACCCGAGCAGAAGCTCTGGCTCCTCGAGCTGCATCGCGAGAACGGCGCCGTGGTCGCCATGCTCGGGGACGGAGTCAACGATGCGCCGGCGCTCGAGAGAGCCGACATCGGCGTCGCGATGGGGCTCCGTGGAACGGAGGTGGCACGTAAGGCGGCGGACATGGTGCTGCGCGACGATCACCTGGAGTCCGTCGTCGCGGCGATCGAAGAGGGACGCACGATCTTCGGCAACCTGCGACGGTTCATCGTTTTCCTCCTCTCCTGTAACCTGAGCGAGATCCTCGTCGTCGGTCTGGCCTCCCTCGTCGCCGCCCCGCCGCCGATCCTGCCGCTCCAGATCCTGTTCCTGAACATCGTCACCGACGTGTTCCCCGCGCTGGCCCTGGGCGCCTGCGAAGGGACGCCGGGGGGCGTGGGCGGCTCACCACGCCGCCCGCGCGAGCCGATCCTCGTGGACCGACACTGGCGGCGTATCGCGGGCGGGGCCACGGTCATCACCGCAGCCGTCTTCGGTGCCTACGCTTTCGCTCTCGAGGGCCTCGATCTCGAGGTCGGACGCGCCGTCACGGTCTCGTTCCTCGTGTTGGCGCTCTCCCAGCTGGGCCATGTGGGGAACATGACCTCGCGCCGGAGCGGCGCGTTGCGGAACGAGGTGACCCGAAACCCGTGGATCTGGGCATCCCTCGCCTTCTGCCTGGCCCTGCTCCTGGCGAGCGTGCGATGGGCCCCGCTGGCTCAAGTGCTGGGGACGGCCGATCCGGGACCGCAGGGCTGGCTGCTGGCCCTTGTCGCCGGACTCGTACCCTTCACGATCGGCCGGCTCGCGCATCTGGCCCGCAACATCGAGTCTTCCCGACCGCCCACGGCGGCATGCTCCTGATAGCACAGGGGCCTCCCTCGACGCGTTCAATCGAGACGTCGTACCGGGACGCCGGCATAGGTGGACCCGGCTTCCAAGACCTGGAATTTGGGAACGCAGCTGAGGGCTCCGACCTGAGCGCCTTCACCGATGACCGCGCCGATCCCGATCACGCTTCCCGTTCCAATCGTCGCATTCCGTCCAACTCGAATCGGGGCGGTGCGGACCTTCCCTTCCTCCACGGTATGGCCCGAAAGATGAACGTCGGACCCGATGACGACGCCCTGGCCGACCTCCACGAGATTGTGATCCATGATCGAGACGGTGTTGACGAAGACCCCGCGGCCCATGCGCGCGCCATTGAGTCGAAGGTAGGTGGTCCACAAGGGGGTCGACCGGAGCATCGAGCCGGCGAACACGCGCACGACGTGATTGATCGCGGCATAACGAACCCACCGCAGGAGCGGCCAGCCCATCTCGCTGATCGGCATTTCGGCGTTGGGTGGCGATCGCCAGCCCAACGCGCGGGCCGCCAGCGCCGAGGCTGCCATGAGGGCTGCCGCGAAGATCAGATACGCGGGCACGAACGAGAGCGCGAGGACGAACACCGACAGGACCCGCCGCCGGGGAGCGTGTTCGAAATGCCAAAGCCAGAAGAGGGCCGCTGGCAAGACCGCGAGCGCGAAGACGAAGCTCTCCACGATGTACCATGAGAGCGCGGCCCATGCGACGCGTCCGACCCGTCGGAGCCGCGCTCGCGCTCCGGGCTCCGGATGCGCAGTCGCGCCGGTTGCCATGAAGCTCCTCCCCGGGGTCCGGAGTTACGGGTGATCGAGCCGCTCGACTACGATGCTCGCGTGTCGGTCATCGGGAAGGGCCGACCGCTGATCCTGGTCCCCGGGATGGACGGGACGGGACGGCTCTTCTACCGCCAGATTCCGCTCCTCGAGGGCGAACATCGAGTGGCGACGTATTCATTGCGGGACGAGGCGGAGGCGATGGACATCTTGATCGAGGACCTGGTCCGCGTCCACGAAATCGTCTCCCCTGCCCGAGAGCCGGCGGTCGTCGTCGGCGAGTCCTTCGGCGGAACCCTTGCAATCAGTTTCGCGCTTGCTTATCCGGACCGAGTCTCAGAGCTCGTCGTACTGAATTCCTTCCCCCGCTTTCTTCCCCAGATACGGCTCGCCTTCGCCATCTTCGCCCTTCGTGTGACGCCCTGGAATGTGATGCCGCTGGTGCGACGCTTGACCGCCCTGCGCCTCCACTCGAGCCATACGCGGCACGAAGACATACGCAGATTCCTGGAGATCACGCGCGCGACGACGCGGAAGGGCTACGTGAACCGTCTGCGGATCCTGCGGCGACTCGATCTCCGAGACCGGCTGCACGAGGTGCAGGCCCCGACCCTGTTCCTGGCCGCCGCCGAGGACCACCTCGTGCCCTCGAGAGAGCAAGCGGCCCTCATGGCCGCGCTGGTTCCGGAGGCAACCATCCGTATCCTCGAGGAACATGGACACATCTGCCTCATCGCGCCCGACGTCGATCTGCGCGCCATCCTCGAGGAATGGCGCGCCAGTCGCCTATCCTGAGCCGGATAGCGCTCACGCTTCCCGTCCCGCATGCCGGCCCCGCCGGCGCCCCCGGACCCGCCAGGCCAGGAAAGCGAGGAGCAGGACGGCCAGGACCATGAGGGGCCCCGTGAGCAGCATGAACATCGTCCGCCGGCTGGTCGCCTCGGCCTCGCGCAGCTGCTGCGCTTCGTCCCTCAGCCGGGCCAGGTGACCCAGCACGTCGGCGTAGCCGTACCACCACGCGTAGTCGGGGCTCATGTGGAAAGCGCCCTTGTACGACTTGAGGTTCGAGAAGAAGAACATGTCGAAGTACTCGCGCTCGATCGACGTGACGTCGTAGTAGAGTCCGGCGGGCCAGTGCGCGGCGATGCCGCTCGGCAACTCCACGGCCGAAAACTCGGGTCCCGGCAGGAGGCCCGCGGCCCGCCAGCCGTGGCTCGGCTCGATGAGTCCGTCGTCGTAGAGAGCGGCCAGGATACCGCGCGCCTCCAGGACGAGGGCATCCCCAGCGAGCTTGTGAGCGTCCGCCGAGCGCAGGTAGCCGCGCGCCTTGTCCTCGGAGTGGCAGGTCATGCAGACCCGTACCATCTCGAACCGCTTCGCCCGGTTCTCGGGCCGCTCCAGGATGTCCGTGAGCTCCCCGGCCGCGGCCTGCGTTCCCATCCCCCAGACGATCTTCCGCGTCATGTTGTGGCTCGAGTAGCGCGAGCCGTCCTCGCGCACGTAGAGCATGTGGCAGTACGCGCAGGTCGGGGCCTCCCACTCGGCCTCCGCGAGCGCGGACGTCCAGTCCCAGGCTCCGCCGCGCGCCACGTAGATCGATCCGTGCTTGGAGCTCATGTAGGCCTCGTAGTTCGGATGGTCCGGCCCCATGTGACAGGTGTAGCAGGCCTCGGGCTTCCGCGCCTCGATCAGGCTGAAGGAGTGCCGGGTATGGCAGGCGATGCACCCGTTCCGGTAGACGAGGCTGCTGGTATCGACGTACTTCTGTTGCTCCTCGCTCCAGTACTCCGCGTCGCTCGCCCCGGCCTGCGCGTGGCACGGATCGCAGCCCATCTCCATGACCTTCCGCGGCATCTGCGCATAGTTGGGCACGCCGATGTTCCGTTCCCAGTTGATCCCCAGGTCGCCCGGACCGGGCCCGTAGGAGTGGCCCGCGTCCAGCACGTGCTCCTGGTAGATCTGGGCGTGGCAGCCGGCGCAGGTCGTCTCGGGCACCCGCCCCTGTGATGCCATGATCCTGTCGTGGTCGGTGCCGTGGCAATCGGCGCACGTCATGGTCGGCCGCTGCTCGACGCGCGGGTTTTGCGTTCCCGGCCTGCCCATCGCGCTTGACTCGAACTGGCGGACGACCGTCGCATGGAGTCCCCGGTGGCATTCCGCGCATGTCGACGCGTCGAGGGTCCCCCTCGGGAGGTCCGGCCGCAGTCGGGGCAGGTCGCGGGGGAGGCCCCGCAGATACGCGTGGATCTCCTCGGCGTCCTCGGCGCTGACGATTTCCTCGGGGAAGGCGGGCATGATGTCGCGGGGGTGGCGGAGCTGCTCGACGAAGGCGTTCAACGGCAGAGGAGTCGCCGCCAGCGCCGGACCCACGCCGCCCCGCCCGCTCGCGCCGTGGCACCCCAGGCAGCCTCTCGAGATGTAGAGCCGCTCTCCGGAGGCGCCGGCGTGCGTGACCTGCTGCGCCATCAGCCCGCCGGCGAACAGAATCGATGCGGCGCCGAGAGCCGCACTGATCGAGATCCCCCGCACTCCGCTGCGTTCCCCCATCCACTACCTTGGCTGGATTTGCACCCGGTGCGGTCCGTCGGTCGACCTCGGTAACCGACGTGTTCCCCGTCCACCCCCGGTTCCCGCCAACCTACATCGAGGCGCCTCGCCGGCTCAATGCCCCATGCCTGCCGCCAGCTCCGTTTCGCCGACCTGGAGCAGGCCTACGGCGCCCTTCTCGGCGTCCGCGAAAGCGTGCGTCACGAAGGCATAGACACCTTCCCCGCTCGCCCCTTCCTCGAACACGGCCTCGAAGACCGCTCCGCCACCGGCCGGGACCCCATAGGTCTGGACGCCCGACAGCGCATGGGAGGCGTCGCCGTCCGGATACACGCGATCGAACACGGCGCCCACCACGTGAAAATCGCTCGACAGGTTGGGGCCCGCGTTGACGACGAAGAAGCGCACGCGATCGCCGAGGTCGGCACGGAGGGGATGTTCTTTGTACTGGAATGCCTTGCCGTTGAAGACGACATAGCTCGCGTCGCGGTCACGGGCGGCCTCGATGTCGGGGCCCGCCGGTGATTCCTCCCCGCTCGCGTCTTGCTCGGCCGCATCGTCGGCTGGATAGAACTCGCTTTGGACGAGTACGAACTCCCGGTCCGCTTCGGTACCCCACCCATCCTCGGGATCGACGATGATCGCCAGGTACATCCCCTGCATGATGTGCAGGAGCACGGGCGGGGTGCCGCAGTGGACCATGAACACGCCCGCGTCCCGCGCCACGAACTCGAAGGCGAGCTCCTGGCCGGGGCCGATCGTACGGAACGCCTCGTTCATGGGGATACGGGCGGAGTGGAGGTCGATCGAGTGCCCCATGGGCGACTCGTTGACGAGCGTGATCCGGACGGTATCGCCCTGGCGGACCCTCAGCACCGGCCCCGGCACAGTGCCGCCGAACGTCCAGCCCTCATACGTCTTTTCGTCCGCGATCTCGATGGTCTCGTGGGTCATCGGGATGCGGAACTCCTTGACGCGCGCCTCCGACGGCTTCGGCGCCGTAGCGTCGAATGCGGGTGTCAGCGCGGTTCGCACAGTCCCGAAGTCGATCGTCTCTACAGCGGGGCCTCCTCGACGCGCCGCTGTCATCGCGACCCCGGCTACCACCGCCGCGAACAGAGCCGCCGTTCCCCATACCGTTCTGGGTGCCAACATCGATTCCTCCGTGGATGAGAATGCGTTTCAACTTGGGGCGGAACCTAGGAACGGCGAGTTCTCGCCGGTGTCGGGATGGTGCCGGAGCGTGGAGTAGGAGAGGAAGGTTCGTGATGTGGGGAAACGCCCTACGGGAGCGGCGAGCGATGGCGGGAACGTGTGGGAATCGAACCCACCCCGGGCGCGACGAGCGCGCCCGATGACGGTTTTGAAGACCGCAGGGGCCACCAGACCCCTTCCGCTCCCTCCCTACTCGAGCTTCGCGATCCCGGTGATCGTCCGCAGGAAGCCCTCGACCAGCACCCGGTCGCCCACGTTCACATCGCCGACCACCGCCTCCGGTCCGAGCCGAGCGGTCAAGTGCCCGGCCGGATCATCGGGGGCCGCGGGGTCGGCGATCACCAGGTCGACATACTCGGCTCCATGGATGGAGATCCTGGTAAGCGCGCGCACGATGCCTTCCTGCCCGGGCACGATGACCATGGTGGGAGAAGCTACGGCCCCCGCGTTAGAAGAACACGACCGTCGGTTGTCCACGCCGAAGGCTACGGGTACGTTAGCGGAGCGCTCTTATGCCGCTTCTATCGCCCGACGCGATCCACTTCTGGAAGGAGGTCCGTGGATGCAGCCCAAACACCTGAGGGACATGGAAATCGGAGCGACGCTCATGCTGGCAAGCGAGATCCAGGAGCGAACCAGCGTCAGTCAAGTATACGAGAAGGTCGACGACTCGACAGTCCGACACTACGAGACGGGAGACACGGTGTCCGTTCCCGCCGACGAGATCGTCTACCCGTTCGAACCGGAGCACGCCGCGCGCAGGTCCTGAGGCGCCGGCGAGGCGTCCGGGTGCCTCAGAGCGGGCGGGCGAGATCCGTCAGTAGCGCCGCGACTGGATCCGCTTCGTAGGCCAGAATACCCTCTCGATCCACCACGAACACCCGGGGGACATGCACGAGGTCGCCGTTTCGCGGGTCTCGCGACCGTTCGATCCCCCACGCGTCCAGCACGGCCTCGACTTCTCCTATCGATCCACTGGCCACCCGCGCTCCCTCTCCCATCTGCCAGCGCTTCTCGATCGAGGGTAGCCGCGAAGGCGTGTCCCGCCACGGGTCGAGTGTCACGACGATGACCGCCGGATCGCCCAGGGCCCGCTGCGCGGCAAGGACTTCATGGACGAGGCGTGGGCATGCGGTCTGGCAATGGGCGAAGGCGAACGCCACGAAGACCGCCCGTCCGCGGAAATCGGCTAGCCGCAGCGGAGCCCCGTCCGCGCCGAGGAGCTCGAGGGGCGGGGCCGGGCGGCCGACGCGCACCCAGCCGGGCTCGATCAAGCGCGCATCGGCACTGGCTGTGGCTTCCGTGGCCCCCCGTACCCGGGCGACGGCGGCGCCGCCGGCCGTGAAAACCGCGATCGCGACGACGCCGAGCGCCACCCGCCCGCGCCACGACCGGGACATCCGCGATGCATCGGCCTTCAGCTCGCCACCCCAGATCGCGAGCACCTGGGCCAGCATCAGCGTCGGCTGGAGAAACAGGAGCATCCAACCCTGGACGTCGGGGATACCACTGGGCGTGTCGCCGAAGCAGACAGCACGAGTCCGAGACAGCCAGTCGGGCGCCGAGGGTGGCAAAGGCCAGAGGGCGAGCGCCCACCAGGCGGCCGTCACGGCGAGCACCCCAGCCAGAGCCGCTCGGGCCCATATCCGGCGAGTCCCCCTCATCCGATCCGCCATACGAGAGAGAGGAGCTTCCAGTTCACGAAGTAGTAGATCGCGAACGCGGCCAGGAAGACGAACACGAGGACGAGCGTCCCGGTCGTCTTCGGATGCTCGTCGTGCTCCCCGGGGGGGAGCGGCGACGGCGGGTTCGTGATTCCGCGGGGCACGCCATGGAAGCCGCTCGGTCCGGCGGTCGCGGGCTCGAAGCGGCGGCCGAAGAAGACGGACCAGACCGTCACCAGCACATACATCAGCCCGCCGAAAGCCGCGATCAGGCCGCCCACGGCCATGACCCCCATGACCAGATCGACGGCGGGAGAGTACTGCAGGTCGAACGAAGTGTTCGAGAACGTGATGTCCCAGTGGCGGCGGGGCACTCCGAACGTCCCCGCGAACGTCATCGCCATGGTGAACACGAGCATGCCAAGCGCGAAGACGTACGGCTGGATCCTGGCCAGCGGCCAGAACGCGAGCTGCTTGCGGAAGATCAGCGGGATCAGGTAATAGGTCGCCCCCATGAACGCGAGCGCCGTCCCGCCGACCACCGTTGCGTGAAAGTGCCCTGGGATCCGGAGCGTGTTGTGGGCGATCAGATTGATCTGCTCCGTGCCGAACGTCACTCCCGTGATCCCGCCGACGAACCCGAAGATTACGATCGAAAAGATCACCGAGCTGAAGCCCGGATCTCCCCACGGCGCCTTCCGCAGCCATCCGAACACGCCCTGGGTGATGCCGCGCAGACGCTGTCCGACCTCCATGCCGGCGGGGATCGTGAACCCGTGGACCATGCTGGCCAGCACGGCCAAGTACATCGCATAGCTGGTGTTCCAGACCTTCCACGCGGGGCCGGCCACCGGGTCCACCAGCAGGTGATGGGCCGCGGCCATGTTGATGAACAGGATGTAGAGGACGAATGCAGAGCGGCTGATCTTCTCGTTCAGCACCACCGCGCCGACCGTCAGTCCCCCGAGCAGATACCAGAGCGACACCATCGCCCCGAGGTTGATCTGTTGAGCCGAATGGCCGAGACCCCAGAACACCAGCCGGTACACAGCCGGATCGACGTGCATCACGCCGATCGACCACAGGAAGGTGGGCACGTAGATGGCCGCGCCGTGACCCAGGGTCACGACCGCGATGATTGCGGCCGTCAGGGCGCCGAAGGTCACCAGCGGGACCGATCCCTCGTAGGTTCGTTCGCGCTTCGCGACGACCAATGTCGCGAAGAACAGGCCCACGACGGTCAACGCGCCCACCGCGAACAGGATGATCCCCAGATAGAAGCTCCAGTGGGCCTTGAGGGGCACGTAGCTCGAGAACATGACGTCCGCGCGCCCGGTCCACATCGCCCACTCGACCATCAGGGCGCCGACGACCATCAGGGCGAACGATAGCCAGCCGACCCGCGGCGCAGGGACCCGGCTGTTGAGGACCACCGCTCCCGCGAAGTAGAGGACCGCCATCTCGAAGAACAGGATGAAGAAGATGAGCATGCTCATGCCGTGGATCGTGAGCATTCGATAGAACCAGGCCGCGTCCAACAGGTGGACGACCTGCCAGCGAGTCAGCAGCACGAGCAGCGCGGCGACGCCGCCGACGACGAGGAAGATCGTGGCCGCCACCGCATTCGCCTTGATCAGCGCGTCGGCTTGGGAATGGACCCTCAGGCGCGTGACCGGGCAGGTCCGGAACGCCTCGCTCATCGCTCGCCTCCCCTATAAGTGACTGCCTCCGCGGATTCATCGACCACGACGAGCTTTCCGATCATCGTGTGATGTCCGATACCGCAGAACTCGTTGCAGACGATGCGCAGGTCTCCGGCCTCGCCCGGCACGATGCGCAGCGCATAGTCATAGTCCGGCACGACCTGGAGGTTGATGTTCATGGGATAGAGGTTGAATCCGTGGTTCAGGTCCATCGAGGACAGGTGGAGCGTGTACTGGGCTCCCTTCTGGAGCCGGAGGATCGGGACCCAGTTCCACATCCTTGCCAGCAAGTAGACGTCGCTGCCGGGCGGCGGCTCGACCACCGGGATCCCCTGCTCCGTCCCGACCTGGTACTGCTGGATGAACTCGATGGTCCGTTTCTGGAATGCCGCCGGCTCCACCTTGCTGCGGATGCCGGTCGTGTTCTGCTCGCCTTTGAGGTGCCAGAGAGGCATCATCGCGAACAGGATCAGACACCAGCCGAACGCGATCCCGACCCAGATCTTCTCGGCCCTGCCGGCCGGCTTCCACCAGATCCCCTTGGGAGACTCGAGCGCCGTGTGCATGGCGACGCCCTACGGCAACGTCGCCGGGGGCATCGTCAGGATCTCGATGAGGCCCCACAGCGTGTAGAAGACCCCTACCACCGAAACGCCGAGAATCAAGAGCAGGAACGGTCTGTCGAACAGCCTCTGCATGAGCGGGATCTCAGGGTCTCGCTCGCTGCGGATCCCTCCTTCGGGTTCCATGGACGCCTCCTTCATGCGTGGACGGTTGCGGTGACCGCGCCGCTCGGCTCGAGCAGCTCGGACACCATCGTGTCGCGGAAGAATGCGGCGATCGGCTCGGACACCCTGCGCCAGCGGTCGTGCGCGGCGCAAGGATGCGCGCCCGGGCAGCTCGCGCGTCCGAGCAGGCAGCCGCCGCCAGGCGCCAGCGAATCGAACGCGCCTACGACGTCGCCGATCGAGATCCGGTCGGCCGGCCGCGCCAGGCGGTACCCGCCCCCGGGCCCGCGCTCGGACTCGACCACGCCGGCACGGCTCAGCGCGTGGAGGATCTTCGACAGGTAGTTGGCGGGTACGTCCAGCCCTGCGGCTACCTCCCCGGCCGGAACCGGGGCGCCGGAGTCCCGGGCCAGGTAGATCACGGCCCGCAGGGCATATTGGGACGTCTTCGAGAGCATATCTTGATTTCCACATGATCATATGATATTTATGCCGGCGTCCGCAACCCCCCTGGCACCGATATCCATCTCGGAGATGACCCCGCTGCCGAACCTGAGACGCGCCGCCTGGTGGCCCCTCTCCGCGATCGACGGCGCGCTCAACCGCCTGTACGGCTGGCGCTTCAACCCGCTCTACCAGAGCGGCGCGCTGGCGATCGTGCTCCTCGGCGTCGTATCGGCGACGGGACTCTACCTCTTCCTCTTCTATCGGATCGGTGCGCCCTACGAGTCCGTCGAGCGGATCACGGCCCAGGCCTGGACCGGTCGCTGGATCCGCGGGCTCCATCGCTATGCGTCCGATGCCGCGCTCGTCGCGGTAGGCGTGCACGCTATCCGGATGTTCGCGCAGGGACGGAGCTGGGGACCGAGGGCCCTGGCCTGGATCTCGGGCGTCGTGCTGACCGGACTGGTTCTCCTCTGCGGGTGGACTGGCTACGTGATGGTGTGGGACGTCCAGGGTCAGGCGTTGGCCGTTGCCGGGGCGCGGATGCTCGACGCGCTGCCGCTGTTCAGCGAGCCGATCTCGAGCGCGTTCGTGGGCGAGGCGCCGATGACCGGGCAGTTCTTCTTTCTCAACTTGTTCCTGCACATCGCCATCCCGGTCGGGATGGGGATCGTCCTCTGGCTCCACGTTTCCCGAGTGGCCCGGCCGACCCTCGTCCCGCCGCGGGGCATCTGGGCGATCGCGCTCGTGACTCTCCTCGGGTTGGCCCTCGCATGGCCCATCGGAATGGCGCCGCCCGCCGATCTCTTGCGCCTGCCAGGAGACGTGCCGCTCGATATCTTCTACACGATCTGGCTGCCCGTCGCCTGGGCGCTTCCCGGCTGGGGCGCGCTGGCAATGCTCGCGACGATCACCCTGCTCGCGCTCTCCGTCCCCTTCTGGAGCCGGCCGCATGCCACACGGCGGCCGCCGGCCTCGACGGTCGACGATCGGCTCTGCACGGGATGCGTCCAGTGCTCGCTCGACTGCCCCTACGAGGCGATCACGATGGTCGCACGCTCGGACGGTCGCGCGGAGCTCCTCGCCCAGGTCGATCCGGCCCGCTGTGTCAGCTGCGGGATCTGCGCGGGGTCCTGCGCGCCGATGGGGGTCGGGCCCCCCGGAAGGACGGGCCGGGACCAGCTGTCCGATCTGCGCAGGGTCCTGGCGGACGCACCGCCCCCGGCTGGCGGCGTCGTCGTGCTGGCATGCGACCGCGGGCTCGGCGATCCCACCGCGGAGTGGGATCCCGACGGCGCACGGCTCCAGCCGATTCCCTGCGCAGGCAACCTCCACACCTCCATCGTCGAGCAGTGGCTGCGGGCGGGTACCGCGGGTGTCCTCGTCCTCGCCTGTCCGCCACGGGATTGCTGGAACCGCGAAGGACCGACCTGGGCGGGCGAGCGGCTGTTCCACGACCGGGAGGCCGAGCTTCACCGGCGGGTGGACAAGAGCCGCGTGCGGCTCGCCTACGCGAGTCGGGGCGAGGCCGGAGCGGGCCGCGCCGAGGTGACACGCTTTCGCGCGGAGCTCGCGAAGCGGGCACGCGAGGAAGGGCACGAGGACGTCGACCCGATCCGGGAGTGCGATCCGGTCCTGGAGGCCGTCGAATGACTGCCGGTGCACGGATCGCAGCCGTAGCGACCGCCGCGCTCGCGGCGCTCGCGATCGGCGCCGCGTCGCGCGCGCCGTGGGCCGCCTCCCCGGCGGATCGGGCGCTTCTCCGGCTCTCGTGGCGCGCGCCCAGCGAGGTCGCCGAGCAGTGCCGGCCGCTCAGCGAGGAAGAGAAGGCCGATCTCCCCGTCCATATGCAGGTGCCGAAGGTCTGCGAGACCCGGGCGGTCCCGTATTTCCTCGAGGTGCGGATCGACGGGGCGACGTTCGCGGCCGACACGATCCACGGCGCTGGCGCCCGGGAGGATCGGCCGATCACCGTTTTCCGCGAGATCCCGGTCGCCGTCGGCGAGCGTGCGATCGACATCGCCTTCCGCCCGGTCGTCCAGGCGCGGGGCGCGCATGAGAACGAGGACTCGGCCGACGATCTCGCCGATCGCGACGACGATGGCGACGAAGAGGAAGACGGAGATGGCGACGAAGAGGAAGACGGAGGTGGCGACGAAGAGGAAGACAACGTGGCGTTGGCACTTACGTACTCGGAAACCCTGGCGCTCGGCGCGCGCGAGGTCGCTCTCATCACCTTCGATCCCGCGCGTCGGGGCCTGGTACGGGTGGTGTCTCCCTAGCGACCGGGCGGTGGCGTTTCGACTCCGCTTCCCGCGCCGGTCAACCGCCATGCGATCGCCACGAAGATCGCGATCCCGAACGCGCTGAGCGGCGCGCCCGCCACCAGGAGCCACTGGCCGAGACTCCCGCGCCACGGCCGCAGGAGCCATCCCGCTACGAGCAGCGCGAGACCGGTGTTCTGAATCCAGAGCTGCCGCATCGCCCACGACGCCTGCCGGTCCGTGAGCGGCGCGCCCACGAAGCGCGGAAGCACGTGGTAGGCGACGCCGAACGTGAACATCGCCAGGAACCCGAACACGTTCGCGTGCGCGTGCGCGGGGCGATACGCCAGATGGTCGGCCGGCCACCACGCCATGCCGATCCCGATCGCCACGCCGATGACGATCCAGACCAGGCTCGAGCGCAGAAATCCCCTCACGTAGGGAGTGAGCATCGGTCAGCCTCCGCTTGCGCGGACCGGGCGTCGGCAGCACACGGTCATCCTCCGCGCACCAGGCGGACGGCGACCGCGACGAGGGCCACGCCGAGCGCGGCGTTGATCCGCGCCAGCCAGGCGGCGCGCCGGCGGGCGGCCAGCGCTTCGGGCGAGCCTGGCGCGAGGCGCGAGGCTCGCGGCCCGAGAACGAAGTCGTGAACCGCCGAGAGGGAGGTCATCGCCGCCACGAGCGCGAGCTTCCATCCAAGGATCCTTCCGTAGGGCCCTCCCCAGAACGCCGCGTCGGTCAGCATATCGGCGTCGAGGAGCCCGCGCAGACTCAGATTGAGCACCCCCGTCGCCAGGAGAATCCCGATCGCGAACCAGCCCACGACGCGGAACCGTGCCCCCAACCGCCGAAACAGATCGGCTCGCAGAGCGGGAGGCTCGACGCGGCGCAGAACCGGAGCGCCGACGGCGGCCAGGAAGAACGTGCCGCCCAGCCACAGCATGGCGGCAAGAAGATGAATGGTGACGCTGGCGAGGTAGAGCCCGGTCAGACCGGGACCGGCGCCTCGAGCCCCCGGCATGCCAGGAGCCGCTCGATCGTATGCCCGACCTTGTTGTTGGGTGTCGACGCCCCCGCGGTGAGGCCCACGACGACCGGACCTTCCGGCAGCCAGCCCGTGGTCACGATCTCCTCCTCCGACGTCACTGGCTTGTGGCGGATGCTCTCCGGTCCCTCGATGCAGGAAGAGTCGTCGATGTGATAGGTCGGCACGACCTGCTCGCAGATACGGGCGAGGTTGTTCGTATTGCTCGAGTTGTACCCCCCCAGAACGATCATCACGTCGGGCGGATCGACCAGCAGCTCCAGCACCGCGTCCTGCCGCTCCTGAGTGGCCGAGCAGATCGTGTCGAGGGCGCGGAAGTGCTCGTCGAGGGACTCCTCGCCGTAGCGGTCGGCCATGGCCCGGCGGAATTCGTCCTCCACCGCCTTGGTCTCCCGCATGAGCATCGTGGTCTGGTTCGCGACTCCGACGCGAACGAGGTGGCGCCCGAAGTCGAACCCGGGGCTCGTCGCGTCCGCGAACCGCTCGGCCAGCGGCAGCTCGTCGCCGCCGGTTCGGATGTAGTCGGTCACGAGCGCGGTCTCGGCGAGATCGCGGACGATGAGGTAGGCGCCGCCCTCCTGCTCGAGCGCGCGGGAGGCCGTGGCCCGCGTCTCCTCGTGGTAGTACTTGCCGTGGATGATCGCGGTGAACCCGTCGCGGGCGAACCGCTCGACGGTCTTCCAGACGAGCAGCACCGATCCGCAGGTGGTGTCGACCAGGATGCAGCCCAGGTCCTTCAGCCGGCGCATGATCTCCGTGGGGGCGCCGAAGGCCGGCAGCAGCACCACGTCCTCGGCGGTCAGATCCTCGTAGGAGACGTCCTCCCGGTAGCGGCCGGTGAGAAAGCCGATCCCCATCGCCTGCATCTCGCGGTTGACGTGGGGGTTGTGGATCAGCTCGCCGGTCAGGAACACGCGCCGGTCCGGAAAGCGGCGGCGCGTCTCGTACGCGTACTGCACCGCGCGGTCCACGCCGTAGCAGTTCCCGAACTCCTTCGCCAGGCGGATCGTCAGGTCCCCGACCTCGAGCCGGTGTCCCCCCTCGACCACGCGGTTGACGAGGTCCGAGTGGTACGCCCGCTCGAGCTCGGCCGAGACTTCGCCCTTGAGGCCGAACCCCTTGCGGTAGTAGAGCTGCTCTTCGCCGATGAGGTCGCTCACGCAGAGGAAGCTAGACCGCCCTCCAGGCCCCAGCAACCGACT
>DATBJO010000063.1:0-33486 GCA_036556305.1 Gemmatimonadota bacterium
CCACATCTCGCCGGGCTCGCGCCCCGCCGCGAGGAGCGGCGCTATCGTCGACGGCGTCTCGGGCCAGCCCGCCGTCACCCGGCGCCAGCGGCCACCGCCCTCGCGACGGTAGAGCCGTCCGTCCGACCGGCCGGCCATGTAGGCCGAGTGGGGATGGGACGCTGCGGACACGACGACGACCTCCGGGTTCCCGGGGTCGATCGCGACGCTCCGCAGGTACGTGACGTCGAGCCCGTCCTCCGGTGAGGTCCACGACCCGCCCGCATCCGCGCTCTCCCAGTAGCCGTCGCCGGCGGAGACGCGGAGCGCCTCGGGCCGCTCGGGATGGATCGCGAGCTCGTGGGTGTCGTAGGGGGCGACCTCGGGCCGGTCCCGCCAGGTGCGGCCGCCATCGGGCGTCGTCACGAGCGCGCCGGCTTCGATCGCGACGTACAGCCTCCCCGCCCGCCCCGGATCGCAGGCGATCCAGCGCACGTGGTGGGTCGCGGGCCTGGGGGGGAAGCTCCACGTCACCGAGGAGGGAAGGTCGAGGAGCCCCTCGGCGCGCTCCCACTTCGCGCCGCCGTCCGCCGAGCGCCAGACCGCGCTGGGCTCGGTCCCCGCGTAGACGCCTGCGCCGTCGGCGCCGCGCTCCACGGGGCTCGCCGCAAGCGCGGTGATCTCCTCGCCGTCCAGCCCCGCGGCCGACCACGTGGCCCCTCCGTCGTCGCTCCGCAGGACGCCGTCCCCCCCGGTTCCGCACCAGGCGCGCTCCGCCCTCGACGGGTCGGCGGCCAGGCACGTGGGTCGGCCCGGACCCGGCCCGAGATCCGCATCCTCGACGTCGCCGGTCGACGGCTCGACGACGAGAACGTCGTCCCGGGTGGCAACGAGGATCGGCACGGGACTCAACGTGGACCCCTTCGAAGGGGCCGTCAAGTTGTCGGGAAAACGGCCGAACCCTAACTTCGGTGCGATCTTGCGCGGCTTCGGGCCGCGCTTTTCGTCGCTGTCCCATCCGCCATTCCACCGGGAGCTTCCAGCGTGAAGATCGTCGTCTGCATCAAGCAGGTCCCCGAGCGGGACGCCCGGCTCCGGATCGCCCCGGACGGGAAGTCGGTCGAAACGGCCGGCGTCGCCACCGAGATCAACGAGAGCGACCAGTACGCGCTCGAGGCGGCTCTCCGGCTCGCCGAGGGCACGGGCGGCGAAGTCGTCGCGCTCCTCCTGGGGCCCGACGCCGCCGAGGAGGCGATCCGGCGCGCGCTCGCGATGGGCGCCGCGCGGGCGATCCACCTGAACGACGCCGCGTTCCAGGGCGGCGACGCGTCGTCGACCGCGAAGGCCCTCGCCGCCGCCGCGAAGCAGGAGACCCCCGACCTCGTCCTCACCGGACTCCAGTCCGACGACGCGGGCTGGTCCCAGACCGGCGTGCTCGTGGCCGAGCGCCTCGGCTGGCCCAGCGCGACCCTGATCATGGAGATCGAGTCGCCCGCGGATGGCCGGATCAAGGTCAAGCGCGAGCTCGAGAGCGGCTGGTTCCAGTGGATCACGCTCCCGCTGCCGGCCGTTCTGACGATCCAGTCCGGCATCTATCCGGTCCGCTACGCGACCCTCAAGGGGATCATGGGCGCGAAGAAGAAGGAGATGAAGAAGCTCGCGCCCTCCGACCTCGGTCTCGACGCCGCCGACGTCGGCGCCGCCGGGCGACGCGTCGAGCTCGAGCGGCTCTACGTCCCCGAGAAGACCGCCGCCGCCGAGATCCTCCAGGGCGACGCCGCGACCGCCGCGGCCGCGCTCGTGGAACGGCTCCAGAAGGAAGCGAAGGTCCTCTGATGGCGGGCGCGATCTGGGCCGTCACGCAGACGGAGAAGGGCGAGCCGAAGGGCGTCTCGTTCGAGACGATCGCCGCCGGCCAGAAGCTCGCGGCCGCGCTGGGCCGTCCGCTCGAGGCGATCGTCGTGGGAGCGGGCGTGGGCGGCGCCGCCGAGAAGGTCGCCGCGCGAAAGGTCGATCGGGTGCGGGTCATCGACGACGCGAAGCTCGACCCCTACACGCCGGATCCCTACGCCGCCGCGCTCCGGGCGGCCGCCCTCGCCGAGAAGCCCGACTACCTGCTGTTTCCGCACACCTACCAGGTCCGCGACTGGGTGCCGCGGCTCGCGGCCGCCCTCGACGCCGGCTTCGTCAGCGACGTCGTGGAGGTCCGCGTCGACGGCGGCGACCCCGTGTTCGTGCGCCAGCCCTATCAGGGGAAGCTCAACGCCGACTGCGTGTTCGCGGGCGCGGGTCCGCGGGTCGTGAGCTTCCAGGCCGGCGCTTTCCTCGCGGACGACGCCGCGAAGGGCGACTCCCCGGCGGAGATCGCCGGTCAGGCCGTCGACCTCTCCGGGGTCGAGATCCGGACGCAGGTCCTCGACACCTTCCAGGAGGTCGAGAACAAGGTGGATCTCTCGCGCGCCGACGTGATCGTCGCGGTCGGCCGCGGGATCGGAAAGCAGGAGAACCTGGGGCTCGTCGAGGAGCTCGCCGCCGCGCTCGGCGGACAGCTCGCCGCCAGCCGGCCGGTCTGCGACAACGAATGGCTGCCGATGGACCGCCAGATCGGCTCGTCGGGCCAGACGGTGGCCCCCAGGCTCTACCTCGCGGTCGGGATCTCGGGAGCGATTCAGCACCTCGTGGGTATGAAGAACTCCGGCACGATCGTGGCGATCAACAAGGACGCGAACGCTCCCATCTTCTCGGTCGCTGACTATGGAATCGTCGGCGACCTGTTCGAGATCGTGCCCGCTCTCACCGCGAAGGTGAAGGAGGCGCGCGGCGCCTGAGGCGCGAAGCATGGAAGACCTGAAGATCTTCGAGGAAGTCTCGCTGGAGTGCGACGAGAAGGGCACGATGCCCTATCGCGGCGGACACTCGCACGGCACGGTGGGCCTGTTGGACGTGCCCGCAGGGGGCCCCCTGCCCTTCGACGACTACCGGAGCCTCTCGGCCGAGGAAGCGGCCGAGGCGATCCGCGCCGCGAAGAGCGTTCTCGGCGAGCGGCTCGTGATCCTCGTCCACCATTATCAGCGCGACGATGTCTACCAGCACGCCGACCTGACCGGCGACTCGTTCAAGCTCTCCCGTCAGTCGGCCGACGCCGACGCCGAGTACGTCGTCTTTTGCGGCGTCCACTTCATGGCCGAGTCCGCCGACATCCTGTCGCGCGACGACCAGATCGTGATCCTTCCCGACCTCTCGGCCGGCTGCTCGATGGCGGACATGGCGAACATCGATCAGGTCGAGGAATGCTGGGACGCGCTCGCCGCGGTGCTCGGCGTCGACCCCGAGCAGCGGGTGATGCCGGTCACCTACATGAACTCGAGCGCGGCGCTCAAGGCGTTCTGCGGGCGCCACGGCGGCATCGTGTGCACGTCGACGAACGCGCGCGCCGTCATGGAGTGGGCCTACGGCCAGCGGCGACAGGTGCTGTTCTTTCCCGACCAGCACCTCGGTCGCAACACCGCGAAGGCGATGGGGATCCCGCTCGCGGAAATGGTCCTTTGGCGGCCCCGACTGGACGGCGGCGGCGTGGGACCCGCCGCGCTGGAGGCGGCGCGCGTCATCTTGTGGGAGGGCCACTGCTCGGTGCACGCGATCTTCCAGCCCGAGCACGTCGATCGCATCCGCGCCGCACGCCCGAACATCCGGATCCTGGTCCATCCGGAGTGCCGCATGGAAGTCGTCGACAAGGCAGACGTCGTGGGCTCGACGGAGCGCATCAAGCAGACCATCGAGGAGGCCCCCGCCGGCAGCGAGTGGGCGATCGGCACCGAGATCCACATGGTGAACCGCCTCAAGGAAGCGCATCCCGACAAGTTCGTCACGTTCCTCAGCCCGACCGTGTGCATGTGCGCGACGATGTACCGCATCGACCAGCCGCACCTCGCCTGGGCGCTCGAGAACCTGGTCGCCGGCCACGTCGTCAACCGTATCGCGGTCGATCCCGACACCGCCCGCTGGGCGAAGCTCGCGCTCGATCGGATGCTCGCGGTCCGTTGAGGCCGCGGGCAGGGCGCCGTGCCCGGCGCGCGTTGTTCCTCCTGTTCGCCGTGTCGGCGGCCGCGGGCTGCGCCGCCAAGCGCTTCCTCGGGTTCGGCGGCGACGGCACGCTGCTCGTCCGGCATCACGAGTCCGACCCGCAGGAGATCTGGCTCGACGGCGATCTGCTGGGTGTCGCCGATTCGGGCGAGGTGAAATGCTTCCGCGAGATCCGGACGGGGACGATCCGGGTCGAGGCACGGACCGGGGACGGCACGCTGACGCGCGCGACCTCGATCGTGCTGCCGCCCGATCAGCCGCAGATCTGGGACGTCGATCACGATCAGGTCCTCGACGGCCGGGCCTTCGCGCGATACTGCGGTTAGGTTACGGCCCCATGAGCGACATCGACATCCGCGTGCAGCCGACCCCAAACCCGAACAGCCTTCTGTTCCACGTCGACCGCACGGTCACGGAGGAGCGGATGAAGCAGTTCAACTCGAGCGAGGACGCGGCCGACGCGCCGCTCGCGCGCGCGCTTTTCGAGATCGACGGGGTCGCGTCGATCTTCTTCATGCCGAATTCGATCACGGTGTCGAAGGACGCCGCCGGCGACTGGAACGACATCGCTCCCGCCGCCGAAGAAGCGATCCGCAACCACTTCGAGAGCTAAACCGCCTCCGGGGCCGGTCCCCGATCCCCCTACCCGCGATACGTGGCGTGCGACGTGGGCGTCTCCCAGAGCCGCACCGACGACACCGGATACCCCGCGCTCGCGACGTGGTCGTAGATCGCCCGCGCGATGTTTTCGGCGGTGGGGTTGTCGTCCATCGTCATGCAGGGCTCGCGCCGACTCTGGAGCCATTCGACCAGCGGATCGTCCCGGCGGAGGATCATCTGATGGTCCATCGTGGCGTCGATCCACGCCTTGACGTCGCGCTTGACGTCCGCAAAGTCGAACACCATGCCGCGATGGTCGAGGTCGTCCGACTCGAGCTCGATCTCGACGAGGCCGTTGTGGCCGTGCGGGTGCGCGCAAGCGCCGTCGTAGTCGAGCAGCCGATGCCCGTAGCAGAAATGGATCTGGACCGTCACGCGATAGGCCGTCACGCGATGAGCCTTCCGCCGTCGACCACCAGCACGTGTCCGGTGACGAAGTCCGTCATTGCCACGAGGTAGACGACGCTCGCCGCGATGTCGTCGGGGCTTCCCAGGCGCTCGAGGAGCGTCGCCTTGCGGATCCGCTCCGCGGCGGCCGCGTCGAAATCGTCGGGGAGCATCACGGGGCCGGGAGCGATCGCGTTGACCGCGATCGCGGGCGCGAGCTCGCGCGCCAGCGCCTTCGTCATCGTGATGATCCCGCCCTTGGAGATCACGTAGGGCAGGTAGTTCTTGTAAGGCCTCAGCCCCGCCCAGTCGGCGATGTTGATGATCTTCCCGCCGCCGTTCCGCCGCATGAGCGGCACGGCGTGCCAGGCGGTGAAGAACGGCGCCTTGAGATTGACGTCGAGCGTGCGGTCCCAGACGGCCTCGTCGACTTCCGCCCACGGCGTCCGCGGAAAAATCGCCGCCGAGTTGACGAGGACGTCGAGCCGGCCCCAGCGATCGTCGATCGCGTCGACCAGGTCGCGGATGTCGGGGAGTCGCGAGAGGTCGGCCTGGAAGGGCTCGGCCTCGACGCCGAGCGCGCGGATCTCGACCACCGTTTCGCCCGCGGGGCCTGCGCTCCCGTTGTAGTGCACCGCGACGTGCATGCCGCGCTCGGCGAGCGCGACCGCGATGCGCTTGCCGACCCGGACGCCAGCGCCGGTCACGAGCGCGACCTTGCCGTTTGTCTCCATGCCTGCCCGCGTTAGGTTGACGCCGTGATCGCGACCGGGAAACGATGCGTGCTCGTGTCGGGCGGGCTCGACAGCGCGGTGGCGCTCGCCGAGGCCGCGCGCGAGGGCCCGGTCGCGCCAGTGTTCGTGCGCTCGGGCCTGGTCTGGGAGCCGGCCGAAATGTATTGGCTCGAGAGGTTCCTGCAAACGATCGGCGCCCCTGCGCTCGTCGTCCTCGAGCTTCCGGTCCGCGATCTCTACGGCGCCCACTGGAGCCTGACCGGCGACGACCCTCCGGACGCGGGGAGTCCCGACGAGGCCGTCTACCTGCCGGGTCGGAACCTGCTCCTCTTGTCGAAAGCCGGCGTGTGGGCGGTCGAAGCGGGGTGCGCGGCGATCGTCATGGGGCCGCTCGCCGCCAATCCGTTCCCCGACGGCACGCGCGCCTTCTTCGACGCGATGGGCGAGGCGATCGGCCGGGCGATGGGTCTGGGCGCGGCGCTCCCGATCGTGACCCCGCTCGCGGGGCTCACGAAGGCCGAGGTCGTGCGCCGCGCCGCGGGGCTCCCGCTCGAGCTCACGTTCAGCTGCCTGGATCCGACCGCCGATCACCGGCACTGCGGCGTCTGCAACAAGTGCGCGGAGCGGAGGAAGGGGTTCGCCGAAGCCGGCGTCGCCGATCCGACCGACTACGCTTACGGCCTGCGCTCGCGGACCCGCGCGGGCTCGTCGTAGCGCTGCTCCGGCTGGACGCGCTCAGGCTCGACGCCCTCCCGCTCCGCGCAGCCGCCTTCGACCCGCGTCAGGCTCGTCGGCCCGGCGATCGACTGCTCGACGATCGAGCGGATCCCGCCGCCCTTCGCGAGCACGATCGTCGTGCCCGCGTCCATGCACGCCTCGCACCAGCGGTAGACCAGCGTATCGGCCATGATCCAGTCCATCGCGGACCAGCCGCCCGGCGGCAGGAACGAGTCCGCCGCGGGGCGCGGGCCGGGCGTCCGGTCGACGAGGAAATCGAGCGTCCCGTCGAGCGGCACGAGGATCCGGCTGTCGGAGGCCATGCCCGGCCAGACCAGGCCGAGAAGCGGCACGAAGTTGCGATCGGCAATCCTCCGCGGAGCGCCGACCGTGACGCACATGCGGCCGCCGTCGGAGGTCTCGAACGCCATCGTGTCGCCGGCTTCGAGGCCCATCCAGGCGAGCAGGTTGGGTCCCGTGATCCGCCTCTGGGCGGCCGCGGGCGCGGGCGAGAGCGCGAGGAGCGCCAGGAATGCCGTCAGGATGCGCGGGCGGGTCATCGCGGGTCTGATACCCCGTTCCGCTGCCCGGGCTCCGCAGCCGGGACGCCGCGGCGGACCGGATCCACGCTCAGAGGACGAGCTGCGCCTGGATCCGGAGCGCCGACTCCCGGTCGCGCTCCTCGCTCTCCGGCGACAGCGCGTCGACGTTCGCCTGGAGCTTGAACGCCTTCCCGAAGTAGAGGTTCACGAGCGGCGTCCAGAGGACGAACGCGTTCTCGTCGGCGTCGGTGTCGGGATCGAAGCGGTCGACGCGGCCGCCGATGCCGATGCCCGTCAGGGCCCCGGGCCCCACGAGCACGTACTCGCCCCAGACCTGCATGCCCAGAAAGCGCGCGAAGTCGATTCGCGATTCCTCGATGCGCGGAGCGAGCGGGTTGTCGCCCGCGACGACGTTCCCCGCCACGTGGAGTCCCGGCGCGGCGTAGGTGCCGATTTCGACCCAACCCTCGAAGGCGGTCGCATACGCCGCATCGTTCACGATCGCGGTGTCGACGGCCGCGACGACGAGCGTGTCGCGCGGCGAGCCGAAGTAGCCGTTCGTCATCGCCGCGAACGCGAGGACGAGCCGCTTCCGTTCATCCTCTCCGGCCCAGGGCTCGAACTCGAGCCTCGCGGAGAGCTGCTTGCCGTCGTTCGTCTCCCCCCGTTCGCCCGCACCCAGCCAGGCGCCTGCCTGGAGCCGCGCGCGTCCGCCTGCGAAACGGGTCAGCGCCATGACCCCGCGGCCGCGGCCACTCAACGCCGTCGCAAGAAGCATTCCGGAGGTCGAGGTCGACGACCCGGACGCGCCCCGCACGCGCGCCGTGGTCTCGATGGCGATCAGGCGGTTGGAGGACTCGATCTCGAGCCCGTTGAAGGGCACCTTGAACTGGCCTCCACGGACGGAAAGCGCGTCGTTCACGCGGCCCTCGAGGTACGCGTCGCGAAACCGCGCGCGCTCGATCTCGAAGTCCATCTGGATTCGGCCCGACCAGCGCTCCGCCGCCTCGCCCTCCACGGTGACGCGCGCGAGACGGAGCTCGGAATCCGATTCCAGCACCGAGTCGACCGACGTGGTCGACAACTGGAACTGCACCAGGACTCCGAGGTCGAGGTCTTGGGCCTGGGCCGGCGCGCTCGCGGCGTCCTGTTGTCCACGGGCCCTTCCGGGCACGCCGCCCGTTATCGCCATCAGGAGGAAGGCGACGCGGATGACGGCCCGCCGGCTCAGATCGCGGGGGCCGGCCCGAACAGGCGGTCGGGGTTGTCCTGGAGGAGCTTCCGCTTGACCTCCTCGGAGAGGTCGAGCGCGAGGAACTCGTCGAGGTTCTCGCGCATCCCGGGCACCATCGGTCCCGGCCAGTCCGTCCCCCACAGCAGCTTGTCGGCCACGGCCTCGAGCCGCGGGAAGTATCTGAGGAGTCCCTTCGGGGGAATGCTCGATACGTCGCCCCAGAAGTTGGCGTGACGCCGGAGGAGGAAGAACGACGCCTCCGGCCACAGCGGCCGGCCCAGGTGGGCGAGGATGACGACGAGCCCCGGGAAGTCGACACCCACGTCGTCGAGCGGGAGCGGATCGGCGTACACGTTGCGCGCGCCGGGGAAGATCGACGTGCCGGTGTGCACCATGACCGGCATGCCGAGCTCTTCGGCGCGGCCGTACATCTCCGCGAGACCCGGCACGCCGCTCCGGTACGCGTTGGCCGCCAGCTCCTGATGCGGCGGATGGAGCTTGATCGCCTTGACGCCCAGGTCTCGCAGACGCTCGACCTCGTCCGCCACGTTGCCGTCGGTCGTGGGATCCACGCCCCCGAACGGGATCAGCCGCTCGGGCGCGGCCTTCGCGAGGTCGGCCACGTAGGGATTCACCTCACGGGTGAATCCCATGAGCGCCGGGCTCACGTAGTTGATGACCCCGATCCGCGCGATGCCGGCCTCGTCCATGCGGTCGAGAACGCTCGCCGGCTCGCGCATCATCCGCTCGAGCGCCGCGAAATCCCCGCGCCCCTTCGCCATCCGGGCGCGGACGTCGGGCTTCAGCTGATCCCACGGCTGGACGTGGACGTGGGCGTCTGTGATCCGCAGGCCGTCCACGTCACCCCGGCGTGCCGGTGAGTCCGAGGATCACGCCGCCGATCAGCCATACGACGATCGAGAACCCGTAGGCCGCCCCCTTGCTCATCTTCATCGCCACGACCCCCGCGATCGCGACGACGATCAAGGTCCAGATCGAGAAGAAGTTCACGTTCGCGAGCAGGCCGTAGACGATCTTCGGCAACCCCTCCCGATCGAGGAACAGCGCCAGGCCGAACGTCGGGGGACCTCCTTCGAGCGCCACCTGCTCGGCCCCCTTGACGGAAACGACGATCGCCTGCGCGATCAGCTGCAGGATTCCGATGACGCCGGTGTAGACGATCGACGTGAACGCGACCTTGTAGCTCGGCTCGCGCGCGCCCGAGATCGCCGCCCACCCCCACAGAAGCAGACCGACCAGCGCCGAGATCACGGTCACCATGATGGGTCCGAACGCGAGGCCCACGTACTTGAACCGCTCCATCTGCCGGAGCGCCTCATCCCTCTGCGCGGGCGACATGTCGCGGGCCATCATCCCGATGCGCTGCATCTCCGAATACAGCGGCATCATGAAGTACGAAACGATCAGAGTGAGTCCCGCGACGATCAGGAGCGGAACCAGCCAGCGCGGACGTTCGCGGACATCCGCGAACGTGGCGCTGGGCGCGAGCACCACGTCGCGCAGATTCTGCCAGGTGGAACGTCCCGTCGAGGGCGGCGGCCCCGCCTCGCTCGTCGACATTTCATGCTCTGCCATCGCGTCCTCCGCTCTGGGGTTTCTCTCCGTGCCTACCGACTGCGCTCGCACCGCCTTCAGCGCCCGCGCCACTCGGGCTTGCGCTTCTCGAGGAACGCGGCCACGCCCTCGGCCTTGTCCTCGGTGGCGAACGCCAGCGCGAACAGATCGCGCTCCTGGTCGAGACCGGCCGCGAGCGGGAGCTCGAAGGCGGCACGGATCGCGCGCTTTGCGATCGCCAGCGTGACCGGGCTCTTCTCGGCCATCGCCCGCGCGATTTCGAGCGTCCGTTCGCGGAGCTCTCCCGCCGGGACGACTTCGTCGAGGAGCCCGATCTCGTAGGCGGAGATCCCGTCGATGGTCTCGCCGCTCAGGATGAGCTGCAGCGCCTTGCCGTATCCGACGAGCCGCGGCAGCCGCTGCGTGGCGCCGCCGCCGGGAATGATGCCGAGCCGCACCTCGGGCTGTCCCAAGGTCGCGGTGTCGGCACCGACCCGCACGTCGCAGGCCAGCGCGAGCTCGCAGCCGCCGCCGAGGCAGAACCCGTTGATCATCGCGATCGTCGGCAGGGGCGCGTCCCAGATCTTGTCGAATACCGTGGGCGAATCCATCGCGCGGCGCTGCTCGAGCGGCGAACGGCCCGCGAACTCGGCCACGTCCGCCCCGGCCACGAAGGCCTTGTCGCCCGCGCCCGTGAAGACGAGGACCCGCGCGTCGGAATCGGCGATCGCGCGGTCGACCTCCTCGGAGAGGCGGCCGCGCACCTCCGCGTTGAGCGCGTTCCGCTTCTCCGGGCGGTCGATCGTCAGGATCCTGACTCCGCCTTCGTCCTCGACCCGGACCACGGGCGCGCCCGTCACGATGCCTCTTTCGCGATCGGCAGGCCATCCTCCCAGCGATAGAACCCCTCGCCGCTCTTCCGTCCCAGCCGTCCGTCGGCGACCATCTCGCGGAGCAGCGCCGGGGGCTCGAAGCGGCGGTCGTCGATCTCGCGTGCGAGGTGCTCGGCGATCGCGAGCCGCACGTCGAGGCCCACCAGGTCCGTGAGCTTGAGCGGCCCCATCGGGTGGTTGTAGCCGAGCTCCATGGCGGTATCGATGTCGGCCGCCGAGGCCACCCGGTCCTCGACCATGCGGATCGCCTCGAGGCCCAGCGTGATCCCCAGCCGGCTCGTGGCGAACCCGGGCACGTCGCGGACGACGATCGGCTGCTTCCCCAGGGACTCGACCGCGCTCCGGAGCGTGCCGACGGTCTCGGGGGAGACGCCGTCCGGGGCGACGATCTCGACGAGCTTCATCGCGTGAACGGGATTGAAGAAGTGGAGCCCGGCGACGCGCTCCGGGCGCGCGGTTTCCGCGGCCAGCAGCGAGATCGGGAGCGACGAGGTGTTGCTGACGAGGATCGCGCGCTCGGGAGAGCGGGCGTCGAGCTCGGCGAAGATCTCGCGCTTGAGCTCGAGACGCTCGGGGACGGCTTCGACGACGAGATCGGCGTCGATCACCGCCTCGCCGAGATCGGTCTCGATCCGGATGCGCTCGAGGGCGCTTTCCTTCGCGGCGGGCTCGAGCTTGCCGCGCGCGACCCCCTTCTCGAGAGTCGCCTCGATCGTCGCCCGCGCGCGCCGCACGGCGTCCGGCTCGACGTCGTACAGCGTCGTCGCGTAGCCCGCCTGCGCGAAGGCCTGGGCGATGCCGCGACCCATCGTGCCGGCGCCGATCACGGCCACGACGTTCAGCTCGTCGATCATGTCCCGATCCTTCGCAGGGCCGCGCGGACGGGCGCGGCGTCGGCGCCCACCCATCGCAGCGGCAGCGCGACCAATTCATAGCGGCCCGGCGCGATCCCGGCCAGCGCGAGGCTTTCGAGGGTCGCCACGCCGGCCACGGCGAGCGCGCGGTGGGCGTCCAGGGTCTTCGACTCGAAGGCGTCGACCGAGGGCGCGTCGGTCCCGATCAGCCTGAGGCCCCGCTCCGCGAACCAGGCGGCCGCTCGCGGGGCGATCCCGCGGCAGCGAACGGGGAAGCCCGCCGACCAGTCGCAGCCGGTCCGGAGGAGGAGCCTCTCGGGCATGCCCGATCCGGCGGAGGCGAGTCCGGCCTCGATCTCCTCGCGGTCGATGTCCCCGTCGCCGGCCGCCACGTCGACGACGATCGCCGGGCCGACGAAGGCATCGAGATCCAGCATCTCGATCGACGCGCCGCCGTCGTCGACGTGGTACGGCGCGTCGGCGTGGGTTCCGGCGTGCGTCGTCCCCGAGACCTCTCCCACGTTGACGACGTCCCCGCGCGCGATCGCGGACGCGAGCCGGTAGCGCCACGGCGGATCGCCCGGCCAGACCGCGGTCTCGTCCCGCACTGGCCGGCTGACGTCGATCCATCCTCCGGCGGCGGCCACTAGTTGCCTTCGAACCGCGGCGTGTCCTTCGAGCTGAACGCGAACAGGCCGCGCTTGACGTCCTGCGACTCGAAGCAGACGAGCTGGTTCTCGAGCTCGATCGCGAGCATCGTCCGGAGGTCCTGGTCGAGGCTCTCGTGCACGGCGCGCTTGATCCGCGCGACCGCGAGGGGCGGGCCCGACGCCAGCTGGCGCGCCCACGCCACGGCCTCCTCCCGGAGCCCGTCCGCGGGGACGACGCGGTCGGCGAGCCCGATCGCGAGCGCCTCCTCTGCCCCGACCATGCGCCCCGACCACATGAGCTCGAGCGCGCGCGCCGGGCCGACGAGCCGCGGCAGCAGGTACGTGCCGCCCCAGTCGGGGTGGAGACCGATCCGGACGAACGTCTGCCCGATCAGGGCCGTGTCCGCCATGATCCGGAGATCGCAGGCGAGCGCGAGGTTAGCGCCGCCGCCCGCGGCGGGACCGTTGACGGCCGCGATGACCGGCTTCTCGGCGGCCCGGATCTCCTGGACCACGCGCTCGCCGGCCTCGAGAAGACGCTGGAAATCGCGCGCGTTGCCCTCCGCCACGAGCTCGTTGAGGTAGTCGATGTCGGCGCCCGCGCAGAAGCCACGGCCCTCGCCGGTGATCACGATCGCCCGGACGGCGGCGTCCGCGCCCAGCTCCTCGACCGCGTCCCCGATCAGGTCGCGCATCTCGCCCGCGAACGCGTTGAGCTTCCGCGGCCGGTTGAGGACGACCGTCCCGACGTCGCCCTGCCGATCGACCAGCACCATCGGCTCGCTCACCGGCCGCCTCCCTTCTCCGCCCGCTCGACCAGGAGCGCGGTTCCCATGCCGCCGCTCACGCACAGGGTCGCGATTCCGAGCCGGGCCCCGGTGCGCGCCATCTCGTGGAGGAGCGTCACCGTGATGCGGGCGCCGGTCGCGCCGATCGGATGCCCGAGCGCGATCGCGCCGCCGTTGGGATTCACCTTCGCGAGGTCGAGATCGAGGTCCCGCGCCACCGCCAGCACCTGCGCGGCGAACGCCTCGTTGAGCTCGATCACGTCGATCGCGTCGATCGAGATCCCCTGGCGCTCGAGGATCCGGCGCACGGCCGGCACCGGGCCGATCCCCATGATCGCCGGGTCGACGCCCTCGTTCGCCCAGTCGACGAGGCGCGCGAACGGCTCGAGGCCGAGCCGCCCGACCGCGTCCTCCGCGGCCACGATCACCGCGGCCGCGCCGTCGGTGATCCCCGAGGAGTTCCCCGCGTGAACGGTGCCGCCTTCCCGGAACACCGGCGGGAGCTTCGCGATCCTGTCGGGTGTCGTCCCCGGGCGCGGGTGCTCGTCGGTCGCGAGCCCATCGGGGAAGGCGGCGACCTCATTCTCCCAGCGGCCCGCCTGGCGCGCGGCCTCGTAGCGGTGCTGGCTCTCGACCGCGTACGCGTCCTGCTCCGCTCGCGCGATCCCGTAGCGCTCGGCGAGCGTCTCGGCGGTCGCGCCCATCAGCTGGCCGCAGAGGGGGCACAGAAAACCGTCCCGGTACATTCCGTCGACGAGCTCCCCATGGCCGAGTCGGTATCCCCAGCGGGCACGCGGAAGGAGGTACGGAGTGTTGGACATCGATTCGGTTCCGCCCGCGAGCACGACGTCGGCGTCGCCCAGCGCGATCGCCTGCCAGGCCTGGAGGATCCCCACGAGGCTCGAGGCGCAGGCCTGGTTGATCGTCCAGGCGGGAACCGTGTCGGGGACGCCCGCGCGGTGGCTGACCTGGCGCGCCACGTTGGGGCCGATGCCTGCCTGACGCGCGCTCCCCATGATCGTGAGGTCCACGCTCGAGGGGTCGAGGGCGGCGCGCTCCAGGCAGGCCTTCGCCGCGTGCGCGCCCAGGTCGGCGGCCGTGCGATCGACGAGCGCACCGCCGAACCTGCCGATCGGAGTCCGCACGGGGGCGCAGAGGTAGGCGGGACGGTCGTAGCGACTCCGCATGGCGGGCGGAATATGGTCCCGCAGGGCGGGGAGTCAAACCGAATCGGCGGGCTCGCCGGTGGGCAAAAACAAGCCGCCCGGCTTTCGCCGGGCGGCTCTCGACGCGCTGCACGAGACAGCAAAAAATGAGGATCGGAAGTAGCCTGCGTCCGTTTCTCCTTCGAAGACTCGACCAGCTCCGGCTACGCGGGGTCGCTTCCGCGACCACGCGTCTCCTCTCGTGGGGTTGACGTCCCTTTCAGAGGTCGTACCGGCGAACCGTAGCGCGTCATCGGTTTCGCGCTCCCCCTCCGCCGTCAGCCACCGCAGTGGCACCGGCCATGGGGTCTTTCTTGATCGCCGGAGGCGCGTGGAAGTCGAAGACGTCCGCGCACCGCCTCTCCGAGGGTTGGCCTCCCCTTCAGAGTATGACCGGGCCGGCTTGCCGACGCCCTCTCGGGCGCGGCGCCTCCCAGGAGTTCCTGCCCCTTCAGCGCATGCAGATGCGGGAGCCCACTCACCCGGGATTTGCCTCGTCCCGGTTCCGGTGCGGCTTCAGGGTTTCTCACCCTCCTGCCGCGTTTCGTCTCCCGCGTCCTTCCAGCCGTTTAAGGCCGGTGACGCTCATGGGGTTCTCCCCTTCGAAGCCTCTCCCTCCGGGCGGAGCCGTGGCGCCTCTCGACGCCCGCTGCCCTCTTGCCGTTATCGGCGCTCGGCGTACGTAACCGAAGCTACGTGCGGCCGCTTGGCTGACCCGGCTTCAGGGCCTTGCTCCCCGCCGGAGTCCGTCACGGTCGAACGGGGATTAGCCGTCCGAACGCTCGATGCTCCCCTGGGGTTCCGTCGCTCTAGGGCCTTCCGCGGATGCGTTGCCGCCGGCTTCCCGGTTGCTCCCCTCTCAGGCTTTGCAGCGTCCGGCTCGCGCCGAGGCCGCCGGCCTCCCAGGGTTTCGATCCGCTCCCGCGGTGCTGCGCTCCGCTATCCGAAGATGGGTTGGAGCCGCAGCCCTTCTGCGATTCCCGCACCTCGTTTCCGTTCCGCGAGCTTCGAGCCGCAGCGTCCCGGGCTCACGCCGAACGGTTCCGGTGACATCGCTGTTCCGGTGGTCCGTTCCAAGGGACGTCCGCTGAGCTCTCCCTGAGGGCTCGCGGAGGGAATGTCGGTGCCGGACACGGGCCGTCATCCGACCCTCGACGCGAGTATACGGGCCGCGTCGCACCCATGTCAAACCATTGCGACGAAAAGAGTTACGCCGACGCATACCGGATCACGCAAGCCGCTGGAACGCGGCGCTTTGGAGTCCGGTAGCTAAACCCGCGGCTCACGTGAACGCCCCAAAGTCGGCGCGTCCAGTCGTTTGTAAGACTCCCAACAACGCGGACACGGCGGTTCCACAGATCCGCGCGGATTCTCCACGGATTGTCCCCCGATTATCCACAGGTAATTCACAGCGGATGTCGAAAACTCATTCTGGACATCCTTCCGCAGCCTGCTCCATGGAGGCCGATGCTACAACAGGTTGGCCGCGTACTCGGCGAGCCGCGAGCGCTCGCCCTTGCGGAGCTCGACGTGCGCGGCGAGCGGCACCGTGCGGAAGTGGCTGACGACGTGGTTGAAGCCGTTGGACGATGAGTCGATGTAGGGCGTGTCGATCTGCCACGGGTCGCCGGTCAGGACGAGCTTCGTGTTCTCGCCGACCCGCGTGAGGATCGTCTTGACTTCGAGCGGGGTCAGGTTCTGCGCCTCGTCGACCAGCATGAACTGTTGCGGGATCGAGCGCCCGCGGATGTGGGTCAGCGGCTCGACCGCCACCGCTCCGCGCTGAATCAGGTCGTCGATCGTCCGCGTCCCGTTCCGCGCGGGCCGGCCGTCCAGGAGCAGCGCGAGGTTGTCGTAGATCGGCTGCATCCAGGGATTGAGCTTCTCCTCGACCGAGCCCGGGAGATAGCCGATGTCCTTGCCCATCGGGAACGTGGGCCGCGAGATCAGCAGGTGCCGGTAGGTCGGGCGGGCGAGGACCTGCTCGAGCCCGGCGGCCAGGGCGAGCAGGGTCTTCCCGGTCCCCGCCTTGCCCATGATCGTGACGAGGGCGACGGTCGGGTCGAGGAGCGCGTCGAGCGCGAAGTACTGCTCCTTGTTCCGCGGGCGGATGCCCTGCACGCCCTGGGCGACGTCGATCAGCGCCCGCAGCCGACCGGTCACCGGGTCGATCCGTCCGAGGACGGTGTTCGCGGAGTCCGCCACGTCCTTGATCAGCGCGTACTCGTTGGGGAAGAAATCCCCTTCGGGCAACGCCAGCTCCCCCTCGGCGCGGAACCGCTCGAGATCGTCGGCGCCGAGCGCGATCTCGGTGTGACCGCTGTAGAGCTCTTCCAGGTCCACGCGATCGGTCTCGTAGTCTTCGGCGACGAGGCCCATCGCGTCGGCCTTGATCCGCAGGTTCACGTCCTTGGTCACGAGGATCAGCGGGATCTCCGGGGCGTCGTCCTGGATCCGCCGCGCGATCTTCAGGATCTCGTTGTCGACCCAGCCGTCCGATCGCGCGATCACCCGTTGCGGATCGTCCGGGTCGAACACGACCCTGAGTCGCCCGCCCCTGTCCAGATCGACGCCGTCGGAGAGGTGCCCGCGCTGCCTGAGGCCGTCCAAGAAACGGCTGATCCAGCGCGCGTTCTCGCCGAGACCCGTCAGCTGCTTCTTGAAGCGGTCGATCTCCTCGATGACGTAGATCGGGACCAGGACGGAGTTGTCCTGGAACGAGGTGAGGGCCGTGGGGTCGTGGAGGAGGACGTTGGTGTCGAGGAGGTACCGCTTCTTCATCTACGCAGGTCCACCCATACCGCTTTCGTCTCCGTGTAGTTGTCGAGGGCGTGCTTGCCGAGGTCGCGGCCGTAACCACTTTGTTTGTAGCCCCCGAAAGGCATCGCGGCGTCGTACAGGTTGTAGGTGTTGATCCACACCGTCCCCGCCTTGAGGCGGCTCGCGACGTAGTGGGCCTTCTTGACGTCGCGCGTCCACACCGCCGCGGCCAGGCCATAGGGTGAGTCGTTCGCGCGCGCGACCGCCTCGTCGACGTCGTCGAACGTCAGGGTGGCGAGCACCGGACCGAAGATCTCTTCGCGCGCGATCGTCATCTCGGGGGTCACGTCGTCGAAGACCGTCGGCTGGACGAAGTAGCCGGGCTCGAGCTCCGCCACCCGCGCGCCGCCGGCGACGACCGTCGCGCCTTCACGCTTCCCGGCCTCGATGTACGAGAGCACGGTCTGCATCTGCTTCTCGGAGACGATCGCGCCGATCCGCGTCATCTTCTCGAACGGGTCGCCGACCGCCATCTTCCCCGCGCCCTCGGCGACCGCGGGCACGAGCTCGTCGTGCGCGGCGCGCTCGACGAGGAGCCGGCTCCCCGCCGCGCAGACCTCGCCCTTGCCGTAGAAGATCCCGCTCACCGCGCCGCGCGCCGCGAGCTTGAGATCCGCGTCCGCGAATACGATGTTCGCGCTCTTGCCGCCGAGCTCGAGCGAGACGCGCTTGACGGTCTCGGCCGCGAGCGTCGCGATCCGCTTGCCGACCGCCGTCGAGCCCGTGAACGCGATCTTGTCGACGCCCGGATGCCGGACCAGGGCCTCGCCGGCCGTGCGTCCCCCGCCCGGAACGACGTTGAGCGCCCCGGCCGGGAGCCCGGCGTCGGCCGCGATCTCGGCCAGGAGGAGCGCCGTGAGCGGGGTCTCGCTGGCGGGCTTGAGCACCACCGTGCACCCCGCCGCCAGCGCCGGCGCCACCTTCCAGGAGGCGAGGTTCAGCGGGAAGTTCCAGGGCACGATCGCGCCCACGACGCCGACCGGCTCCCGCAGCGTGTAGCCGAACTGGTTGGGCACCGAGAGCGGGATCGTCTCGCCTTCGATCTTGGTCGCCCACCCGGCGTAGTACTCGAGCGTTTCCACGGTCATGTCGACGTCGATCCCGCTCTCGAACAGGGGCTTCCCGTTCTGGAGCGTCTCGACGCGGGCGACCTCGTCCTTCCGCTCCTCCAGGAGCCGGGCCATGTCCCACAGGATCCGCGCGCGCTTGCGCGGCGCCGTGCCCGGCCACTCACCCGAGTCGAACGCCTGGCGCGCGGCCGCGACCGCGCGGTCCACGTCGGGCGCGTCGGCCAGGGCGACCTCGGCCAGCGGCTCGGCCTTCGCGGGGTTCACGACCTCGAACGTGCTGCCGCTCGCCGCGTCCACCCACTCGCCGCCGATGAACAGGCGCCCGGGCGAGACGACCGCCGGCAGCCCGTTCGCGGCCTTCGTCGACTCCGTCATCCTACTTTCCCGCGAACTGCGGCTTCCGCTTCTCGACGAACGCCGTCAGGCCTTCCTTGGCGTCCTGCGACGCGAACAGCTTGGCCTGGAGCTCGCGCTCGATCGCCAGTCCCTGCTCGAGGGCGACCTCGGCGCCCGACTGGCACGAGCGCTTGATGTGCCCGACGGCCATCGCGGCTTTGCCCGGCGTCGTGAACTGGCGCGCGTATTCCATGACCATGTCCATGAACGCGTCCATCGTGTCCGCTTCGAACACCTTGTTGACGATCCCCATCTCCGCGGCTTCGTCCATCTCGAAGTTCCGACCCTCGGCCATGAGCTCGATCGCGCGCGACTTCCCGATCAGGCGGGTGAGCCGCTGGGTGCCGCCGGTGCCGGGGAGCACGCCGAGCGTGACCTCGGGCAGACCCACTTTGCCGGCGCCCTTCCGCGCGATCCGGATGTCGGCCGCCATCGCGACCTCGAGCCCGCCACCCACCGTGTGCCCGTTGAGCGCCGCAATGACGAGCTTCGGCGTGTGCTCGAGGCGCGAGAGGGTCTCGTTCGCATGCAGGCAGAAGAAATACTTCCACGTGGGGTCGGACTTCTGCAGCATGTCGATGTTCGCGCCGGCGCAGAAGAACTTCTCGCCCGCGCCCCGCATCACGATCACGGATACCTCCGGATCGAACCGGGCGTCGATGATGGCGGCGTCGAGCTGCTTCATCATCTCGTGCGTGTACGTGTTGGCGGGCGGATCGTCGAGTGTGAACACCGCGACCCCGCCGTCCTTCTCGACCTTGACCAGCGCCTTCTTCTTGTTTCCGTCGCTCATCGTAAGCCTCCAGATTCGACCCGAGTGGGACCGCCGGACAGGGGACGGGTGTGCGGTCGTGCGGCAGAGCCATTGAATCTAGATCGTGGGCGCGCGGGTGTCAGCGTGTGCTACTCGAACGCCGCGATGCCCGTGATGTCCTGCCCCACGATCAGCGTGTGGATGTCGTGGGTGCCTTCGTAGGTGAACACCGACTCGAGGTTGCACATGTGGCGCATGACCTGGTACTCGGAGTGGACGCCGTTGGCGCCCATCGCCCAGCGTGCCATCGAAGCCACCTCGCGGGCCATCATCACGTTGTTGCGCTTGGCGAGCGAGACCTGGGTGTGCCGGTACGTGCCGGCGTCCTTGAGCCGCCCGAGCCGGTAGGCGAGGAGCTGGCCGAGCGTGATCCGCTCCAGCATCTCGACCAGCTTCTGCTGGACCAGCTGGAAGCTCGCGATCGGCTTGTCGAACTGCACTCTCTCCTTGCTGTATCGGAGCGCCTCGTCGTAGCACGCCATCGCCGCCCCCACCGCCCCCCACGCGATCCCGTAGCGCGCCTGGGTCAGGCACATGAGCGGGCTCTTGAGGCCCCCCGAGCCGGGCAGGAGCGCATCCGCCGGAAGCCGGACGTCGTTGAACACGAGCTCGCTCGTGTCCGACGCGCGCAGCGAGTGCTTGCCGTGCATCCCCTTGGCCTCGAAGCCGGGCGTCCCCTTCTCGACGAGGAAGCCGCGAACGCCCTCGTCGGTCTTCGCCCACACCACCGCGACGTCCGCCATCGAGCCGTTCGTGATCCACATCTTCGACCCGTTCAACACCCAGCCGTCGCCGTCCTTGGCCGCGCGCGTCTTCATGCCGCCGGGATCCGATCCGTGGTCGGCCTCGGTCAGTCCGAAGCAGCCGATCGCGTCCGCCTTCGCCATCGCGGGCAGCCAGCGCCGCTTCTGCTCCTCGGAACCGAAGGCGAAGATGGGATACATGACGAGCGCCCCTTGCACGGAGACGAACGAGCGTACGCCGCTGTCGCCGCGCTCGAGCTCCTGCATGATGAGCCCGTAGGCGACGTTGTTCATCCCCGCGCAGCCGTACTCCTCGGGGAGGTTGGCGCCGAGGACGCCGAGACCGGCGAGTCCGGGAACGATCTCCTTCGGAAAGCGACCTTCGAGATAGGCCTCCTCGATGACCGGCAGGACCTCCTCGTCCACGAAGCGCCGCACGGTGTCGCGCGCCATCCGCTCCTCCGGCGACAGCTCGCTGTCGAGGTCCATGTAGTCGACTCCCCTGTACGCCATCCGATCCTCCGTCTATGTCGATATGCGCGAGTGGACTTCTTCGATCACGGCGTCGGTGAACTCCGACGTCTTCGCATCGCCCCCGAGGTCCGGCGTGCGCGTCTCGCCCTGCACGAGCACCCGCTCGACCGCCGCCCGGATCCGCGCGCCGACTTCGGGCTGACCGACGTGATCGCAGAGGAGCGCCGCCGCCTGGATCAGAGCGGCCGGATTCGCGATCCCCTTTCCCGCGATGTCGGGCGCCGAGCCGTGCACGGCCTCGAACATGGCGGCGTCGGCCCCGATGTTCGACGACGCGGCGAGGCCGAGCCCGCCGACCAGCCCGGCGCACAGGTCCGAAAGGATATCGCCGAACATGTTCGTAGTGACGATCACGTCGAAGCGCGTCGGGTCGAGCACGAGCTGCATCGCCATCGCGTCGATGATCCGCTCGTCGAACTCGACGTCCGCGAAGCGGGGGGCCAACTCCCGCCCCACGTCCAGGAACAATCCGCTCGTGTATTTCAGGATGTTCGCCTTGTGGACCAGCGTGAGCCGGCGCCGTGGACGCTGCCTCGCGAGCTCGAACGCGTACGCGATGACCCGCTCGGACGCCTCGCGCGAGACGATCGTGATCGACTCGGCGTAGTGATGCCGCCGGTCGACGTAGTGCTCGATGCCGGCGTAGAGGCCCTCGGTGTTCTCGCGGACGACGACCAGATCCACGTCCTCGTAACGGCCGCCGGGGACGAGCGTCTTCGACGGACGAACGTTCGCGAAGAGGTCGAACTCCTTGCGGAGAGTGACGTTGACGCTCCGGAACCCCGTTCCGACGGGCGTCGTCAGCGGGCCCTTGAGGGCGACCCGCGTCCGGCGGAACGACTCGAGCGTGCTCGCGGGTAGGATCTCCTCCCCGCGATCGAGCGCGGAGAGGCCGGCCAGGCGCTCCTCCCAGTCGATCTCCGCGCCGGCCGCCTCGAGGACGCGGAGGGCGGAGTCGACCACTTCGGGACCGATCCCGTCGCCCTTGATCAGCGTGACCGTTTTCACCGCGTGAATCTAGTCGTCCCTGCCGGTGCGGGCGACGCGCGCGAGGCGGTCGGCGAGGGTCGCCGCGACCGAGTCGATCGCGTCTTCGAGCGCGGCTTCGTAGACGTCCGCGGCGGCGCCGGACGGCGCGTGCGGGTTGACCGCCGTGACGACCGCGTGCCAGAGGACGAGGGCCGCCGCCGCGTCGACGAGCCAGGCGTCGACGTCGGCGCGGACCCGGAGGGGCTCGAGCCGCGCGATCCGGAGCGAGCGCGGGACGAGGACGAAGCGCTGCTCCGTCCGGTCGGCCACCTCGCGCCACTCCGCGGCGGGGGGTCCCGTGATCTCGCCGCCGGCCTCCAGGGCCGCCGGCGTGAGCGGCGCGTAGAGCGAATCGACCTGGGACTCCGACATCGCGCCCAGGACGATCGCGGCCCGCACCGGCCGAACCGCGAGGCCCGCCGCGCCGCCGGTCTCGAGAGCGGTGGCGATCGCCTCGCCGGCCCGCCAGGCGAGCGCCGCGGCGCCCGAGTCCGACGGCACCGCGGCATCCGTCATCGTCACCCCGCCGACCGGCAGGACGACCACGGTCTCGCCCTCGAGCTGTCTCTGGTAGACGGAGGGATGGACCCACGCGGCGGGCGGGGGCGTGCCGCCTCCCGCGCAAGCCGACAGAGCGAGCGCTCCCGCCGCCAGGACGGCTTTCACACGTCGTTCCAGCGCGGCTCCCGCTTCTCGCGGAACGCGGCGATCCCCTCGAGCGCGTCCTCGGTCTGCATGAGCTCCCGCAGGTAGATCCGCTCCGCGCGGTCGAGCGCTTCGTGGAAGGGTGCGTCGACGGCCGCGTAGTAGGCCTTCTTCGAGAGGCGGAGGGCCACCCCGCTCCGCGAGGCCAGCCGCTCGATGAAGGAGGCCGCCTCGGCCGCGAAGTCCTCCGCCGGCCAGGTCTGGTTCACGAGCCCGATCCGCTGCGCCTCGCGCGCGTCCACACGCTCGCCCGTCAGCATGAGCTCCAGGGTCTTCTTGCCGTGGACGAAATAGCGGAAGGCGGCCGCCGTCACGGGCGGGAAGAGCCCGAGCTGGATCTCGGGCTGACCGAACGTGGCCTCCTCCGACGCCAGCACGAGATCGCAGAAGGCCGCCAGCTCGCACCCGCCCCCCAGGGCGTGCCCGTGAACTTCCGCGACCGTAACGGTCTCGAGGTCGGCGAGCCGCCGGAACAAGCCGTGAAAGGCGGCGATCATCGGAGCGACCTTGTCGCCGACGTGGTCCTCGACGTCGACACCCGCCGAGAACGCGCGGCCTTCGGCGGCGATCGCGACGACGCGCAGGCGAGGGCGCGCGACGATGGCGTCGACGGCGTCGCAGAGCTCCTTGAGCATGGCGATGTTGAGGACGTTGAGCGGGGGTCGCGCGAGGACGATCCGCGCGATCGATTCCCCGCGATTCTCGACGCGGATCGTCTCGTACATCGAAGCCTCCCGGGAAGGCGCGCCGGTTCGACGCGCGCGGAGCAAGCTAGACCGGGGACGGGCCGGGGCAAGCGGCGCTTGTTGGACGACGCCCGCCGCGACATCTTGTCCGGCGACGCGGCGATGGAGTTCGCCGGAACCGCCCGCTCCGCGGGCTGATGACTCCTGGGTCCGAAGCGGACGCAGGAGTTTTTTGTTGCGGTCAGGAGGCCGCCATGGGAATCCTCGCGATCGCCGCCGGCGGAGCCATCGGGGCCGTCCTCCGCTATGTCCTCTCGGGCTGGGTGCAGGAGCTCGGCGGAGCGCGCTTCCCGTGGGGGACGCTCGCCGTGAACGCGCTCGGGTCCCTGGCGCTCGGGCTGATCATGGCCGGCCTCGTCGAGCACTCCGCGACGGGGTCGGTCACGCGCACGTTCTGGACGATCGGCGTGCTGGGCGCCTTCACGACGTTCTCGACGTTTTCCTACGAGACCCTGGCTCTCCTCACCGTGGGCGACTGGTGGGGGGGCGTCGCCAACGTCGCCGCGAACCTCGGCCTGGGACTCGGGGCGGCCCTCCTCGGCCTGCGCCTGGGGGCGCTCTAGGAGGCGCATGAAGCTCGAGGGCGAAGGCAAGCTGCTGAGGATCTTCGTCGGGGAGAGCGATCGCTGGGAGGGAAAGCCGCTGTTCGAAGCGATCGTGCGGAAGATCCGCGAGGCGGGCGGCGCCGGGGCGACGGTCCTGCGCGGCATCGAGGGCTTCGGCGCGCACAGCCGGATCCACACCGCGCGGATCCTGCGGCTCAGCGAAGACCTGCCGATCGTCATCGAGGTCGTCGATACCGCCGAGCGGATCGAGGCCCTGGTGCCGACCCTCGACGCGATGATCGAGGACGGACTGGTGACGATCGAGACGATCCGGATCCTGCGCTACCGCGCGGGGCCCTCGACGGGCTCCTCGCCGGTCCCTTAGTCGCTACGGCGACGAGCCCAGGGGCCCCAGTCCGAATTCGAGGAACGCGGCGACCGCCCCCAGGCCGCGCGGGCGGACCGGCGGCGTCGGCGCCGGAGGCAGGTTCGCGAGCAGCCTCTCGGGCGGCGCCAGGCTCTCGGTGCCCTCGACCCAGCGCGCGAAGAACCGGTCGACGCTGCCGCCCGCGAGCGCGGCCGCGCGCTCGGCGATCTCGGCATCGCTCCAGCGCACGTGCCCCCACGACGTCCGCCCATTCATGTCGCGCCACAGCGTGGCGAGGTCGACCTCGCCGCCGGTCCGGAGCCGCAGCTCGCGGTCGAGGGCGAGCCCGACCAGCGCGCCCTTGCGGTACGCGAGGTACTCGTCGCTGGGGCCGAACGGGGGCGCTTCGCGCGCCTCGACGGCGAACGACCATCGGTCGCGGCGCGGATTCGCGCGATAGACGGAGTCGATCGAGCCGAGGATCGCGCCCAGCTCGGCGTCGTCGATCAGCCCGGCCTCGTTCGCCAGGCGCAAACCCATGTAGTCGTTGACGCCCTCCTGGAACCACATCGCGGCGTCGAAACGCTGCCACTGATGCGCGATCTCGTGGGCGAGGAGCCGGGTCGGCGGCGGGCCGCCGTCGGGCAACAGATGCACGAAGCCGATCGCGTTCGGGCCGTTGCGGTTCCCGCTCGTCATCGGGAACCGGGCCGGCACGAGCGTGACCGCGTAGCGCTCGGACGGCGGCGGACCGAGCCGGTAGTGCGCGGCGCACGCCAGCCGGCCCAGATCGGAAGCGATCGATCCCGGATCGAACGTCCAGTCCCCGTAGACGGCGATGTCGATCTCGAGCCCGCACGCGCTCGCCTCGCGGATCTCGATGTCGCCCGCGAGGATGTTCGTCTTGATCAGCCGACGCGTCCCGTGGAACGCGTCGTCCTGCCATCCCGTGAACGATTCCCAGCCCCGCGGCAGGTCCCAGCCTACGTGGACCGCCGCGTTCCGCGTCGCGGGATCGGGCATGACCGGAAGCAGGAACAGGGCTTCGGACGGCGCGTACAGGAGGTCGTCGTCGAGGCCGACGCTCCACGCGTTGAGCGGCCGGCGGCTGGTGATCGACAGCCGGTAGCTCACGCGGATCGGCTCTTCCCACCCGCCTTCGGGCCGCGCGAACGACCAGCGGGGCTGGCCCTTGAGGAGGCCCCATCCCGCCCGCGGGATGCCCTCCACGACCGGGTCCTGGCCGATCAGCCCGACCAGCGGCCGCGCGCTCGAGCGCGTCAGGACCAGGGTGTCGCCGCGGAAGGCGTGGATCTCGAGCGTCACGTCGACCGCACCCGCCTCCGGGTCCGGGCTCACCGTGTAGGACAGGACACAGCAGGGCACTTCGCCCGGCAGACTGGTGACGAGGGCGAGCGTCGCGGCCGCCAGCGCGAGCGCGCGGGCGACGCCGGGGACGGTCGGGGAACGCATGGCGTTCCTTTACTACGCATGAGACGTGCCGATTGTTCGATCGGGAGGGGCTAAGGGGCAGGGACGGCGGGACCGATGAGCGCGGCGACCTCCTCGTCGGTGAGGACGTGGTCGGTACGCTTGGCATGGTCGAAGATCCGGTCGACGAGGGCGGGGTCGGCGGCGTAGCCTCGGGACTCGAGCCACCACACGACGTTCGACTTGCCCGACATGTGACCGATCTCGATCCGCTGCTCGCGCCCGACGAGCCCGGCCGGGACCCCCGAATAGACGCGGTCGGCGAGCCAGGCGTCGCCCTTGCGCGCGGCCTTGATGACGGCGGCCGCGTGCACCCCCGTGCCGGTCCGGAAGGCGTCGGCGCCGACGACCGGGTAGTTGACCGGCAGCGGAACCCCCGTCGACTCGGAGACCGCGCGGCAGTACTCGGGGAGCGCGGAGAGATCGCGTTCGATCCAGCCGAGGAGGACGAGGTTGACGAGCAGGAGATCCATCTCGGTGTTGCCGACACGCTCCCCGATCCCGAGCGCGGTGCCATGGACCCGGTCCGCGCCGGCGACGAGGGCGGCGAGGGCGTTGGCGAGCCCGAAGCCCCGGTCCCGGTGACCGTGCCAGTCGACCTTGACGTCGGCGCCCGACTTCTCGACCAGGCGCTTCGCCCAGCGGACGAGATTCCTCGCGCCGTCCGGCGTCGCGTGGCCGACGGTGTCGGCGAGGCAGATCCGGCTCGCCCCCGCCTCGATCGCGGTCGTGTAGAGCTTTTCGAGCGCGTCCGGGCGCGCGCGCGTCGTGTCCTCGGTGACGTACATGACCCGCGCGCCCCGCTTGACCGCGTAGGCGACCGCGTGCTCGCTCGTCTTCCGGATCCAGTCCAGCTCCCAGCCCTCCGCGTACTGGCGGATCGGCGAGGAGCCGATGAACGTGCAGCACTCGATCGGGATCCCGGTCCGCTGGCTGATCTCGACGACCGGGTCGATGTCGGCTTCGAGCGTCCGCGCCGCGCAGTTGGCGCCGATCGCGAGCCGCTGATCCGCGATCTCGCGGGCAAGCCGCGTCACGTCGGCCACCGCGCGCGGGCCCGCGCCCGGCAGGCCGATGTCGGCGGTGTGGATCCCGAGCGCGTCCATCAGGTGCAGGATCTCGATCTTCTCGTCGATCGTGGGATCGATGACCGACGGAGACTGGAGCCCGTCGCGCAGCGTCTCGTCGTCGAACTCGAAGGGCTGAGCGGGCTTCACGAGGTCGCCGGCCTCGCGGTTCCAGTCGTGAATCAGCTCTTCGATGCGGGGCTCGTCGCGCTCGGCGTCGGTCACCGATGCCTCCCTGAGATGTGGAGCGGGTCCCGCCAGAAGCTAGCCGGCGGGGCCGCGGACGCTAGCGGGCGCGCCGGCCGGCGCGATGGGCGAGCAGCCAGTCGTAGAGGTCGTCCTCGTCGTAGATGTCGGTCAGGTCGCCGTGGTCGGCTCCCGGAACGACCGTGAACGTGACGTCGACCCCGGCGGCCTCGAGCGCCTTCACCATCGCTTCGGCGCGCGCGAACGGGGCCGCTTCGTCCTCGGTCCCGTGGTAGACGCGAATCGGCAGGTGTTCGAGCGCGTCCGCGATCGCGTTCGTGGGCTCCGGCGTCCAGGCCGCCGCCGGCGCCGCGGCCGCGAACAGGTCCGGATGATCGATCGCCACCCGCCACACCCCCCCACCGCCCATGCTGTAGCCGATCAGGTAGACCCGGTCGGGATCGACGGGGTAGCGGGCGCTCACGTCCCGGACGAGCGCGGCCAGCCGGTCCGTATCCGTCCAGCTCTGGCCGGCGGGGAGCTGAGGGGCGACGACGACGAACGGGAACTCCTCGTCGTCCTCGAGCCGGTCCGGAAGCCCGTAGCGGGTCAGGAGCGCGAGGTCGTCGCCGCGCAGCGAGCGGCCGTGGAGATAGAGAATGAGCGGCCAGCGCCGGCCGTCCTCGATCCCGCGCGGGAGATAGAGGAAGTAGCGGTGGGCGAGCGCCCGATCCCCCGACGGATCGAACGTGCGCGGAAGGAGGACGCCGGTCGTGTCGCTCGGGGGTCCGGGGACGATGTCGTCGTCACGCGGCTCGGCCGTTTCGTCACGCGGCGGCGCCGCGACCGTCGTGCGCCCGCCGACCACGCGCTCGAAGCCGACGCCCTGCGCGGCCGCAGGGCGACGTTCGCCGCCCAGGCTGCAGAGGAGCGGCAGGACCGCGGCGGCGGCGAGGACGATCGAGCGGGGGAGGATCGGTGATCTCACGTCATCGGATACACCCCGCTCCGGACCGTCGTTCCGGAGGTTCAGGCCCCGTTTTCCGGTAGACGGCGGGTCCTCGACCCTCTAGGCTCCGGCGCGTGGATCGACCGAACCCCGTCAGCCCCGTCGCGCTCGCGCTCGCGTACGCGATCGTGTGTGTCGTGTGGGGCTCGACCTACCTGTTCATCAAGCTCGGCGTCGAGGTGATGCCGCCCTACATGCTGGGCGGCGTCCGCTTCTCGATCGCGGGACCGGTCATGATCGCCGCCTGCCTGATCGGCGGGCGCCGGCTGCCGCGCGACCTCGGCACTTTCGCGCGCGTCGCCTTCGTCGGCGTCCTTCTCCTCGTCGTCGCCAACGGCCTCCTCAACTTCAGCGAGGTCCACCTGTCATCGGGTCTCGCCGCGCTCCTCATCACGATCGTCCCGATCTGGAACACGCTCCTCGGAATGACGGGCGCCAAGGGCGAGCGCCTCGCGCGGGCCGGTTGGATCGGGACGATCGTCGCGCTCGGCGGCGTGGCGATCCTCGTCAAGCCGTTCGACTCCGGCGTCCAGTCCTCCTGGATAGGAGTGGTCGCCGTGCTGCTGTCGTCGCTGTCGTGGTCATGCGGAACGGTCTACGCGCGCAGAAAACTCCGCGGTGTCGATCCAGTCGCCGCGAGCGCGATCGAGACGACGATCGCGGGACCGCTCATGCTCGGCGTGCACTTCCTCGTCGAGCGCGGCGAGCCGGTCGTGTGGGGCGGGCAGGCGTGGTTGGCGGTCGGATACCTCGCGGTCATGGGATCGCTGGTGGGGTTCACCGCGTTCGCCTTCATCGCCGCGCACATGTCGAGCTCCAAGGTCGGCACGTACGCCTACGTCAACCCGGTCGTGGCCGTGCTCCTCGGCTGGGCGTTCCTCGACGAAGCCGTGACCCCACGGCTCCTGGTCGGCGGGGTGACGATCCTGACCGGGCTGCTGCTGATCTACTTCGCTCGCGTGCGGGAGTCGCACCGCGCGATGCCCGCGGCCCGGAGAGGCTGATTTCAGTCGATTCCCGCCGGATCGGCAGCGGCCAGCGCGCGGCCGGCTTCGCGCGCCACCTCGGCGAGCCACGCGGCTCCGACCGCGAGCGCGCGCTCGTCGAAGTCGAACCGGCTCGAGTGCGCCGGCCGTTCGTCGCCGTCGGGGAGCGCCGCGCCGTAGCGCACGAAGCACCCGGGAACGCGCTCCACGTAGCAGGCGAAGTCCTCGCCGCCCAGGTTCGCCTTCCTCATCTCGGTCACGCACGCCGCGTCCACGACGCGGAAAGCGGCCGCGCGGGCGAGCGCGAGCGCAGGTCCTTCGTTCCGGAGCGGAGGCGTGCCGCCCGCGAGGAGCTCGAAGCTCGCGCCAGCGCGGTGCGCCGCGGCCGTCTCGACCGCCATCCGCGCAACCGAGCGGTGGAGCGCGACCCTCAACTCCGCGTCGTGCGCGCGGATCGTGCCCTCGAGCACGGCCCGGCCCGCGATCACGTTCTGCGCGCGCCCCGCGTCGAAGCGACCGACCGTGACGACGGCCGGCCGCGCGGGGTCGACCTCGCGGGCGACGATCGACTGGAGCGCGACGACGACGTGGCTCGCGGCGACGATCGCGTCGACCGCCTGATGCGGGCGGGCGGCGTGGCCCTCGCGGCCGACGACCTCGATCCGGAATCCGTCGGCCGACGCGTTGACGACCCCTTCCGTCACCGACATCGACCCGACCGGAAGTCCCGTGTCGAGGTGACCTCCGAAGACGAGCGCCACGCCGTCGAGCGCTCCGGCCTCGATCAGCGCGGTCGCGCCCATCCCGACCTCCTCGGCGGGCTGGAAGAGGAGCCGGACGGGAGCGGCGAGCGTTTCCCCGGCGAGGATCTCGGCCGCGCCGAGGAGCATCGCCGTGTGCCCGTCGTGGCCGCAGGCGTGCATGACGCCCTCGTTCTCCGAGGCGAACGGGAGCCCGGTCCGCTCCTCGATCGGAAGCGCGTCCATGTCGGCGCGGAGAGCGACGGCCGGGACGCCGTCGGGGCCCGGCAGGTCTGCCACGACGCCCGTGCCGCCCGCGCTGCGCCAGGCGATGCCGAGGTCGTCCAGCCGCTCGCAGACCCGCTTCGCGGTGTCGGACTCGCTCCACGCGAGCTCCGGCCGGCGGTGGATCTCGCGCCGGATGGCGACCATGCGCCCGAACGGAGTCGCGCCGATCGATCGGTCGGTCACAGCAGGAGCAGCGCTCCCAGCACGAGCGCGGCCGTCAGCCAGTCGATCCAGAGGCACGCGGGCGGCAGGTACTGGGGCACCGGGCTTCCGGCCGGATCCGCGCGGTGGTGGTTCGCGTGCGGCTGGTCGACGAGGACGGGGTGGACGAAGGCCACGAAGAAGGCGATCGCGCCGGACGCGCGCAGATTCAGCACGATCGAGCCCTGGATCCCGTCGAGGAGCGTGAACGCGACGAGAAAGAAGAGTCCCGCGTTGAGGGCGAGGTCGCGCCGGACCCAGCGGGTCACGCGCGCGGCCGGCGCTTCCTGGATCGCGTAGTACGCCGTGGCCATCAGCATGACGAGGAGCCCCCACCAGATCGATAGCCGCGCCACCGTGTAGCCGTAGGCCATCCCGGGCGCGAGCGCGATGCCGATCGCGAGCCACGCCACGGTGAGAACGACGAACCCGACGACTGCGATCCGGGTCACCGCCCGCGGAACTCCGGCTTCCGCTTCTCAAGGAACGCCTTCGTCCCCTCCTTCATGTCCTCGGTGCCGCACGCCATGCCGAAGAGGGTGGCCTCCATGTAGAGGCCGTCGTCGAGGCCCATGTCGGCGCCGCGCAGCGTGGTCTCGAGCGCGTACTGGACCGCGAGCGGACCCTTGGACAGGATCTGGCCGAGGAGCTCGCGCGCCGTGTCGAGGAGCCCCTCCGGCGGCGCGACCGCGTTGACGAGCCCCCAGCGAAGCGCCTCGTCGGCGGCCACCATCCGGCCCGTCAGGACCATCTCCAGCGCGCGGCCCATGCCGACGATCCGCGCGAGGCGCTGCGTCCCGCCGTGGCCGGGGATGAGCCCCAGCTGCACTTCGGGGAGCCCGAAGCGGGCGGTCTCGCTCGCGACCCGGAGGTGGCACGAGATCGCGAGCTCGCAGCCCCCGCCCAGCGCATAGCCGTTTACGGCCGCGACGACGGGCTTCGGGCACCCCGCGATCCGCGTGAACGTCGTCTGGCCCTGGAACGCGAACTCCTTGCCCTGGGTCGCGCCGAGGCCCGACAGCTCGGCGATGTCGGCGCCGGCGACGAACGCCTTCGGCCCTGCGCCGGTCACGACGATCCCGCCGACGGCCTCGTCGTCGCGGAGCTTCAGGAACACGTCCTGGAGCTCCCGCTCCGTGTCCGAGTTCAGCGCGTTCAGCTTGTCCGGGCGGTTCACCGTGACGGTCGCGATCCGCTCGGCGACCTCGACGAGCAGGTTGTCGTAGCCGTAGTCCACAGGGTTCTCCATCGGAGCAGGTGTCATGCAGCGGATGAGCGGCATTCGGTTGAACGAGCCGGGCGATTGTAGCGAGGGCGCCCGACGAGCGGCAACCGGCCCGTGGCTGAACCGGCACAAGGGCCGTTATCGTTTCGCAGGTCCGCGTGACGGAGAGGTTTTCCGGATTTCTCGGGGGAACGACATGAGACGGACGTCTGCCTTGATTCTGATGGGCTCGCTCGCCGCCGCGTGCGCGCCTCCTGCCGGACGGGAGTCGGAGGAGCCGTCCTCGCCCGAAGCGCTCCTGGCCGGCGCCATCGAGCAGGCGAGCGGCGCGCGGGCGCTTGAAGCCGCCCGCGCGCTCCGCTGGGAGGGTGCGGCGACCGTGCACGCCGGCGATCGGGACGTGGCGATCCGGGGTGAGTGGGCCATTCAGCCGCCGGACAGCGCGGTCGTGGCCACCTACGACACCACGGCAGGCCCGGCGACGACCCGGCGCCTCATCCTGAGGAGCGACACGGGATGGCTGGAGGACGCCGGCGTCTTCCAGCCGATGCCGCCGGCCGTCCTCGCCGCCGAGCGCGACGAGTTCTATCTCTACCATGTCATGCGCCTCGTCCCGCTCCGGATGCCCGGCGTCGAGCTCGCGCCGGTGCCGCCGGACACGCTCGGACAGGAGGGCTTCGAGATCCGGACGCCGGGCCGCCCCCCGGTCTCTGCCTACATGGACGCGGACGGCCGGCTGGCGCACTTGCGGCTGCGGATCACCGACCCGAGAACCGGAGGACAGGCGTGGCAGGACCTATGGCTCACGGGCGCTGTCGAGGCCGGCGGGGTGCGTTGGCCGCGCGAGATCCGGATCACGATGGACGGCGAGCCCTACTTCGACCTGGCGCTCGACCGGCTGCGGGTCGAGTCGCGACTCGTCGAGCCCTATCTGGCCGGGCCGCCCTGACCTCGCTCAGAGATTGAGGTCGGAGGGAACGGGCTCCGCGCCGGAGTAATCGTAGAAGCCCTTGCCGCTCTTCCGACCGTACCAGCCAGCGAGGTGCATCTTCCGGAGGAGTGGCGGCGCGGCGTACTCGGGCCGCTTGTATTCGTCGAACATGATCTCGGCGATCCGGTACGTCGTGTCGATCCCGACGAAATCGAGCAGCGTGAGCGGACCCATCGGATAGCCGCAGCCGTGCACCATGCCCTTGTCGATGTCTTCCGTCGACGCGAGACCCGATTCCAGCGCGCGGACCGCGCCGAGCAGATACGGGACCAGCAGCAGGTTGACGACGAAGCCCGAGTTGTCTTTGGCCGCGATCGGGATCTTCCCCAGCGACTCGGCGAACTTCCAGGCGCGGTCGAACGTCGGCTGGCTCGTCGTCACGGCCTTCACGACCTCGACCAGCTTCATGATCGGCACCGGATTGAAGAAGTGCAGTCCCACCACCCGGTCGGGACGCGAGGTCGCCGCCGCCATCTCGACGATCGTCAGGGACGACGTGTTCGAGGCGAAGATCGTGTGCGGGGGACACAGCTCGTCCAGCTCGGCGAACATCGCGTTCTTGACCTCGATGTCCTCGACCACGGCCTCGATGACGAGATCGCAGTCGGCGAGGTCCGCGAGGTCCGTCGTGCCGCTCATTCGGGCGAGCGCCGCCTCCCGGTCCGCGGGCTTCATCTTCTCCTTCTCGACGGCCTTCTGCATGAACCCGCCGATCTTCTCGAACGCCTTCTTCCAGTACGCGTCCTCGACCTCGCGCGCGACGACCTGGTAGCCGGCCTGCGCGCAGACGTGGACGATCCCGCTCCCCATGAGGCCCGTCCCCAGGACTCCCACCTTCTCGATCTTCTTCTCGCTCACGTTCCCTCCTCGCGATTCGTAGGGGCCCCCTCGGCGCGCCGCGCGATGGACTTCAGGAGTCTCCGGGTCATGATGCGATGCCCGCCGCTTCCGACGACGAACGCGTGGTAGAGCGCGCCGCGGACGCCGGGAAACTCCGCGTGCGTCACCGCGCGGATCCGCGACAACGGGCCCTCGGGCTCGATCTCGAACGCGAGGCGGTAGCGGCTGTAGCGGTGCCGGCCCTCGAGCGCGATCCGACGCGGCGGATGGGCCGCTGCGACCCGGAAGCCGGCCAGCGTTTCGCCGGGGCCGGCCTCGAACTCGCCACCGCTCCCGCGCTCCTCGCAGCCGAGGAACCGCGCGAACCGGAGCGCCCGGGACCGGTCGAACGC
>DATBJO010000064.1:0-1845 GCA_036556305.1 Gemmatimonadota bacterium
CGCTCGCGCTCGACCGCCCCGAAGGCCTGCTTGTAGAACTCGATCGCGGCCGCTGCGTCCTTCACGCCCAGGTACGGCATGACGGCCGGTGTGCTTTCCTGACTCTTCATCCCGACTCCTTCCCAGGGGTTCCGGTCAGGATGGTTCGATCGCCTCGTCGAGGCCAGTCCCGGCCACCTCGCACGGGCTCACCGCGCCGGCGCCTTCAAGGCGGCGAGCGCCCGATCGGCGCTCGCCGGACCGGCGCCGTTTCCGGCGAGAAAGATCCACACGAACCCGTAGAGAAGCGCGAGCTCGCCGCCGTTCGCGTACGGGATCGGTCCCTGCGGCGCGTGGGCCATGAAGTACGCGACGATCATCTCGATCGCGAGGACGATCGCCACCGGCCGCGTCAGGACGCCGAGGACGATCGCGAGCCCGCCGAAGACCTCGAGCACGCCCGCGAGTCCCATCAGCGAGAACAGCTCCGCGGAGCCACCTTCCGGCCCCATCCCGCCGAACCAGCCGAACAGCTTGGGCGCTCCGTGCAGGAAGAACAGGAGTCCCGCGCCGATCCTCAGGATCGCGTGCGCCGCCCCGCCGACCGCGCCTCGGAAGGCGGCTCCGCTCGGCTCCTTCACCGTCTTCGTGGTGCGCTCCCGTCGGGGTTCTTTTCTTTCCGCCGTCGCCGGCGCCCGTCGGTATTCCGTCGCTTGTGAAACTGGCATGGTTACACTCCTCTCGAAAAAAAAGGTCAGACCATGGCGGATCGCAGATCCGGATCCTCTGATCGCACCTCGGCCATGACGTCCGCTACCGTCCGCCCGCCGAGTTGTTCCTCCAGCGCGGTCTGGGCCGCGCCGGTCGCGCGCTCGAGGACCGCCTGGATGTTGCGCCCCACGGGGCACTTGGGGTTCGGCTTCTCGTGGTGGAGCGCGAACAGCCGCTCCCCGCACTCGACCGCCCGGTAGACGTCCTTCAGCGTGATCGCCTCCGCCGGCCGCGCGAGCAGCGTCCCGCCCCCGGCCCCCATCCGCGCCCGCGTCAACCCGGCGCGGGCCAGGAGCGACAGGATCCGCCGCACGACCGCGGGGTTCGTGTTCACGCTTCCGGCCATGTACTCGGACGTGAGCGGCTCTCCGCGTCCCGTCTCGAGCAGGGTCAGGATGTGAACGGCGACCGCGAAGCGACTGCTGATCATGGCGTCGGGCTCCCCTTAGTGTTACCATTATGGTAACACATTGGAAAGGGCCCGTCAAGGGCACCGCCCGCTGCCGCGGATTGCGAAGACGGAGGGATCAATGGAGAAGCGAGCGATCGACCCGGGCGTGCGCATCGGCCACGTCCATCTCAAGGTGGCGGACCTCGAGCGCGCGCTCGGGTTCTACCAGGGCGTGCTGGGCTTCGAGCTCACCCAGCGCTACGGGCGGGACGCGGCCTTCGTCTCGGCTGGGGGCTATCACCATCACATCGGGCTCAACGTATGGGAGAGCCGCGGCGGTCCTCCGCCCGCTCCCGGGACGACCGGCCTCTACCACCTGGCGATCCTGTACCCGACGCGCGCGGCCCTGGCGGACGCGCTACGGCGGCTCACCGACGCGGGGATCCCGCTCGAGGGCGCGAGCGACCACGGGGTCAGCGAGGCCCTCTACCTGCGCGACCCCGACGGGAACGGCGTCGAGCTCTACCGGGACCGTCCGGAGACGGAATGGCCGCGGGACGCGGACGGACGGGTCGCGATGGTCACGCGGCCGCTCGACCTGGACTCGCTGCTCCGCGAATAGAATCCGCCGAACGGCGGCGTCCCAGGTCTTGCCGCCTTGCTGCTTCCACGAGACATCTTGATGTATGCGACGGACGACGCTC
>DATBJO010000065.1:0-13703 GCA_036556305.1 Gemmatimonadota bacterium
GGTCCTTTAAAAGGAGGTGACGCTCATGCTGGCTCCATCGGTGATTTCGCCAGTCGTCAGTAACAGCCCGGCAATTTTCGCCAAGCTGTTGGCGCTGCTTCAGTTCCTGATGCGGTTTGGTACCACCGCACTTCTCGGCTAGAACCAAGCCACAGAGGACGGCCCCTAATCATTCGATGAGTCCGGATCCCCCCCCCATTCTGACTGCCCGTCGTGAAGGTAGATTGAGATACCTGACGTTTGGTCTTCTGATTGCCTGGGTGGCCGCCCTGGTTCTGATCTCCGCCAATACAGCTCCGGATTCTAGGACGGTGGTTGGTTTGGGAGTCTTCGTGCTTCTTGCGATCCTCTCGGACAGGTACCCACTCGAAGTGCCCTTTGGGAAGGCCTATCTCGGTCTCTCAGGAACTGTGTTTTGGGCATTGCTCATTCTCTTTGATCCGGTATGGGCCTCAACGGCTGCATTTGTGGCTACGATCATCTCAGAAACGATCATTCAGCACAGGAAGCCCCACAAGGCACTTTTTAATGGCATCCAGACCGCCATAAGTGTTCTGGCAGGTGCAATGACATTTGAGGTCCTAAATGGAGTGCATGAGCTTCGAGGGAGCATCCTGTTCTTCGGCGCATTTGCCCTGGCAGCGTTGGTCTACTGGCTATGTAATACTTGGTTGGTAAGTCTTGGCGCGGCGTTGATCTACAGCGAGGCCCCTCACCGGTTCTGGCAAAGGAATTTTCAATGGGCTTTCGTGTATGAACTTATGTCCGCTCCGATCGCTTTGGCCGTTGCGTTTGCATATCAAGAACTTTGGCTAATTGGCCTAGTTCTAGTGATGCTCCCCATCATGATGGTGCGACTTGCCTATAGTCAGTACCTGCAGCTGAAACAGACATATAGAGAGACGGTCAGAACGCTGATCAAGATTATTGAAATGCATGATCCGTATACTGCTGGCCACTCCGACAGGGTTGCCACCTACTCGAGGCAACTCTGTGAAGCCCTTCGTTTATCTCCAACCGAAACAGAGAAAATCGAACTAGCTGCTTACTTGCATGATCTAGGGAAAATCCACCTTGACCTGTCGGGGATTGTCCGGAAAGCAGGCAAACTGACCGAGGAGGAAAGAAGGCTAGTGCGCCTGCACTCTGTCGTAAGCGCTGATTTGGCAAATCAAGTCACTTACTTTAGGGGTGAGATCGAAGCGATGATTCGACATCACCATGAGAATTGGGACGGATCTGGATACCCCCATGGATTACAGGGAGAACAGATTCCCCTTGGCTCGCGGATCATTTTGCTGGCTGATGCATTCGATGCAATGACTACAAGTCGCGTCTATCGGCGTGCATTGGATCTTGATAAAGTAAAGGGTGAATTCGCCAGATTCGCAGGTAGTCAGTTTGATCCCTCTTTGGTACCTATGTTTCTAGAAAGAGTAGTCGGTGAGGGAACCTCAATCATCAAACAACCAATAGATGAACCGCTAGAGGGACAACGAGCCAGAAACCTCGGTCTTACAGAGCCAGGTGAGCCCGACGTCCACCAGATAAGGGTGATGCGCTAATCCTGCTCTGCTCCTGTTACGACTCATCAACAAGTATTAATTTCGAATTGTTCTTCTTTACGACACGTCTCCTAGGCCATTGTTTTAGAAATGCCAACAGCTCTACAAGTGGGATAATCGCCTGAGACCGCTCCTACCGGTTCAGATCTCTACGCCGGTTTTCTTAACCTCATTTCCGGTCAACGGATTGGCCCCTTCCTTCAACTTCTTCGCAGGCGTTCCTTGAACACCTAATACGGCGTACGGCCCTTCATGCCGCGGCCCATGCGGCCGCTTGGTGTTGTAGTTCAGCAGGTGCACGTCGGGGTCCTTCTGCATCTCCTCCAGCTCCTCGTACCATTTCGTTCGTCCCTGGACCCGGAGGTGTTCTTCGAACAAGGTGCGGTGGAAGCGCTCCATGGGGCCGTTGCTCTGCGGCCGCCGCACCTTCGTCGTCCGGTGCTCTCTCCCCGACCAGCAGGATGAGGCTGCGCTTTCCTCCTCCTCCTCGCGTGATGAATCCGTGCTGTCTGTGCTGCCTGGAGGGGGATCTCGAGGGGGGTGAGGTCTCAGACCCCGAGCTCTGGACGCGGATGGCCGGCTATACGTCGGCGGAGGAGATGTGGCAGGCGCTCGAGGCCGACGGCGACTTCTGGCCGCTGATTCTCTCCGGAATCTCGGCCGCGTTCGCGCCCGCGCCCGACAGGCCGCCCCTCTACGTCGAGCTCCCGGTGACGGTCGAGAACGGTGAGGTCGTCGAGACCCCGGGCGCCGAGCGGATGGCCGCGGCGCTCCCGATCGCCCACGTCGCGGAGCACGTGGAGGCCCTGCGCTCGCTCCGCGGTCTCGCCTTCGACACCGCGTTCGACGACGAGTTCGCGCACATCCCGACGGCCGCCAAGGCGTTCTCGGACACGCTCACCGCGCTCGAGGTCCTGCATGTCTTCGAGGTCTACGAAGGCGACCACCGGAACCGGATGCGGGAGCGGATGGCGACGAAGATCCTGCCGTGGATCGACGCGCGGCTCGCGCGTGAGGCGGGTCCCTGAACAAAAAAACGAGGGTCGCAAGGTCTTTTTCACGGCTTGTTCAGTGTGTGACCACTGAATCTGTCGTGACGAGTTTCCTTACAACCCTCGATTCCAGTATGCCCGATCTGCGGCCCTGCGTCTGTCACATGCCTGACGCCGATCGACACCGATCGACTATCGATGGACGCGAGAACTCGGAACTGTCGGGTTTCGGACAGACAGGGAACGGAGTCACGGGCGAATCTCTTCCTAGCCGCGGGAACCGAAGATTTCAGCGAACGGAGGAGACGCACATGAAAAGAAAGTCGAAGATCTTGATCGGAGTGCCGCCAGCCGTGATGGCCGCGGTGCTCTCCTTGGTGTCGTGTGAGGACAGCACCGGCCCATCACCGGTTTCCGTTGGCGTGACCCTGGATGAGTTCAGTGTCACCCTCGATGACGCCAGCGCGCGGAGTGGCACCATCATCTTCAGTGTGACGAACGCGGGCACGGAACCGCACGAGTTCCTCGTCATCCAGACGGATCTGGCTCCAGACGCCCTGCCCACGGAAGCTGACGGCAGTTACCAGGAGGACGGCCCGGGGACGCAGCTCCTCGACGAGATCGAGGACATCCTGCCGGACGAGACCAGGGAGCTGTCGATCGACCTCGCGGAAGGCAACTACGTCCTTATCTGCAACAGGGTGGAAGTCGAGGAAGACGAGGTCGAGTCCCACTACGCGATGGGGATGCGCACGGCCTTCCAGGCGGAGTGAGGCGTCGTTGGCGCAGGGGCCGGCCGCCGTGCCCCTACGCTTGAGGGCGGCTACTCGATTGTCGTCTTCCCGGCGCCATCGCGATCTGCGCAAGGGCTGAAGCCGGCTTCTCCACGGTTTCGTGAAAGTCCGCAAGCTTCCGCGAGTCGCCGGGCCGATCCATATTGGGTCATGACGCGATCCCCGATCGTCCGGCTGCTGGTGGTCGCCGGATTGGTGTCCCTCGCCGCCTGCGCATCCCCGGAATCGCGCGCGATGACCGGGACGGCGCTGTCGGAGCGCGCCCAGACCCTCCCCGACCTGAGCGGCCTCGCCTGGCTCGGCGGCGACCGCTTCCTCGCGGTCCATGACGCCAAGGACAACCCCGGGGAGAGAGACTGGCCGCGGGTCAGCCTGCTCCGGCTCTCGGGAGGTCCCGAGGGGATCCTGTGGGAGCCCGTTGCGGTCGCGTCCGACGACGAGCCGAGCGACGATCTCGAGAGCGCGGCGCGGATCCCCGGCCGCGAGGATCGACCGCGGGTCCTTCTCGTGGAGAGCACCGAGAAGCAGGCCGAGCGGCCGTTCGCGCGGCGGATCTTCCTGGCCGAGGTCGAAGGGGAGTCGGTGTCGATCGTCGACCAGACGCTCTGGCCGGTCGCGACCGTCAACGTCGAGGGGACGGCCGTGGCGGAAGTCGGCGGAAAGCTCCTGTTCGTCTACGCCGAGCGCGCGCAGGGGGAGGAGTCGAGCGAGGTCCGGTACGCCGAGCTGACGCTGGATCCGCTCGCGTTCGGGGCGTTCCGGAGCGCGGGGTCGTTCGCGAGCCCGGGTCCCACGGGTCCGGCCGCGCGCCCCGTCTCTGCGCTCGAGGTCGACGCGGCGGGGGTGCTCTACGCCGCCTCGGCCGAAGATCCCGACGACGACAACGGACCGTTCCGGAGCGCGGTGTATCGGATCGGCCGCGTGGTCGGGGAGGGTGGCGGGACGGTGGTCCTGGACGCCGCGCCTGTCCTGCTCGCGGTTTTCGATGGGCTCAAGGTCGAAAGCCTGGCCGCGCGCGAGCGGGAGGACGGGTCGCGCGAGCTCTGGGCCGGCGTCGACGACGAGAACTACGGCGGGACGATGCGGCCCCTGCCCGCGCGGAGCGCCGCCGCCCCGGCCGCCGCGCGGGACGTCCACTCGCCCTACGCGCACCAGGCCTCGCGCGAGGTCAGGACGCTCTCGCAGGCGGAGGTCGACGAACTCCTGAACGGCCGCGGAATGGGACTCGCGCGACCGGCGGAGCTCAACGACTATCCGGGACCGCGCCACGTCCTCGATCTCGCGGACTCGCTCGACCTGACGGCGGAGCAGCGGGGAACGGTCGAGGAGATCTTCCGCGCGATGAACGCGCGCGCGGTCGAGCTGGGACGCGAGGTCCTCGCGGCCGAGCGCGAGCTCGACGCGGCGTTCGCCTCCGGCCGCGTGACCGGGGACGCGCTCGCCGCGATCGTCGACCGGATCGGGGATCTCCAGGCCGAGCTTCGGACCGTCCACCTCCGCGCCCACCTCGGGACGCGCGCGGTCCTGACCGACCACCAGGTTCACGAGTACGACCGGCTGCGGGGCTATGGGGCGGGCCACCCGACCGGCGCCGAGGCCGGTCACATCGAGCATCCCGACAACTAGCCGCTATCAGGGCCTTCTTGACAAGATTTCTTTTCGGTGTTAGGGTCGCGGTCATGGATCCCGCGAAAACGCTCGAGCTGGTGGTCGATCCCGACCGGGCGGCGACCGCCCTGAGTCCCGACCGGAGACGGCTTCTGGCGGCGCTCGCCGAGGCGCCGGACTCGGCGACCGGTCTGGCGGAGCGACTCGGAGACTCGCGGCAGCGGCTCAACTACCACCTGCGGGAGCTCGAGCGGGCGGGGTTCGTCGAGCTCGAGGAGGCGCGGCGGAAGGGGAACTGCGTCGAGCGCGTGATGCGGGCGAAGGCGCGGCACTGGCTGATCGACCCGGGCGCGCTGGCCGGGCTCGCCGACGAGTCCCTGCCGCCCGCCGACCGCTTCAGCGCCGCCTACCTCGTGGCGCTCGCCGCGCGCGCGATACGGGAGGTCGCGGGTCTCGTCGGGAAGGCGGCCGATTCGCGGAAGCGCCTGGCGACGCTCGCGATCGACGCCGACGTCCGGCTCGCGCGGCCGGCCGATTTTCCCGCGTTCGCCGACGAGCTCGCGCGCGCGGTCGCGGACGTGATCGCGAGACACCATGACGACGGAACCCCCGGCGGGCGGCGCTTCCGCATCCTGGCGGGCGCCTGGCCGGGGAAGGATGGAGAATCCCGAAGGAAGGCGGAGGAAGGATGACCACGGAAGAGACGAAAGCCGCTGCGAAGGGGACCCGCGCGGCCGAGGGCGCGATCGAGATCGACGCCTCGATCGAGGCCGTGTGGAAGGCCCTGACCGACGCGCGCGAGCTCGAGCGCTGGTTCCCGCTCGACGCCAAGGTCGAGCCCGGCGAGGGCGGCGCGATCTGGATGAGCTGGCGAAACGAATTCGAGGGCGAACAGAAGATCCTCGCCTGGGACCCGCCGCGGCACCTCAAGACGACGTGGGAGATGCACGCGGGCGAGCAGCCGCCCCAGGTCACCGACTACCGGCTGGAGGCGAAGGGCGGGAAGACGGTCGTCCGCGTCGTGACGTCGGGGTTCCCGACCGACGCGGCGTGGGACGACTGGGTCCAGGGGACGATCGACGGCTGGGCGTTCGAGCTCCGCTCGCTCAAGGAATACCTGGAGCGCCACCGCGGACAGGACCGCGAGGTCGTGTACCTGAGGCGCCGGGTGCCGCTCGGCGCCGAGGAGATCTGGTCGCGGATGGCCGCGCCCGGCGCGCTGGGCTCGGGGCCCCTCGGGGCCGAGGCGATCCTCGAGGCAGCGCCGCGACAGTGGGCGGCGATCGTCGAGCGGCTGGACGGCGCGCTCATGCGCGCGGGGAGCGACCCCTGCGGCGCCTCGAGCACGGGCGAGCGCGACGTGACGCTCTGGCTCCAGGCCTGGGGCGAGGCGCGGAAGGATCTCCCCGCGGTCCGCGCGGACTGGGAGCGGATGCTCGAGCGGCTCTACCCGGAGGGCGCGACGGTCTGAGGACCGGCGCCGTCACCGCCGGCGGTACACGCGGACCTCGGTCCCGGCATCCGGGAACTCCCGCACCGACACCAGCCGGAAGCCGGCCCGGAGCGGGACGCGGGTGACGAAGCCGGCCGGAAAGCGGGTCGTGTCCGCGGTTCCGATCACGGCGACGATCGAGCGGGTCCGGCCGCGTTCGAGCGTTTCCTCGAGGAATGCCTCGAACTCCGCCCGACCCTCGACATACCGTTCACCGACGTGCAGCGACCGCACCGCCGCGGGCTCGTCGTACCGGCCGAGCACACGTCCGGCGCCCGCCCGCAGCGGCGCGGGCAGGCCGCCGATCGCTGCGGCGAGCCGCCGTTCCTGGCGCGGGTCCATGCCCGTGCCCGTGGCGGTCACGGGCAGGACGCCTTCCACCGCCATCAGATGCCAGTCGATCACCGGGGGCTGCGGCCACGGTCCGTTCGTACTGACGACGAGCACGGGGGGCTCCTCGCGGACGAGCCGGGAGACGTGGGCGAGGACCTCGGTCATCGGCCGGTCGGCGGGGAGCCCGTCGCGCCGCGCGAGCGCCGACCCATGGAGCATGGCCAGGCCCGCCAGAACCCCGAGCGCGGCGGCCCGGGCGGATCTTCCCCGGGACCCCAGCCGTCCCCACAAATCCGCCGCCGCGATGCCGGCGAGCGCGAACAGGGCGGGGAAGACCGGCAGGATGTGTCGCGGGAGCTTCGTGTGGTGGAGCGAGCCGATCAGGAGGAGGACGAGGGGGAGCGCCACCAGCAGGTCGATCCCCGGCCTGGCCCGCGAGCGCCACGCCGCGACGAGACCGCCCCAGAGGAGCGCGCACATCCACCAGGACCCGGAGAAGTCGGCCATGGCCCGTGGATAGTACCAGAGTCCGCGGATCCCGCGCGCCGCCTCGCCGCCCCACGGGCGGTTGACGAGGGCCTCCCAGGTGGAGACGACCTTGGGCGGGTAGGCGAACCAGATCGCGCCGAAGACGGCCACCGGCAGAACGGCGTAGAGGTTCCGCCTCGTCCATAGCCGTCGCGGCCGGAATCCGGCGGCGATGAGCTTCGTCGAAGCGATCGTGAGGAGGAGCAGCACGCCGTAGCTCGATTTGACGAGGTAGGTGAGCACGACCGTCACGCCGAGGAGCGCGTGCGCCGCGGGCGGACCGCCCGGATTCCGCTCCAGCCGGGAATGGACCAGGATCGTCGCCGCGATCGCCAGCATGCCCGGCATCTCGAGCATGGCCTCGGAGGCGTACCGGATCATCCCCGGCGAGGTGAGCGCCAGGAGCGCGGCGACGCCCCCGGCCAGGACGCCCCGCGCGGGCTTCACGGTTCGAGCGACGAGGAAGAGGGTCGGCGCGAGCAGGACGTAGGCGAGCACGCTCACCGCGCGCGCGACCTCGATGCTCTCTCCCGCCACGAGGAAGGCGCCCCCCACGAGCCAGGAGTGGAGGGGCGGCCAGTAGACCTGGCGGTAGGTATCGAAGAGAAGGCTCAGGAGGTCGAGCTCGCGGACGTCCTGCGCGACGAGCGCGCCCTGGAGTGCGTGCGCGGCCTCGTCCCAGTGGGGAGGCCGGCCCGGAAGGACCAGGTGGAGGAACACGAGCCAGCCGGCGGCCGCGGACACCATGACCGCGAGCGCGAACGGCAAGGTCGAAGTTCCCGCTTCGCTTGGCGTAAGGGTCGGGCGACCCCATATTCCGTCCACTCGCGTCACTCTCCGCCACAGAGAATCGAGGGGCAGCGTCCTCGCGGCCCCGGGAGCGCCTCATCCCATGAACCAGTCCTCGAGTCGACTTCCCCATCGCCTGTCGGTCGTCTGGTTCAGCGACCTGGTGGGCTGGAGCAGCCTGACGGCCGAGGACGAGGACAAGGCGATCGCGCTGGTGAGGCGCTTCCAGTCCGCCGTCCGGGCGGCGGTCCCCGCGGAGATGGGCCGCATCGTCAAGTTCATCGGCGACGCGGCGCTGGTCGAGTCCCCGAGCGCAGAGGCGGCCGTCATGGCCGCCGCCGAGCTGCGCGGGCTCATGCGCGCGGGGGAATCGATCCGCACCGGCATCCACCTCGGCGACGTGGCCGTGGGCGCCGACGGGGATCTGTACGGCGACGGAGTGAACACGGCCCAGCGGATCCAGACCGTGGCCGAGCCCGGGCAGATCGTCGTGAGCGGCGACGTCTGGCGGCAGCTCCGGAACCGTCCCTCGTACCGCTTCGAGGCGCTCGGCGAGCGCGCGCTCAAAGGCGTCGAGGCGCTCGACCTCTATCTGGTCCTCGAGACAGGCCCGGCGGCGACGCTCGCACCGGCGGTCACGGCGGGGGCCTCCGACGGCGCGTCCCCGAGCGTCGAGACCGTAACCGCCACGGCGGGCGAGCGCTCGATCGCGGTCCTTCCGTTCATGAACCTGAGCTCCGACCCGGAGAACGAATACTTCAGCGACGGGATCACCGAGGAGATCCTGAACGCGCTCGTCAAGGTGAGCGACCTCAAGGTCGCCTCGCGCACGTCCTCGTTCGCCTTCAAGGGTCATCAGGGAGACATCCAGGAGATCGCCGAGAAGCTCAAGGTCGCGACCGTTCTCGAAGGGAGCGTCCGGAAGGCGGGGAACCGGGTCCGGATCACGAGCCAGCTGATCAGCGCCGCGGACAGCTACCACCTGTGGTCGGAGACCTACGACCGCGAGCTCGAGGACATCTTCGCGATCCAGGACGACATCGCGCAGTCGATCGTCACCGCGCTCAAGGCGACGTTGACCGGCGAGGAGCGGGAGAAGCTCGTCACGCCCACGACCGACAACCTGGAGGCGTACACGCTCTATCTGAAGGGACGCTTCCAGTACAACAAGGACACCGAAGCCGGGCTGCGCGAGAGCCTGGAGCTCTACCGGGCGGCGCTCGAGGAGAGCCCGGACTACGCGCGCGCGTGGGCCGGGATCGCCGATTCGTGGATGCACCTGGCGGACGACTACGTGCCTCCGGCGGAGGGGTACACGGCGGCGAAGGCAGCGGCGGAGAAGGCGCTCGAGCTGGAGCCGGAGCTGGCCGAGGCGCACACCGCGCGCGGAAAGGTGCTCGGCTGGTACGAGTGGAAGTTCGCCGAGGGCGAGCTGGCGCTCCGCCGCGCCGTGGGAGCGAACCCGAACTACGCGGACGCGCACTGGGCGTTGGGGAGCCTCCTTCCGACGACGGGGCACATGAAGGAGGCCTTGAAGGAGATCCGCACGGCGCGGCTCCTGGACCCTCTTTCGCCCGTGATCGCCTACTGGCACGCGCGGTATCTGCTGTACGCGCGGCGGATCGACGAGGCGATCGAGGAGGGCGAGCGGGCACTGGACCTCGATCCCGACTATCCGTACGGGCTCGCGATCCTCGGTCGGGCCGAGCTCCTCGAGGGGAAGGACGCGGACGCGATCGCGTCGTTCCGACGCTGCGTCGAGCTCGCGCGGTCGAACACCTTCCGGGTCTACCTCGCGTACGGGCTGGCGTCGACGGGCAAGGACGCGGAGGCCCGGGAGATCCTCGCGAAGGTCGGTCACGGGGAGGGGCCGGACTACGTGCGGAGCGAGCTCCTCGCCGCCGTGTACGGAGCGCTGGGCGAGACCGACGAGGCGTTCCGGCAGATCGAGCAGGCGTACGCGGATCGCTCCGCCGGCCTCATCTACCTGCACCTCGATCCGATGTACGATTCGCTCCGCGACGATCCCCGCATGCAGGACATCGTGCAGCGGATCGGACTCCAGTGAACAGCCGACCGTCCAGCCAGCTTCCGCATCGCGTTTCGGTCGTCTGGTTCAGCGATCTCGTGGGATGGAGCAACCTGACGGCGGAGGACGAAGACAAGGCGATCGCGCTCGTGCGGCGCTTCCAGGCCGCCGTGCGGTCGGTGGTTTCAGCGGATCAGGGCCGGATCGTCAAGTTCATCGGCGACGCGGCGCTGGTCGAGTCCCCGAGCGCGGAGGCGGCGGTCCGGGCGGCCGCCGAGCTGCGCGGGCTCATGCAGGCGGGTGAGACGATCCGCACCGGCGTCCACCTGGGCGACGTGGCGGTGGCGCCGGACGGCGATCTGTACGGCGACGGCGTGAACACGGCGCAGCGGATCCAGACGGTGGCCGAGCCCGGGCAGATCATCGTCAGCGGCGACGTCTGGCGGCAGCTCCGGAACCGTCCCTCGTACCGCTTCGAGGCGCTCGGCGAGCGCGAGCTCAAGGGCGTGGAGGCGCTCGATCTCTACCTCGTCCTCGAGGCGGGAGAGATGCCGTCGATGGCGCCCGCGATCCCCCCGCCCGCATCGGCGGCGACGACGGACGGCGGAGCGAAGGGAGCGACCGTTGCCCACGCTCCGGTCGAGCGCTCGATCGCCGTCCTGCCGTTCCTGAACCTGAGCTCGGACCCCGAGAACGAGTACTTCAGCGACGGGATCTCCGAGGAGATCCTCAACGCGCTCGTCAAGGTCAGCGACCTCAAGGTCGCCTCGCGCACTTCTTCGTTCGCCTTCAAAGGGCATCAGGGGGACGTGCGAGAGATCGCCGAGAAGCTGGGGGTCGCGACCGTGCTGGAGGGAAGTGTCCGCAAGGCCGGCAACCGGGTCCGCATCACCGGCCAGCTGATCGGCGCCTCGGACGGATACCACCTGTGGTCGGAGACGTACGACCGGCAGCTCGAGGACATCTTCGCGATCCAGGACGACATCGCCGGCGCCATCGTCACTGCCCTCAAGGCCACGCTGGCGGTCGACGAGGGAGAGAAGCTCGTCACCGCGACGACCGACAACGTGGAAGCGTACACGCTCTACCTCAAGGGGCGTTTCGCCTTCAACAAGTTCACGGAAGAGGGGCTGCGGCGGAGCCTGGAGCTGTACGCGGAAGCCCTCGAGGAGAGCCCGGACTACGCGCGCGCGTGGGCCGGGATCGCCGATTCGTGGATGAGCCTGGCCGACGACTGGGTCGCGCCCGAGAAGGCATACGTGGCGGGAAAGGAGGCGGCGGCCAAGGCTCTGGAGCTGGACCCGGAGCTCGCCGAAGCCAACACCGCTCTGGGAAAGGCGTACGTCTGGTATGACTGGGAGTTCACGCGCGGCGAGCTGGCGCTGCGACGCGCGGTGGCCTCGAACCCCAACTACACGGACGCGCACTGGGCGCTCGGCACCCTCTTGCCGGCCGTCGGTCGACTCGACGAGGCGATCCGGGAGATGCGGACCGCGCAGAAGCTGGACCCCCTATCGCCCACGTTCAGCCAGTGGATCGCCCGCTTCCTGCTCTACCAGCGACGGCCCGCGGACGCGATCGCGGAGTCGCGCCGCACGCTCGAGCTGGACCCGGAGTACGCGCGTGGACACATGACTCTCGGCCTGGCGCGGATGCTGGTGGAGGGACCGAGCGCGGGCCTGGACTCCCTGAGACGGAGCGCCGAGGTGAGCTGGTCGCCTTCGTTCCGGGCGTTCCTGGCCTACGGTCTCGCCGCGGCAGGCCAGGAAGCGGAGGCCCGTCGCGTCCTCGAGGAGCTCCGGTCCGAGGGCCAGGCGAGCTACGTCCGGGCGGAGTTCCTGGCCGCCGCGTACGGGATGCTGGGCGATCGGGACGAGGCGTTCCGGCAGCTGGACCTGGCCCTGGAACAGCGCTCCGCCGGCATGATCTATCTCCACCTCGACCCGCTCTACGATTCGATCCGGGACGACCCCCGCTTCCGGGCGCTGGTCGAGAAGATCGGCCTCCAGTAGCGAGCCGTTCGACCACGAAACCGTAAGGCGAGGCCGCTCGCCAGGGCCGCCCCGGTGAGCTCTTTCGCGGAGCCGGTCACGCGCTCAGTTCCGCCGCGCTTCGATGTCCCCGGCGGGCGCGTGGATGACGAGGACCGATCCCGACGAGCCCGCGTCCCGGAGCTCGAGCCCGGGCCCGGGCAAACCGCGGAGGCGGAAGCTCGCGAAGGCGCTTTCCGACACCGGCCGGTAGTCGGCCGCGGGCGGCTCGGGCGTCGGTCGCACGCCCTGAAGGCCCTCGGGAGCCCAGACGTACGTGTTCCACGCCACGCCGCGGGTGAAGTCGATCCGCGCGAGGACGCCGGGGCCGGCGGGCATCGGGACGAGGCCCACGATCTCGAACCCGGTCGGCGCGCCGAGCCGCGCGTGGCGGTCGGCCATGAGCGCCTCCTCCTGCGCGCGGACCTCGGCGACCGGCATCCCGCCGAAGGCCTCAGCGAGCGGGGCGAAGTCGCCGCGGAATAGACCCTCGAGGATCGTCCGCGTCCGCGCCTCGAGGTCGGGGGCGATCTCGCGGGCGCGCTCGGAGAGCGGGAAGAGGAGCGCGGTGCCTTCGGGGCCGCGGGCCGAGACCTCGAGCCGGTCGTCGGCCGCGGTCACGGTCAGCGGCTCGCCCGAAGGGAGCCTCCACGTGCCCGCCGCGCGCGCGAGCGCTTGCGGGTCGACCGCGACGACCGCGGGTGGCTCCTCGTACGGCTCGCCGAAGGCGATCGCCTCGAGCGCCTGGGCGACCGGGGTCGCCGAGAGCGTGGGATCCGTCGTCACGACGAAGACCGTGAGCCCCTCGTCGACCCAGCGGTGGAGCTCGGCGACGAAGATCAAGTTCCCGCCGTTGTGCCAGATGAGCGTGCCGTGCCGCGGCGTCTCCTCGATCGCCCACCCGTAGCCGTAGTACGACACGGAGTCGGGCCCCTCCGGGACGTACGGCGTGAACATCTCCGCGCGCTGAGCCGCGGGTAGGACCGCGTCGGTCTCGAGCGCGCGGTCCCAGCGCTCGACGTCGCCGAGCGTCGTATGGAGGCCGCCGTTTCCGCGGAGCTGCCAGAACGGCCCGCCCTCCTCGGCGATCCGCGCGAGGATCGTCCCCCAGCGCTCGCTCCCGCGGTAGCCGACGGCCACGCGCGCGGGGTCCCACCGCGGGATCCGGTAACCGGTCTCTTCCATCCCGGCGGGAAGGAGCACGAGCTCGCGGAGGGCCTCCTCGAAGGACTTGCCGGTCACGATCTCGACGACCGCGGCGAGCAGGCTGTAGCCGGCGTTCGAGTACTCGTAGCCGGTGCCGGGCGCGAAGCGGAGCCGGGACTCGAGCGCGCGCCGGACGTAGGCGTCACGCTCGCGCCCTACGGGGTCGTAGTCGGTCGGCGCGAAGTCGGACTCAAGGCCCGAGGAGTGGGTGAGGAGGTGGTGGAGCGTGATCGGCTGCTTGTCGGGCGGAACGTCCGCGAAATACTCGGAGATCGGATCGTCGGTCGAGAGCTCGCCGCGCGCCTCGAGCGCGAGGATCGCCGCGGCCGTGAACTGC
>DATBJO010000066.1:0-14205 GCA_036556305.1 Gemmatimonadota bacterium
CTCGCTGGCGATGATGAGGTCGCAGGCGGTGGCCAGGCCGGCGCCGCCGGCAATGGCGTGGCCGTGGACGGCAGCAATGATGGGTTGGCGGCAGCGGCGCATGCGCACGAAGAGCTCACCGAGCGCGGAAGCATCAGCGAGGTTCTCGAGCGGGTCCCGGGTGGCGGCGATGCGCTCGAGCTGTTCCAGGTCGGCGCCGGCGCAGAAGTCCGGGCCCTCGCCGCGGAGCAGGATCACGCGCACGTCGTCGGCCTCGCCCGCGTTGTGAAGCGCGTGTTTCAGCTCGTCCACGGTGAGCGCGTCGAGCGCATTGCGTTTGTCGGGCCGGTTGAGGGTGAGCGTGGCGATGCCGTCACCGGCTTCGACGCGGATGCGGTGATAGTCTTCAGCCAACGGCGGCCTCCGGTCCGAGCGTGGCGGCGATATGATCGGGCACCAGCAGTCGCATGCGCAGCATGGCGGTGGAGAAGGTCTTGCCCTGGGCATCGGTCATGAGCGAGACGGTGCCGCCGCCGTCGAGGGCGCCATGGAGCAGGAAGTTGATGGCGTGCAGGTTGGGCAGCTCGAAGCGTTCGATCCTGCCTTTGACCATGGCGCCGAAATGCTGTTTGACGCGGCGGGTCGTGATACGCTCGCGGATGAGCGGCCAGTATTCGGGTTTGCGGGCGATGATGCCCACGTTTACGGTGTCGCCCTTGTCGCCCGAGCGGGCGTGGGCGAGTCGTCGGAGCTGGACGCGGGCGGCCATCGCGCCCAACGGTAACGGCTCGCCGGCCTGCGGTCACGCGCGGGAGGGACCCGGCCCGCGGCCACCCGGCCGCCTCAGGCCTCCACGACCTCGACCTCGAGACCCGGCTCGATCGCGGCCCGGTCGATGAGCGCGGGCCAGTAGGCGACGACGTCCTGGACCCGCGGCCGACCGCCCGCGAAACCGGTCACGCTCGGCGGTCCCGAGAGGATGAGCGGGGCGATCTCGCGCGTGAAGCGCTCGACCGGCGCCTGCGCCGCGCTCTTGACCGCGACCCGCAGCTCGACCTCGGGGAGGTCCGCGGGCGGCGGACCGGACAGCCGTCCGTGGGTCGCGTTCCAGCCGACGTACTCGGTGCGGATCTCGTCGAAGGCGAGCCCCAGCCGGTCGAGCCGCTCGCGCAGGACCTGGTCGGCTTTCCGCGCCTTCGCGACCGCGTCCGGCCAGGCGTAGACCAGCGTACCCACAGCTTTGTAACCTGCGCGGTAGCTGATCGAGACCTTGAGCTTGTCCGTGCGCGGCGCGCCCCGCACGCCGTGGACGCGGACCCGGTCTTCCCCGTCCGCCTCGAGCCGGATCGAAGTGAAGTCGGCGACCCCGTCCGGCGTGATGTACGCCGCGGGATCGCCCATCTCGTAGACGATCTGCTCCTTGACGATCGCGGGCGAGATGCGGCCCCCCGTGCCCGCGTGCTTCGTCAGGACGAACGGTCCTTCGGGCGTGGCCTCGACGATCGGGTAGCCGACGTCGGCGAGGTCGGGGATCGACTCCCAGTCGACGAGGCAGTTGCCCCCCGAGGCCTGCGCGCCGCATTCGTTGATGTGGCCGGCGACGATGCCGTGCGCGATCCGGTCCCAGTCGTCCCAGCGCCACCCGAACGCGTGGATCACCGGCGCGTACGTGAGCGCGGTGTCGGTCGAGCGGCCGGTCACGATCACGGTCGCGCCCTGCGCGAGGGCGTCGACGATCGGAGCCGCGCCGATGTAGGCGTTCGCGCTCTCGACGAGGTCGAGCACCTCCGCGAGCGGCCGGCCGTCGTCCATGTTCGCGAGCGCGTGGCCGGCCGCGATAAGCTCCGGGAGCCGATCGAGGATGTCGTCGCCCGTCACGGTGCCGACCCGCGCGCGCCCGGCCACGCCCGCGGCGCGCGCGGCCTCGAGGAGCGCGTCGCGGCAGGCGGCGATGTTCACCCCGCCGGCGTTCGAGATCACGCGGATCCCCTTCGCGACGACGTCGGGGAAGATCTCCCGGAGGAGCGGCACGAAGTCGCGCGCGTAGCCCTGCGACGGGTCGCGGGCCTTCTGCTTCTGGAGGATCGACATCGTGACCTCGGCGAGATAGTCGAGCATCAGGACGTCGATCGGCCCGCGGCGGACCTGCTCGACCGGCGCGTCGAGCCGGTCCCCCCAGAACCCCTGGCCGCAGGCGACGCGGAGCGGACGCGTCACGGGGTGGCCTTCGTTCGTGTCGCGCGCATGCGCGCCAAGCTAGCGGCGCGGCGTGAAGGCGTCCGGCTGAGCGAGGCCCTCGAAACCGGCCGCCTGTCGAGGTCGCTCAAAACGGGTCAGATCCTGGCCGCAGCGAGGACGAGGGGGGGACGACGGAGAAGGCCCGTTTTCAGCGACCGTCAAAGGGAGGCGTACCAGTCGTAGCCCCTCTCCTCCCAATACCCCCCCGTCGAGCGCGGGACGAAGCGGATCGCGGTCAGGTATTTCACGCTCTTGTAGCCGTACTTGAGGTTGGAATAGAGCCGTGCCGGCGCGCCGTGGCCGGGAGTCAGCCACGAGCCGTTCAAGCCGATCGCGATCATGGTCTGCGGGTGGAGCGCGCTCTCCCGGTCCCAGCTCGACCAGTACCCGGCGTCGAACGAGCGGAAGTCGACGAACTCCGCCGCCCGATCCGCCCCCGCGATGCGCGCGATCTCCGCGAGGCGGACCCCCGTCCACGAGGCGACCGACGTCCATCCCTCGATGCAGTAGTGGCGGAGCCGCAGGGTGACGCGCGGCAGGGCGCCGAGGTCGTCGAGCGACAGCGAGAGCGGGCGCGCGACCATTCCGCCGACCTCCAGCCGCCACGTCGCGGCCTCCACGCGCGGGAGCATGTCGCTGATGTAGTACTGCGGGAACGACGGACTCTCGCTCCCCGGGGGCTCGATCCGCGCGCGCGGTCCCCCGGGCGGCGCGAGCGCCTTCTGGAGCCACCGGTTGGGCCGGTCCCACGCGCGGAGGAGCGGCCACAGAGGGCCGCCGTCCCAGCCGCAGCCGGCCGCGGCGATCCCGGCCGCGGCGATCCCCGCCCGCCTCAGGAACTCACGCCGGCCGGGCATCGGCCTCCTCCGGGGCCGCGTCCCCGAGCGGCTCCCGCTCCATCGGCGCCGGGTCCCGGTACGCGCCGACGATCATCGAGCGGGTCGCCTCGCGATCGACGACCAGCGTCATGAACAGGTGGCCGAGCGTGAAGCCGACGAACGCCCACACGACGAGGAAGTGCCAGAAGCGCGCCCAGACGTAGCCTCCCATCCAGCCCGCCAGCGGGAGCGAGACCGGTTTCCAGATCGCGAACCCGGTCGCCACCGCGAGGACGCCGAGCGCGAACGTTCCCGTGTAGGCCAGCTTCTGGAGCCCGTTGTAGACCTCGTACGCGGGCTTCTCGCGCGCGAGCCGCGCGTACCACCGCGCCATGTCCCACGCGCCGCGCGCGTCGCGCGGGCGGAACGCCCGACGGCGCCATTCGCCGCTGCCGATCTGCCAGCCCAGCCATACGAGGCCGTTCGCGACGAAGCCCCACATGAGGAACAGGTGCCACTTGAGGCCGCCGGCCAGCCAGCCCCCGAGCCGGACGGCTTCGGGGAAGCGCTTGCCGGCCAGCGGCCAGCAGCAGAATTCGGCCCCGCGCTCCGCGAAGGCCGGGTAGGCGTGATAGATCTGGAGCCCGCTCGCGATCATGCCGGCGAGGAGCACGACGTTCAGCCAGTGGCTGATCCGCAGCAGGAGCGGCTGCTCGAACCGGATCCGGCGCTCTACGGCCGTGGCTCCTCTCGCGTCCTCATCGGGAAGTCGCTTCGGGCTCGCGGTCCGTTACATGCCGGGGAGCGGCGTGTCGCTGTTCCAGATGTCGATGACCAGCAGCCACTTCCCGTCCCGGTTCTCGGACACGTTCGCCCACTTGCCGGTGTCCTCGTACGGCTCTCCGGCCACGGTGTTCGTGCTCGTGTACGACCCGTGCGCCCACGCCATGTCGCCGGAGGCCGACACCTCGACCCCGTCGGTCACGATCTCGATCGCCGTGAACGGCGTCGCCGCGAGCATCTCGGTGAACGCGGCCTGGATCGCCGCGCTGCCCTCGGCCTGCGCGGCGTTCGGGGGCATGATGATCGCGTCGTCCGTGTAGAGGGCCGTCAGGGCGGCGGCGTCGCCGGCCAGGGCGGCGGCCTCCCACGCGTCTCCACCGTCCTCGATCGCCTGCTGGACGGCGGCGACGTCGACGGCGGGTGTCTCTTCGGTGGTGCCCGTCTCCGTCGCCGGCTCCTGCTGGCATCCGGCGGCAAGGACGAGGGCGATGGCGGCCGCGACCAGCGGCTTCGCGTGCTTCGGCATTCTCGGGTCTCCTGATGCAGGGTGGGTGGGACGGCTTCTGGGACGAGTTCATTGTATCCGAACCCGAACCGGCGTGGCAAACTCCGCCGTGTTGCTTCCCCGCTCGGGGCCGCGGTACACTGGCCCGGAAAGGGAGGCGACATGAAGAACCGCTACGCGCGGCTCACGCGACCGCTCGTCCGCGAGAACGGCCGGCTCCGGCCGGCGTCCTGGGACGAGGCGCTCGACCGGGCCGCAGACGGCTTTCGGCGGGTGACGGCCGAGCACGGGCCGAACTCGTTCGGGCTCTTCAGCTGCTCGAAGACGACGAACGAGCTCAACTACCTGACCCAGAAGTTCGCTCGCACCGTCATCGGCTCGAACAACGTCGACAGCTGCAACCGGACCTGACACGCTCCCAGCGTCGTCGGTCTGGCGACGGTATTCGGAGCGGGGGGCGGGACGAGCTCGTATCAGGAGATCGAGGAGACAGACGTCATCCTCCTGTGGGGGTCGAACGCCCGCGAGACCCACCCGATCTTTTTCCACCATCTCCTGAAGGGCGTCCGGAACGGGGCGGAGCTCTTCGTCATCGATCCCCGGCGGACGACCTCCGCCCGCTGGGCGCACCACTGGCTCGGGATCGACGTCGGCTCGGACATCGCGCTGTCCAATGCGGTCGCCCGGGAGATCCTCCACGCCGGCCTCGAGAACCGGACGTTCATCGAGCGCGCCACGAGCGGATTCGACGAGTACCGGGAGTCCGTGGAGCCCTGGACGCTCGAGCGCGGCGCGGAGGTCACGGGCGTCGCGCCGGAGGAGATCCGACGCCTCGCCCATGCCTATGCCCGGGCCGGCAGAGCGCAGATCTGCTGGACGCTGGGGATCACCGAGCACCACAACGCGGCCGACAACGTCTTCGCGCTGATCAATCTCGGACTCCTGACCGGGCACGTCGGCCGCTACGGCTCGGGCCTTTGTCCGCTCCGCGGACAGAACAACGTGCAGGGCGGCGGCGACATGGGAGCGATCCCGAACAAGCTTCCGGGCTTCCAGGACGTCGAAGCGACGGTCGCGCGGGAGAAGTTCGAGCGGGTCTGGGGCGTGAAAGTCCCCGCCCGAAGAGGTTGGCACATCAGCCAGATGTTCGAGGCGATGGAGGAGGGGAAGCTGAAGACCCTCTTCGTCGTCGGCGAGAACCCGGCGCAATCGGAAGCCGACATCAAGCGCGTCCGCCGGCTTCTCGAGGACCTCGAGCACATCGTCGTCCAGGACATCTTCCTGACGCGGACGGCCGAGATGGCCGACGTCGTGCTTCCGGCGGCGGCGGGTTGGGCCGAGACCGAGGGCACGGTGACGAGCAGCGAGCGGCGCGTCCAGCGCGTGCGGAAGGCGCTCGAGCCGCCGGGCGAGGCCCGCGACGATCTCCTGATCCTCGCCGATCTGGCTCGGCGGTTCGGGCACGAGTGGGGTCAACCGACCGCGGAGCAGGTGTGGGACGAGCTGCGGTCGCTCTCGCCGATGCACGCCGGGATGAGCTACGCCCGGCTCGACGAGATGGGCGGCATCCAGTGGCCGTGCCCCGACGAGACGCACCCCGGCACTCTCTTCCTCCACGCTCGTCTGTGGGAGGAGCCGCGCGAAGGGCCGGCCGCTCCCTTCATGCCGGTCGAGTACGAACCCCCGGTCGACGAGCTGACCGACGAGTACCCGATCCGACTCACCACCGGACGGTGTCTCGACTCTTTCAACACCGGCGTCCAGAGCGGACGCTACTCGGCTCCCATCCGCCGCGGCGGCTGCGTCGAGCTCTCGCCCGAGGACGCGGAAGCGCTCGAGGTCGCCGAGGGGCAGCGCGTGCGCGTGACGTCGAGGCGCGGCTCCGTCGAGGGACCGGTGCGGATCGACCCCGGTCTCCGTCCCGGACTCGCCTTCATGACCCTCCACTTCCCGGACGATGTCGACACCAACGTGCTGACGATCGATGCCTGGGATCCGAAGTCGGGGACCGCCGAGTTCAAGGCCAGCGCCGTCCGGATCGAGAAGCTCGAGCCGGCGCTCGCCGGCTGAGGGGCGCGCGGTGGACCTGAAGCTCATGGCGGCCGCTCCCACCGCGGTCGAGCGCGACGCGGTGGACGCGTTCCTCCTTCCGTTCGCCGGCCCCGCCGGTGACGGTCCTCCGCCGCGGCATCTCTTCCTGCCCGCTCTCCACGCCCTCGTCGACGCCGCCGGCTGGGTCAGCGAGGGCGGGCTCAACCACATCTGCGAGCGACTCGGGGTCCCGCCCGCGGAGGCGTACGGGGTGGCGAGCTTCTACGCGCTTCTTTCCACGGAGCCGCGCGCGCCGGTCGTCATCCACGCCTGCGACGACATCGCCTGCCGGATGGCGGGAGCGGATCGGGTCGCGGCCGCGCTGGAGGAGGTGCTGGGCCCGGCCGGCGGGACCGATGCCGTGACGTGGCTTCCGAGCCCCTGCGTCGGAGCCTGCGATCGCGCGCCGGCGGCGTTCGTTCAGCGCACCAGCGCGGAGAACGCGACCGTCGACAGCCTCGCCCCGGGCTTGCCGGTCGAGCGCCTGCTGGCCGATCTCGCGGGCCGGGAGGGCACGGACCTCGCCGTTCCGCTGCAGTCCGGCAGCGTCCGGATGCCACAGGTCGAAGACGGCGCCGGAGGTCTCCGGCTTCTTCGTCGCATCGGCCGCATCGACCCCGCCAGCCTCGACGATTATCAGGCGGCCGGCGGGTACGATTCCCTTCGCCGGGCCGTCGAGCTGGGCCCGGCGGGGGTCGTCCGGGAAGTCACCGATTCGCGCCTCCTCGGCCGGGGGGGGGCCGCCTTCCCCGCGGGGCGGAAGTGGGCGGCCGTGTCCACGGCGCCCGCCCGACCCCACTATCTCGTCTGCAACGCCGACGAGTCGGAGCCCGGGACCTTCAAGGACCGGGCGCTCATGGAAGAAGACCCCTTCGCCGTCGTCGAGTCGATGACGATCGCCGGATACGCGACCGGCTGCGAGCAGGCGTATCTCTACATCCGCGGCGAGTACCCGACGGCCACCGCGCGGCTCGAGCACGCAATCGGAGAATGCAGGCGTCAGGGACTGCTCGGGGCGGACGTCATGGGGGCGGGGTTCGATTTCGACATCGAGATCCGCCGCGGCGGCGGGGCCTACATCTGCGGGGAGGAGACGGCGCTCTTCAACTCGATCGAAGGGTTCCGCGGCGAGCCGCGCAACAAGCCGCCGTTCCCGACCGACCGCGGGCTCTTCGGCAAGCCGACCGTGGTGAACAACGTCGAGACGCTGGTCAACGTCCTCGACATCGTGCTCGAAGGGGGGCCGGCTTTCGCCACCCTGGGAACCGAAGGGTCGACGGGGACCAAGCTGTTCTGCGTCTCCGGAAAGGTGACGCGACCCGGGCTCTACGAGGTCGCGTTCGGGACGACCCTCCGTCAGCTCCTCGACCTCGCGGGCGGCGTCGCGGGCGGCGGTGAGATGAAAGCGGTCCTCCTCGGTGGAGCCGCGGGGACGTTCGTCACACGCGAGCGCATCGACCTTCCGCTGACCTTCGAGGACACGCGCGCGGCAGGGGCGTCGCTCGGCTCGGGAGTGGTCGTCGTCTTCGACGGGACCGTGGATCTCGACGACATCCTGCTCCGGATCGCGGCGTTCTTCCGCCACGAGTCCTGCGGCCAGTGCGTTCCGTGCCGCGTCGGGACGGTCCGGCAGGAGGAAGCTCTGAAGCGGTTCCTCGCGGGCGAGGACGAAGCCGGGCTCCTGGACGAGATCGGCCGGGCGATGGGCGACGCCTCGATCTGCGGCCTCGGCCACACGGCCGGCCTGGCGGTCCGATCGGCGTTGGGCCTCGGTCTGATCGGGAATGGAGGTCGCCGGTGAGCGCCGCGTCGGGAGCGACCGGGCGGACCGTCACCCTCGCGATCGACGGCCGCGAGGTCTCGGTCTCCGAGGGCGCGACGATCCTGACCGCCTGCCGGAAGGCCGGGATCGAAACTCCGACCCTCTGCTTCCTCGAGACGCTGATGCCGATCAACACGTGTCGCGTCTGCGTGGTCGAGGTCGAGGGCTCGCGCACGCTGGTCCCCGCGTGCTCGCGGCCGGCCGAGACGGGGATGGTCGTGGCCACCGATTCCGAGCGCGTCCGGCACAGCCGGAAGATGGTGCTCGAATTCCTCGCATCTTCCGTCGACATGTCTCTCGCGAGCCCGGAGATCCAGGGATGGATGGGGACCTACGGGTCGGATCCCGACCGCCACGGCGCGAGCGCCGAGACCGTCGAGCAGCCGGCGAAGGTGCAGGACGAGCTGTACGTGCGGGATTACGAGAAGTGCATCCTCTGCTACAAGTGCGTTCAGGCGTGCGGCGTCGAGGCCCAGAACACGTTCGCGATCGCGGTCGCGGGCCGCGGATTCGACGCCCGGATCTCGACCGAATTCGACGTCACGCTGCCCGATTCGGCGTGCGTCTACTGCGGGAACTGCATCGGGGTCTGCCCGACCGGGGCGCTGGTCTTCAAGACCGAGTTCGACATGCGGCGCGAGGGGACGTGGGACGAGTCGCGGCAATCGGTGACGCGGACGATCTGTCCGTACTGCGGCGTCGGCTGCAACGTCGACCTGCACGTCCAGGACAATCGCATCGTGAAAGTCACGTCACCGCTGGACCACGACGTCACGAGCGGTCACCTCTGCATCAAGGGACGTTTCGGCTGGCGGCACGTCCAGGCCGGCCTCGACGCTCCGGAGCCGGAGACGGGCTAGCCCGAATCGGCCGGGAACGACTCGACGGGCGGAGCACCCGTCCACGGCCCTTTGCGGAACTGCGGGCGCGGCCACAGGAAGCCTCCCACCACGATCGCAAAGAGCCCGATCGCGATCACCGCGATCACGATCCAGCGCGATCGCGTCACACGCTCGATCCCCCGCGACCGGCTTCCACCCCCGGCAGGACGAACGCCCCCAGGTGGGGACCCGGATTGTGCAGCGTCGTCCAGAGCGCGAATCCGAGCCGGTCGCGCAGGCGCTCGGGCTCGAGCACCGCGTCCACGTGGCCGCGTGCCGCGGCGTGGCGTGCGTCGAGCTGCTCCTCGTAGTCCGCGCGCACGGCGTCGATCCGCGCCTGGAGCTCCTCATCCAGCGATCCGCCCTCGGCGTCCAGACGGTCGAGCTCGGGCCCGAACAGGGCACGCACGGCGCTCTCCCCCTCCATGACGCCCATCCGCCCGGTCGGCAGCGTGAAGATGAAGTCCGGGTCGAAGCCCTGCCCGGCCATCGCGTAGTAGCCGGCGCCCGAGGCGTGGTTCACCGTGAGAACGAGCTTCGGGACCGTGGCGGTCGCCATCGCTTCGACGAAGCGGGCGCCGGCCCGGATGATGCCGCTGTGCTCGGCCTCGGTGCCCACCATGAATCCCGAGACGTCCTGGACGAACAGCATCGCGGTGCGGTGGCGGTCGAGGTTGTCGAGGAAGTACGCGACCTTCTCGGCCGACTCCGTGTAGACGATCCCGCCGAACCGGGGCGGGCTGTTCTCGCGACGGTACATGCCACGCGCGTTCGCGATCACACCCACCGGCATTCCGTGCAGCCGGCCCGTGAGGCAGATCATCTCCGGGGCGAGGTCGGCCTGGAACTCGTCCTGGCGCCCGGCGTCGAGGACGCAAGCGATCACCTCGCGCATGTCGTACGGCTGGCGGTGATCGTCGGGGAGGATGTCGTAGAGCTCCGCCGGCTCCCGGCCCGGGACGGCCGTCCAGTCGTCTCCGGCCACGGGCGGCGCGTACGGAAGCTCGCCCAGGAGATCGCGGATCGTCTCGATGCATGTCTGGTCGTCGGGAACCCGATAGTGAGCGACTCCGGAAATCCCGGTATGGACCCGCGCGCCCCCCAGCTCCTCGGCGTCGACGACCTGCCCTGTCGCGCCCTTCACGAGATTCGGTCCGCCGAGCCCCATGAACGACGTCCCCTCGACCATGAGGATCACGTCGGACAGCGCGGGCAGGTACGCCCCGCCCGCGATGCACGGTCCCATCACGGCGGCGATCTGCGGAATCCGCAGGTAGCGGCGCATGATCGAGTTGTAGTAGAAGATGCGGCTCGCGCCGTACTGGCCGGGGAAGACGCCGCCCTGGTAGGGCAGATTGACCCCCGCCGAATCGACCAGGTACACGATCGGGACCCGGCAGCGCATCGCGATTTCCTGCGCGCGCAGGATCTTCGTGATCGTCTCCGGCCACCAGGACCCGGCCTTCACGGTCGCGTCGTTCGCGACCACGACGACGGGACGACCGCTGACACGCGCGAGCCCGGTGACGACCCCCGCAGCCGGCGCCCGTCCGTCGTAGCGGTCCCACGCCACGAGCAACCCGACCTCGAGGAACCGGCTTCCGGGATCGCGCAGCAGCTCGATCCTCTCGCGGGCGGCGAGCTTCCCCTGCTCGTGCTGACGCGCGACCCGGTCCGCTCCGCCCCCCTCGCGCAGACGCGCCTCGAGGGCTCGCAGATCGGCGGTCAGGTCACGCAGCCGGGTACGGGGCGTTTCCGTCGTCGTCGGCTCGCTGTCGTACATGGCCGCAAGATACGCTGATGCCGCATGATCACGCGACCTCCGTGATCAGATTCGCGCAGGAAATCGCGGCCCGCCGTTGTACGATGGCTTATATCCCGAATCGGCGGGCCGGACGTAGACTTGTGAGCGTTGGGTGGACGTGGGGATGTGAGGAAACCGTCGCGAAACGGGGCGCTGCCGGGAGTTCGAGTCCGGGCGCCCCGTTCGCGTTTCAGCGGGAAGCGCTCACGCCCTCAATCGTCCCCGACGCGTTCGTCCAGGCTGAGCCCGGGCTCCTGGCCCAGGCCGAAATTCGGTGTCGTGATCGTGGCGACGAGGGGCAGCACGATCGCGGCCGCGGAGACCTTGCCGGTTCGCCGGAGCCAGACGCGACGCGTGATCCGCTCCCCGGAGACGGGGACGGCTTCGATGCCGAGCAATCCGGCTTCCGCGAGCAGGGCGACGGGGTCCTCGCCCTCCGCGACGACCGAGGCGACCTCGAAGGTTCCACCCTCGCAGATCTCGTCCCACAGGCGCGCCGCAGATTCCCGCAGCAGGTGATACTTGGCTTCCTTGCGATCGAAGACGATCCGCTCTTCGGGTTCGCAGACCACGCTGAGAAACCGGTTGGGGTCGACCCTGACGTTCATCGCCGCTCCCGCCTGTGGACGCTCCGGTTGATCGGTGCCGGAACGGTCGACTCGTTCTCTACCCCCGGCGAGACCCTGACCTGACCATTTCTTCGCAACGGGGCTTGAACGTTAATACCCGCTCGACGATCCCGCAAAAACCGGGCCCCTGACCATGCCGGCCGTCGTGCCGTGCTCGGGCGCGTATATATTGAGGCGCTCCCGGGGGTCCCAGCTGCACAGGAGACGCCGTTTGACACTCGAAATCGCGATCGTCTTCGCCGTGATCCTGGGGGCGCTCACGCTGTTCATTACCGAGCGCTTCCCGGTCGAGCAGGTGGCGCTGACGATCCCCGTGGTGCTGCTCCTGGCCGGCATCCTGGAACCTACGGAAGCCGTGGCGGGGTTCAGCAACGAAGCCACGATCACCGTGGCCGCGATGCTGGTTCTCTCCCTCGGCCTGATGAAGACCGGCGCGATCGCGGCGATCGGTCGCTGGGCCCAGACCGCTCCGCTCGGAGGGACCGAGGCCCGGCTGATCGTGCTGTGCCTCCTCGTGGCCCCGGTCTCGGCCTTCCTCAACAACACGGCGGTGGTGGTCGTCTTCCTGCCCGTGTTCCTGGCGGTGGCCAAGCAGACCGGCGAGCCGCCGTCCCGCTTCCTCATGCCGCTGTCGTTCTCGGCCATCCTGGGGGGGACGGTGACCCTGATCGGGACCTCGACGAACCTCGTCGTCTACGGGATGGCGCGGGATCGAGGCTTCACCGACCTGCACATGTTCTCGATCGCGCCGCTGGGTCTCATCTACTGCGCCGTGGGACTTCTCTACCTGTTCACGATCGGCCGCGCCCTCATGCCCCGACGAACCGGGCACACGGATCTGACCGGCAAGTACGACGTCCGGGAGTTCATGACCGAGCTCCGCGTGCGGCCCGAGACGCCGGGCGCGGGAAAGACCTTCGCCGAGGTGCGCTGGGGCGAGGTGTACGGGGTGTCGATCCTGGGACTCCGGCGCGGCGATCGCTCCCTCTGGGGGCCGGTCGCGAACCGCCGGGTGACTCCCGGCGACGTCCTCTTCGCGCAGGGACACTCCCAGAACCTGCTCAAGCTGGCGGAGAAGGAGAAGCTCGAGACCCCCGTCGACCACCAGGCCGACGTGGACCTGGCCGCCGGCGATGCCCGCCTCGCCGAGATCCTCCTCGCGCCTGCCTCGCCCCTGGTCGGGCGGACGCTCAAGGAGTCGCGCTTCCAGCAGCGCTACGACACCACGGTTCTCGCCATCCAGCATCATGGCCGCACCGAGCGCGAGCGGCTCGCGGAGGTCCGGCTCGAGCCGGGCGACTTGTTGCTCGTCCACGGCGCGGCCCCCGCCCTCGAAGCGCTCGCGGACGAGCCGGGCTTCGTCCCGCTGAGCGAGGTCAAGCCCCCCGCCGGCTCGCGCCCGCGCGCCCTCTACGCCGCGGTCATCCTGATCGCGGTCGTGGCGGCCGCCGGGACCGGCCTGCTCCCGATCCTTCCCTCGGCCATGACCGGCGTCCTGCTCATGATCTTCACGCGTTGCGTTACGCTCGAGGAGATCTACGAGGAGATGGACTGGATGGTCGTGCTGCTGCTCGCGGGAGCGATCCCCCTGGGAGTCGCGATGGACAAGACGGGAGCCGCCGCCTGGCTGGCGCACCACGTCGCGACCGTGTTCGGACCGATCGGCCCGCGCGCGGTCGTCGGCGCGTTCTATCTGATGACGTCGGTCCTGACGTCGATCATGTCGAACAACGCCACCGCAGTCGTCATGACGCCCATCGCTCTTTTCACGGCCGGAGACCTGGGAATGAACCCGTACGCGCTCCTGGCGGCCGTCATGTTCGGCGCGTCCGCCGACTTCATGACGCCGATCGGCTACCAGACGAACACGCTGATCTACGGACCCGGCGGATACCGGTTCGCCGACTACCCGCGGGTGGGTGGGCCGCTCAACGTCCTGCTTCTGATCACGGCGACGATCCTGATTCCCATCCTCTGGCCGTCGTAGCGGCCGTGGAACAACGAGCGCGACGATGAGATTCGTCGCCTTGCTCGCCCGCCGGAGAGGTCAGGCGGGGACGCCCCGGACCATCCTCGACATCCCCTCCGGGCGTACCAGCAAGCCCCGCTCGCTGCGGCGCCGGACCAGGCCCATCTCTTCCAGATCGCGCAGCACCGTCGATGTGTGCGGCCGACTGGCGCCGATGATCTGCGCCATGGCCTCGTGGGTGAGCGGGTAGCTGAGGGGGACGAAGTCATCGGAACTGGTCGTGTCCCGGGCCGCGAAGTCGAGCAGGAGCTGGCCCAGCCGCACCGGCACGTCCTCGGACATGGCCGCGAGCATCCGGCTCGTCAGACCCGTCAGGCGGCGGGTGAGCTCGCGGGTCACGATCATGAGAATCTCGGGATACCTCTCCGAGATGTTCAGAAAGTCCTGCTTGCTCACCGCGATGGACCGCGCCGGGTGCATGGCGACGATCTCGTAGACGGCCTCGGGGCTCTCTTCGAGGAGAATCCGTGAGCCGATGATCTCCCCCGGTCGGAACACGTAGATGATCCGCTCGATGCCGTTCGGCGAGACCGCCACGAGCTTTGCGAGCCCGCTCAGGATGAACAGGATCTGCTGGGGGGGCTTGATGAGCGGGACGACCCGCTCGCCCGCGGCGTAGTGGACCT
>DATBJO010000067.1:0-23415 GCA_036556305.1 Gemmatimonadota bacterium
CTCGAGCGTGGCCGAGGTCCGGGAGCTCATCCGCGAAGCCGGGTTCACGCCGGTTCAGCGGACGACCCTCTACGAGCGCCTTCCCGAGACGCCGCTCGAACGGCTGGCCGTTCGCGCGCCGCGGCGGGCGGGCCGCCTCGATCCCCACGCTCTTCCGCTCATCGACTGATCCGGGCGTGATCGCCCTGCCGTGCCGGTCTCCCACGCTCCGGTTCTACCGGGGGCCGGCGTGACCGCGCGTCGGGACGGAGTCGTCCTTCACGTGACGAACGGTGATTGCGCGGCCGACCGGATCGCGGGCGCGAACACGGGCGGCGAGGTCCTGCCGTGGCGGGACGTCCTCCACGAGGGACCGGTCCCCGCGGGCCTCGACGACCGCGGCCTGCGGGCGGCGCGGGCGGAGTTCCTCGGCGGCGACGCCGCCGACCGCGCGCGGGTCCTCGCCGGTCTCGAGGAGCGGGACGCGAGCCTGGACTCCGCCGCGGCCGCCTCCGGGGGCGAGATCGTCCTGTGGTTCGAGCCCGATCTCTACGACCAGCTCCAGCTCCTCCAGGTCCTCGAGCGCCTCTCGCGGTCCGAGCCAAAGGGGGTGGAGGTCACGGCCGTCGAATCCGTCGCGGCGATCGGCGACCTCGACCCCGCCGCGATCCGCGAGCTCCACGCCGCGAGGTCTTCGCTGCCCGCGGATGCGACTGAGCTCGCGGCCCTCGCGTGGCGACGCTTCCGCGACCCGGATCCGACCCGCTTCGAGGCGCTCGCGGCCCGCTCGACGCCGTCCCTCCCGCACCTCGCGCCCGCGATCGGCCGTCATCTCGAGGAGCTGCCGGCCGTGGGGGACGGGCTCTCGCGCTCCGAACGCCAGGCGCTCGAGGCGCTCTCGAGGGGCCCCCTTCCGGCGCGCGAAGCGTTCGTCGCCGCGCATCACGCGCGCGAGGAGCGGGTCTTCCTCGGCGACCTCGTCTTCTACTCCTACCTGGATCGGCTCGCTTCCGGGGAGCATCCGCTCGTCTCGCTTTCCGCGGGTCCGGCGCGAGCGGACACCGTCGCCGATCTCACCGACGACGGACGCCGGGTCCTCGGCGGACGCGCCGACTGGATCGAGCTCGGCGGCGCGGACCGCTGGCTCGGAGGGGTCCATCTCGAAGGGCGTGACGCGCGCTGGCGATGGGACCCGGTCGCGGGGCGCGTCGTCCACCTGCCGACCCGCTGACGCCGGGCCGGATCAGACGAGATCGATCGCGGGGACGGGCTCGGTGAAGCCGGCGGCCGCGGCCTTCGCGAACAGCGTCTCGAGCGCCCGCCGGCCCTCGTCGCCCATGTCCCGCGTGTACTCGTTGACGTACATCTTCACGAACGTGCGCGCGCGTTCGGTGTCGAGGCCGCGCCCGTAGTCGAGCGCATAGGCGACGGCCTCGTCTTCGTGCTCGAAGGCGTAGCGGATCGAATCGGAGAGCCCGCGACTCACCTCGCCGGCGAGCTCGCGGCCCAGATCCTTTCGCACCACGTCGAGCCCCAGGGGAAGCGGCAGGCCGGTGTCGTCCTTCCACGTCGCGCCCAGATCCCCGAGCTTCTCGAGTCCCTGGTCCCGATAGGTGATCTGTCCCTCGTGGATGACGAGCCCCGCGTCCACCTCGCCGCCGGCGACCGCGCGCGGGATGTCGTCGAACCGGTGGACGACCCCCTCGAACGCCGGCAGGTAGAGCCGCGCAACGAGGTACGCGGTCGTGAGGAGACCGGGGATCGCGACGCGCGCGCCCGATAGCTCTTCGATCGAGCGCGGTCCGTCCGCCCGGGCCACCAGGATCGGGCCGTACCCGATCCCCATCGACGCGCCGCAGCGCATGATCCAGTAGCGCTCGGCGACCGAAGGATACGCGTGGGCGCTGATGGCGGTGATCTCGATCGCGCCCGACATCGCCATCTCGTTCAGCGTCTGGATGTCGTGGAGCACGTGCTCGACCTTGAAGTCGCGGATCGTCACCGCGCCCAGGGCGAGGCCGAAGAACATGAACGCGTCGTCCGGATCCGGGCTGTGTCCGAAGTGCAGAACGGGCGTTTCGACCGGGGCGGACCTGCTCATGGGGCGGCACAACGTACCGGGCGGTCCCGCGGGCCGCAACGCGTTGACAGCGTCGCGGGTGGCATCTACGATACCCTCCCGCATGACCTCCGTTCGCCACTTCGCCGTCGAAGGCGCCATCGGTGTCGGCAAGACGTCGCTCGTCCACCGCCTGCACGGCGAATGGGGCGGCTCGCGATTCCTCGAGGTCGTCGAGGGAAATCCGTTCCTGACCGGCGGGTTCTACCAGGACATGGAGAACTACGCCTTCGACACCGAGATGTTCTTCCTGCTGTCCCGCTTCCGGCAGCAGCGCGCGATCGCGACGGCCCTGGACGAAGGTCGGGTCCCGGCTCTCGCGGACTACGTCTTCGAGAAGAACCGGATCTTCGCCGAGCTGACTCTTTCCGGCGCCGATCTCGCGATCTGGCGACGCCTGTTCGGTGCGATCGCGCCCGAAACCCGGGTCCCCGATCTGACCGTGTACCTGAAGGCGGACGTGGACGTCCTCATGGACCGGATCCGGACTCGCAACCGGCCGTTCGAGCGCGACCTCGAGCGGGACTACATGGCCCGGCTCGTGGGCGCCTACGACCGCTTCTTCCTCGAGTGGCCCGGTCGGCTCCTCGTCATCGACGTGTCGCGACTCGACTTCGTCGGGAGCGACGCCGATTTCGCGAGCGTCCGCGCGCTCGTCGAGCACCGGGCCGCCGAGATCGAAGCCGGTCAGCGGGAGCTGGCGCTGGATCCGGAGCCCGGGCGTTGAGCGGTCCGAAGACGTTCTGCGCCGTGGCGGGGAACATCGGCTCCGGGAAGTCGACGCTCACCGGCCTCCTGGCGGAGCGCTTCGCGTGGCGGCCCTACTACGAGCATGTCGATGGAAATCCCTACCTGTCAGATTTCTACGCCGACATGGCCCGCTGGGCGTTTCACCTGCAGGTCTATTTCCTCTCGAAGCGTTTCCAGCACCATCAGGAGATCCTGGCCTCGGCCGAATCGGTGATCCAGGACCGCACGATCTACGAGGACGCCGAGATCTTCGCTCGCAATCTCCACGCGAACGGACACATCGACGGGCGCGACTACGAAAACTATCGGGAGCTGTTCGACACGATGATCCAGTTTCTCGAGCCGCCCGACCTCCTGATCTATCTGCGGACTTCGGTGCCCGTTCTCTGCGAGCGGATCCGTTCGCGCGGCCGCGAGTACGAGCAGACGATCCCCGCGGCCTATCTGACGCAGCTGGAGCGTCACTACGAGGAGTGGATCGCGGGCTGGGATCTGTCGCCGCTCCTGATCGTCGAGACGGACGCGCGGAATCTCGTCGCCGAAGAAGCGGAGCTGGCCGCGGTCGCCGACCGCGTCCAGCGGCTGCTGGAGGCGACCCGCGGCTTCACGCTCCCTCTCTAGGGGCCCGCGGGAACGCCGGCTGCGCACGGCCGGTATTAGCTGGTGGGCCCGCCTGAGGAGAGCCATGCATCGCACACTCACGATTCCGCTCGCCGTGCTCGCCGGCTGTCTTCTCGCCCCCGGCCTCGTCGGCGGAGTCCTCGCGCAGTCGCCCGCGGAGACCGCGGTCGCCCGCGGGGACCGCCTGATGACCGAGTTCCGGACCCAGGCGGCGGTCGAGGCCTACCGGTCGGGTCTGGCCACCCGTCCGAACGACGCCGAGCTCCTCTGGAAGACCGCGCGCGCCCTCTCGAACCTGGCCGACGAGACTCCCGGGAACGCGGGCGACGAGGCGCGGATGGAGGAGGCGGTCGAGCTTTCGCGCCGCGCGGTCCGCGCCGGCCCGTCGATCTCCCGGGCGCACACCACGCTCGCCGCCGCGCTGGGAAAGCTCGCCCTGTTCCGGGGCGGGAAGCGGAAGGTCGAGCTCGCCCGGGAGGTCGGCCGCGAGGCGCGCAGGGCGGCCGAGCTCGATCCGCAGGACTTCGCGCCGTTCACGGTGCTCGGCGTGCTCGAGCGCGAGCTCGCGACGCTCAATCCCTTCCTGCGCGGATTCGCCGGCGCGCTCTTCGGCGGCGTCCCCGACGCCTCGCTCGAGCGGAGCGCCGCGCTCCTCGAACGCGCGACCCGCCTCGGATCCGGATTCGTGGCGCCGCACTTCGAGCTCGCGCGCACGTACGAAGAGATGGATCGGGAGGCCGAGGCCCGGGCGGAGCTCGAGAAGGCGCTCGGCCTCGGGGCCCGCGAGCAGCTGGATCGCGTGCTCCAGGCGCGCGCGCGGGAGCTCCTCCGCGACCTGAGCTGAATCGTGACCGCCGGCGCACGGGTCCTCGGCGGGTCCGTCCTGCTCACGCTCGCCTCACTCGCGCCGATCCGCTCGCAGCCCGTGGACGCGGGATCCTGGACAGCCCGCGGGGACAGCCTGATGGCGGCCCTCGACACGGAGGCGGCGAGCGAGGCGTACCGGCGCGGGCTCTCCGTCCGGTCCGACGACCCCGAGATCCTCTGGAAGCTCGCGCGCGCGATCTCCAACCGGACCGCCGAGACCCCCGGAAGAGAGGGCGATCGACCGCTCCACGAGGAGGCCGTGGAGCTCGCGCGACGCGCGGTCGCGGCGGGGCCTCAGGTCGCGCGCACGCACACGACGCTCGCGACCGCGCTCGGACGGTACGGCCGCTGGCTCGCGCACGAGTGCCGGATCCGCTGCGCCGGTCAGGTCGTCGACATGGGGAAGGAGGCGTACCGGGCGACGCGCCGGGCGATCGAGATCGATCCCTACGACCCGGCCCCGTTCGTCGTCCTCGGAGTGTATCACCGCGACCTCTCGACCGCGCCCCTCGTGGTCAAGATCCTCGCGAAGGCGTTTCTGGGAGGCTATCCGCCCGTCTCGCTCGGGCAGAGCGCGGCCTACCTCGAGCGCGCGACCCGGCTCGATCCGGGCGACGTGACCGCGCATCTCGAGCTCGCGCGCACGTACCGGGAGATGGGACGCAGGGGCGAGGCCCGGGCCGAGACCGCCGCGGCCCTCGGCGCGCCCGTCCGCGAGCGGCTGGACGTGGTCGAGAAGGAGGAGGCGCGGGCGCTCCTCGACGCGCTGGATTGAGCTTCGCGCGGCGGGGGGCGAGATTCGGCCGGGTGCGCGAGACGCTTCTCCATCTGCGCTTCCCGTTCGTCTACGTGCTGTCGCCGATCTTCGTCTGGGGCGCGTTCTGGGGACCGGGGGGCTGGACCGCGCGCACGACGCTCGCGTTCCTCCTGGTCCATCTCGCTCTCTACCCCGGAGCGAACGCGTTCAACTCCGCGTTCGACAAGGACACGGGCCCGATCGGAGGGCTCGCCCGCCCGCCGGCGGTTCCGCCGGGGCTCGCGCGCTGGAGCGCCTGGCTCCAGGCCGTCGGGGCGGCGCTGTCGCCGGTCGTGAGCGCCGGGTTCGCGGTCGGCTATCTGCTCCTGTGGGCCGTCTTCACCGCGTACTCGCATCCGCGCACGCGCTGGAAGCGGTCGCCGGTCGCGTCGACCGCCGCGATCGTGGCCGGGCAGGGCGGCATCGGGTTCTGGCTGGGATGGAGCGCGTCCGGCCCGCGCTGGAACGCGCTCGGCGCGCCGGCCGGGACGTGGTCGGCGCCGGACGCGTGGGCGCTCGCGGCGGTGTGCGCGGTCGTGGCCGCGCTCTACCCCCTGACCCAGGTCTATCAGCTCGAGGCCGACGGCGCGCGGCGGGACCGGACACTCGCCCGGGCGCTCGGCCCGCGCGGGACGCTGGCCTGGAGCGCCGGCGGGTTCGCGCTGGCCGCCGCCGTGCTCGCCGCCGCCGGTCTCCCGGCGCTCGCGATCTACGCCGCGGCGTCCGCGCTCGCCGCCGCCCTCGCCGCGTGGTTCTGGCCCGCCGGTCGCGTTCCGTCCCATCGCGCGGTCATGGGCGCCGCCTACGTCACGAGCACGGTGTTCCTCGTCGCGCTCGTCGTGATGGCGTCGTGAGCCGGGATCTCGACGTCGTCCGCGCCGCGGCCGGGTTCCGGCCCGCGCGCTGGCTTCCGGGGCCCCACCTCCAGACGCTCTGGAGCCGGCTTCTCCGGCGCGGGCCGCGCGTCCAGTACCGCCGCGAGTCCTGGGACACGCCGGACGGCGACGCGCTCGAGCTCGACTGGATCGACGGTCGGTCGGGCGCCCCGCTCCTCGTCGGCCTCCACGGCCTCGAGGGCTGCTCGACGTCGCTCTACATGCAGGGCCTCATGCACCGCGCGGCGGCGCGCGGCTGGCGCGGGCTCGCGCTCAACTTCCGCTCCTGCGCCGCGCCCCCCGGCCGCCCCCGCGGGGAGTACGTGATGAACCGGGGGGACCGGCTCTATCACTCGGGGGAGACGGGCGATCTCGACTGGGTCGTCGGGCGGCTGATCGGCCGCGAGCCGGACCTCGACCTCCGGCTCGTCGGCGTGTCGCTGGGCGGCAACGTCCTCCTGAAGTGGCTCGGCGAGCGCGGAGCGGGAATCCCGCCGCAGGTCCGGGCCGCCGCGACGATCTCCGCTCCGTTCGACCTCGCCGCCTGCTCGGAGCATCTCGAGTCGGGCCTCGGACCCTGGTACGTCCGGTTCTTCATGAAGACCCTCAGGGAGAAGTCGCTGGAGTTCGCCGCGCGGCACCCGGGCCGGATCGACCCGCGGGCCGTGCGCGCGGCGCGGACGTTCCGCCAGCTCGACGACGCCGCCACCGGGCCGATCCACGGCTTCCGGGACGCGGCGGACTACTACGCGCGGGCTTCGTCGCTCCCCTGGCTGCGGGCGATCCGCGTGCCGACGCTCCTCGTCAACGCGCGGGACGATCCGTTCGAGCCCGCGGGCGTCCTCGACCGGGCCGCCGATACCGCCTCCGACTGGATCCGGTGCGCGTTCACCGACCGCGGCGGGCACGTGGGTTGGGTCGTCGGACCACCCTGGTCGGCGCGGTCCTGGGGAGAGGACCTGGCCCTCGACTGGCTCGCCCACGCGGACGCTCTTGTGCAACACGTCGGCCGACACTAGAGTTGCCGGAGCATGGGCCTTCCCCGTGTTCCCGGTACAGTGAGGAATAGAACTCCAGCCTTCCCGGAGGTCGGCATGGCTCGAGCCCGTGGTCCGTCCGGTCTATCCTTCCAACGATTGCTCCTGCTCTTCGGCGGGCTCCTCCTGCTGCCGTCCGCCCTGGCCGCGCAGGGGGTCACGACCGGCGCGCTCTCCGGCACCGTGGTCTCGAGCACGGGCGAGTCCGTCGTCGGCGCCAGCGTCATCGCGACTCACGAGCCGAGCGGCACGCAGTACGGAACCGCGGTCCGCGAAGGCGGCGGGTACGACATCCGCGGCGTGCGCGTGGGCGGCCCGTACACGGTCGCGGTCCAGATGATCGGCTTCGAGACGTCGCAGGAGACCGAGATCTTCGTCAACCTGAACCAGACGGTCGACACCGACTTCACGATCGTTCCCGAAGCGGTCGAGGTGGCGGGGATCGTGGTGAACCTCGAGGCCGATCCCGTGCTGAACAGCACACGGACCGGCGCCGCGACCTTCGTCACGCCCGACCAGGTCGTGGAGCTGCCCTCGCTCCGGCGCAGCACGCGCGACCTGACCCGACTGGATCCGCGAAGCGACGGGAACTTCAGCTTCGGCGGCAGGAACTGGCTCTACAACAACATCTCGCTGGACGGGTCCTACTTCAACAACCCGTTCGGCCTCGACGACCCGGCTCCGGGCGGGCAGACGTTCGCCGAGCCCGTCCCTTACGACGCCATCGAGACCGTCCAGGTCTCGGTCGCTCCGTACGACGTCCGCCAGAGCGGATTCACCGGGGCCGCCATCAACTCGGTCACCAAGAGCGGGACGAACGAGTGGCGGGGCTCGGCCTACACGTTCCTCAGGAACGAGTCCTTCATCGGCGATCAGATCGGCGACGTGACCGTCCTCGTGCCCGACCTGACCTACAACCAATCGGGCGTGAGCCTCGGCGGTCCGATCGTCCGCGACAAGGCGTTCTTCTTCGTGAACTACGAGCGCGAGCGGCGCGAGGATCCGGGCTCGAACTTCACGGCCCTGAAGCCCGGCGAGACCCCCGGCGGAACGGTCTCGCGCGTGACGGCCGCCGACCTCGAAGCGATCCGCCAGCGGATGATCGACGTCTACGACTACGATCCGGGTCCGTTCGAGAACTACATCTTCAAGACCGACAACGACAAGTTCATCGCGAAGCTGGACGTGAACATCAACGATCGGAACAAGTTCACGTTCCGCTACAACCTGCTGGACGCGGTGCACGACCTGGGACCGCATCCCTTCGCGATCAGCATCAACAACACCGGTCGCGGCCCCAACGAGAGCAGCCTTCCGTTCGCGAATTCGGGCTACGCGATCAACAACGAGCTGAACTCGTTCGCCGGCGAGCTCAACACCCAGGCCGATCGCTGGGCGAACCGGCTGTTCAGCAGCTACAACCGGTTCCGTGACTTCCGCGAGCCCAAGAGCGGGCCGTTCGTGACGATCGAGATCGCGGAGGACGGCGTCACCTACACGACGCTCGGTCACGAGCCGTTCTCGATTCACAACCTGCTCGATCAGGACGTCTTCCAGATCACCGACGACTTCAGCCTGTACCGCGGAAATCACGTGTACACGCTGGGGGCGAACTACGAGCAGTTCTCGTTCGGAAACTCGTTCAACCTGTTCTACTACAACGCGTTCTTCCTCGATCAGTTCCCGTCGGTGGAGGCGTTCTTCGACGCCACCGATCCGAATAGCCCGAATTTCAAGGACTACAACGCGCAGGTCGCGGGTGCGACCGCGCCGTTCGCGGACGATCCGAGCAAGCCCGCCCAGTTCGCGCTCTACGTGCAGGACGAGTGGCGGTACACGGACCGGTTGAACTTGACGTTCGGGCTGCGGGCCGATCTCCCGATCTACCTGACCGACTTGCCGCCGACGCCGATCGCGGACGCGTTCGAGCTCCTCGACGAGGACGGGAATCCCGAGCAGATCACGTGGAACGAGTTCCCGGATACGCAGGTCCTGTGGTCGCCGCGGGTGGGCTTCAACTGGGACGTGAAGGGCGACCGCACGATGCAGGTCCGCGGCGGAACCGGGATCTTCACGGGCCGGCTGCCCTTCGTGTGGGTCGGGAACCAGGCCGCCAACCAGGGCCCGGACGCCAACGACTTCGACCTGAACGCCACGGTTTCCGACTTCAAGTGGCCGCAGGTCTGGAAGACGAACCTCGCGCTCGATCAGCTGCTTCCGACGAACACGCTGATGACGCTGGAGGTCCTCTACGGAGACAACATCAACGAGATCTTCATCCGCAACCCGAACCTGGCGCCGGCGGTCGGCACGATCCCCGGACCGGACGGGCGCGTCCGGTACGGCGGAGCGGGGAACAACCGACTCAACGCAGTGGCGAGCGGCGGCGACACGTACGTCCTCGACAACAACGGCCAGGGATACGACGTGTCGCTGACCGCGCAGCTCAGGCAGGTCTTCCAGAACGGACTGTCGGCGACCGCGGCGTACAACTTCACCGAGGCCAAGAACAACATGGACTCGACGGAGATCGCGTTCGCCCTCTGGCAGTTCAACCCCGTGGAAGGCAACCCGAACAACTACGACGCCGGATTCTCCCAGTTCGGGTACCGCCACCGGATCACCGGCAGCGCGAACTACCGGCATGACTGGTCGGACATGTTCTCGACGAGCTTCGGCCTCTTCTTCGAGGCCGCGGAGGGCGGGTTCTTCACCGCCGGTCGGACGTCCCGGTATTCCTTCACCGTGGCCGGCGACCTGAACGGCGACGGGAACAGCGGCAACGACCTGATCTACATCCCGCGGAGTCAGGACGAGATCAACCTCGTCGACATCCCCGGCGGGTTGAGCGCGGCGCAGCAGTGGACGGCGCTGAACGCGTTCATCGAGCAGGACGACTACCTGAGCGAGCACCGGGGCGAGATCGCCGAGCGGAACGGCGCGATCAACCCGTGGTTCTCGAACATCGACCTGCGGATCCTCCAGGACGTCATCGTCCAGGATCACACCTTCCAGGTGAGCCTCGACGTATTGAACCTGGGGAACTTCCTGAACTCGGACTGGGGCGTGCGCGAGGTCGTGAACAACGCGGCCAAGACGCCGCTCATCCTGACCGGGTTCAACGCGGCGGGCGAGCCGCTGTACCAGTTCCCGGGAACCGTGACCGCGACGAACATCGACGACCCGAGCGAGCTGTCGCGGTGGAGGGCGCAGCTCGGCTTCCGGTACCTGTTCCACTAGACCGACGGCGATGCGGTCCGTCCGGGGCCGCATCCGCAGCGAAAGAAAGCGACGAAGGGGCGCGGGAGACCGCGCCCCTTCGCGCTTTCACGCCGCCGTCAGCGGGACTCGACGGCTTCGGGCCGCGGACGGGCGGCGGGTCCGACCCGGGAATCCGCGGGTCCGACACGGGCGTCCGCGGATCCGACCCGCACATCCGCGGGACGCGGGCGGCGGGCCCGCAGCCAGATCGCGCCGGCGCTCAGGAGGAGCAGGAACGCGGCCTGCGCGAGGATCGTCTCCGCGAGCGGATAGAGGCCGAGGACCTGACGCAGGGCCTCGTGATCCGGGATCCATGGCAGCGGATGCGGCGCGAAGAGCCCGGCCTCCTGGAGGTTGTAGACGCCTTTGCCGATGAAGACGAACGCCAGGTAGAGGAGCAGCGAGCCGGTCACGGCGAACACGCGCTTCAGGGGAAGCCTCAGGCCGAGCTTCACGATCCCGACGCCGATTCCGGCGATGACGAGGATCCCCGGCACGAAGCCGGCGAGCACGGCGCTGGCGCCGGCGTCGAACATCAGAGCCTGGTAGAAGAGCACGGTCTCGAAGCCTTCCCGGTAGACGGCGGCGAAGGCGAGTCCCGCCATCGCGAGGGCCGAGCCGCGGGTGACCGCGCGGCCCAGATGCCCTTCGAGATACGCCTTCCAGTCGTGGATGTACGTCTTCTGGAAGAGCCAGTGCGACACGTAGAGGAGCACCGCCACCGCGATCAGCGCGGTCACGCCCTCGACGAGCTCGCGGCTGGCGCCGCTCATCGGCACGAGGGTGACGGCGACGGCCCAGGTGGAGAAGCTCGCGAGCACGCCCACGGCGACGCCGGCGTAGACCTGCCGCGCGTGACGACGGCCCGCTCCCATCCGTCCCAGGTAGGCGAGCATGGCTCCTACGAGGAGCACCGCCTCGAGACCTTCGCGGAAGACGATCGCGAACGCGTTGACCGCGCCGAACCAGAAGGACGCCCCGCCCGAGAGGCGCCGGTCGGCGATCATCAGGTCCGCGTACAGCGACCCGAACGCGTCGTCGAGGCTCGCGACCGGCGCTCCGGACCGGATCGCCGGGCGCAGGCCGAGGTGGATCGCGCGCTCGATGCGGCCGACGAGATCGGAGGGGAGCCGGGACTCGAGGGGCTCGAAGCCCTCGAGGTAGGCGTGCTCGACGGCCGCCAGAGCGACGTCGCGGCCGCCGTCGTGATAGGCCGCGCGCCCGCGCTCGAGCTCCGAGACGAGGGCCGCGATCTCCGGCGTCTCGGGACGCGGAGCGACGAACGGTTCCCGCGCGGCCCCCGCGCTTCCCGCGTGGCCTCCGGCGGGTGCGGCTCCGTTCGCCGGTCGCAGGACGACGCCCGGGGCGCGGGCAGCCCGCTCGATCGGCTCGAGGGCCTCGCGAAGGCGCGCCGCCGCTGCGGGAAGCTCGCGCGGCCCGGCCGCGAGGAGCGCGTGGAACGCGGACTCGCCCGCCGTCACGGCCGACGCGAGATCCGGCGTGGCGTAGCGTCCGCCGGGACCCCACCAGCCCTCGATCGGCTCGAACTCGTCGAGGTAGAGGCGGAGGACGAGACCTCGCGCGGCCTCGGCGTCTCCGGAATCGATCGAGCGCTCGACCTCTTCGATTCCCGCGCGGATCGCGGCCAGCCGCTCGACGAGCCCGTCCCGCGGGCCGGCCGACGCCCCGACGGCCGGAAACGCGAGCCCCGCGAGCCCGACCAGGGCGCCGAGGCGAAGGCGGCGGATCATCGCGCGGCCTCGCCCGCGTCCGCGGTGGCCAGGCGATCGAGGACCTCCGCCAATCCGGCGTCCAGCGCCTCGACCGCCGCCGCCACGCGGATCGAGTCGGGGGGCGGGGTCTCCGCGAGGAGCTGCATGAGCTCGTGGAAGCGCGCCTCGGCTTCGTGGACGGACGCGGCGAGATCGGCGGCGGACCCGGTCCCCGGCCCCACGGTCTGCTCGATCCGCTCCTGGCGCGTGACGTAGAGCTCGACCGCCCGCTGGCGGGCGCCCTCGGGATCGGAGCCGACCTGTCCAGGGAGGGGCGCGATGCCCTCGCGGATCTCCCGCGCCCAGACGACCACGCTGTCCGCACCCGCGGTCGCCGCCGGGCCGGCCGCCGCCGAGGACGGCGGGGTCGATGCGCCCTCGATGGAGGGATCGGCGGAGCCCCCCCCGCAGGCCACGGCGGCCGCGAGGAGGGAGATCGACAGGATCGGGCAACGGATCGATCGGGGCATGGAGAGCTCCGGGCTTCGGGAATGAATATCGGACGAGGATGCTTCCCATTCGTTGAGACTGAGTCTCAACGAGTCTGATCCACGAAGCCGGATCTGTCAAGTCCGGATTCGATCGCGCTCGGCGAGAGCCTTTCCCGGCGGTCGGCCGGCGGCGAGGAGGCGGAGCGCGAACGCGATCGACCAGACGGTCCCGGAGGGGGCCATGTCCCCGGTGGCGGCCGCCAGCGCCCGCGCGAGGCGGGGCTCGCGCGCCAGGGCGTCGACGACCGATCGCGCGAGGCGTGGCCGGAAGAGCACGCGCTGGAGCGCCCGGCTCACTCGTCTTCGGGCGTGGAACTCGTCGCGCCGTGCGGCCTCGTAGCCGGCGAGCGCGGCGCGGTCGGCGTGCCCCGCCGCCAGCGCCCCGGAGACGGCCGTCGCGGCCAGCTCGGCGCTCCGCAGCGCGAGCCAGATCCCCTGACCCGTGAACGGATCGAGGAACAGCGCCGCGTCGCCGATCAGGATCGCGCGATCCGCCGTGGCCGCGCGCGCGTCGAGCGCGGTGACGTCGCTGGCGACGACCTCGGGGTCGGACGCGCCGGCGGGAGACGCTTCGACGCCGACGACACGTCGATAGAGCGCGACCGGATGGGGCTCGGCGCGGAGATCCGCGCGGGGGACCACGCAGTTCACGTTCCACCGGCCGCGCTCGACGGGCGCGATCGCGACGTACGCGTCGCCGCGGACGCGCAGCTCGCAGGCCGGGCCGCCCGCCGCGTCGTCCGCGGTCGCCTCGGCGTCGCGATCGATCGTGCGGGGCCGCTCCGACCAGTGCGCGAGCAGGTCGAAGCGCCCGCGCGCGCCGCGCCGCTGGAGGCCGAGCGCGCGGGCGACCGGACAGTTGCGGCCGCCCGCGCCGACGACGATGCGCGCCGCGAGCGAGATCGGCTCCCCGGCCGGATCCCGGGCCCGCACGGTCGCGCTCCGCGGATCGAAGGCCACGTCTTCGACCCGTGTCTGCTCGAAGATCCTCGCCCCCGCGCCGCGGGCGGCCTCGAGCAGGATCGCGTCGAGGGCGAGTCGAGAGAGCGAAAAGCCCCACGGCGGCATCCCGAGGTCGTCCGGGAAGGCGAGCTCGACCGCCCGGCCGTGGACGACGATCCGCACGCGGCCGAGACGCACCGCGCCGGCCGCCTCGACCGCCGTTCGGACGCCGAGCTCCTCGAGGATCGGCGTGGCGCCGGGGCTCAGGAACTCGCCGCACGGCTTGTCCCGCGGAAAGCGCGAACGGTCGACGAGAACCACGTCGAAGCCGGATCGGGCGAGCCGGATCGCCGCCGAGGAGCCGGCCGGCCCGGCTCCCACGACGACCACGTCCGCCCTCACGAGCCCGCCGTGCGCGCGCGCGACCCATCGACCCGCGCGCCCACCAGGACCATCCGGTACGGGAAGCCGCGGGCGATCGACCAGCGGAACCGGGGGTGATCGCTGAGCCCGACGGCGTGCGCGATCGCGACGAGCTCGTCCGGGACGAACGATTTGAGGACCGACAGCGGCCCGTCCGCCCGCACGAGCCGGTTGCGGACGAGAGTCCGGGTCAACGTCCAGATGGACGCCGTCGCGATCCGCGAGCGAACGAGGTCGTTGACGATCACGTAGCGGCGCGAAACGCGGCACATCTCCGAGAGGAGATCGCGCGCGGCGACGGTCGAGAGGTGATGGAAGAAGCAGGAGCAGTGCACGACGTCGATCGAGCGGTCGGCGAAGGGGAGCGCGAGCGCGTCCGCCCCGGCGACCGCCACCGGGTCCGGTCGCGCGCCGTCCGCCCGGCCGCCGTCCCGGGCTGCGGCGAGCGCGATCCGATTGAGGTCGACCACCGTGACCCGCGGCTCGCGTCCGCCGCCGCCCGCCCACGCCAGCATGCGCCTCGCGAACTCGCCGCTGCCGCCCGCCACGTCGACGATCTCGACTCGACCGGTGACGTCTTCGAGGAGCGGGATCATCGCCCGCGCCGTCAGCCGATGTCCGCCGAGGCGCCGGTTGACGACGTCCAGCAAACGGTACGCCGTGGCGATCTCCTCCGGGGTTCCCTCGCCCGCGTCCATGCGCTCGACCCGCTCCGCGCCGCGTCGGCGAGGGGGGCCGGGGATCACGGGCCGCCGGGCTCGTCCCGGGGGAGGCTCTCGACGGGCTTGCCCAGCCAGCGCTCGCCGCGCATGGCCGCGATCCCGTAGAGCGCCCGCCAGGGCCCGAACCACTCCGCGGGCACCGACCGCACCTGCCGCTCGGCGATCGTCCACGTGGACGGATCGCAGCGCGGCGGCTGGCAGGCGGGCCGGACATCGATGTCGAAGGCGACGTCCGCGACGGAAGGGGCGCGGAATTCGACGATCGACTCCACGCGGCGACGATGATCGACCGTCCGGAACAGGAGGAACTCCGGCATCAGGTCGGCGTCCACGTCGTAAGTCATCGCGACGTAGTCGACGGTGTCGCCGCGGGTGATCGAGAACCACAGATAGCGGCGCGCGGCGGCATCGCGGCCGTAGCCCACCGACTCCCGTCGATCGGCCATCGTGCCGATCAGGTAGACGCCGGTGACGATCCCGGAATCGAAGGATTCGAGTCCCACGCCGCTGTCGGGAGTCGAGAGGATCTCGTCCGCCGATCGCACCGCGTAGCGGACCTCTGCGGGAGCCAGCTGGAGCGCGGCCTCGGCGGCGCGCTGCGCTTCGAGCGGGACGGCGGCGAGCGCGAGGATCGCGATCGCGCCCGCGAACGGTCCGATGGAGCTACGCGTTCTTCTTCCTGGCGATCGACTTCGGCTGCATGAACAGCAGCAGGTAGTCCCGCCCGCCGGCCTTGGAGTCGGTTCCCGACATCTTGAAGCCGCCGAAGGGATGGATCCCGACGAGCGCTCCGGTGCACTTGCGGTTGATGTACAGGTTCCCGACGTGGAACTCCCGCTTCGCGCGCTCGATCTTGTCCTCGTCGCGCGTGTAGACGGCCCCGGTCAGGCCGTACTCCGTCCCGTTGGCGAGCTGGAGCGCGTGGTCGTAGTCGCGCGCCTTGATGACGGCCAGCACGGGACCGAAGATCTCCTCCTGCGCGATGACCGCGTCGCCGGCGACGTCCGCGAAGATCGTCGGCTGGATCATCCAGCCGCGCGACGCGTCCGCCTTGCCGCCCAGGACGAGCGTCCCCTCGCCTTTACCGGTCTCGATGTACCGGCGCACCTTCTCGAACTGGGACTTGCTCGCGACGGGCCCCATCCATGCGCCTTCGGTGACGTCCCCCGGCACGATCCGGCTCGATCGCGCGACGAGCCGCATGAGGAACTCGTCGTACAGGGTGCCGTCGACGATCGCCCGCGAGCAGGCGGAGCACTTCTGTCCCTGGAATCCGAAGGCGGATTCGGCGACTCCCTCGACGGCAGCCTCGAGGTCAGCGTCCGCGTCGACGATGATCGCGTCCTTTCCCCCCATCTCGGCGATCACGCGTTTGATCGACGACTGTCCGGGCTGGTGACGCGCCGCTCGCTCGACGATTTCCAGGCCGACCTGGCGCGAGCCCGTGAAGGCCACGAAGTGGACGCCCGGGTGCTCGACCATGCGCTTCCCGAGGATCTCGCCCGATCCGGTCACGAAGTTGAGGACGCCCGCGGGGAGTCCCGCTTCGTCCATCACCTCGACCAGCTTCCAGCCGATCGTCATCGTCTCGCTCGCGGGCTTGAGAACGACCGTGTTGCCGGCGACGATCGCGGCGACCGTCATGCCCGTCAGGATCGCGAGCGGGAAATTCCAGGGCGGGATGACGACCCCCACGCCGAGCGGGAGGTAGACCATCTCGTCGATCTCGGGTTCGTACGGGACGAGCGGGTACGGATCGAACGCGTAGTGGAGCATCAGGTGCGCGTAGTAGTCGCAGAAATCGATCGCCTCGGCGACGTCGGCGTCCGCTTCGGCCCACGACTTTCCGATCTCGAAACACATCCAGGCGGCGAGCTCGAGTCGTCGCCTCCGCATGATTTCGGCGGCGCGGAACAGGATCTCGGCGCGCTCGTCCGCCGGCACGTCCCTCCACGTCTCGAACGCTTCCGCGGCGGCGTCGATCGCGCGGTCGGCGAGCGCCTGCCCCCCGTTGGGGAAGAGGCCCACCACCCGCTCGGGACGGGACGGATCCGTCGACGCCCGGGTCGTCTCGAGGCGCACGTCCTGTCCTCCCACGCGACACGGGTACTCGCGGCCGAGCTCGCCCGCGACCCGCGCGACGGCCTCGCGCATGGCGGCCTCCGCCTCGGGATCGGTGAAGTCGGGATACGCCTCCGGGCGGTACTCCTTGAGGCGCTCCTCGAGCGTGGACGCGGTGCGGCGCTCCTCCATCGTCGCGGTGCGATCGTTCATCGGGTCTCTCCTCGGGAATGGACCGGGCTCTCCGCTCACAAGGTCGACGCCGCTTCGGATGTCGTCAACCGAACGCCGCCGGTGAAACTCGGGGCGAGCGCGCGGGTAGGGAAGAGCCGCATGGGCGGTTAACGGCGATCCTCCGGCCCCCGTCCATCCCATGAACCCCGATCCGGGAGCCGCATGCGACCCAGCGCCCCGAAGATCATCCTGCTCCTGCTCGCCCTGGTCTGGACGACCGCCTGCGGGGGCCGATCGCTGGCCGGTCCCCCCGACGACCCCGGCCCCGGCCCGCCCGGCCCGCCGGGCCCCGGCCCGCCGCCCCCGGGGCCGCCGGTCTTCGAGCTCGTGCCGCTGACGGACCTGGGGACCCGCCTGTACCTCGGCCTCTACCCGGGGGGACTCTATCCCGACGGGAGCAACGTCCCGCCCGCCGATCACCTGGCGGCGGGCCGGGCGCGCCTGTCGCGCATCCAGCCCCGCAACGCCGCCGGAGAGCCCGACGCGAACGGGAAGTTCGTCCTCCTGTCGATCGGCATGTCCAACGCATCCAACGAATTCTGCGGGGCCCTGGGGGTCGCCTGCGATGCCCTCACGTTCGTGGGCCAGGCGCTGGTGGACCCCGAGGTGGACCGGTCCGCCCTCGTCCTGGTCAACGGCGCGCAGTCCGGAATCACGGCGGACGAGTGGGACACTCCCGGGAGCCCCGCCTATGACCGGATCCGGGACATGGCGCTGGCCCCGCTCGGCCTGAGCGAGGCGCAAGTCCAGGTCGCGTGGGTCAAGCAAGCCCACAAGAACCCCACCGTTTCGCTCCCGCTGGCGACCGCGGACGCCATCGAGCTCGAGCGCGACATGGGCGAGATCGTGCGCGCCATGGCGACCCGCTACCCGAACCTCGAGCTCGTTTTCGTCTCCAGCCGGACCTACGCCGGCTATGCGACCAGCCCGCTCAATCCGGAGCCTTACGCCTACGAGTCGGGGTTCGCGGTGAAATGGCTGGTCGAATCGCAGATCCGTGAGGCTCGCACGGGGGAGGTGGATCCCGTGGCGGGGGATCTCGACCCGGATCTCGTGCCGTGGGTCGGCTGGGGACCCTATCTCTGGACGTCGGGCGCCGTGCCGCGCTCGGACGGCCTCGTGTGGCTGCCGCAGGACGTGGCGCCGGACGGCACGCATCCCGCGGCCACGGGCATCGAGAAGGTGGGAGAGCTCCTGCTCGAGTTCTTCAGCTCGTCGCCGGTGGCCGGCTGCTGGTTCCTCGCGGAAGCGGCGTGTTGAGGGGGGTCCCCCGTCGCCCCTACTTCCCTCTCGGGCCGAGGCGGGAGCGCACCTTCTCGACGAACCGCCGGTGCAGGCGGTCGTCGCCGGTCAACTCCGGGTGGAAGGTGGCGACGAGCGCGCGGTCGGTCTGGGCGAGGACGATGTCACCGCCTTCGCGCGCCAGGACCTCGACGCCCTCGCCGACCTCTTCGATGACGGGCGCGCGGATGAATACCGCGTGCAGGGTCCCCCCCTCCAGGCCGGCCACGTCGAGGTCGGCGGCGAACGACTCCCGCTGACGGCCGTAGGCGTTGCGCGCCACCGTCATCGGAACGAGCGAGAGGTGAGGCGCGGGCACGCCGGCGACTTCGGTCGCGAGCAGGATCGCACCCGCGCATGTGCCGAAGACCGGCATCCCTTCCTGGCCGCGCCGCCGGACGGCTTCGAGGAGCCCCTCGTAGTCGAGGAGCCGCCGGAGCGTGGTGGATTCGCCGCCCGGAAGGACGAGGCCGTCGACGCCGTCTAGATCCGCGGGGCGGCGCACCCAGACCGCGCGAGCGCCGGCCCGCTCGAGCGCGGCCGCGTGCTCGGACACGTCTCCCTGCACCCCGAGGACCCCGATCGTCGGCGCGAGGGCGAGCTCGGCGGGGCGGGCGGTCTCGCGCACGGCCCGATCGCCGGGGCGGGGCAGGTCGCGAATCCGGGTCATCGTCGTTGTCGGTCGGGCGCTCAGGTCGAGCGGGTCTGCATGAGCTCCTCGGCGGCGAGGCGGTCGAGGCCCCTCATCGCCGGTTCCGTACCGAGCTCCTCGGTCACGCGGGCGAGGATGTCGGGATCGTCGTAATGGGTCGTCCCGAGGACGATCGCGCGCGCATAGGCCGCCGCCACGTCGGCGTCGAATTCCCCCGATCCGGACTTGAACACTCCGCTCCCGACGAACACGCCGTCGGCGCCGAGCTGCATCATGAGCGCGGCATCGGCCGGGGTCGCGATCCCGCCGGCCGCGAAGTTGACGACCGGGAGCCGTCCGCTCTCGGCGACCTCGACGACGAGGTCGAGCGGCGCGGCGTGCTCCTTCGCGGCGACGAACCGCTCGCCCTCGTCCATTCCCGCGAGCGCGCGGATCTGGCCCTGGATGAGGCGCATGTGGCGCACGGCCTCGACGATGTTCCCGGTCCCGGGCTCGCCCTTGGTGCGGATCATCGACGCGCCTTCGGCGATCCGCCGGAGCGCCTCGCCCAGGTTCCGGGCGCCGCACACGAACGGCACGGTGAACGACCGCTTGTCGATGTGGTGGGTCTCGTCGGCGGGGGTCAGGACCTCGGACTCGTCGACGTAGTCGACTCCCAGCGCCTCCTCGATCCGCGCCTCGACGAAGTGGCCGATCCGGCACTTCGCCATGACCGGGATCGAGACCGCGGCCATGATCTCCTTGATGCGCGTGACCGGCGCCATGCGCGCGACGCCCCCCGCCGCGCGGATGTCGGCGGGGACGCGCTCGAGCGCCATCACGGCCACCGCGCCCGCGGCTTCCGCGATCCGCGCCTGGTCCGCCGAGACGACGTCCATGATCACGCCGCCCTTGAGCATCCGGGCGAGGCCGCGCTTGATCTCGGGGGTGCCGGTCTCCCGGCCGGGGATCTCGGGGGTCATCGCTCGTCTCCTGGGGTGATTTCCGCGTTCCAAGATACATGAGGGCCCGAAGCCCGCCCAAGCCGGAGCCGCGACCGCGCGGCGGCGGGAACGACCGGCGGGCACCGCGCTAGATTCAGCCGCCGATGATCCGCCCGATGCCCACCGAGCCGCGCCGGATCCTGATCGTCCGACTGGGGGCGATCGGGGACGTGGCCCGGGTCCTCCCCATGCTCGCCGGCCTCCGGAGCCGGTTCCCGGACGCGGAGATCGACTGGGTCGTCCAGACGAAGGCGGCGGATCTGCTGCGCGGTCATCCGGGAATCGCGCGCCTCTGGGTCGTCCCCTTCACCAGCTGGTGGCAGACGCTGACCCGCGCGGCCTGGACCCTGAGGCGCGGGATGCGCGCGCGCGGATACGACCTCGTGCTCGACTTCCAGGGGATGATCAAGGGCGCGGTCTGGGCGGTCGTCGCGAGCGGCCCCGGCGTGCGGGTCGGCTGGGGACCCGGTCACGCGCAGAACCTGGCGTGGCTGTGGTACCACGGGATCCGCCGGCCGCCGGGAAGGCGGGTCAACCGTCACCTGCGGCATCGCGCGCTCGTCGACTGGCTGGACGTGCCCGACCTCCCGGGGGAGGCCGCACCGGTCCCCGCCGCCGAAGCGGCGTCCGTCGACGGATTCCTCGCGGACCTCGCCGCGGCTCCGCGGCCGTGGATCGTGGCCTACCCCGGATCGAGCCGGAGCGGAAGCCACAAGCGCTGGGATCCGGAGCGGCTCGCCGCCGCCCTGGCGGGAATCCGCGACCGGACCGGAGGAACCGTGCTCGTCGCGTGGGGTCCGGCCGAGGAGCGGGAGGCGCGCGAGCTCGCCGCCGGTCTTCCGGGCGCCCGCGTGACCCCTCCGACGACGATCCCCCAGCTCGTCCGCCTGCTCGCCCGCGCGGACCTCTACGTGGGGATGGACACCGGGCCGATGCACCTCGCGGCGCTCGTCGGGACCCCGGCCGTCGGCGTGTTCGGCCGCTCGGACCCCGTGATCCACGGTCCGGCCGCGCACCTGTCGGCGCGCGTCGTCGCCGGACCGGGGGCCCGCGAATGGAAGACGCGCGAGCGGGGCGGTCTGCCGCCCTTCCTGGAGCCCGCGCCCGAGGCGGTGATCGAGGCGGCGCTCGAGCTCCTCGCGGCTCGCCCGCCGGTCCCCGCGGATCGGGGGACGCCGACGGATCCGTGAGAGTCCTCATCGTCAACGCCATCGGATTCATGGGCGGGGCGGAGAAATGGATCCTCCACCTGACCCGGCGCCTCGCTCCCCGCGGCCACGAGATCCAGGTGGCGTACGACCCGCGCTCGCCGCTGGGCGAGCTCGCGCGCGAAGCGGGGGCGGAGGCGTGGGTTCCGACGGGCGGCTTCCGCGGTGTGGCGCGATCGGCGCGGGCTCTCGCGGCGGAGATCCGCGAGCGCGCGGTCGACGTCGTCGTGTCCACGACCCGCACCGACCTCAAGATCGCCGGCTTCGCCGCGTGGATCGCGGGGCAGCCGGGCGTCGTCGCGCGCCTCAATAGCGGCTGGGATCCCGGCGAGCCGATCGTCACCTCGGGCTGGCGCTGGCGGCGCCACCGCTGGTATCACCGCCACCTCGTCCAGCTCGCGGCGACGAACAGCCGGGCGGGGAAGGACGATCTCGTGGCGCGGGACTTCCTCCCACCCGAGCGGATCGTCCCCATCTACAACGGGGTCGATGTCTCGCGCTTCGATCCCGACCGGGTCGAGCGGGGCGTTTTCCGCGCCGAGCTCGGGATCCCGCCGGAGGCCCCTCTCGTCGTCTCGATCTCGCGTTACGTCGAGCGGAAGGGGCAGGAGTTCGAGGTCGAGGCGGCGGGCCGGCTGACGGCCGCGCGGCCCGACCTCCACCTCGCGTTCCTGGGGCCGTGCCGCGAGCGGGAGCGCCCGTACCGGGAGCGGCTGATCGCGCGCGCCAGCCTCTTCCCGGGCCGCGACCGGGTCCATTTCCTGGATGCCCGGGACGACGTCCCGCGCGTCCTCGCCGACGCCGACGTCCTCGTCCGCGCGGCGCTCACCGAGGGGCTTCCGAACGTCGCGCTGGAGGCGATGGCCATGCGCGTCCCCGTCGTCGCGAGCGACATCTGCGGAACGCCCGAGGCCGTCCTCGACGGCGAGACCGGGCGGCTCGTCCCCGCGGGCGACGAGCGGGCGATCGCGGCCGCGGTGTCCGACCTCCTGGACCTGGGGCCCGAGCGCAGGATCGCGATGGGCGAGAGGGGTCGCGCTCACGTCCTCGAGAGGTTCGGCCTGGAGCGGATGGCCGACGCGTACGAGGCCCTGTTCGAGCGCGCGCTCGCCGAGCGCGCGGCGGGCACGAACGCGTCCTGAGAACGAACGGCCGCCCCTCGCGAGGCGGCCGCCGTGGAACCGGCGAGCTGGAGCCGCGAGGCTACATCGCCGTCGTGTCGCCCATCATCATGCCCGTGTCGGCCTCCATGGACATCGTGTCCATGCCCATGTCCGGGGCGGGCGGCGGGGTCGTCATCGCCGTGTCGGCGGGCGTCAGCTCGGTGCCCTCCTCGACGGTGTCGGACTCCCCGCAGGCGGCGGCCGCGAAGGCGATGGCTAGAGCGAAGACGGGTACCATCCTCAAAAACCGCATCCTTCAGACCTCCCTCTCAAGGTCCGGGTGAGAAACCCGTGCGCATCCCGACGAATCCCGAATCTGGGGCGATCGTCGGGATGAGGTCAAGGAGATCGTGACGGTCGGCGGGGCCCGCCCGGCTCCCGGGGGGCCGTTTTGTATATACTTGGGCCCGGTAGGTGCTCTGGAACCGGCGGCTGTTCCGGAAGCGTCCGGAGAGCCGGCACGTGAACCCCGCAAGGGAGGGACGATGAGTCGCAGGAATCCGATGATGGCCTGGGCGCTGGCCCTGGGGCTGACGCTCGGTCTCGTGGGATGCTCTCAGGAAAGCCAGGAAGGCTCGCTCGAAGAGGCCGGTCAGGAAGCCACGGAGGCGATCGAGACGGCCGGCGAGGCCGTCGAGGATGCCGGCGAGGCGGCCGGTGAAGCCGTCGAGGAAGCCGGCGAGGCGGTCGAGGCGGCCGCCGACTCCGCCATGTAATTCCCCACCCACTCGCCGTGGCGGGGCCTGCCTCAGCGCAGGCCCCGTTCGGCCATCCAGTCCAGCGTGATCGACATGAGCTCGTCGACGACGGCCTCGTCCGAGGTCGCGACGTGGGCGCTCTCGATCCAGACGATCCGCTTCGGCTGCCGTAGCGCGTCGTAGAGGTCGAGCACGCTCGAGCGTGGGATGAACTCGTCGCCGGCGGCGTTGACCATCAGGACCGGTCGCGGAGCCACGTCGCCTGCATACCGGGTCGGCTCGAGCGGCGCCACGGCCCACGACAGGCCCCAGGCGAGCGGGTGCATGACCCACGCCGGGCCCCGATCCGCGAAGGCGAAGGAGGCCATCGTCGCGATGTCGCCGCCGCCGTGCAGGAGGGCCGCCCCCGCGATCCGCTTGTCGGTGGCCGCCGCGGCCACCGAGAACGGAACCCCGAGGCTCACGCCGATGATCGTGACC
>DATBJO010000068.1:0-1634 GCA_036556305.1 Gemmatimonadota bacterium
GGTCCCTAGGACACCCGGTCTGGATTCAGCTCGTACTCCTTGATCTTCCGGTACAGCGTGCGCTCTCCGATCCCCAGCATCTCGGCGGCGCGGCGGCGGTTTCCGCTGACCGCCTCGAGGGTGCCCGCGATCGCCATCCGCTCCAGATCCTCGAGCGACATGCCGACCTGGAACCGCCTCGCGCCGCCGTCTGCGGGTACCTCGTCGGTCTCCCGCCGCTCGGGGGCCTCGCGACGGCGGATACCCTCCGTCTCGGCGTCGACTTCGACCGCCCGCACCCACGACACCTCGCGCCCGGCGTTCTCCACCAGGTCGCGCAGCTCGGAGTGACCGCGACGCAGGTCGTCGAGATCTGCCTTCAGGTCGCGGTACACGTAGCCGAGCAGGGTTTCCAGACGCTGGCCTTCGGCCTCGTCCGCGTCGCCCGATGCTCCCAGCGCTACCGGAAGGAGCCGGCCCGGGTGCGCCCTGCCGTAGATCTCTTCGGGGATGTCGCGGGGCCGGATCTTCGTGCCCGGCGTCAGGACCAGCATGCTCTCGACCAGGTTCCTGAGCTCGCGGACGTTCCCGGGCCAGTCGTAGTTCTGGAGGATCGCCATCGCCTCGTCGGTGATCCCCACAAACCGGCGGTCGTTGTCTCGGCAGAACCGCTGAACGAAGTGATGGATCAGCGGCGGAATGTCCTCCCGCCGCTCACGGAGCGGGGGCACCCGGACGTTGAGCACGTTGAGGCGGTAGTAGAGGTCACGGCGGAACTCGCCGGCCCCGACACTCGCTTCGAGGTCCTTGTTGGTCGCGGCGATGACCCGTACGTCCACCTGGATGGGCATCGAACCGCCGACGCGCATGAACTCCCTCTCCTCGAGCACCCGCAGGAGCTTGACCTGGGTCGCCTGCGCCATCTCCCCCACCTCGTCGAGGAACAGGGTCCCGCGATGGGCGATCTCGAAGCGTCCCTTGCGGAGGCTCGTCGCCCCGGTGAACGCGCCCTTCTCGTGGCCGAAGAGCTCGGATTCGAGGAGGCTTTCGGTGAGCGCGGCGCAGTTGACGGGGATGAACGGGCGATCCGCGCGCGGGGAGAGATCGTGGATCGCGCGCGCGATGAGCTCCTTGCCGGTCCCGCTCTCGCCTTCGACGAGCACCGTGCTGTTCACCGGGGCGAACTGGGCGACCCGCTCCAGCACGACCTCCATCGCCTGGGAGCGTCCGACGATGTGGGTGCGGCCGACCAGCCGCTCGCGGGCCAGAAGACGTCGCGAGATCACCGCCAGCTCTTCCGCGTCGAACGGCTTGAGCAGAAGCTCGTCCACGCCCAGCTGGCGATACCGCTCGAACCGCTCGCGCTCCCCCTGGTCCGCCAGGGCCAGGATCGCTACTCGCGCGGACGCCTCTCCCACCTCGCGCAGGAAGTCCCGGGTCGTCGGTTCCGACAACCCGCCGGTCAGGATGATCAGGGCCTCGCGCGTGGCGCCGAGGACCCGGTCACGGATCTCCTTGAGCGAATCGAGGGTGTCGGCGTCCAGACCGGCGCCGGCCAGCGTGCGCTCGGCCCGGACGGCGTACTCCGGATCGTAGCGGCTGATCAGGACCGTGGTTCCGGGTCGGCCGACCTCGCTCATCGCCGATCCGCCGCG
>DATBJO010000069.1:0-84787 GCA_036556305.1 Gemmatimonadota bacterium
GTGGCCGCCGCGGCCACCGAGAACGGAACCCCGAGGCTCACGCCGATGATCGTGACCCTCGACGGGTCGACGTCCTCGCGCGTGTAGAGGTACTGGGCCGCCAGCAGGATCGCGGAGGGCGTGTCGACGATCGCGCGTCGCATCGTCCCGAAATAGCGCACCCAGTCGAATCCGCGCGGCTTCTCGGGACCGGTGTAGGGGTACTCGATCGACAGGAGCACCAGGTTGCCGGTGTCGGCGGGGATGTCGACGGACTTGCGGCCGGTCTTGTAACCGCCGAGCAGGATCGCCGCGGGGAATCGCTCGCCTCCGGGTCCGCCCTCGGCGCGGACGCGCGCGCGGACCGTGAGCCCCGTGTCGCCGACCAGCGTGACCTCGGTCAGACGCTTGCCGTCCCGTGCCCATCCGATCCCGGTCGAGTCACGCACCGCGACGAGCTCGCCCGCCGTGCGCGCGAAGCGCGGGCGATAGTCGTAGCCGCGGTATGCCGCGAGAGCGGTCGCGACCGCGCTCAGCGCGATCAGGACCACGACGAGGCCGCGGCGTTTCATGGTTGGCGCCCTCTCCCGGGCGCCGCTATCGTGGGCCGCCCGTCATGCCCGGATTCTCCACCCTCTTCCTCGCGCTCGATCACGCGCGCGAACTTGCGCGGCGCGGCGCCGCCCGACAACTGGTCCTGCTCGCGATCGTCGGCTGCGCGATCCCGGGCCCCGGCGAGCGGCCCACGTCGCCGGGAGCGGCCTCGGACACGGTCGCGTCCGGCTCCGCCGCGCCCGATTCCACGGCGCCCGTGCCCCGGCCGCTCGTCGACCTCGACAGCCTGAGCGCGTCGCTCCTCGCGCGGGCGGACACCGCGAGCCTCGGCGACCGCGGCGCGCTCGAGACCGAGATCCGCGACTGGCTCGCCCGACTCGAGTTCGGCGATCCCGAGCTGCTGCCCGAAGGGGAGGATCCGGGCGCGTACTTCCGGCCCGCGCGCGGGCGGCTCCTCGACGCCCTCGGCTGGCTCGCCTTCCGCGCCGGCGACTACCGGCAGGCGGAGGCCGCGCTCGTCTCCGCCGCGGATCAGATTCACAACCGCGGCACGACGGCGGGCTCCGCCGTTCACTTCTGGCACCTCGGGCGACTCCACGCCGCGCGCGGGCGATGGCGCCAGGCCGCCGACGCCTTCCTCGACGCCGAGGTCCGGGGCATGGGGTCGGCGGCGACGGCGGATCTCGAGACCGCGTGGCGTCGCAGCCGCGGCTCGCTGCGCGGCCTCGATGCCGCCCGCGCGGCCGTTCGCGCGCGCGTCGAGGACGAGCGCCGGCAGACGCTCGTCGCCGGATCGCTCTACCAGGCGCTGCCCGCGTTCCGCTGGCCGCGGCGGACGGGCCCGGAGATGTCCGTCTCGGACCTCGGCGGAAGGCGGGCGGTCGTCGCGGTATGGGGTCCCGACTGCGCGGGCTGCGAAGGCTACGCGGCGGCCCTCGAGCCGCTCGCGGCGCGGCTCGCTCTGCGCGGGGAAACGCTCGTCGCGGTCTGGCTCGGCGGCGACCCGGCGGCGGCCGGCCCGCCGCGGCGCTACGCGATCCTCGCGCCGCCGGATCCCGACGAAGCCGCGCGGCGACTCGCGGTCGACTCGCTCCCGCTCCTCGCCGTCGTGGACGCCAGGGGGCTGATTCGATACCGTCATGCCGGCCGGCGGGCGGTCCCGCCGCCGGTGGAAGACATCATCATCCAGCTCGACCATCTCCTTCGTTCGGGACGTTGAAGACGACCGATTTCTACGTTGCACTCCTGGTGTCTTCCTGCGGCGCAGGATTCACTACGCCTCGGCACCCACTCTCGTGGGTACCCGCCCTCGTCGCGCGCCTTGAACTCGGTCATCTTGAACGTCCCGCGATTCGGTGGACCCGTCGGCGGATCCCTGACGACGATCGCGATCTCTGACGACCCATTCCCCAGGAGCCTCCATGAAGGTGTACGACAGCCAGAACCTCCGGAACCTCGCCGTCATCGGGCACGGCGGGTCGGGCAAGACGACCCTCGTCAACGCGATGGCCTGGCTCGCGGGCTCGTGCGGACGCATGGGGTCGATCGAGGACGGCAACGCGCTGACCGACTTCACCCCCGACGAGATCGAGCACCAGATCTCCATCAACCTGGCGCTCGCCTGGGCCGAATTCATGGATACGCGCATCAACCTGATCGACACGCCCGGGTACCTCGATTTCGTGGGCGAGGTCAAGGCCGGGCTCCGGGTGGCCGACGCGGCGTGTCTCGTCGTCAACGCGGTCGCGGGCGTCGAAGTCGGGACCGAACGGGTGTGGGAGCACGCCGCGGCCGAGAACCTGCCGCGCCTCGTGTTCGTCAGCATGATGGACAAGGAGCACGCCGACTTCGAGTCGGTCTACCGTCAGATCCGCGACACCCTGTCGGATCGCGCGATCCCGGTCGAGATCCCGATCGGTCAGGGGACGGACTTCCATGGACTGTGCAACCTGTTCAGCGAGAAGGCGCACATCTACAAGCCGGGAACGACAGGCGATCGCGAGATCGCCGACATTCCCGACGAGGTGCGGCCGGCCTACGATCGGTACCGGCAGGAGCTGATCGAGACGGTCGCCGAGACCGACGACACGCTGATCGAGCGTTACCTGGAGGGCGAGCAGCTTTCGCGCGAGGAGGTGCTGGCCGCGATGAAGGACGGCATGCTGCGCAGGGAGCTCTTCCCGGTGTTCTGCGGCTCGGCGTTCGAGCTCCACGGCGTCCGGTCCCTGCTCCAGAAGGTCGTGGAGCTCGCGCCCAACCCGACCGAGCGGCCGGAAATCCGCGCCACGCGGCCCGGCTCCGACGAAAAGGTCTTTCTCGCTCCGAACGGCGATTCGCCGACCAGCGCGCTCGTCTTCAAGACCACGACCGAGCCGCACGTCGGCGAGCTTTCGTACTTCCGGGTCTTCAGCGGGAAGGTGGCGAGCGGGGCGGATCTCCGGAATGCGACCCGCCAGCACGACGAGCGGCTGGCCCACATCGGGATCATGCAGGGCAAGGACCGGACGGAGGTGCCCTATCTCCAGAGCGGCGACATCGGCGTGGTGCCCAAGCTCAAGGCGACCCACACCGGCGACACGCTCTCCGCGCGCGAGAATCCGGTCCTCCTGCGCGGCATCGACTTCCCGACGCCGGTGATCTCGGTCGCGATCGAGCCCGACAAGGAGGGTGAAGAGGAGAAGATCGGGAACGCGCTCGCCAAGCTCCACGAGGAAGATCCCACCTTCATCCACGCCTACAACCCCGAGCTCGGACAGACGATCATCCGGGGGATGGGCGAGCTCCATCTCCAGGTCGTGCTCGAGCGCATGGAGCGGAAGTTCAACGTCAAGGCGCACATGAAGCAGCCCCGGATCGCGTATCGCGAGACGATCCGCCGGCGCGCGGAGGCCCAGGGTCGTTACAAGAAGCAGACCGGCGGGCGCGGCCAGTTCGGCGACTGCTGGATCCGCATCATCCCGCAGAGTCGCGGGGAGGGGTACGCGTTCGTCAATCAGATCACGGGTGGAGCGATCCCGCAGAAGTTCATTCCCGCGGTCGACAAGGGGATCCAGGAGGCGCTCGAAAAAGGCGTTCTCGCCGGCTACCCGGTCGTCGACCTGAGGGTCGAGCTCTACGACGGGTCGTACCACACGGTCGACTCCAGCGAGATGGCGTTCAAGATCGCGGGCTCGATGGCCTTCCAGCACGCCACCGAGCGCGCCGACCCCGTGCTGCTCGAGCCGGTCATGGACGTGACCGTCGTCACGCCGGACGAATACCTGGGCGACGTGATCGGCGATCTCAATCAGCGCCGCGGGCGGATCCTGGGCATGGAGCCCGCCGGCACGGGAAAGCAGAGGGTCCAGGCTCACGTGCCCCAGGCCGAGCTGTACCGCTACTCGACGAACCTGCGCTCGCTGACTCAGGGCCGGGGCGACCACGTGCGCGCGTTCCGCGGGTACGAGGAAGTCCCCGCGCACATCGCCGAGCGGATCGTCGCCGAGGCCGAGGAGGAGCGGGCCGGGGCCGGCATCCGGCACTGACCCGAACGCCGGTCGGCCGACGGCCCCAAGCTTGCACAGCCCGGCGGCCATGGAGGAGCGACCTCATACCGAGCCGGATCCGGTCGTGCCCGAGGACGGCTGGTACGCCGTTCCCGAAGAGGACTGGGGGGCGGCTCCGGTCACCAAGTTCCGCTGTCCGGTCCATCTGGTTCCCGAGGAGTGGCAGATCGTTTCCCAGGACGGTCAGCGGATGATCCGTTACTCGTGCCCGGTCGCCGGGTGCGGTCACGAATGGACGGTCAAGCGGATTCGCGCCTGACCCCTCGCGAAACGCCACTTGCCGCAGCCGCGCCCGCGGCGTTGGAGCGGCCGTTCCACCGGGACTATATTTCCCCGCACAGACCCCGTTCCGCTGAACGCTCCGTTCGAGGGGATCCATGTCCGGTCACAGCAAATGGTCCACGATCAAGCGCAAGAAGGGGGCGGCCGACGCGAAGCGCGGTCAGGTCTTCACGCGGCTGATCAAGGAGATCACGGTCGCGGCGCGTGAAGGAGGCGGCGATCCGGAGGCGAACCCGCGCCTGCGCACGGCGGTCGACAACGCCAAAGCGCAGAACATGCCCTCGGACAACATCGACAAGGCGATCAAGCGCGGGACCGGCGAGCTGGAAGGCGTGAGCTACACGCGCGTGACGTACGAGGGATACGCTCCGGGCGGTGTGGCGCTGTTCATCGAGTGCCTGACCGACAACGAGAACCGGACCGTGGCCGTGATCCGGCATCTCCTGACCAAGCACGGCGGCAACCTCGGCAAGGACGGCTCGGTGGCCTGGATGTTCGACCCGAAGGGTCAGATCCTCGTGGACGCCTCGCGCCACGACGCCGAGAGCGTCATGCTGGCCGCGATCGATGCCGGCGCCGAGGACGTGATCGAGGAAGAAGGCTTCGTGCGCGTGATGACTCCGTTCACCGCGTTCCAGGCCGTCCAGGACGCGCTCCACGAGGCCGGCATCGAGGCCGAGGAGGCGGAGCTCGCGATGATCCCCAGGAGCACCGTCTCGGTCGAGGGATCGACGGCGGAGCGGGTGCTCAAGCTCGTGGACGCGCTCGAAGACGAGGACGACGTGCAGAAGGTCGCCGCCAACTTCGACATCGACGAGAAGATCCTCGCCGAGGTGGGATAGCGCTCGTGCGCGTGCTCGGCGTCGATCCGGGCAGCGCGATCACCGGTTATGGCGTCGTCGAGTTCCGCGGCGGCGGAATCGCGTGCGTGGATTGCGGCACGATCCCGGGCGGGGCGGGAACCCTGGCGGACCGGCTCGTGTCGGTGTTCGACGGGCTCACCGACGTGATCCGGGCGTACCATCCCGCCGAGGTCGTCATCGAAAACGCGTTCCTGGGAAAGAACGTCCGCACGCTGGCCGTCATGAGCCAGACGCGAGGGGTCCTCGTTCTGGCGGCGCGAAAAGCCGGGCTTCCGGTGCACGAGTACACGCCGCGCGAGGTCAAGCAGTCGGTCGTCGGCACAGGTCGCGCGTCGAAGACCCAGATCGCGTGGATGGTCTCCACGCTCCTCCACATGCCGGCCGGACACGTGCCGCGCGACGCGACCGACAGCCTCGCGCTCGCGCTCTGTCACCTGAACCGTGGCGCGCGCGAGGTGGCGCGGGATGCCGGCGCCGATCGGCGCGGCCCCGGCAACGGGAGGTCGCGGTGATCGGCTCCCTGCGCGGGCGCCTCGCGCGGAAATCGATCGACGAGGTGACGCTCGAAGTCGGCGGGATCGGCTGGCGGGTCTCGATCCCGCTCTCGACCTACGAGGCGCTGCCCGCCGAGGGCGAGGAAGCGATCCTCGTTACGCACCTCCACGTGCGCGAGGACGAGCTCACGCTGTACGGCTTCGCGTCCGCCCGCGAGCGGCGGCTGTTCGAGACGCTGGTCGGCGTGAGCGGTGTCGGGCCGCGCCTCGCGCTCCACGTGCTGTCGCGGCTCACCCCCGAGCGCTTCGTCGCCGCGATCCGGCGCCAGGACCTCGCGACGCTGACCGGCATCAGCGGCGTGGGGAAGAAGACCGCCGAGCGGCTCGTGCTCGAGCTCAAGGACAAGATGGGCGACTTCGCCGAGATCGAGGCCGAGGACGGCGAGCCGGTGGCGCTCACGACGAACGGCGAGGACGCGGTCAAGGCGCTGATCGCGCTGGGCATCGGCCGCACGATGGCGGAGCGCGCCGTGCAGGCGTCGCTCGCCGATGCGCCCGACGCGCCGGCCGCGGATCTCACGCGCCGGGCGCTGTCCTCGATCCGCGAGTAGCGGGCGCGCATGAGCGATCCCCGCCGCCCCGGGTTCCAGTCCTCCCTGCAGGGTCGCAAGTCCACGCGGCCGGAGCCGGCGACGCCCGAGGAAGCGGCCTTCGAGGAGACGCTCAGGCCGCGCACGCTCGAGGAGTTCGCGGGCCAGGAGAAGCTCAAGCAGAACCTCAGGATCTCGATCGAGGCCGCGCGTCAGCGCGGCGAGCCCCTCGGGCACTGCCTGTTCTCGGGCCCTCCGGGTCTCGGGAAGACGACGCTCGCGCACATCCTCGCGCGCGAGATGGGCGGCAAGATCCGCGTGACGAGCGGACCCGTGCTCGAGAAGCCGGGCGACCTGGCCGGCCTCCTCACGGGCCTCGAGGCGGGCGACGTCCTGTTCATCGACGAGATCCATCGTCTGCGCACCGTGGTCGAAGAGTACCTCTATCCGGCCATGGAGGAGTTCCAGCTCGACATCCTGATCGACTCCGGGCCCGCCGCGCGCTCGATCACGCTGCCGCTCGAGCGCTTCACGCTCGTCGGGGCGACGACGAAGCGCGGGCTCCTGACGGGGCCCCTGCGCTCGCGGTTCGAGCACGCCGCGAGGCTCGATTTCTATTCCTCCGACGAGCTCGCGGAGATCGTCCGCCGCTCGGCGCGGATCCTCGGCGTCGAGATCGAGGGCGACGCCGTGGAGGTGATCGCGGGCCGCTCGCGCGGCACCGCGCGCGTCGCGAACCGGCTGCTCAAGTGGGCGCGGGACTACGCGCAGGTGAAGGGGAAGGGGCGCATTACGGGCGCGATCGCACGCGACGCGCTCCGCGCGCTCGAGGTCGACGAGCTGGGGCTCGACGAGATGGACACGCGGATCCTGACCGCGCTGATCGAGAAGTTCGGCGGCGGCCCGGTCGGTGTCGGCTCGCTCGCGGTGGCGGTCGGCGAGGACGCGGACACGCTGGAAGAGGTCCACGAGCCGTTCCTCATCCAGAGCGGCTTCCTGCATCGCACCCAGCGCGGGCGCGTGGCGACCGCCAGGGCCTATGCCCATCTCGGCCTTCCCGGCCGGCCGCCCGAGGTGCCGGGCGGGGATCAGCCCGAGCTCTTCCGCGACTAGCGGACTCCGCGCGTCGCGCGCGCCGCCCTTCCCGCGTTGCGCTCGCGGCGCTGCGTCCCAATATTCGGCTCACTCATGCAGCTCATCGTCCTCACCCGCGAGCAGGTCGAAACCGCGGCCCACCGCTTCGAGCGCCACGGCAATTCCGCCCTTCGCATCGCGCGCCATTTCCGGCGCGTGGACGACACGCGCAAGCTCGGGATGTGCCGCGCGCTGCGCCGGATCGAGCGGCAGTTCGCGATCAACCTGGGGACGGTGTGCTTCAAGTTCCTCGAGAAGGAGACGCGGCCGACCCCCGCGGTCCAGCAGCGAGTCATGGACTACGTGGCCTGCTGGCGCGACCTCGACGACGGCAGTCAGGATCTCGTGGTCTGCGTCGATCGCGTGCGGGAGATCGACCGGCTGGCGGAAGGCGATCCCGCGTGGGCGAGCTCGGGCGGATCCTGATCTTCTTCGGGATCGCGCTGATCCTGCTGGGGGGTCTCTTCCTCCTGGGCCCGCGGATCCCCTTCGTGGGGCGCCTCCCCGGCGACTTCCTGATCCGGCGCGACCACGGGACCCTGTATTTCCCGCTCGCCACCTGCCTCATCCTGTCGCTCGTCATCAGCATCCTGCTGAACATCTTCTGGCGCTAGCGCCCTGAGTCACTAGACGCGCGCGTCCGTGCGGGCGGATCTTCCGACCATGCGGATGGATGATTTCGACTACGCGCTCCCGCGCGAGCGGATCGCGCAGCGGCCCGCGGACCCGCGCGGCGCGAGCCGGCTGCTGGTCCTCGATCGCGGCGCGCGATCCTTCGTCGACGCTCGATTCGGGGCGCTCGGCGAGCGGCTCCGCGCGGGCGACCTCCTGGTGGTCAACGACACCCGGGTCTTTCCGGCGCGTCTCGGAGCCCGGCGGCCGGGCGGGGCGGAGGTCGAGATCCTCCTCGTCCGCCCGCGGGGCGGAGCGGATCCGGGCCGCGCGGAGGGCCGGGAATGGGAGGCGATGGCCGGACCCGCGCGCAAGGCGCGGCCGGGCGACGCCCTCGAGCTCCTCGGTCGCGAGGGCGCGCCGGCGCCGGACGCCGTCGTCGAGATCCTGGAGCGTCTGCCCTCGGGAGGGCGCCTCGTGCGGCTCGACGTCCCCGGCGATCCGTGGGCGTGGATCGGGGCGCATGGCCACGTTCCCCTGCCGCCCTACATCGACCGGCCCGACGAGCCCGAGGACCGCGAGCGGTATCAGACCGTCTACGCGCGCCATCGGGGCGCGGTGGCGGCGCCGACCGCCGGCCTCCATTTCACTCCCGAGCTTCTCGAGGCGCTTGCGGCCCGGGGCGTGAAGCGGGCGGCGATCACGCTCCACGTGGGTCCGGGCACGTTCCGGCCGGTGACCGCGGAGCGCGCCGAGGAGCACGCGATGGAAGCGGAGTGGTACCGGGTCGGACGGCAGACGGCCGAGGTCCTCGCCGACACGCGCGCAGCCGGCGGGCGCGTGATCGCGGTCGGGACGACGGTCGTCCGCGCGCTCGAGTCCGCGGCCCGCGGCTGGAAGGACGGTCCCGCCGCGGCGGAGGGCTGGACCGACCTCTTCATCACGCCGGGCCACGAGTTCCGCTGGGTCGACGCGCTCGTCACGAACTTCCACCTGCCGCGCTCGACGCTCCTCCTCCTCGTCTCTGCGTTCGCCGGCCGGGAGCTCGTGCTCGAGGCGTACCGCCACGCCGTCCGCGAAGGGTATCGGTTCTACTCGTACGGGGACGCGATGCTCATTCTCTGAACGCCGCGCCGCGAACGGGAGCCGGATAGCCGAAACGGTCCGCGCGGGCTACTCTCGCGGCATGGAGATCGAACTCGACGACGAAGAGCGACAGATCCTGCGCACGATCCTCGACAGCGAGCTCGCGGACCTCCGGATGGAGATGTCCGACACGGAGCGGAAGGATTTCCGGGATCGGCTGGCCCGGCGCAAGGCGGTCATCGAGAAGGTGATCGCGGCGCTAGGGGCGTAACGCGCGGTCAGGGGACGCCGCCCGCGACCTCGGCGCGGCCGGGATCGGCGATTCGGCGCGCGATCCACTCCGCCAGCGCCGGGTGGGGAAGGATGGGCTCGCCGGTATAGACGACCACAAGCCCGTCGAGATCCGCGGGGATCTTCTCGCGGCTCAGGCTCCCCTCGCTCACGAGGACCGGGACGACGACCACGGGCCGCCCCGTCAGGTCGTGCTGGAGCGCGATGATCTCGCGGATCCCCCGGACCGCTTCGGTCCGCACCTGGGCCGGCGCGTCGTCCCGCACGAGGCCCACCTTCACGTCGCGGAAGCCGGTCGCGTCCCGGACGCGCTCCGCGACGGGCCGCAGGTCCGCCATCCAGCGGGCATGGTCTTCGGCCGTGTTCGGGCCGTGCCCGATCAGGAACAGCGCCTGGTCGGCGGGAGATTCGGCGAGCGCGAGCGCCCGGTCGGCGAGCACCTCGGCCAGCTCCGGGGCGTCGTCGAGCGCCGCGGCGAGCATGACGCGCGGCCCGGCCGCGGGACGGGTGATGCCGGCCATCTCGAGATGATGGCGCATGTACGGGTCGAGCGAATCGATCTCGCCGGCCAGCCAGCGGAGCTGGTCGTAATGGCCGCTGTGACTGGAGACGAGGAGCGGGACGATCACGATCTCGGAGGCGCCGCGCTCGACGAGATCGGCGACGACGTTCTGGAACGGTCGCGCCTCGGCCCCGGGCCCCATCAGGAACGCCACCTCGACCGGGTCCCCGGTCGCGGCCCCCCGCGCGACCTCGCGCACGCGGTCGTTCCAGATCGTCCCGGCGCCGTGCGCGACGACGATCGCGGCGCGGGCCCCCGACGCCTCCCGGGCACCGCCTTCGAGCGACAGGGCCAGGTTCCGGCCGGGCGCGAGCGCGTCCCCGGAGGTGTCGGCGTCGACGCCGACGCGATCCTGCGCGGCGAGCGGAGAGGCGAGGGCGAAGAGCGAGAGCAGGATCAACGCGCTGCGCGTCGGCATGGGAGCCCCGGCTGCGGAGGTCGCCCCGGGCCGGACGATCGCCGCGCCCCGGGAATGGTCGTCGAAAGAAAGCCCTCGATGCGTTGAGACCGAGTCTCAATCGTCGATAGCGGACGCATCCTATCCGGATTCGGGCCCCCCGTCAAGCCGGTGGGACATCGGGACCTGCGCCGCATATCTTCCACCCGATGCACTGGATCGTGAACGCGACCGACGGCGCGGCCCGGGCCGGGACGCTCTCGACCGACCGTGGCGAGGTCCCGACGCCGGCCTTCATGCCCGTCGGCACGCAGGCGACGGTCAAGGGGCTCGCCCCGAGGGAGCTCCGGGAGGCGGGTGTGGGCATCGTCCTCGCCAACGCCTATCACCTGCACCTCCGGCCGGGATCGGAGGTCGTGCGGCGGCTGGGGGGGCTCCACGCCTTCATGGGGTGGGAAGGCCCGATCCTGACGGACAGCGGCGGGTTTCAGGTATTCAGCCTGGCCACGCTCGCCGAGATCGACGAGGACGGCGTCACCTTCCGCTCGCACCTCGACGGGTCGCTCCACCGCTTCACGCCCGAGGGCGTGATGGAGATCGAGGCCGCCCTCGGCGCCGACGTGGTCATGGCGCTCGACGACTGCGTGCCGTACCCCTGTGACGAGGCGTTCGCGCGCGCGGCGATGGAGCGCACCGCGCGCTGGGCGGAGCGATCCGCGCTCGCCCACGCGCGCATCCAGGCCGCTGCGCCCTGGCCCTGGCGCCAGCGGCTCTACGGGATCGTGCAGGGCTCCGTCTATCCCGGACTCCGCCGCGAGAGCGCGCGCCGGCTCGCGGAGCTCGAGCTGCCGGGTTACGCGATCGGCGGGCTCTCGGTGGGCGAGGAGAGGCCGCTCATGGTCGAGACGCTCGAGGTCACGGTCCCCGAGATGCCCGACGACCGGCCGCGATATCTCATGGGCGTCGGCTTCCCCGAGGACGTCGTGGCCGCCATCGCCCGCGGAGTCGATCTGTTCGATTGCGTCGCCCCCACACGGCAGGGGCGGACGGGCGCGGCGTTCACGCGGGACGGCCGCGTCAACGTGGAGAACGCGCGATTCGCCGAGGACGACCGGCCGCTCGATCCCGAATGCGGCTGCGCGGTGTGCGGCACCTGGAGCCGGGGATACATCCGGCACCTGTTCCGCAGTCGCGAGATGCTGGGTCCGCGGCTCCTCTCGCACCACAACGTCGCGTTCCTCACCGATCTCGTGGCCGCCGCGCGCGCCGCCACGTTAGCCGGCGAGCTCGAGGCCTGGGCCGCGGGCTGGATCGATCGCTACACGAGAACTCCACAACCGGAGGTGTCATGCACGACCTGACGTTCCTGCTCGCGATGGGCTCCCCCGGCCAGGGCGGGGGCGGCCTGACGGGGCTGCTCGCTTCGATGCTTCCGATCGTGGCCATGATCGCGATCCTGTGGCTCCTTCTGATCCGTCCGCAGCAGAAGGAGCAGCAGAAGCATCGCGAAATGGTGCGCAACCTCAAGAAGGGCGACGAGGTCGTCACGATGGGAGGGATCTACGGGCGCATCATGTCGCTCGACGCCGATAAGGTTTCTCTCAGGATCGCCGAAAACGTGAAGATCGACGTCGAGCGCTCGAAGGTCGTGCGCGTCGCGACGCCGCGCGTCGAGGAGGTCGAGTCGAAGTGATCCGCGGAATCCGGCTCCTCGGGGATCCGATCCTGCGCCGGAAGACGGTTCCGGTCGAGAGATTCGACGCCGAGCTGACGTCGTTCCTCGAAGACCTGGTCGAGACGATGTACGAAGCCGACGGGGTGGGGCTGGCGTCCCCGCAGGTCGGCGACGCGCGCCGCGCCACCGTGATCGACGTCAGCGAAGAACGGGACGGGAGCCGTGTGCTGGAGCTCGTCAACCCGCGCATCGTGCGGACGGACGGTATGATCCAGAGCGAGGAGGGTTGCCTGTCGATTCCCGGGCTGACCGAGACGATCGAGCGCGCCGCCGTGGTCGACGTCGAGTACCAGGACCGCCACGGCGAATCGCGGACCGTGACGGGAACCGACCTCCTCGCGCGCGCCCTGCAGCACGAGATCGACCACCTGGAGGGCATCCTGTTCATCGATTATCTCGGACCCCTCAAGCGCCGCATGGTCGTCCGCGAGTGGCGTCGCTCGATGGCCGAGCAGGGAATCGAGGTCGCCGAGGGCTAGGCGCCGAGCGCCTCCGGCTCCGGCCCCGTCGTGCGCGTCGTCTTCTGGGGAAGCCCCGAGTTCGCCGTCACCGTCCTCGATGCCGTCCTGTCGAGCCGGCACGAGGTCGTGGGCGTCGTGACCCGACCGCCGCGTCCGACCGGCCGCGGCCGGCGCGAGCGGCCGACGCCGGTAGCCGCGCTCGCCGAATCGACCGGCGTGCCGGTCCTCGCGCCGCGGCGCCCGCGCGGGGAGGAGCTCGAGGCCGCGCTCGCCGCGCTCGATCCGGACGTGTCCCTCGTCGCCGCCTACGGCGCGCTCCTGTCCCCGGAGATCCTGGCCCTGCCGCGCCACGGCTCGCTCAACGTCCACGCCTCGCTGCTCCCCGACTACCGCGGCGCGGCTCCCGTGACGCGCGCGATCCTCGACGGTCGGGCGGAGACGGGGATCACGATCATGCGCATGGAGGAGGGGCTCGACAGCGGCGCGATTTGCCTCCAGGCGACGACGCCGATCGGTCCCGAGGACACGGCGGCGTCCCTGACCGCGCGTCTCGCCGAGCTCGGCGGGCGACTCGCCGTCGAGGCGCTCGACCGGCTCGCGGACGGGACGCTCGACGAAACGCCGCAGGACGCGGCCCGCGCGACGTACGCGGCGAAGGTCTCGACCGGAGACGCCGCGGTCGACTGGTCGCTTCCCGCCGAGTCGATCGAGCGCGCCGCGCGGGCCTTCGATCCGTCGCCGGGCGCGTGGACGACCTGGCGCGGCGGGCGCCTCAAGCTGTTCCGCGCGAGCCTCGCGGCGGACGCCGCGGGGGCCGGTCCGACGGGCGCCCCGGGAGAGATCCTGACGCTCGATCCGGCGCCGGTCGTGCGGACCGGTGCGGGCGCGCTCCGCCTCGACGTCGTCCAGCCCGCCGGAGCGCGGCGGATGTCGGGCGCCGAATGGGCGCGGGGCCGTGGCGTCCGGGTCGGCGAGCGGCTGGGGCCGCCCGGCGTCGGTCGATGAGGGGAGCCGTCCCGTCGCTCGTCGCGGCGACCGACGACGAGCGGGTCGCGCGCGCGGACTTCGACGCGCGCCTCGCCGCGCTCCTCGCCGCGGGCTGCCCCGCGATCTGGATCCGCGCCGGCCGGTCGGGCGCCCGGGCGTTCCTCGATCTCGCCCGGTCCGCCGGCTCCCGTTGCCTGGCGGCGGGCGCCGAGCTCTGGGTCGGCGAGCGCGCGGACGTCGCCGCGCTCGCGGGCGCGCACGCGGTCCAGCTTCCCGAGGGCGGGCTCTCGGTCGCGGGCGCCCGCCGCGCGGCTGGAAACGGGATCCGGATCGGCCGCTCGGTGCATTCCGTCGAGGCCGCGCTCGCCGCCGCCCGGGAGGGGGCCGACCGGCTCGTCGTGGGGACGATCTTCCCGAGCGCGAGCCACCCGCGCCGCGCGGCGTCCGGCACCGCGCTCCTCGCGGCCGTCCGCGCCGCGCTCGCGGCCGAGGGGCTGGAGCGCCCGCTGATCGCGATCGGAGGGATGACGCCGGAGCGCGCGATCGAGGCGCGGGAGGCGGGCGCCGACGGGGTCGCGGCGATCCGCGCGCTCTGGGGGGCCGACGATCCGTTCGCGGCCGCGCGCGCGTTTCTCGCCGCGCTTCGGCGCCGCGCGGGATGACGCGTTACATTCGTGCGCGATGAGCGAGAGCGCTTCGATTCGGACGGAGCACCGCCCTGCGTTCGAGGTCCGCGCCAACGGAGTGACGCGCGCGGTCGCGGCCGGCGCCACGGTGGCGGAGTTCCTCGCCGCGCACGATCTCGACCCGGACCTCGTCGTCGTCGAGAGGAACGGCGCGATCCTGTCGCGCGCGGAGTTCGAGCGGACCCCGCTCGCGCCGGGCGACGCGCTCGAGATCGTGCATTTCGTGGGTGGGGGATGAGCCCGGAACGTCGGACCCCGGCGGACTTCCTCGCGCTCGGCGACCGGACGTTCGGCTCGAGGCTCATCATCGGCACGGGGAAGTACGACTCGCCGCGGACGATGACGGCGGCGCTCGAGGCCTCGGGGGCCGAGATCATCACGGTCGCGGTCCGGCGCGTCGACCTCGACGCGTCGAAGGACGAGAGCCTGCTCCACTGGCTCGATCCCGAGAAGGTCCTGATCCTCCCGAACACCGCGGGCTGCTACTCCGCCGACGAGGCGATACGGGTCGCGCGCCTGGGACGCGCCGCGGGTCTGAGCGACTTCGTGAAGCTCGAGGTGATCGGCGACGAGAAGACCCTCTACCCCGACGTCGTCGAGCTCCTGCGCGCGACGGAGACGCTGGCCGGCGAGGGGTTCACCGTCCTGCCATACACGAGCGACGACCCGGTCGTCGCCCGGCGGCTCGAGGAGGCGGGTGCGGCCGCGGTCATGCCGCTCGCCTCGCCGATCGGCTCCGGACTCGGCCTCGTCGATCCGATCGGGATCGGGTTCATCCTCGAGGCGGTGTCGGTTCCGGTCATCGTCGACGCGGGGGTGGGCACCGCGTCGGACGCCGCCGCCACGATGGAGCTCGGAGTGGACGGGATCCTGATGAACACGGCGATCGCGAAGGCGCGGGATCCGGTGCGGATGGCCGTCGCGATGCGGCTCGCGGTCGAAGCCGGACGCCTGGCGTTCGAGGCCGGCCGCATGGAGAAACGTGCGTACGCCTCTCCGTCGAGTCCGATCGCGGGTCGGGTCGGCGCCTAGGGTACCGACCCGGGGCGACCGGTCGGACGCCGGGAGCCTGCCCGCGAGCCCTGAGCGCAGGGCCGCGCTCGCGGTGCTCCGGGACGTGCGCCGCGGCGCGCGCGCGGACGAGAGCCTCGCCCGTCACGCGGGCCGGATCGACCGGCGCGCGCGACCGTTCCTGATGGAGCTCGCCTACGGCGCGATCCGCTGGCGGAAGCGGCTCCGCTGGGAGCTCGAGCGGCACCTGCGGAAGCCCGCCGAGGCGCTGCCGCCGGACGTGCTCGCGATCCTCGAGCTGGGCGCGTATCAGGTGCGCTTCATGAGCGGGGTGCCGCCATGGGCGGCGGTCGACGAGAGCGTGAAGCTGGTCCGGGGCGAGACGCCGCCGAAGGTCTCCCGCTGGGCGGCGAGCGTCGTCAACGCGGTCCTCCGGAACCTCGCCCGCGCGGATCCGGAGCCTCTGCCCGACGGCGCGGATCCCGTGACGCGCCTCGCGATCGAGCACTCGCACCCGGAGTGGATGATCGAGCGCTGGCTCGCGCGCCACGGGCTCGAAGCGACTCGCGCCCTGCTCGCGCGCGACAACCTCCCGCCGCCCCTCCACCTCAAGGTGAATCGGGGCCGGGCGGAGCCCGCGGACGTCGTCGCGCGGCTCCGCGAGGCGGGGCACGACGCGCGGCTCCACGCGCGGAAGCCCGACGCGGTCGTGATCGACGCGGGCGCGGCGCCGGAAGCCCTGCCGGGGTGGAGCGAGGGCTGGTTCTGGGTGCAGGACGCGGGCGCCCAGTGGGTCGTCGAGGCCGCGGATCCGCCGCGGGAGGGATGGCTCCTCGACGCGTGCGCGGCGCCGGGCGGTAAGCTCGTCGGGCTCCTGGAACGCGCCGGCGGAGCGGTCCGCGCGCTCGCCCTCGACGCGGATCCGGCGCGGCTCGAGCGCGTGCGGGAATCCGCCCTGCGGCTCGGCATCGAAGGCGCGCGACTGGCGGCGGGGGACGCACGGCGGCCGCCGACGGCGGCGGCTTTCCCCCTCGTCCTCGCCGACGTGCCGTGCTCGGGGACCGGGGTCCTCCGTCGACGGGTCGACGCGCGCTGGCGCCGGCGGCCCGATGACCTCCCGCGCTTCGCGGCCTTTCAGCGCGAGGTCCTGGAGGGCCTCGCGGAACGCGTGGCCGAAGGCGGGGTGCTGATCTACGCCACCTGCTCGCTCGAACCGGAGGAGAACGAGGACGTCGTGAACGGATTCCTGGCCGCCCACGCGGAGTTCCGCCTCGATCCGATCGGCGCGCGCGTGCCCGCGGCAATCGCCGACGGGCCGTGGCTCGTCACGCGCCCGTGGGCCGACGACGCCGACGGGATGTTCGCGGCGCGCCTCGTCCGGGAGGCGCGATGAAGGGGCCCCGTCCGTCGTGGAGCCGACGCTTCGGCCTCGGCGAGCGGGATTTCCGCGACCGTCGCGAGATGGTAGAGCGGAGCCGGAGCGCCACCTGGCAGGTCCCGATCGCGCTGATCGTCGCCACGGTGGGGGCGGGCGCGCTCGGCTACCTCGGCGTGCAGCTCTTCCTGCTCCCCGAGACGCTGGCCGAGAGCCGCCTGGGTCGCGTCCCCGACCTGACCGGATTCGCGCTCGATCGAGCGGAGTGGGAAGGCGAGCAGCAGGGGTACGACGTCGTCGCGAGCGGTCGCCAGTACTCGGACGAGATCGACGAGGGTGACGTCATCTATCAGATCCCGCCGCCGGGCAGCTATCTCGCCGCCGGGGACACGGTGTTCACGCTCGTGAGCCTCGGGGCGCCGGACACGCGGATCCCGAACCTCGCGGGTCTGGACCTCGATCGCGCGCGCTCGATGCTCCACCAGATCGGCGTCGAGGTCGAAGGGGTCGAACGCGAGGCGAGCGAGCTCCTGCCGCAGAACGTCGTCGTGCGCTCCGATCCGCCCGCGGGCACGCCGGTCGACGGGGACGGCATGAGCGTCGTGCTGAGCCTCAGCCGCGGCGGGACGATGGTCGAGATGCCCGACGTTCGCGGCCTGCCGCAGGCGGCGGCGCGGGACACGCTCGAGATCTTCGGCCTCACGGTCGGCGAAGTGACGAGCGTCGCCGTGGCCGACTCGGGCGAGCTCGGGGAGCGCGAGATCGTCGTCACCGGGCAGGAGCCCGGGGCCCGGCGGCGGATCCGGACGGGCAGCGCCGTCCGGCTCGAGCTCGGACCGGAGAAGGCGCCGCCGGCGCGGCGGCCGGCGGCGGCCCCGGCGCCGGAAGCCGAAGGCCTGCCGACCGACGCTGCGGCCGAAGAGACGCCGGACAACGAGCGCGAGCGGGGTCGACCGGATCTCATCGACCCGGGACCCCCTCCGGACGAGCAGCCGACGCCCGACGTCCCCTCCGCCGACGACGAGACCTTCTGAGCGCCCGGTCTCCCCGCGTGATCGTCGCGCCTTCGGTCCTCGCGGCCGACCTCGGTCGGCTCGCCGACGCCGTGACCGCCGCCGAGCGCGGCGGCGCCGACTGGATCCACGTCGACGTCATGGACGGTCACTTCGTCCCGAATCTCACGTTCGGGGCCGACGTCATCCGTGCGATCCGGCGCGTGACGCGGCTCCCCATCGACGCCCACCTCATGGTCGAACGGCCCGAGCAGTACTTCGACGAGTACGTCGAGGCCGGCGCCACGGGGATCACGATCCACGTCGAGGTCGCGCCGCACCTCCACCGCCGGCTCCAGCGGCTCGGCGAGCTCGGCGTCACGGCCGGCGTGGCGATCAACCCCGGCACCTCGCTCGCGGCGCTCGACGCCGCGTGGGAGACGGCGGGCCTCGTGCTCGTGATGAGCGTGGATCCGGGCTGGGCGGGGCAGGCCTTCATCCCGGCCGCGCTCGATCGGCTGCGCGCCGCTCGGGAGCGGATCGACGCGCTCGCGGCGGGCGCGCGGCCCCTCCTCGAGGTCGACGGCGGGATCACGGCCGCCAACGCGGCGGCGGCGGTCGAGGCCGGCGCCGACGTCCTCGTCAGCGGCTCGGGCGTTTTTCGCGGAGAGCCCGCGGAGCGCATCGCGGCGATCCGCTCGGCGGTCGCCGGCATTCGCGCCTGATCCGGCGGGCTGAAACCTTCCGCGGGTCGAACGCGTTCTCCTCTCCAGAAGTCCGCACGCAGAAAGCACGGTGAAGCGAACGGCCGGAGCGGTTGACATACATAGTGCTTCAATGTATAGTACCTCTATGCAAGACCGGACCCCAGCCGTCCCGTCGACCCCGAAGGCTCCGGGGATCCGGCCGATTTCGAAGCCGAACCCAACGCCGGGCCCGTCTTCGGCGTCATAGAGGGGACGCACCGCATCCGCTCATCACATTCTCGATGAAAGAGCTGGCCATGAATCGCATCCTCGTCGTCTTCTTCGGACTCGCCCTGTTCGGCTTCACCCCGCTCTTCGCGCAGAACCCGGCCGGTCGACCGGCCGGCCCGCCCGCGGCCCCGGCCTCCGGCGAGGTCAGGGGCGCCGTCGTGGACCGGGACGGCGCCCCGCTCTACGGCGCCTCCGTAGCCGTCTGGAAGGACGGCGCGATCGTCTCGGGGGACATCGCCCACGAGGACGGCTCGTTCCGCGTTCAGGGCCTGCCGTCCGGCTCCTACCGCGTCCAGGTCACGTCGATCGGGTACGAAGCCCATTCGAGCGCCGAGTTCACGGTCGCGCCCGGGGTCCCGATCGACCTCGGGACGATCCGCATGGCTCCCTCCCCGGTGGCGGTCGAGGGAATCGACGTTCAGGTCGAGAGGCCCGCGGTGGCCATCGAGCCGGACCGGAACAGCTACGCCGCCAAGGACGTCGCGCCCGCCGCCTCCAACGCGAGCGAGGTGCTCGTGGCGGTGCCGTCGGTCAACGTCGACCAGGACGGGAAGGTCAGCCTGCGGGGGAACGAGAACGTCGCGATCCACATCAACGGGCGGCCCGCGCCCGTCTCGGGCGACCAGCTCGCCTCGTATCTCCAGCAGCTCCCGGCCAACGTGATCGATCGGATCGAGGTCGTGCCGACGCCCTCGGCCCGCTACGATCCCGAAGGGATGGCCGGGATCATCAACATCGTGATGAAGCAGAACGTGGACCTGGGGACGAGCGGCGGGTTCACGCTCGCCGGATCGCCGCAGGACCGCTACAACGCCTCGGGAACCTTCGGCTACCAGAGCGGGCCGATCACGCTGTTCACGAATTACGGATTCAACTACGACCAGCGCTCGATCGACGGGATCAACGACCGCGAGCGGTTCGACGCCCTCGAGGCGCTCCTCTCGGTCACCGAGCAGGACGTCTTCGGCGAGACGAGCCGGAACGGCCACAACCTCGGCGCCACGGTCGACTACAAGCTGAACGACCGGGACGTGGTCACGAACATCCTCTCGTTGAACAAGCGCGGCGCGACTGACGATTCGCGGAACGAGTACATCGAGCTGGACGGCGACGGCACGCAGCTGGACGAGTACGACCGGCTCCGAGAAAGCGAGAACGACGGCCTCGTGTTCGACTGGACGCTCGCGTTCAAGCGCACGCTCGATGCCCGGCGTCACGAGATCTCCGCCGAGGCCCGCTTCAACCGCTCGGCCGACGACGACTCGTCGACCTTCTGGCGGCAGCCGTTCGAGGCGTCGAGTCCCCGCACCGAGATCGAGCTGAGGGACACCGACGCGCTGACCCGCGAGCTGACCGGGCAGGTCGACTACGTGCGGCCGCTCGGCGAGCGCTCCAAGCTCGAGCTCGGCTGGAAGGGGAACGCGCGCTGGCTCGACCGCGATTACCTCGTCCTCGAGGACGAGCTGGGAACCGGGGAGCTCGTCGAGAGCGATCTCTCGAACGCGTTCGACTTCGAGGAGCACGTCGAGGCCGCCTACGCGGTCGTGAGCCACGGGATCGGAAAGTTCGAGCTCCAGGCCGGTCTTCGCGCCGAGTACGCGACCCGCGACTTCGTCCTGGCGAACGAGGACCAGAGCTTTCCTCACGACTACGGGAGCCTCTTCCCGAGCGGGGTGGTGAGCTGGCAGCTCAACGAGAGTGATGAGGCGAAGCTCAGCTACTCGCGCCGCATCCGGCGGCCCGGGACCCAGGAGCTGAACCCGTTCCCGACCTTCTTCGACGTTCAGAACGTGTTCATCGGCAATCCCCGGCTGGACCCGGAGTACACCGACGCGATCGAGCTCGGTTTCACGCATCAGGCGGGCTGGGGGATGTGGCAGGTCTCGCCGTTCTACCGCCGCACGAGCGACGTCATCCGCTTCATCGTCGACACCGACGACGTCGTGGACGGTCGCGAGGTGACTTCGGTCAGCTTCGAGAACCTGGATACGGGGGACTCGTGGGGAACGGACGTGAACGCCCAGCTCCAGTTCGGGGGATGGCTGAACGTCATCCCCAACTTCAATATCTTCAAGATGGTCACCAACGGGGGCTCGGAGACGAGCCTGTCGTCGAATGCGGTCACGTGGTCGACCCGGATCAACGCGACCGCCACGATCACGCCATCGCTGAGCCTCCAGGCGATGACGCTCTACCGCGCGCCGATGGAGTTCGAGGGCGGCGAGTTCTCGAGCTGGAAGATGACGATGTTCACGCTCAAGCAGAAGATCGGCGAGCAGGCGTCGCTCAGCCTGCGGGTGGTCGATCCCTTCGACAAGATGGGCTTCCGGGTCGTCGCGGGAGACGAGAGCCTGACGCAGATCACCGAGCGCCGGTTCGACGCCCAGTCCGTTCACCTCACGTTCCAGTACAACTTCGGCAAGCCGCCGAAGGTCCGGCAGCCGCGTCCGGATGCGGGAGGCGATCAGCCGGCGGGCGGCTTCCCGCAGTAGCGCCCCGGGACGCCGCACGCCGGCGCGGCGCGTTCAGCGGATGTCGGCGAAGTCGGGGACGAACATCGTGAGCCCACCGTCGGCGCGCATCTTCGCGTAGCCGGCGGCGAGCTGATCGTTCATCCTGTCGCCGAAGAAATCGAACGGGTCGCTCGGGTCGGCGTCCAGGATCCGCAGATCGGCATCCGTCTGGGTCATGCGGCCGATCCGGATCGTGCCGCCGCGGAACCAGAGATGGTTCGCGCGGCCGCGGGTCGGTGCCGCTCCGGGGTCTCCCAGCGTCAGCCACAGTCCGTCGTCCTCGACGCGCACCGCGGTCGCGCGGCCGCTCATGCGCGGCGGCGGGAAGGCCCGGCTCGCGTCCAGGATCAGGTCGTCGCCGTCGAAGGCGATGCCCCGGTCCTCGAGATCCCCCATGAGGTCCGCCGCGTCGAGGCCGAGCGCGTGCATGAGCCCCCCGACCGGGACGTCGAGGGCCTGGACCGACGTCGTCCGGATCCGGATCCGGCCGTCCGGCGTGACCTCGGGTCGTCCTTCGATCTCGAACGGCAGGCCGAGGACGCCCTGGAGGTCCCCTTTCAGCTCGACCTCGTCGCGCTGATCCTCGTCTTCCTCGCGCGCCAGCGTGAGATCGTTCACGGGCGCGTCGTCGAAGGCGAACGTGTACTCGTTGAGGACCGCGGAGAGGTCCGCCCAGCCGATCCGGGTCTCGGCGCCTTCGACGTCGATCCGATAGGCGTTCTCGTCGTCCAGGGTGACGGGCTGGCCGGGCCGGACGCTGGACGCGGTCCCCGCCAGCCGGATCACGTGGATGCTTGCATCGGGAAACAGGCGCAGATCGACGTCCAGGATCTCGACACGCGTCGGCGCGCCCGCGGACGACGGCTGCCGGCCGGCCGTTGTGTCGACCGCCGCCGGGGCGCCGTGGTTCTCGCGGGTCGCCGGCCCGCTACAGCCCAGGGCGAGCAGAAGGCACGCCCATCGAAGCCTGGCCGTAGCGGGCGCGATCAGCACGGCTCCTTATGGAACTTTCCGGTCTGCACGTCGCACTCGAGACAGACGGACTCGTACTGTTTCACCTCGATGCTCCCGCGGCACATGATCTGACCGCGATCGTTCCTCAACGCATACTCGCCGCTGCCCGGCCGTTGCGTCAGCTCGACGGTCGAGAGACCGCGCACGCTTCCGTTCTGGAGGACCTCGTAGGATTCGCCGTCCGAGGCGATCACGCTCACCCACCCCACCGCTTCCTCGGCGGGAAGTTCCTGGCCGGGCGGCATCCCCGGCGTCGGCGGGCTGCCGAGCGTGGGCGGGGCATCGAGATCGTCGTCCGCGTCGTCCAGGCCCGAATCGGTCACGACGACGTCGTAGTCGCCGTGGTCGTCCTCAGGGGCTCCGGCGTTCATGCACGCCGACGTGGATGTCAGCGTGGCGAGCAGCACGATCGTCCATCCGCGAAACATTCCGCCTCCGTCGTTCAGGTCACGGTCTTGCCCCCGAGGCCGTCCGCAGCGGGGATCGACGGGATCGGTCGCAGGAGGGTGGACGAGACAGCGCTCCCCAGGAGCGCGAAACCCGTCGCGATCTCGACGAGCTGCACGAAATGGAGCCACTTGACCCAGCCCAGCGCGAACCGGACGACGGCGTCGGCCGAGGCCTGGAGGATCACCTGCAGGGCGACGAAGCCGGTCCACAGGGACGCTGCGCAGCACAGGGCGCCCGCCACCGCGACCGCGCGCCAGCGCGGCCGCAGCCGGTCGTTCAGCTCGGTGATCCGGTCGCTCATGAGGACCCAGAACAGCCCCAGGACCGCGCTCGCGAGCGTCACGAGGTACTCGGTCGATTCGGCGGCGAGTTTGGCCAGGTCCCCGGCGGTCGGCATGGGGTCGTCGACGAAGACGCCCTCGAGGCCGCGGTACACCGGAACGGCGAGCAGGAGCGGAACGGCGAAGAATGCCGTTCCCACCAGGATCGCCGGCATGCGCGAACGGGGGGTGAGGGAGTCCGTGGACAAGGGACGTGGCGGGAAGTATCGGGAGGCCGCGGAGGCCGCGCAAGAGACCGGCTGGTCATCGGACTCCCCCACGTTGTATATGGCGTCGCCAACCCCCGAAGAAAGGAAGATCGATGAAGGCAGCCGTGATGGAGCGCTTCGGCGCGCCGCGGGCGCGATGATTTCCGAATGACCTGGGATGCCGTGCGCGAGCTCGCGCTCCGATTGCCGGGAGTCGAAGAGGGACCTTCCTACGGGACGCCGGCGCTCAAGGTCCGCGGCAGGCTGTTCGTGCGGCTCAAGGAGGACGGCGTGACGATCGTTCTCAAGACGGATCCCCTCGAGCGCGAGCACCTGCTGCGCGCGGATCCCGAGACCTTCTTCATCACCGATCACTATCGCGACTATCCCTGGGTCCTCGTGCGCCTGGGGAAGGCGACGCGCCCACAGATGCGGGAGCTTCTGGAGGACGCCTGGCGGCGGGTGGCCCCGAAGCAGCTGATCGCCAAGCACGACCGGACCGCCTGACGACGTCCCGGACTCGACGCCGAGGGCGCGCCGGGATATCTTCTTCGACCTATTCGCTTCCCCCGCTCTCCGGGCACGACCCGGACCACGGGGGCGCCGGCGCTCGCGCCGGGCCGATTCCGCAAGACGACGTTTCACCAGGGTAGACGATGTTCGACGAGCTCAGCGCCAAGCTGGACGGCGCCTTCGCGCGCTTTCGCGGCCGGGGGGTCCTCGACGACGCGCTGATCGCCGAGGGGATGCGGGAAGTCCGTCGCGCCCTGCTCGAGGCGGATGTCCATTTCAAGGTCGCGAAGGACTTCTGCGCGCGCGTCGAGGAGAAGGCCCGCGGGCAGGAGGTCGCGCCTTCGGTCACTCCGGCTCAGCAGGTGATCAAGATCGTCCACGACGAACTGGTGGAGCTCCTGGGGGGCGCGCACGCGCCGCTCGCGGAGGCGAAGCAGCCGCCGACCGTGATCGTCCTCGCCGGGCTCCAGGGGTCGGGGAAGACGACCACGGCCGGCAAGCTCGCGCGGACGCTTCAGAAACGGAACCGCCGGCCGATCCTCGTGGCGGCCGACATCTACCGCCCGGCGGCGATCGATCAGCTGGAGACCCTGGGGAAGCAGCTCGGCGTGCCGGTTCTCGCCGACCGGGAAGAGAAGAAGGTCGAGCGGCTGGCGGAGCGGGGGATCGCCCGGGCGCGCGAAGAGCGGCGGAACGTGGTCATCGTCGACACGGCCGGGCGCCTCCACGTCGACGACGAGATGATGGCGGAGCTGGAGCGCGTGTTCGCCGCCGCCGAGCCCGACGAGGCGCTCCTCGTCGCCGACGGGATGACCGGTCAGGACGCGGTGCGGATCGCCGAGACGTTCCACGCGAGGCTCCCGCTGACCGGGGTCGTCCTGACCAAGCTCGACGGCGACGCGCGCGGGGGCGCAGCGCTCTCGATCCACGCGGTGACGGGGTTGCCGATCAAGTACGTCGGCATGGGCGAGCGGCTGGACGCGCTCGAGGCGTTCCACCCCGACCGGATGGCGGGCCGGATCCTGGATCGCGGCGACGTCGTGTCGCTGGTCGAACGCGCGCAGGAGGCGATCGATCAGGACGAAGCCGCGAAGCTCGAGGACAAGGTCGGTCGGCGCGGCCAGTTCGACCTCGACGACTTCCTGAGCGCGATGAGGCAGCTCAAGCGGATGGGGCCGCTCGAGGGGATCCTCGGGATGATCCCGGGGGTCGGCAAGCAGCTCAAGGGCGCGAAGGTCGATCCCGACCGGATGAAGCGGAGCGAGGCGATCGTGCTCTCGATGACGGCCGCCGAGCGGCGCAACCCGAAGCTCCTGAACGGCAGCCGGCGCAAGCGGATTGCGCGCGGGAGCGGGACGACCGTGCAGGAGGTGAATCAGCTCCTCAAGCAATTCGGCGAGATGAACAAGATGATGAAGCAGCTCAAGGGCACGTTCGGACCCAGACTCCTCAGGAGGTAATGCACGTGAGCGTACGCATCCGACTGCGCCGCATGGGCGCGAAGAAGCAGGCCTTCTACCGGATCGTGGTGGCCGACTCGCGGAGCCCGCGCGACGGCCGGTTCCTGGACACGATCGGGACCTACAATCCGCGCAGCGTGCCGGTGGCGATCGATCTCGACCGCGCGAAGACGCTGAAGTGGCTGAAGGAGGGCGCGCTCCCGACCGACAGCGCGCGCTCGCTCCTCTCCCAGGCGGGGATCTGGCAGGAGTTCCGGGGTCATGGGGCGGCGCCGCGGGGACCCGGCTCCGAGCCGGCCGGCGGGGCGGAACCCTCCGAATCGGCCACGGAGGAGACAGGTCCGGGGGAATAGCGGTTTCGTGACGCCGCATCTCGCGGTCGGCCGGATCGTCAAGCCGCACGGCATTCGCGGGGAGCTCGCCGTGTTTCCGCTTACCGAGAACGAGGCCCGGTTCGAGCCCGGGGCCGGCCTGTTCCTGAGCCCGAGCCCCGAAGGAGACCGGGGCCTGGTCCCGGTGACCGTCCTGGCCGCACGGCTCCATCGAGGGCGCTGGCTCCTGACGCTCGACCGGATCGAGGATCGGGCGCACGCCGAGCAGCACGTCGGCTCGTATCTCGTCGTCCCCCTCGAAGACGCGGAGGCGGCGCGCGAGGAGGGGGAGTGGTTCCTGCATTCGCTCGTCGGGCGGGTCGTCGTGGACGGATCGGGGGAATCGCTCGGACAGGTGCTCGACGTCATCGAGACAGGCGCCGCGCCGATGCTCGAGATCGGCCGGGCCGGAGGCGCGCGCAGGCTCCTGCCGTTCGTCAAGGAGTTCGTGACGCGCGTCGAAGGGGACAGGATCGTCGTCGCGCCGCCCGATGGGTGGCTGGAGCTGTAGCGGAGGGTCGCTCGACCGCGGAATGCACGTCAACATCCTGACTCTGTTCCCCGGCTATTTCGCCGATCCGCTCGATCAGTCGATCACGGGCCGGGCGCGCCGCCGCGGGTTCTTCTCGTGGGATCTCCTCGATCTGCGTTCGTTCCTCCGCGAGGGGGAGCAGGTCGACGACTATCCGTACGGCGGCGGCGGGGGGATGGTGCTGAAGCCCGAGCCCGTCTTCCGGGCGTACGAGGCCCTCGACTCGCCGCGGCCGTTCGTCCTCCTGTCCGCGCGCGGCCGGCCGTTCACGCATCGCGTCGCGGTCGAGCTCTCGGTGGAGCCCGAGCTGACGTTCCTCTGCGGGCACTACAAAGACGTGGACGAGCGAGTCCGGGAGGCTCTCGTCACCGACGAGATCTCGCTCGGCGACTTCGTCCTGTCGGGCGGGGAGATCGCGGCGCTGGCCGTGATCGACGCGGTCGTCCGGCTCCTGCCCGGCGTCCTCGGGGACTTCGACTCGGCCCAGGGCGATTCGTACCACGACGACTGGCTGCTGGGCCCGCCGTCGTACACGCGACCCGCGGAGTATCGCGGGATGAGGGTCCCGGAAGTCCTGCTCTCGGGCGATCATGCGGCGGTCGCGCGCTGGCGGTCGGAGGCGGCCGAGCGGCTCACCCGCGAGCGACGGCCCGACCTGGTCGCGCGCCGCGAGCGGGAGGAAGACGAGCCTTGAACCACCTCATTCGAAGGGGTACCTTATGATTTCTATGGATCAGTCGATCGGCCAGGACCAGCTCCGCGAGGACATCCCCGTGTTCCGTCCGGGGGACACCGTGAAAGTCAACGTGCGCGTGCGCGAAGGCGAGAAGGAGCGACTGCAGGCGTTCGAGGGCGTCGTGATCCGCAGGAGAGGCGGCGGGCTCGACGAGACGTTCACGGTGCGCAAGGTCTCCAACGGCGTCGGCGTCGAGCGGATCTTCCCGCTCCATTCGCCGGTCATCGCCGACATCGAGGTCGTCCGCGAGGGACAGGTCCGTCGCGCCAAGCTGTACTACCTGCGGAATCTCTCCGGCAAGGCTGCCCGGATCCGGGAGCGGCAGAGCACCTGATCGGGTGAGCGGCCTCGACGCGCGCCTCGCCCGTCTTTCCGTCACCGAAATCAGCGCGATCCTGGACCGCCGCCGGGCGATCGGGCGCCAGACCGTGGAGCACCTGCTCCACGATTCGCGCGCCGGGGTTCGCGCGCTCGGCGAGCGGTATCTGGAGCGGGTCCGGGCCGCCGAGCGCGAGAAGGCCCGCGTCCGCCGCCTGCTCGGGACCGAGCGCGAGCTGCTCGAGGCCGAGTGCCGGCTGAGGGGCGATCGCGTGGCGGTCGTGGCCGGCGTGGACGAGGCGGGGATGGCCCCGCTCGCGGGACCGGTCGTGGCGGCCGCGGTCGTGCTTCCGGATGGCTGGATCGTCGCCGAGCTCGACGACTCCAAGCGCGTCGATCCGGCCATGCGCGAGATCCTCGACCGCGAGATTCGCGGGGTGGCGCTCGCGGTCGGCGTCGGCGTCGTCTCCGAGCGCGTCATCGACCGCATCAACATCTACCAGGCCGGCCTCCTCGCGATGCGCCTCGCGCTCTCGAGGATCTCCGCGCCGTTCGACCTCGCCCTCCTCGACGGCCGGCCTCCGCGCACGTTTCCCGTGCCGCATCGCGCCGTGATCGGAGGCGACGCGCGCGTGCGCTCGATCGCCGCCGCTTCGATCATCGCCAAGGTCGCGCGCGACCGGCTTCTCGCCGATTGCCATCGCCGCTGGCCCCAGTACGGATTCGACACGAACAAGGGCTACATGACGCCCCAGCACGTCTCCGCTCTGCGCGAGCACGGGCTGTCGCCGATCCACCGGCTTTCGTTCCCGCGCGTCTGGGAAGAGGCGGACGCGATGGGACCTCTCTACCGGGACCTTTGCGATCGATTGACCGCGGCCGATTCGGCGGGCTCGCTGGAGTCGGCCGAGTTCGCCTTCGACGCCGCCCGCGCGTCCCTCCACGCGAGCGAGGAGAAGCTCCTCCAGCGGCTCCTCGAGTCGCGGCGCGAGGCGCTGGCGGAGCTCGGCGCGACCCTCTAGTTTCGGATCGGGTCTGAGCATGAAACTGCCGATCTATCTCGACTACCACGCCACCACGCCCTGCGATCCGCGGGTCGTCGAGGCGATGCTGCCCTGCTTCCGCGAGAAGTTCGGAAACCCGTCCAGCCGCAGTCATTCGTTCGGCCGCGAGGCGGAGGAGATGGTCGAGCGTGCGCGCGGACAGGTGGCGGCGATCATGGGCGCGTCCCCCGACGAGATCGTCTTCACCTCGTGCGCGACCGAGGCGAACAACCTCGCGATCAAGGGCGCGGCGTGCGCGCGTCGCGAGGCCGGCGACGGCACGCACATCGTGAGCGCGCGGATCGAGCACAAGTCGGTCCTCGAGCCCCTGACGACGCTCGAGGACGATGGCTTCCGGATCAGCTGGCTCGAGGTGGACCCGCTCGGGCGCGTCGATCCCGCCGACCTCGCCGACGCCATCGACGACGAGACGATCCTCGTCAGCCTGATGCTCGCGAACAACGAGATCGGGACGATCGAGCCGCTGGCCGACCTGGCCGCGATCGCGCACGAGGCGGGCGCGTGGGTCCACACCGACGCCGTCCAGGCGGTGGGGAAGATCCCCTTCGACGTGGACGCTCTCGACGTCGACCTGGCGGCGATCAGCGGTCACAAGTTCTACGGACCGAAGGGAATCGGCGCGCTGTACGTGCGCCGTCGGTCGCGGCGCATGAAGCTCGCGCCCACGCTCTGCGGCGGCGGCCAGGAGCGGGGCCTCCGCTCCGGCACGCACAACGTCCCGGGCATCGTCGGGCTCGGCGTGGCGGCCGAGGTCGCGGGGGAGGAGCGCGAGGCGGAGTCGGCGCGGCTCGCGGTGCTCCGCGATCGCCTCCAGGAGGGCCTCGAGCGCGAGATCGAGGACCTAGTCGTGAACGGGGACCCCGATCATCGGCTCCCGAACAACCTGAGCGTCTCGGTCCCGTACGTGGACGGCGAGGCGCTGCTCCTTTCGCTCGAGGACGTCGCGGTCTCGAGCGGCTCGGCGTGTCGATCGTCGGCGCCGGGCGGCTCGCACGTGATGAAAGCGATCGGCTGCGACGACGACCTGGCCCGGAGCACCATCCGTTTCGGCCTCGGACGCTGGACGACCGAGGAGGAGATCGACTACGCGATCGGACGCGTGACCGAGACGGTCGCCCGCCTGCGGTCGATGTCCTCGCTCACGTGATCCGGATCGCGGGAAGCGGCCCCGTATTCCCGCGCCGACATCGCCTCCCGATCAGAGCGACCTCGCGACCGTCGCGGTGAACCCGGCGGGCGCGCGCCGCGCGCGCCGCCGCCATCCCTGGATCTACCGCTCCGATCTCCTCGTCGTCCCCGAGGGACTCGAGAACGGCGCGATCGTGCGCGTCGTTGACCCGGCCGGCCGGCCGCTGGGCCGCGCGGGGTGGTCGCGGGAGTCGCTGATCTCGCTGCGCTTCGTGCGCTGGGACGACGCACCCGTGGACGCGGCGTTCTGGGCCGCGCGGCTGGAGGCGGCGCTCGCGCGCCGGGAGCGCGCGGGGATGTCCGGGCCCGCGCGGCGCATCGTCTTCGGAGAGGCCGACGAGTGGCCGGGACTGGTCGTGGACCAGTACGGCGACTGTCTGAGCGTCCAGACGCTGACCCCGGCCGCCGACCGCTGGGCCCCGGCGTGGACGCGACTTCTGGCGGATCGGCTCGCGGCGCGCGCGGTCGTCGCCCGGAACGAGGTCTCCGTCCGGCGCCTCGAGGGCCTCGAGACCGGCACCCAGATCTGGCACGGGGAGCCGCCCGCCCCGTTCCCGGTGCGGATCGGCGACCGGACATTCCGGGTGGATCTCCTCCGCGGACAGAAGACGGGCGCGTTCCTGGACCAGCAGGAGAACTATCGTGCGGCCGCTCGCTGGGCCGACGGGGCCGGGCGCGCGCTCGACGCCTTCGCGGGCGAAGGCGGGTTCGCCCTCCACCTGGCGCCCGTCGTCGGGCGCGTCGACGCGATCGAGAGCTCGGAAACCGCGGTCGAGCGCGGGCGCGCGAACGCCGAGGCCGAGGGCATCGGCAACATCGAATGGAGCGTCGTGAACGCCTTCGACCGGCTTCACGAGCTGGACGCCGCCGGCGAGCGTTTCGAAGTGATCGTCCTCGACCCGCCGGCCTTCGCGAAGAACAAGAAGTCGCTGCCGGGCGCGCGGCGCGGCTACAAGGAGATCAACCTGCGCGCGCTCCGGTGCCTGGAGCCGGACGGCGTGCTCGTCACGTGCTCGTGCTCGTACCACATGTCGCGGGAGATGCTGCTCGAGATCGTCGCCGAGGCGGCGGGCGACGCCGGGCGCGAGGTCGAGCTGCTCGAGATCCGGACGCAGGCCCCCGACCATCCGATCCTCGTGAACGTCCCCGAGACCGAATACCTCAAGTGCCTGGTCCTGCGCGCGCGCTGAGCTCGCGGCGCCCGTGTGGCGGCAGCGCTAGATCCGCTCCACCGACCCCGATCCGCTGACGTCCGCGTCGACGCGGGGCTGGCCCCTGTATCGCACGTCCCCCGAGCCGCTCACGCTGGCGTCGAGCCGGTCCGAAACCTGCACGGCGACGTCGCCGCTCCCGGAGACGTCGATGCGCGCCGAGCGCGCGCGGACCTCCAGCAGGTCGAGCTCGCCCGAGCCCGAGACGTCTCCGTCGATCGCGCCGGCGGTCCCGTTCATGTGGATCTCGCCCGAGCCCGAGATCGACGCCGAGAGGTCGCCGAACTCGCCGTTTGCGGTGAGCTCGCTGGACCCCGAGACCCCGACATCGAACGCCGACGAGCGGACGTCGCGGACGGCCACGTTCGAGCTGCCGCCGCTATGGACCGCGTTCAGCGTCTCGACCGCGATTTCGATCCGGATCGCGTCGCGGGGCCTCAGATCCTGCTCGCTTTCGATATGGAGCGTGCCGTTGCGGACCTCGGTCCGAACGAGCGGGAGCAGGTTGTCGTCGCCCTCGAGGACGACCGACCGCGTCGCGCCGACGCGCACGACGACCTCGTATTCGCCGCCGATATCGATCCGGTCGAAGGCGGGCACGGAGCGGTTCTGCGACGTGACGACGCCCGAGCCCGCGACCGCGGGCCCGTCCCAGTCCACGGAGATCCCGCAGCCGAGGGCCGGGATCGCCGCGAAGAACGCGAACGTCAGGAATCGGGACATGCTCACCTCCAGGGGGAAATCCGTGGGACGCTGCACGTATTCGGTTCCTACGAGCCGGGAGCGCGCGCGGTTTCGGAACGGTCCTCCGAGGGGGTCGCGGGCCGGTCGAGCGCGGGAGGCTCGCGGCCGAGCACCCGAATCAGCCCCGACGGCCGAATCCGAGCCGCAGGAGCGCCTGGCGCGCCGCCTCGACCCGCGGCTGGAGCGGGGGGTCCGCGTCCTTCCAGGCCATGACGAAAAGCTCGTACGCCTCGCGCGCCTTGTCCCGATCGCCGGCGGCTTCGTAGGCCTGGCCGAGGCGGTCCGAAACCAGGGTTCGATCCACCCAGAAGTAGGAGTGGAAATAGCGCTCGGCGTCGGCGGGGCGATTCTCCTCTAGGGCGATGGTCCCCAGCCAGTACCGGATGACGAAGACGGGAAACGCATCGCCCCCGAACCCCGTCGCCTCGTGTCGGGCGACTTCGAGGAGCGCTCTTGCCTTCTGGCTCTCCCCCCGTTTCCAAGCCGCGTACCCGTCGACTCCCTGGCTCAGTCCTTCGGCGAATCGGTACCCGAGGGAGTCTCCTTCGGCACGCAGCCGTCGAGCATCTCCCCGGAGGCGCGCGGCCGCCTGGTCGAAATCTGCCCAGTGTCCCTGCTCCGCCGCCAGCGCGGCGACATAGAAGGCCTTGCTTCGGCTCACGGTGTCGACGGCCGCGAAGGATCCGAGCTCGGTCATGCGTCCGTCGCCGATCGGGATCCCCATCTCGTGCATGGCGAATAGCCATCCCTCGCGTTGACCCCGTGGCATGCGCGCATCGTCGTAGACCGCCAGAGCCGCGTCCAGATCTCCGCCCAGGAGGTACGTCCGGGCGAGACGCTGGGGGCTGGCCCAGTCCTCGCGTTGCCGGAGCCGCGAGGCGATCTCGACGGCGAGGGGATGGAATCGAGGATGGTCCGCGAGCCACTCGACGTTGATCGCGTCCTCGGAATCCAGCGTATCGACGGTCGCGCGCGCGCTCGTGCGTGTAGCCTCGTCGCCCCACAGGAGTGCGAGCGCGTGACGGAACGAGGGCGCGTACTCGCCGTTGGGGGCCAGTCGGAGGTACGCCTCCGCCAACTGGTTCGCCCGTGCGCTGTCGGCCCGGAAAAAGGCGATCTCCGTCGGGTGGATGTAGAGCGGGGCCAGGCCTGGGTCGAGCTCGATCGCGCGCGCCCAGGCCTCGTCGCTCTGGGCGTCCGTGGCGAGCGTGGGCAGGTGGTAATAGGTCTCTCCGAGGGTGAACCAGAGCTCGACGTCATCGGGATACTTCCGGACTCCTTGACGCAGTGCCTCGACTCCGTCCAGCGTGCCTCGTTCGAGCGCCAGCGAAGCCCGGACCAGGATCGCCTCGCGCTCGGGGAGCCGTTCGGCGAACCGCGCGGCGCGTTCCAGAGCGGAAGTCGAGAGATCGCTCCCGATGTTCTGCGCCCATCCGTACGCCAGCGAAAGCCGGTAATAGGCGAGCGCGAAGGTGGTGTCCGCCTCGACCGCTTGCTGGAGCAAAGGGATCGCGGCGTCGAAGTCCGATCGGCGGTAGAGAGCCTCGGCGTCGAGGTACGCCTTGAGGGCCGGCAGGGAGGTCGTGGTCACGCGAGCCAGGCTGACCTGCGGGAGCACGTCCGTCTTCCCCGTGAGGACGGTCTCGAGGACGCCGATCGAGAGCCGGTCGACGAGCGAGTAGACCGAGTCCGGCACGCCCTGCACCTGAGTCTGCCCCAGGCTCGTGCCGCTCGCGAGGTCGTAGACGTCCGCGACCAGCCGCACGTCGGAGCCGAGCGCGGTCGCGCTCCCCAGCAGCGCGTACCGGGCGCCGGTTCGTCGGCCGACCTCGAGGGCGGCTTCGAGATCCGGGGTCGCCGATCCGTGCACGACCTCGCTCCACCGGGCCAGGACCGTCCGGCCGTCGATCGCCCGCAGACCACCCGCGCCGTCGATGTTCGCCGAGACGAGGTCGATGACGCCTTCGCGCCAGACGTCGAGTCCGTCCCCGTTCACCGTGAACGGGAGGACGGCGATTCCGGGCGCGGCGTCCTCGGCGATCGCGCCAGCCGGGGAGAAGCTGCGACCCCGATCCTGGATCACGATGTAGAGACCGGCGACGCCGAACAGAAGCGAGAAGGCGATCGCTCCGCCGAGAACCGCGCGGCCCCAGGTCAGGTGCGGCATTTCGCCGCGGGTGACCGAGCGCCCGAGCTGGCCCAGGGCGAGGTCCCACTTCCCCGGCAGTTCGCCTCTTGGGGCGCGATCGGCGGTTCGCGGATGCGCCTGCACCCAGGCCGTCGACAGGACGACTCCCAGGCCGATCGCGAGGAGGACCAGCGCGACCCAGGAGACCCAGCCCGGAAAACCGACAGCGTGCCGGAGCGCATTGGTCCCCAGGAAGACGAGGGTTGCGGCCACCAGATAGATCGCGAAGACGCGGAACAGACGAGCGGACGGCAATCGGTGGGGTCCAGCGGTGGTAACGGGTCGCTCCGCGACGGCGGGCTCGGCTTCCATGCTCTCGAATCCTGCCCACGCCGACTCCTCCGCGACCTCGATCGCGTAGACGTCGACCGGCGCCGCGATCCCCTTCAGGGTCCGCTCGCCGAGGGACTCGAATCGCAGCTCGCGGCGTGCGCGGAGTTGGCGCCAGACGTCCTCGCTGACGACCACTTGCCCGGGCTTCGCCTCGGCCTGGAGACGTGCGGCCACGTTGACACCGTCGCCGTAGAGGTCGCCGTCCGGCGTGGACGCGACGTCGCCGACGTGAACGCCGATCCGGAGCGTCCGGTTGGCGTCAGCGAGGCCGGCCGACTGGCTCTCGAACGCGGTCAGAAGCGCGTGAGCGGCGCGCACGGCCGCTTCGGTGCTCGGAAATTCCGCCAGCGCACCGTCGCCCAGGAACTTGACGATCCGCCCATCGTACCGCTCGGCGGCCGTCCGGCAGGTATTCTGGAACAGGTGAATCAGGCGTAGGGCCGCGGAATCGTCCTCGCCCGCGAGGCGGCTGTAGCCGACGACGTCGGCGAACCACACGGCGGTAAGGCGATGCTGGAGCGATGTCATCGAGGTCCATGCCAGGCGAGGGTTTCCGCCCATAATAGCCGAGGCTCGACGGAACGCGCCAGTTGGCCGGGGTCGGCACGCTTGCACGCATGGAACGCGGCGCGCCGCTTGCGGTAGGAGACGCAATGCTCCGCAAGCGTACCTCGATCGTGCTGATCTCCCTGGCGCTCGCCTGCGGACCCGGCTCCGTCCAGCGCGAAGCCCCGATTCCGGGACGCTGGGCGAGCGCCGCCGAGATGCCCGAGCCGCGGCGCGGAGTCGGCGCCGCCGAGCTCGACGGCGAAGTGTGGGTCGTGGGCGGCGTCGGCTCCGACAGACGCGCGACGGCCCGCGTCGACGTCTACGACCCCGATCTCGATCTCTGGCGGCCGGGCCCCGCGCTTCCCGAGCCGCTCCATCACGTCGCGCTGGCGAACGCCGACGACCGCCTGTACGCGATCGGCGGGCTCGCGGGCGATCCCGCGGTTCCCGTCGCGACCGTCTACGAGCTGGACCCGGCCGTGGGCCGCTGGCAGGTCGTCGAGCCGCTCCCGCGCGCCCGCGGCGCCCTCGCGGTCGCGGTCGTCGACGAGGTGATCTACGCCGTCGGGGGCCAGGCTCTCGACGAGACCGCGGTCCGCGACGCGTGGCGCTTCGATCCAGACGAGGATCGCTGGGACCCCCTTCCGCCAGTCCCCAGCCCGCGCGAGGCGCTCGCCGCGGCCGCGATCGAAGGCGTGATCTACGTCGTCGGCGGCGAGCTCGGGAGCGCGAGCACGGCACAGGCCACGCTCGAGGCGTTCGACACCCGGACACTGCGCTGGGAACGACTCCCTTCGATGCCGACGCCGCGCGGCGAGCTGGCCGCGGCCGCATTCGGCGGCCGGATCCACGTCGTCGGCGGCGTGACGCCGGCGGGATCGCTCGATGCTCATGAAGCTTACGACCCGCGCGAGCGGCGCTGGCTTCCGCTCCACCCGATGCCGACCGCCCGCCACGGGCTCGGCGTGGCGGTCGCCGGAGGGCGCCTGTTCGCGGTCGCGGGAGGCGGGGGATCGTCCGGTTCGCCGACCGGCGCCAACGAGGAGCTCGTGCCGCTCCTTCCACCCGGCGCTCCCGCGGGGCGCGCGGTGCCGGCGTCAAATTGACAAAGCCCGAGTCCGCGTCTAACGTCCGGCTCCTTCTGGGTTTTCGATAGCACAACATCTCTCGAAAGGAGCTTCCGGACATGGGGGCCAGTTCCCAGCTCGTCCGCTGGATCGGCGTCGTCCTGCTCGCCGCGACCGGGCTGCTTTCTACGACCTTGATGGCTTCCTGTCGCGGCGACGAGTCCGGTCAGGCGGTCGTGGAAGGATTCCAGACCCAGGCCGTCGCGACGACGTTGCCGGCGGGCGCGAGCGTCGTCGTGTCGGGATACGACGTCGAGGCGTTCTGGACGCGGCTCAAGGGAACTCGACTGTACACGGAGCTGGCGGCGATTCCGGATGTCCGCGAGGCGTTCGCGCCGATCGCCGAATCGCAGCGGGAGTTCCAGGCCGAGACGGGGCTGGCGCTCGATGAGGCCACGCTGATGCCGATCTTCGGCCGCAAGTTCGATCTCGGCTTCTACGGTCAGCTCCCCAAGGACCGAGCCGACCTCGTCCTGGTCGCCTCGATCGAGGACGAGGCCCGGACGCAGACCCTTCTCGAGACGCTCGAGGCCAAGATCACGGAGGAGAAGGGCGCGACGTTCGCCGACGAGGACATGGCGGGTACCCACGTCCGGGTCGGGAGGAACGAGGGCGACGAAGTGCTCTTCTATTCGATCGCCGACCAGCGTCTCGTCATGGCCACGACGCGGACCCGGATGCAGGGCGCGCTTTCACTCGGGGGGGAGGCCCAGTCGATGGCCTCGACCGCCGACTACGAGGCCGTGATCCGCAAGCTTCCCGAAGCCGCGATCACGGTGTACGTGGATCAGCGGGCGATGAAAGAAGCCGCCGAGCGCGCCGCCGCCGCGGACACGGCGGCGGGAGCTCCCGAAACGCTCCAGAGCGAGCGCCTGCGCGCGGCCACGAGCGCCCTCGAGGATTACCAGCTGGCGAGCGCCGTCGGCTTCGGCATCTACTGGACGGAGGCGGGGCTGCGGGCCGACGCGTACACGAAGCTCCCCGCAGGGGACCGCAGGGGCCTGGCGGCGATGATGACGCGCTCGCCGTCCGCGATCCGCACGCTGCCCTTCCAGCCCGTCGGGACGCTGTTCTACGGGGCGATGAACTCGGTCGACGCGAAACTCATGTACGACGAGCTGCGGCGGTATGCGGTCGAAGCGACGCGCATCCAGATGGACGTCGCGGGAACGGCCGACTCCCTGCAGGCGGACAGTCTCGTGGCGAACCAGCTTGCCGCGTTCCAGAGCGAGAGCGGAATCGACGTCGAAGCCGACATCGTCTCGTGGGTCGGAAACGAGGTGTCGTTCGCGATCGCGGGCGTGGACAAGACGGGGTTCTTCCCGGTGCCCGAGATCGCGCTCACGATAGCCACCAGGGATCCGGCGAAATCGCGGGAGTTCCTGAGCCGTGTCGAGACCCTGGTCGGACAGGCGGCGGCGGAGCGGGCGTCGATCCCGCTCCAGTGGCAGGGGGAGGAGCATCAGGGACAGATGCTCCGCTACGCGCCGACTCCGATGGGGGAAGGACTGTCGCTGTCCTACGTCGTGACCGACGATTTCGTGCTGCTCGGCTCGAGCCGCGGACTCCTGAAGCGGATGCTCGACGCGCGCGGGGGTGGGCAGCAGGCGCTGCCGTCCAACCCGGGGTTCGCCGAGATGACCGAGTTCTATCCCAGCGAGGTGAACGCTCTGGGGTTCGTGAACGTCGAGCAGATCCTGACCGAGGTGCAGGGGTTGATGACCACCTTCGGAGGAATGGCCGGGGGCGCCGCGGCGGCCGATACCAGCTCGTCGACGTACAAGGTCATGCAGGCCATGAAGAACGCGCCGCGCATGGGATTCTACAGCGACGCGGACGCGGAAGGTGCCTTCGGTCACTTCCTGCTCGAGGTTCGGTAACCGGCGGACGACGCCGGGTCATCGCGGCTCGCCGCCTGTTTTCCAGGAAGGGGTCGCCCCTCGGGGAGCGACCCCTTCGCGCATCGGGGCCGGACCGCGGTACGAGCTGTTAACCGCGCTCCGCGCTCCCGCGTATGAGCGGGCAGCCACCGGAACGGACCGGAGGCGCCCCTTTCCCATTCCCGGAGGTTCGGATGGAAAACGACATGGCCGCCGTCTTCGGCGTCATCGGCGTGGCCTCGATCTTCGCTCTCCTGGTCGGCTTCTCGACCTTCGTCGTGTCCGCGCGGGGACGGGAACGTAGCCGGGCGCAGTTCGATCTCCAGCGGCGGATGCTCGAGAAGTTCGGCTCGGCCTCGGAGTTCGTCGCGTTCCTCGAGAGCGGCAGCGGGCGGAAGTTCCTGGAAGCCATTTCCTCCGAAGCCCATACCCAGGCCGGGCGGATCTTCGGCTCGATTCAGAAGGGCGCCATCTTCACGTTGATCGGCGCGGTGGGGTTCTGCGTCGTGGCGTACGACCCCAACGACCTGGTTCCGCTGGCGGTGCCGAGCGGGATCGCGCTCGCGATCGGGCTCGGCTACCTGATTTCCGCCTTCGCCACCTACAAGCTGTCGAAGCAGTGGGGCCTCCTACCCCCTTCGGTCTCCTGAGTGGTCGCGCCGACGGCGATCGGCGACGACGCCGACTCGTTCGAGGCGCTGTACACCCGGACGTCGCCGCGGATCGCCGCCTACCTGCGGCGGATCACGGGCTCTCCCGAATGGTCCGAGGATCTGCTCCAGGACACCTACGTCCGGTACCTGAACGCCGAGCGGCCTCCCATGGACGAACGGCAGACGGTCTCGTATCTCTATCGGATCGCCACCAACCTCGTCTACGACGGCTGGAGGGCGATGCGCCGTGAGCGGGAATGGGAAGAGGTCGCGCCGGTCGAGGAGACACGGCCCGAGCCGGTGGAGCTGAGGCGCGACGTCGAAGAGGCGCTGGCCCGGTTGAGCGCGCGCGAGCGCGCCCTGGTGTGGCTGGCCTACGTCGAAGGTTATGCGCATCGGGACATCGCCCGGGTCATCGGCGTCAAGGACGCGAGCGTCCGTGTGCTCCTGTTCCGCGCGCGCCGCAAGCTGGCGCGGATCCTGGAGGAGACCGGGCTGACGCCGGAGGTTCTGGGATGAGCGAGACGATGCGCGAATGCCCGCGGGAAGCAGAGTCGCTGTCCGCGCTGCTCGCGGGGAGCGTGGGAGCGGAGCTCAAGCGGCACGTTACGGGGTGCGCCGAATGCCGCGAGGTGATGATCGTGGCGACGTGGCTCCGGGGCGTCGCCAGCGAGACCGAGTTCGGGCCGCTGCCAGGCGCCGATCGTGTGCGCTGGCGCGCCCAGGTCGAGCGCCGCCTCGAGGCCCGGCGCTCGCTCGCCGAGCGTGCGGCGCGGCCGATCCGCTGGTTCGAGCGCGGCGCCGCGGCGTCGATTGCGATCGTCGCCGCCGGGATCCTCCGGACCTACGCGCTGCCGACGGCCGACACCGTGCTCGCGCAGCTATCGGACCCCGCGACCCTGGCCACCGTGACCGCGACGCTCATGGTGGTCGCCGGGCTCGCCGCGCGGGAATCTCTCCGGAGGCCGTGAGGGTGCGCGATTCGCTCGCCGCGATCGTCGTCGGACTCGTCGCGCTCGCCGCTCCGGGCTGTCAGGTCGAGGAAGACGTCGTGCCGGGCCCCGAGCCGTCCGCGCAGACGATCGGGGTGGAGACCGCCCGCGACGACGAACCGCCGATCGCGCCGCTCGCCCTGCGCGCGTGGCTGGAGCAGCGGAGTTACCGGGACGACTGGGAGCTCTGGCCGGGCACCGCGCCGCTCCACCCCGGTGCCGAGGGCCACGGCGCCCTCCACACGACCCGGGTGAGTCCGGCCGCGCTGGACGCGCTCGGCCGCGGACGGGCGGTCCTGCCGACCGGATCGGTCGTGATCCTCGACGAGCATTCGCCCGACAGCCTCCTGTCGGCGGTCGACGTGATGATCCAGGCGGGGGGATCCGAAGCCGCGGACGTCGACTGGCATTTCGCGCGTTTCGGCTCGGCGGGGGACGTCGAGCCGATCGCGATGTGCCCGGCATGTCACGTCCGGGACCCGGACTGGCTGTTCAGCGGGGAGCTCGGCAGGCCGCTGCCCGTCGACAGCACCGGCGCGGGACCGGAGTCGTCCGGGACGCCGGATTCCCTCTAGCGGTTGAGCTCGCGCCGCTTGCGGTTGTGCTCGGCGAACGTCGTGCTGAACGTGTGCCGCCCGCCCTCGCCGGTCGCGAAGAAGAAGAGCCACGGCACCGAATCCGGGTAGAGCGTGGCCTCGAGGCTCGCGCGGCCCGGGCTCGCGATCGGCCCCGGCGGCAGCCCCGGATAGAGATAGGTGTTGTACGGCGAATCGACCTCGAGGTCGCGGTAGAGCACCCGCCGGCGGTGGGATCCGAGCGCGTACTGGACGGTCGGGTCCGCCTCGAGCTTCATCCCGATCCGCAACCGGTTCCAGTAGACGCCGGCGATCACCGGACGCTCCTCCGGAACCCTCGCTTCCTCCTCGACGATCGACGCCAGCGTGACGATCTCGTCGACCGTCCGGCCGAGGTCCTCGGCCCGCTCCCGCCAGTCGTGGTCGAAGGTGCGATGGAACTCGCCCACCATGAGGCGGACGAGCTCGCGGGCGTCGGTCGCGGGATCGACCCGGTAGGTTTCGGGGAAGAGATACCCCTCGAGCGTGGGCGCCTGGATGCCCAGCGAATCGGCGAACGTCGAATCCGTGGCCGCCGCGACGAACGCCGCCGAGTCCACCCCCAGCTCGCGCGCGGCGACGCCGGCCTGCTGCTCGAGGCGGAGCCCCTCGGGGATCGTGACGGTCGCGAGAAGCGTCCGGCCCGTCAGCAGGATGTCCACGACGCCGGGGAGCGAGGCCCCGGGCGGGATCTCGTACGTGCCGGCCTGTATCGAGCCCGCGTTGCCGCCGGCCCGGAGCCAGATCTCGAACAGCAGCGCGCTGCGGATGACCGCCGCTTCCTCGAGTCGCCGGCCGAGCGCGCGGACCGGGGTTCCCGTCTCGACGACGATCCGCACGGAGTCGCTCCGCTCGGGTGCCCGGGACGCCGCCCAGAGCCAGGCGACGCCGAGGACCGTCAGGAGGAGGAGCGCGCAGACGAGGAGGCGCGTCCGTGTCACGGCCCGTCGCCCGGCGGGCGCCGCTCGCAGAACTTCATGTAGTGCTCGAGCATGAGCACCGCGCTCAGCTGATCCAGCTTTCCGCGCATCTTCTTCTCCGAATAGCCGAGCTCCCTGAGCGTGCGTTTGGCCGCCTCGGTGGTCAGCCGCTCGTCCCATTCCTCGATCGGGATCTCGACGGCGAGGAGGAGGCGATCGCGGAACGCGCGCACGCGCTGGGCGGCCGGACCGACCGATCCGTCGAGAGAATACGGCATGCCGAGGAGGAGGCGGTCCACGCGGCGCTCCGTGACGAGGGCCGCGATCGCGGCGGTCAGGCCGCCTTCCTTGAGGGCGCCGCGATCGAGGGTGGGGAGGCCGCTCACGAAGCCGGTCTCGGGGTCCGACAGCGCCAGGCCTACGTTGCGCTCGCCGTAGTCGATCGCCAGCACTCGCTCGGCCATGTCGCCATCGGGGGCGAGGGGGAGAAGCGTCGAGGGGAGCTAGTCTCCGCTCATCGAAGCAAGGAATTCCGCGTTCGTATCCGTCCGTCGCATCTTGTCGAGGAGGAATTCCATCGCCTCTGCCGGATTCATGTCGCTGAGGAACTTTCGAAGCAGCCAGATCCGCTGGAGCTGATCCTCCGGGATCAGGAGCTCCTCGTGCCGCGTCCCGGAGCGGTTGATGTCGATCGCCGGGTAGATGCGCCGATCGGAGAGCGACCGATCGAGGACGAGCTCCATGTTGCCGGTCCCCTTGAACTCCTCGAAGATGACCTCGTCCATCCGGCTGCCGGTGTCGATCAGGGCGGTGGCGACGATCGTCAGCGAGCCCCCCTCCTCGATGTTCCGCGCGGCGCCGAAGAAACGCTTCGGCTTGTGAAGGGCGTGTGCATCGACGCCGCCCGAGAGGATCTTCCCGGAGTGCGGCACGACGACGTTCTGGGCGCGCGCGAGGCGCGTGATCGAATCGAGGAGGATCACGACGTCGTGCTTGTGCTCGACCAGGCGCTTGGCCTTCTCGATGACCATGTCGGCGACCTGAACGTGCCGGTCGGCCGGCTCGTCGAACGTCGAGGCGATGACCTCGCCGTCGACGTTGCGCTCCATGTCGGTGACCTCCTCGGGGCGCTCGTCGATCAGGAGCACGATGAGCTTGATCTCCGGGTGATTCTCGGTGATCGAGTTCGCGATCTTCTGGAGCAGGACGGTCTTTCCCGCTTTGGGCGGCGACACGATCAAGCCGCGCTGACCCTTTCCGACCGGCGCGAAGAGGTCCATGATCCGCATCGACATGTCGCCGTCCGAGCGCTCCAGCTGGATGCGCGCGTCGGGATACAGCGGACGGAGGTTGTCGAACAGGATCTTGAGCTTGGCCTTCTCGGGATCCTCGTAGTTGACCGCCTCGACCTTGAGCAGCGCGAGGTAGCGCTCGCCCTCCTTGGGCGGGCGCACCTGTCCCTGCACGGTGTCGCCCGTCCGCAGGTCGAAGCGCTTGATCTGGCTGGGGCTGACGTAGATGTCGTCGGGGCCGTACAGGTAGTTCCAGTCGGGACTCCGCAGGAAGCCGTATCCCTCGGGGAGGATCTCGAGGACTCCCTCGCCGCGCAGCACCGTCTCGTTGTCGAGCAGCTCCTGCTCGATCTTGAAGATCAGGTCCTGCTTGCGCATCCCGGCGGCGTTCTGGATCTCGAGCTGGTCGGCCATCTCGTGAAGCTCGGGGATCGTCTTCGATTTGATCTCTGCGATGTCCAAGAAGGTCGCTCCTTCGGTGTTCTGCGCCGGCCGACGACGGCCGCGGTGGGGGCGGGATCGTGAACGGTTCATGGGCGGGTCCCGGCGTGCACGGATTGGCTGAGACTCGGCGTCGACCCGGCGGGTCGAGGGTTCGGATCGCTGGATCGGGGGATACCGTGGAAATCGGGCGGAGATGAATGTCGCCGGCATTCTACAACGCGTCCCCGGGGACTGTCAAGCTGGCAGCCGCCGGATACATTCTCGCGATGAACGCGCGCACGCAGATCCGGTCCACCGAAGGACTCCTGGCGGTCGTTCGCGGCCTGCGCGAGGCGGGTCACGAGGCCTGGGCGGTGGGCGGCGCGGTGCGGGACCGGCTCCTGGGCGAGGCCCCGGGCGACTGGGACGTCGCCACCGACGCCCCGCCCGAACGCGTGATGACGCTCTTCCCGTCGACCCACCCGGTCGGGATCGAGCACGGCACGGTCGGGGTGCGGGTCGCGGGCGAGAAGATCGAAGTCACGACCTTCCGAGCGGACGTCGCCACCGACGGCCGGCACGCGCGGGTCCGCTTCGGGGTCTCGCTCGAGGAGGACCTCGCCCGGCGGGACTATACGATCAACGCGCTGGCGTGGGACCCGCTCGCGGACGAGCTGCGCGATCCGCACGGCGGTCGCGTGGATCTGGAACGGGGAGTCCTGCGAGCGGTGGGCGATCCGGACCGGCGACTCCCCGAGGACTATCTCCGCGTCCTCCGCGCGTTCCGCTTCGCCTCACGCTTCGGGCTCGAGTACGATACCGGCACCTGGGCGGCGCTCCTCCGGCACGCGCCGGGCGTCTCGCTTCTTTCGGGCGAGCGCGTCCGCGACGAGCTCCTGAAGACGTTCGCGCAGGCGCGGCGGGCTTCACGCGCGCTCGCGGACTGGCAGGCGACCGGCGCGATGGCGCGGCTCCTGCCGGAGGTCGCCGTCTGCTTCGGCGTCGAGCAGAACCGCTTTCACTCCGACGACGTCGGTACGCATACGCTCATGGTCGTCGACCACGTCCATCCGCGGCGACCCTTCCTCAGGCTCGTCGCGCTCCTCCACGACGTCGGCAAGCCTCCGACCCGGGTCCGGCACGCCGAGACGGGCGACTGGACGTTTCCGCTCCACGACCGCGTCGGCGCCGAGCTCGCGCGCCAGGTTCTCGAACGGCTGCGGTTCTCACGGCGGGAGGTCGAGCGCGCGGTCCATCTCGTGCGCGTCCACATGGACCTGTTTCCGCCCGAGGCCTCGGACGCGGCCGTGCGGCGCTGGATCCGCCGCGTCGGCGAGGAGAACGTCTGGGATCTCTACCGCCTGCACCTCGCCGACTGGCGCGGCAACCGGAGCCGCGGGAACGAGCGACCCGTGATCGAGACGTTCCAGCGCGTGCGCTCGGTGCTCGCGGCCAGTCACGCGCTCGACGTGCGCGACCTCGCGATCGGCGGCGAGGACCTGATCGCTCTGGGGCTCACGCCGGGTCCGCTCTTCCGCGAGGTGCTCGCGGCGGCGCTCGAGCGAGTGGTCGAGAACCCGGCCATGAATACGCGCGAAGCGCTGCTCGGGCTCGTTCGCGACGAGCTCCTGCCCGCGCGGACGGCAGGCCGGCGATGAGCGCCCTGCCCCGCTCCTTTTACGATCGCGACACGCTGGCGGTGGCGCGGGATCTCCTCGGCTGCCGACTGGTCCACGACACGCCGCGCGGCCGGGCGAGCGGACGGATCGTCGAGGTCGAGGCCTACCACGGTGAAGAGGATCCCGCGTGTCACGCCGCCGCGGGTCTGACGCACCGCACGGCACCGCTCTACGGCGGTCCGGGATTCGGCTACGTGTATCTGATCTACGGAATGTATCATTGCTTCAACGTCGTCACGCGCGGAGAGGGCCATCCGTCGGCGGTGCTCGTTCGGGCGCTCGAGCCGATCGAAGGGCTGGACCTCATGCGCGAGCGGCGCGCGTCCCGCCGCGGCGGCGCGCGTCGGCTCCCCGACCGCGAGCTCGCCAGCGGACCCGGAAAGCTCTGCGACGCGCTCGGCATCGCGCTGGCTCACAACCGCGCCGATCTCGTCCGCTCCTCGCTCCGGGTCGAGCCCGGCGAGCCGGCCGAGGCCGTCGTCTGGACGCCGCGCGTCGGGCTCACGGTCGGCACGGACCGCTTCTGGCGCTGTCTCGTGAAGGGGTCCCCGCACGTTTCGAAGTCGCACCTGAACGGCGTCCGCGCGGATCGCCCGCGGCCCGCAACCGTCTGAAACGGAGGAACGCATGGGCGGGTTCGTCGACCACCTCCAGATCCTTCCGATGCCGTTCAGGGGCGGCGCGCGGCAGCCGGACGGAAACCACCGCCCCGGGGGGCTGGGCATGGCCACGCTCTCGGATCTCCTCAATCGGCGCGGCTGGACCGCGCGCGTCGAGGATCTCGGGTTCGACAAGCCGATGCCCGAGTCCCGTCTGGCCGAGGCGTTCGCGCGCGCGATCGGCGACGGCGTGGAGTCGGCGTGGGAGCGGAACCGCTTTCCCATCGTCCTGAGCCGGGCGGGCTACGTGGCGCTCGGCGTGGTGGATGCGCTGGGCGGTCGGGCGGGCGTCGTCTGGGCGAACGGTCGAGGGGACTACAAGGGCGGGGGGTGGCTCCGTCGTCCCCGGCTCGAGGAATCTTCGCTCGCGCTCCTGACCGGGCGCGCGAAGCGCGACAAGCTCGCCGTGCGGCCCGAGCGGGTGGACGGAGAGCGCGTGATCGCGCTCGGCGCCGACCGCGGCTCGGACCGTGAGCACCGCGCGATGGTCGAGGATCGCATTCGGATCGTCCCGGCGCGGGAGGTGGACCGTCTGGCCTCCGAGGTCGCGAGCACCGAGGCCGACGGCTGGTACCTTCACGTCGACTGCTCGCTCCTCGCGCGCGCGTCGGTGCCGGGGGCCGACGACGCCGTCGACCGGGGACTCGATCCCGGGCGCCTGATCGAGGCCCTCGGGGAAGCCTTCGCGGGGCGGCCCCTCAAGACCGTGGCGGTCGTGGGGTACGACCTCAACGCCGACTCGTCCGGACTCACGACCGGAGCCGTTCTGACCCTCGTCGAAGCCGCGGCCCGTGTCGCCGGCGGGGTCCCGCGCCCCGAAACCGTGAGCGAAGCCGGAGGGTAGAAGCGGTATGGACCTCTTCGAGCAGCAGGCCCGTGAACGCCTCGCCAGGGCGGCGCCGCTCGCCGATCGGATGCGGCCGCACGCGCTGGACGAGTTCGTCGGTCAGGAGCACCTGGTCGGACCGGACGGCGTCCTCCGACGGATGATCGAAGCCGACGAGCTCCACTCCGTGATCCTGTGGGGGCCGCCGGGCACCGGCAAGACGACGCTCGCCCGCGTCGTCGCCGAATCGACGGGCGCGCGCTTCGTCTGGTTCAGCGCGGTCACGATGGGGGTCAAGGACGTGAAGCAGGTGGTGAGCGAGGCACGCGAGGAGCTCGGCCTCCGCGGCCGGCGCACGATCCTGTTCTGCGACGAGATCCACCGCTTCAACAAGTCGCAGCAGGACGCCTTCCTGCCGCACGTGGAGCAGGGCGTGGTCACGCTGATCGGCGCGACGACCGAGAACCCTTCGTTCGAGGTCAACGCCGCGCTCCTCTCGCGGATGCGGGTCTACACTCTCGACCCGCTGACTCCCGGACAGATCGCTATTCTCGTCGATCGCGCTCTGACGGACGCCGAACGGGGTCTCGGCGCGCGCGGAATCGAGCTCGAGCCGGATGCTCGCGCCTTCCTCTGCGAAGCGGCGCAGGGCGACGCGCGCACGGCTCTCTCCACTCTCGAGCTCGCCGCGGCTCTGGCCGGCGACGGCGAACGGCTCTCGCGCGAGCGGATCGAAGCCGCCCTCCAGAGGAAGGCGATGCGCTATGACAAGGCGGGCGAGGAGCACTACAACGTCATTTCCGCACTTCACAAATCTTTGCGTGACTCGGACGTCCAGGCCGGGCTGTACTGGCTGGCGCGGATGCTGGAGGCGGGCGAGGACCCGCTCTACGTCGCGCGCCGGCTCGTCCGCTTCGCCTCCGAGGACGTGGGGCTCGCGGACCCCCGCGCGCTCCCTCAGGCGATCGCCGCTCAGCAGGCCGTGCACTTCATCGGGATGCCCGAAGGCGTGCTCGCGCTCGCCCAGGCCGTCGTGTATCTGGCCGCCGCGCCCAAGTCGAACGCGCTCTACCGCGCGTACGGGCTGGCGGCCGAGGACGCGCGGCGGACCGACGGCGAGCCCGTCCCGCTCCACATCCGGAACGCGCCGACGCGGCTCATGAAGGAGCTCGGCTACGGCCGCGGCTACGAGTACGCCCATGATCGCGACGACGCGATCGTCGCCCAGACCCACCTCCCGGAAGTGCTGGAGGGCCGGATCTACTACGAGCCCAGCGATCGCGGCTTCGAGGAGCGCCTGTCGTCGCGGATGGCGGAGCTCGAAGCGCGCTGGCGCGAGGCGCGAGCGCGCGCCGACGCGTGACGGTCAGGGTCCAGCAGCCCAACGAGCCCGAGCGGGTCGTGCTGGCGGCGGTCGGTGGCCCCGCCGCCCTGGGCGAGGACGGGATCGGGTGGTCGGACGAGAGCCTGCTCGAGGAGATCCGCGCGCTGGCGATCTCGGCTGGCGCCGAGATCGTGGGCGAGGTTGTCCAGCGCCGCAACGCCGCCGACAAGACCTATTTCATCGGGAAGGGGAAGGCCCATGAGCTCCGCGACGAGGTGCGGATGTCGGGCGCCGATCTCGTGGTGTTCGACAACGACCTCTCTCCCGCGCAGGGAAAGAACCTCGAAGACCTGATCGGAAAGCGGGTCCTCGACCGTTCCGAGCTCATCCTCGACATCTTCGCCGAGCGGGCCCGGACGCGCGAGGCCAAGCTCCAGGTCGAGCTGGCCCAGCTCCAGTACCTCCTGCCGCGGCTCAAGCGAATGTGGACGCACCTCTCGCGGATCCGCGGCGGCATCGGCCTGCGCGGACCCGGGGAGACGCAGCTCGAGGTCGACCGGCGCGTCATCCGCGACCGGATCTCCACGCTCAAGGAGAAGCTCGGTCACATCGAGGAGCGACGCCGGCTCCAGCGGAAGGGCCGCATCGACGCCTGGAACGTGGCGCTCGTCGGCTACACCAACGTCGGAAAGTCGACGATCATGAACCGCCTGTCGGGCGAGAGGCTCAGCGCCGAGGACCGGCTCTTCGCGACCCTCGACGCGACCACGCGCAGGATCCGCTTGCCCGACGGGGAGGAGATCCTGCTGACCGACACCGTGGGGTTCATCCGCAACCTGCCGCATCACCTCGTCGCGTCGTTCCGGGCCACACTGGAGGAGGTCGTCCACGCCGATCTGCTGCTCCACGTGATCGACGTCTCCGAACCCGATCACGAGGCGCAGACGCGGGTCGTCCGCGACGTCCTGGCGGGGCTCGGCCTCGTCGACACTCCGACGCTCCTCGTCTTCAACAAGTTCGACCGGATTCCCGCGACCGAGCGCGCCGGGCTCCGTGCGCGGATTCTGGCCGACCACCCCGGGGCGGTGATGGCGTCGGCCCTCGACCCGCGCGGCCTGGTCGCGCTCGAGGACGCGCTGGCCGGTATCCTGCGCGCCGAGGAGGTGCGGGTCAGGGTGGCGCTCCCGCTCTCGGCCAGCCGCTCGCTGGCCCGGCTCTACGAGATGACGGAGGTGCTGGGTCGCGAATACACCGATGACGAGGTGCTCGTCGACCTGCGTGCGCGGCCGGACGTGATCGAGAGACTGCGACTCGAGGGGATGATCGTGCGGGTCGCATCGTGACCGAGGGGGTCCCGTCGCTTCACGTCTACGGCGCGGGCCGCGTCGGTCTCGCGATCCTCAGGCTCGCCTACGACCGCGGGGTGACGCTCACCGGCGCCTGGAACCCGCGAGACCTCCGTGCGGAGCGTCGCGGCCTCGTGCCCGGGATCCCGATCGAGATCTCACCCGAGCCCCCCGCGATCGCCGCGGATCTCTGGCTCATCGCCGTGCCCGACGACGCGATCGCCTCCGTCGCCGAGCGCTTGGCGCGCGCTCCGGGGCCGCGACCCACGGCGGTGGCGCACTGCGCGGGAGCGCTCCCCGCCGCGCTCCTCGAGCCGCTCGCGGCGCAGGGCGCGGCGTGCGGGTCGTTCCACCCCGCGATGACGTTCCGGGGCGCCGAAGGGGACGCCGAGGCGCTCGCCGGAGCCGTGGTCGCGATCGAAGGGGAGCCGCGCGCGGTCGAGATCCTCGAGCGGCTCGCCGATCGTCTCGGAGTCGGACGCGTCGCCGTGGCGGCGGAAAGCAAGGCCCGCTACCATACCGCGCTGGTTCTGGCGTCCAACGGGCGCATGGCGCTGGACGCCGCCGCCGTGCGGCTCCTCGGCGAAGCCGGACTGGACGAGCACGATGCCCTGGGCCTCCTGCGCCCGCTGATCGCCCGCACCGAGGTGAACCTGCGCGCCGCCACGCCCGCCCATGCGCTCACCGGACCCGTGGCGCGCGGCGACGCGCGCACAGTTCGCTCCCAGCTCGACGCGCTCGCGGAGAATCCCCGGCTGCTCGCCCTGTACCGCGCGCTGGGAACGTTCCTGCTCGACCTTGTCCCGCCGGACGTGCGCGCCAGGGGCCATCGCGAGGTGGCGCGACTCCTGGCCGACGAACATCCCACCGCGAGGAAGGAATCGCCGTGATCTCGATTTCGGACCTTCAGAACGATCCCGAAACCCGCAAGTACCTGGACCGCGCGGACGAGGTGATGGCCGCCATGGGCTACACGGAACACGGGCGGCGTCACGCGAACGTGACCTCGAAACGCGCGCGTACGCTGCTCGAAGCGCTGGATCGGCCCGCCCGCCAGTGCGAGCTGGCCGGGATCGCCGCCTATCTACACGACATCGGCAACGTCGTGAACCGCGACCATCACGCCCAGAGCGGCGCAGGCCTTGCGCACGAGATCCTCCGGAACATGCAGATGCCGATCGAGGAGGTGATCGAGGTCGTCACCGCGATCGGCCATCATCACGAGACCGACGGGGCGCCGGTCAGCGACATCTCTGCGGCCTTGATCCTGGCCGACAAATCGGATGTGCATCGGTCGCGTGTCCGCGACAAGCAGATGATCCAGCTCGACATCCACGATCGGGTGAACTATGCGGTCACGCGTTCCTCGCTGGGCGTCGTCGGTCCTCACGCGGCCGAGAAGATGGAGGGCGAACGGGAGAGCGGAGACGGCGGGGCCGCCTCGGTCCCCAGCGTGAACGCCCGCGGCGGAACCGAGGCGGCCGCCGTCACGGTGGTGGACGCGCCCAAGAGTCAGGACGCGAAGGCCATGCCCGTCATCACGCTCGCGCTTCGCATCGACACGTCGATCGCCCCCGTGATGGATTACTTCGAGATCTTCCTGCCGCGAATGATCCTCTCCAATCGCGCGGCGGAGCAGCTGGGCGCGGTCTACAAGCTCGTCATCAACGAAACCCACCTCTTGTAAGTGGACGGCTCATAGATGCAGCCCCGGTGAGTCGCTGGAAGACATGGGTCGGCATCGCGATCTCGGCCGCGGCCATCGGGTGGGCCGTGCGCGGAGTCGAATGGGGCCTGGTGTGGCCCGCTCTGGCCGGAGCGGACTGGGGGATCCTCGCCGTCGTGTTCGCGCTCGCGCCCATCGTCAACGTCGGCGTCCGCGCGCTGCGTTGGCGGGTCCTCCTGAGTCCCGTGGCGCGGATTCCGGTCTCGAGCTGCGCCAGCGCCACCGCTGTGGGACTGATGGCCAACAACGTGCTGCCGGCGCGGATCGGCGAGTTCGTGCGCGCGTACGCGCTCTCGAAGCGCGAGTCGATTCCCACGGGCACCGCCTTCGGGTGCCTGTTCGTCGAGCGCATGTTCGACGGCTTCGCACTCGTGGGGATCCTCTACGCGCTCACCTGGTCCGTGGATCTGCCCGCGTGGGCCGACACGACCGCCAGGGTGGCCTTCTGGATCTTCGCCGGGTTCCTCGCCTTCCAGGTGCTGCTCGTGGCCCGGCCGCGGAGGGTCATCGGCGCGGCGCAGTGGATCCGCCGGCGGATCTTCGGAGGGCGGTTCGAGGAGGCGATCGAGGGGGCGCTGGCAACCTTCGTCGAAGGCTTCCACCTGCTCAAGCGACCGGGCCTCGTGGCGCTCAGCCTGGCGCTGGGCGTCGCGCAGTGGGTTCTGGTCGCGCTCCTGTTCCTTCTCGGCATGGCCGCGTTCGGCCTGGCGCGCGACGCCGGCGTGGAGGGGGCCCTGTTCACGAACTCGATCACGGCGCTCGGCGTCGCGGCCCCTTCCTCGCCCGGATTCGTGGGGACGTTCCAGGCGCTCGTGGTCAAGAGCCTGGAGGCGTTCGACGTCGATCGGACGGTCGCGTTCAGCTATTCGCTCGGCTTCCACGCGGTCAACTACCTGTCGGTCACGGTGGTGGGTCTCGTCTGCTTCTTTCGGGAAGGCCTCTCCTGGAAGGAGCTCGAGCGATCGGAGGAGAAGCTGGAACGCGAGATGGCCGAGGAGTTCGAGACCGAGATCGAACCCCTGCTGGGATCCGACGACCGTGACTGAGGGCTTCCGTCGAGGCCCGGCGCGCGAGGTCTGGATCGCCCCGGCGAAGATCAATCTCTGGCTCGCGGTCGGGTCGCGCCGCGCGGACGGGATGCACCCCGTCGACACCGGCTATCAGGCCATCGACCTCGCGGATCGGATCGAGATCGCCCGCGCCCCGGAGGGCGTGGAGCTGAGCTGCGCCGTGCGGGGCGATCTCGCCGCCGGGGTGCCCGAAGGCGAAGCGAACCTGGCGGGGCGGGCGGCCCGACTCCTCGCCGCCCGGACGGGCCACGATCTCAGGGTCTCGATCGCGATCGAGAAGCGAATCCCCGCCGGGGCCGGCCTGGGAGGCGCGTCGTCCGACGCCGCCGCGGTCCTCCTGGCCCTCGGACGCCGCTTCGCCGTGCCGGATCCCGAGCACACGCTGACCGACCTCGCGGCCGAGCTCGGAGCCGACGTTCCGTTCTTCCTGACGGGCGGCACGCGCCGCGCGCGCGGGATCGGTGACGAGCTCGTGCGGACCGCGCCGCCGGCGGAGCGCTGGGGCATCGTCGCCTGGCCAGGCGTCCGCGTGGCGACCGCCGACGCCTACGCCTGGCTCGACGAGGCCCGGGGTCCGGGCGATCATTTGCTCCCGCCCTCCAGCGGCGGCGGTCGCGGGAACGACTTCGAGCCGGTGGTCGCCGTCCGCTGCCCGCCGGCCGGCCGCGCGCTCGAGATCCTCGCCGAGGGACCGGGCCGCGTCGTGCGCCTGAGCGGGAGCGGCAGCTCGTCGTTCGCGCTCTATGCCACGGAGTCCGACCGGGACGAGGATCTCGCCCGCGTGCGAGCGGGACTGGACGAGGTTCCCGGCTCCCGTGTGTGGGCGTTCGTCTGCGTGGGCCACGGCGTCCGGGCCGAGTGGTCGAGGCGTCCCGCGGGTGCCCTCTGATGGCGGCCGCGGGACGGGCGACCGTGGCCGGCCTGTTCGTCTATCCGGTCAAGTCGTGCGGCGGGACGGCGGTCGACCGGACGGAGGTCGACGCCTTCGGCTTCCGGGACGATCGCCGCTGGATGATCGTCGACGAGCGCGGCGACTTCCTGACGCAGCGGACGGAGCCGCTCCTGGCAACGATCCGGGTCGGGCTCGACGCCGGCCGGCTCTCGTTCCGATCGCCCGGTCGGAGAGAGCTCGTCGTCGAGGCGGAGCCCCGGAACGGCGTGCCGGAGCGAGTGACCGTCTGGCGCGATACCGTCGACGCCGTGGCCGTCGACGAAGCGGCCGACGCATGGGTGTCGTCGGTCCTGGGCCGGCCGGCGCGGCTCGTCTGGATGCCTCCCGACTCCCGGCGCCCCGCCAAGCGGGATCCCGGTGACGTCGATCCGCGGATCTCGTTCGCGGACGCCTATCCGTTCCTCGTGCTTTCGCGGGAATCCTTGGACGAGCTGAACGCCCGGCTCGAGACCCCGCTCCCGATGAACCGCTTCCGGCCGAACATCGTCTTCGAGGGAGCCGGCGCGTTCGCCGAGGACCGCTGGTCGAGGTTCCGGATCGGTGCCGTCGAGTTCGACGCCGCCGGCGCGTGCGCCCGATGCGCGACGACGACGACCGATCAGGAAAACGGCGCGCGGGGCGTCGAGCCGCTCCGCACGCTGGCCACGTTCCGGCGTCGGGGCAACGAAGCGATCTTCGGACAGAACGCGGTCCATCGTGGGCGCGGCGAGATCCGGGTGGGAATGCCGGTCGAGGTGCTGCGATGAATCCCGATCCGCGCGACGCGATGCCCGCCAGGGAGCCCGGGCCGGTCCGCGACCTGGACTGGAGTCCCGACCGGGCCCGCGAATTCGGGGAGCGGGTGCTCGATCTGTGGATCGAGCTCCTCGAGCGGCTTCCGGAGCTTCCGGTGTCCCGCGTCCAGAGCGCCGAGGAGGTCCGGTCGGCCGTCGCGCTGCCGATCCCCGACGCGCCGATGCCGCTCGATGACCTCGTCGAACACCTCCGCGAGGTGGCCCTCGAGCGATCGATGTACCCGGGGCACGCCGGGTTCATGGCCTACATCGTGGGCTCGGGCGCCGTGCCCGCCGCGCCCGCGGAGCTCCTCGCCGCGGGGCTCGACCAGAACCTGGGCGGCTGGCGGCTCTCGCCCGCCGCCAGCGAGATCGAGATGCACCTCATGCGCTGGTTCGCGGAGTCGTTCGGCCTGCCGCCCGGCTCGGGCGGCCTCATGACCTCGGGCGGAGCGATGGCCGCGTTCGTGGCGCTCAAGGCTGCGCGCGACGCGCGGTCCGGCTGGAACTCGCGCGAGCACGGCGTCGCCGCGGGACCGCCGCTCGCGATCTACGCCTCGTCGGAAGCGCACGTCGTCAACGAGCGCGCGGCCGACATGCTGGGGCTGGGAAAACGCTCCGTCCGCCAGATTCCGGTCGACGGCGAGTACCGGATGCGGGTCGACGCGCTGCGCGAGGCCATCGAAGCCGACCTCGCGGCCGACGTGCGGCCGGTCATCGTCGTCGCGACCGCGGGCACGGTCGCCACTGGAGCGATCGACCCGCTCGAGGAGATCGCCGCGGTCTGCGAGGCGCACGGTCTCTGGCTCCACGTCGACGGCGCCTACGGCGGAATCGCGGCGCTCGTGCCTTCGCTCAAGCCTGCGTTCCGCGGAATCGAGCGCGCGGACTCGATCGCGTTCGATCCGCACAAGTGGCTCTACATCCCGCCGGCGGCGGGCGCGGTCGTCGTCCGCGACACCCGGCGGCTCGTCGAGGCGTTCGAGGTCCATCCGAGCTACGTGCACGAGGACAAGGAGCGGACCCGCCGGGGCGCCGACCTGATGGAGTACGGCCCGCAGTTCTCGCGCGGGTTTCCGGGGCTCAAGGTGTGGGTCTCGCTCCTCGCGTACGGATGGAGCGCCTACGTGCGCCGGATCGAGCACGACGTCGAGCTCGCGCGCTGGCTCCACCGGCGCGTGATCGAGCGCCCGGAGTTCGAGCCGATGGCTCCGGCGCCGCCCTTGTCGATCGCGTGCTTCCGCTACGTGCCGCCCGATCTCGCGGACGGCCCGGAGCGCGAGGCGTACCTGGACCGGCTCAACGAGCGGCTCATGACCGAGATCCAGCTCGACGGCCGCGTGTTCCCGTCGAACGCGGTCCTCGACGGGCGCTTCGTTCTCCGGGCCTGCATCGTCAACTTCCGCACGGAAGCTCCCGAGATCGAGCGGCTCCTCGACGTGGCCGCGGATCTCGGCGCCCGCCTCGACGCGGAGTTGCGCCCCGCCGGCCTCGCCGCGGCGCGATGACGGTCCGCGAAGCGCGTCTGGACGACGCAGCAGCGCTCGCGCGGCTCGCGACCGAGCTCGGATATCCGACGACCGTCGAGGAGGCGTCGCGCCGCGCGGCGGACGTCCTCGCCCGGCCCGGCCACGCGGTCTTCGTGGCCGAGGTCGAGGGCGAGGTCGCCGGATGGATCCACGTCGTCGAGAGCGTCACGCTCGAGTCCGACCGCTCGGCGGAGATCGGGGGCCTCGTCGTGGGCGATGCGCACCGCGGGGTCGGGATCGGCGCCCGCCTCGTGGCCGAGGCGGAGCGGTGGGCGGGGTCTCGGGGCTACCGGCTCCTTCGGGTCCGCAGCAACGTCACGCGCGTCCGCGCGCGGCGCTTCTACGAGCGCGAGGGGTTCGCGGTGACGAAGAGCCAGAACCACTTCGTCAAGCCGCTCGCCACCTGACCTGGAACCTCGTAAGTTCTTCGCGGGTTTGGTTTTCTTGCCCTCGGTTGGGCCCTAGTTCAACGGCAGAACATCGGCCTTTGGAGCCGAGAATCCGGGTTCGAATCCCGGGGGCCCAACCAGACCTTGCGCTTCCGGTCACTCCGGGGGTCGCGGAGGACCCGGTGACGACCCAGGCCTGCGGCGTGTAGCGCCGCCCCCCGGGCTCGCCGCGATCCGGTCGGCTCGGCCCTTCCGGTGCGGATCTTGCCGCATCTCCGAGTCGACAGGGTCGCCGCGACGTGGACGGGGAGGGGGAGCCCCCGCATATCGTGACAAACATATGCATTTAAGATCAATCCTCCCGATCCTCGTCTCGCTCGTCCTGCCAGGGCTTCTCTCGGGTTGCGACGGCAATCCGTTCGATCAAGGCGGGGAGAACGTCAGCGGTCGGTGGATCTATCGCGCGACCGAGCTCCGCGGCACCGAGGTCGTCTGCACGACGACGGACGTCGTCCTGACGCTCGTCCGGACGCCCGGATCCCTCAACCTCGATGCGCGGTTCGACGGCTCCGCGTTCCCCTTCCAGGTCGAATGCGTCCAGGGCGACCGGACGGCGACGCTCCTCTTCACGGAGGGGACGACGGTCGTCAACGGGGAGATCGAAGCCGGGGTCGTGGCGTTCGATTTCGAGAAGCCGGACTTCATCCACACCGGAACGGTGGTCGACGGATCGATGAGCGGGACGGTCGCGACGCGCCTCGACCTCAGCCAGTCCCCGCTGTCGCAGGTCGGCGTCGTCAATCTGGTCGGCCAGTGGGAGGCCGTGAAGGACTGACCGGTTAACCCCTCCGCTATCCCGTTCGTATCCATCCGCTGAAGAGATGCCCGTCACCCCGACGGTCCCTCGAACCTCGTCATCGGAGCGCTCTCATGAAGCCATGGATCGTCCTCGCGTTCGCGACCGCAACCGCCTCGCTGGCGTCGACCGGGGCGCATGCCCAGGACGCGCCGGTCGACTCCCTGGCGCTGGCCCGCCAGTACACCGACTGGCTTCTCATCGGCCAGGCGGACAGCCTGCTCGCGCACAGCGTCGAGGGGACGAGCACCCGGGACGAGTACGCCGATCTCAGCCGGCTGATCGCGGAGCGGGCGGGGTTCGAGCTCGAGGTCAGCGAAGAGACGTGGAAGCTGAGAAACGGGGACTGCCAGTACTGGCGGACCTCGCAGTTCTCGGCGATCGACGAGCCGCTCCTGATCCGCTGGGTGATCGACCGCGAGGGTCGGATCGCGGGGATCGGCGCGGGACCCCTCTCGCAGGCGCCGGAGATCGAATCGGAGACGTGCGGGGCGCCGACGGGCTGAGCCGCCTTCAGGGGTCGGGCAGCGCGTAGCGGACCCGCAGCCACTCGTGCGCGGCGAGGGCGAGGAGACAGGCGCCGAGGAGGGCCGTCATCCAGGGTCGGGCCGGGACCGGGCCCCGGATGGCCGCGGCGTGAACGAGACCGCCGCCGATCAGGAGCGGCACGATCCCGCGCGCGGCGTCGGCCGCGCGAACGACGGAGCTCACCAGAACGGAGGTCGCCGCCGGCAGCTCCAGCGACCGCGCGTCCAGGCTCGGCTCACGGGGTCGCCCGAGCCTCAGGACGGCGCGGAGGACGAGTCCCGCTCCGATCGCGCCCACGAGGATCGGACCGCGCGGGCGGGCCATGACCTCGACCATGCGCGCGCCGGGCCGGCTCCCGACCTCGCCTCCGCTCTCCAAGAGAAGCCTGATCGCGAACACCGTCAGGGCGGCGTAGATCGCGGCGCTCAGCAGATTGAGCGCGCGCCGGCCCCATCCGGCGCCGCCGGTCCCCAGGATCGCCTGGACGAGTCGCCAGAGGACGTACGCGCCGAGCCCCGCGGCGAGGATCGCGACGAGCGCCGTTCCCGGCGCGGTGCTCGCGATCGCGCGGATCGCCTCCCGACCGCTACCGGCGCCCGCCCCGCCCTCGAGCGACCGCCACAGGGCGAGGGTGCCGGCGGAAGCGAAGACGGTCCCCTTCGCCGCATGCCCGATCCGCGCAACGGACTCGAGCCAGGCCGGCCCGTCGGCGTCGTGCGAGGCGATCATGCGCCGGCTACCTTACGCCACCCCCATGAGGCCCGGCATCTGGATCGCGCGCGCTCTCGCCCTCGTCGGCTTCGCCGACGCGGCGTACCTGACCGCGACGCACTTCGCCGGCGCGCCGGTCTTCTGCGGCGCGTCGGGCGGCTGCGAGACCGTTCTGACGAGCGATTTCGCCACACTGGGCACGATACCGATCGCCCTGATCGGGGCCGTCTACTACGCAATCGCGAGCCTGATCGCGTGGACCCCGACGTCTTCGTGGTCGGGCAGGACCGCCGCCCTCCTGGCCGGCCTCTCCGGACTCGCCCTCGTCGTCAGCGGGATCCTGTTCTGGATCCAGGCCGCCGTTCTCGACGCCTGGTGCCGGTTCTGCCTGGTCTCCGCGGCGATCACGCTCCTTCTCTTCGCGAGCGCGGTCGGGCTCGTCGGGCTCGCCGCCCGCGATCGAGCGGAGCCGGAGAGCAAGCCACGCCGAACCGCCGGGTCGCGCCGGCTCTAGTTCCCTTCGGGGAACAGGATCGCGCGGTCCTCGCGCCTCGCGGGCCCGCCAGCGCCGGCCACCGCGAAGCGCCCGGGACCGTAGATCGATCCCGAGCCGTATTCTCCGTCCTTGTTGAGGGCGTAGAACGCGACGTTGAAATCCGGCCGGCCGTCCGGCCGCTGGAGCCGCTTCTCGATGTTGTTCTCGACGATCCTCCGGCATCCCGAGAGGCACGCTTCCGAGGGCGAGAGTCCGCGACGCATTTCCTCGACGACCAGGAACGACGTCAGGTTGAGGAGGTTCGCCTCTCCGCGACCCGTCGACCCGGCGGCTCCGACGTCGTTGTCGACGTAGAGGCCCGCGCCGACGATCGGCGAGTCTCCGACGCGTCCGGGGATCTTGAAGAACAGGCCCGACGTCGTCGTCACGCCGGAGATGCTCCCGGCCGCATCGATCGCGCAGCAGTTGATCGTCCCGGTGGGCCGCCTCTGCTCGGGATAGAAAAGCTCGGGATTGCTCTCGATGATCTGCTGCGCCTGGGGGGTGAAAGCCGACGTGTCGGGCGGAAGGTAGTCGTCGGTCTCGCTCAGAGTGCCCCGCCAGTAAAGCCACACCTGCCGCGAGGTTTCGGTGAGCAGGTTCTCCTCGACGAACCCGTTCTCGAGTGCGAACGCCTTGGCGCCGGCGCCCACCAGGAGAACGTGATCGGTCTGCTCCAGGACGAGCCGGGCCACTCTCGAGGGATGCTTGATTCCTTCGAGCGCCGCGACTCCGCCCGCGCGGTGGGTCGGGCCGTGCATGCAGCAGGAATCGAGCTGGACGACGCCGAGCGCATTGGGGAGCCCGCCGTACCCGACGGTATAGTCCTCGGGATCCTCCTCCACGAGGTTCACCCCGGCGATGACGGCATCCAGCGGGTCGCCGCCCTCCTGGATGACCTCGAGCGCTCTCGCGACGGCGCTCTGCCCGTTGCCGCTCGCCACGACGACGGGAGCGGCGGGTCGCCGCGTCGCCCGTCGCACCGGTCGCAGGGCGGCGCGTGCCGCCGCCGCGGGGCCCAGTGACCCCGCCAGCACTCCGGCCGCGGCGCCCCCCGCGAGGAAATCGCGTCGACTGAGTCCGCCCATCGTTCCTCCTGTCGAGGTTCAATTAGCCTTACGGGATCCTCATCCGGATCGTAGGTTAGCGACTAATCCTGGACTCGGCGCTCGATCAACGCAAGGAGCGGGACGTGGGACAGAGCGAGCCGGCGGGCGCTTCGGCGCTGTCATTCCGCTTCCTTCTGAGCCAGGTGTGGGGCGAGCCGTGGGATCTCAAGCTGAGCGCGGACGAGATGGCCCTGCGGCGCGACGAGCGCGTCCGGTCGATCGTGCGGTTCGCCTTCGAGCAGGTTCCCTGGTACCGGCGGGCGATGCGGGATCGCGACCTCGGGCCGGACGATTTCCGGACCGCTGACGATCTCGCGCTGCTGCCGGTCGCGGGTCACGCGGACCTGACTTCGGATCCGGCCGCTTTCCTGCCCCGAAACGCGAACCGGGAAGACCTGCTCGAGCTCCGGACGAGCGGGACCACGATGCAGGCGCGCAGCATCTACCACGACTCGGAAGGGATGATCGCCGGCTGGGCGGTCAAGCTGCGTGAGCGCGCGGTCCGCCAGCATATCGTCGGCGTGCCCGGCTATCGCTCGGCATCCCTGTCGCTCGACGGGAATCCGACTCGTGTCCGGGACCGCTTTCGCATCATCGCCCCGCAGATCTGGAAGCTCATCCCCGAGGGGCGGAGGTACTCCGTCTTCGAGGATTGCGAGAAGGTCGTCGAGGGACTCCGCGAGTGGAGGCCGCTCCATCTGTCGGGGTACGGCTCGGCCATCGGGCGGCTGTTCCGCTATCTGGCCGAGACGGGAGAGTCGATGCCGCTGCCGCGACTCGTGACGTTCAGCTCGGACGCCATGGCGCCGGCCGAGCGACGCATCATCGAAGAGGACTTCGGGATCCCGGTCCTCGGGATCTACAGCGCCACCGAAGCCTTCTCGATCGGCTTCGAATGCGGGGAAGGGGAGGGCTATCACGTCAACGAGGACGTGACCGTCGTGCGCGTCGTCGATCCCCACGGTCGGGACGCCGAGCCGGGCGAGGCCGGCTCGATCATCGTCTCCAACCTTGTCAACAGAGGCACGGTCCTCCTCAACTACCCTCTGGGCGACATCGGCTCGCCGGTGGCGGGCGCCTGCCCGTGCGGCCGGGCGCTGCCCCGCATCCGCCTCCTCACCGGACGCGACACGACGTGGATCGCGCGCGAGGGCGCGCTTCCCATTCATCAGTACCGCCTCTTCCGCTGCCTCCAGGCGCTCGGGCTGGACCTCTTTCAGACCGTTCAGACCGACGTGAGGACGTTCACCGTGCGCATCGTCCCGATGCCCGGTCAGGATCGCCCGACGATGGAATCCGCGATCCGGACTGCGATGATCGACCTCATCGGCCCGCATCTGGATATCTCGTTCGAGTACCCGCTACGGCTCGAGCCCACGAAGAGCGGCAAGATCATGTCTTTCATCCGGCGCTGATGTCGACTCGGAGCGGACCCGTCCAGGGGCCGCGAATCGTGAGCGACGAGGCGAAGCGAAAGTCGAGCCAGGGCCTGGAAACCGGCCCCCGGTCATTCCCCTCCCGACACCTCCGTGTCGGGAGCATCGTTCTGCTGCTCCGAGACCACGACCAGCGAATCGAGGTTCACGTCGACCACCCCGGGCGCGGACATCACGACCTCGCGGGCGATCGACATCTCCATGCGCGACGGGACTTCCCCGTGCAGGCTGACGATGCCCTCGTCGCTCGTCACCCGGAGGTCGATCCCTTCCGCGTCGAGTCGAGGATCCGCGTCGAGACGGGTCTGGATCTCGCGCTCGATCGTCGAGTCGGGAACCGCCATCACGTTCTCGCCCTGCGGGGCCTCTTCGGGAGCGGGCTCTTCTCCTCCGCCGCATGCCGCGGCGATGGCGAGTCCGAGCAGCAGGGCCAGGATCGTCTTGCCGTGCCTCATCGTCTTCCTCCGTATCGTGGAGTTAGAGGAGTGGATCGCCGTCACGGGTCGGCGTGACGGGCGAAGTAATGTACCACCCGGGCGAACGGCTCGGGTTCCTCGAGGAACGGGAAGTGCCCGCTTTCCTGAAAGGCCACGAATCGGGCGGTCAGGAGCCGGCCGCGGAAGGCGAGCTGGTATTCCGGCTGGACGACGCGGTCGGAGGTCCCGTACACGACCAGGGCCGGCACGCGCACGTGCGGCAGGGCCGGCGACAGGTCGTAGCTCTCGAGCCCCGGGGCCACGGCGCGGTTCACCCGGGCGCTGAACGAGATCCCCGACACGAACGCCTCGCGCTCGGCCTCGGACAGGCGGCGGTGGAAGTAGAGTGGAAGCACCAGGCGGAACCGCTCTCGCATGAGCGCGTCGTCGAGCTCGACGGATTGGATCGCGGAGAGCCTGGACTGGACCTCGGACGGGAGCTCCGCGGCGACGGCCCTGCGGTACCCGGCCATGAATTCCCGGGTCGGCGCACCGCCCACGACGACGAGCCGCGCCAGCGCGCCGGGATTCTCGAGCGCGAACAGGAGCGCCAGAACGGACCCGAAGGAGTGCGCGAGGACCGTCGGCCGCTCGAGGCCGAGTCCGGCGATCACGCGCCCGATGTCGTCCACGTGGCGGGACAGGGCCAGCGGCTCGTCGACGTCGGGCACCCCGGAGCCGCCGCACCCGCGCTGGTCGTAGGCGACGACGCGATGCTCCGCGGCCAGCGCCCGCAGGCCCGGCCCCCACACGTCGGGATCGGGGAAGAAGTACCCCGCGTCCATTCCCGGACCCCCGTGGAGGCAGAGGATCGGGTCCCCTTCGCCCGCCTCGCGGACGCGGACCGTGAAGCCGTCCAGCGCCAGCTCGTGATCGGTGACCTGCGGCGGAGTCCCGGACGCGCCGCCGGTCATGAACGGGTTCGCGGCCCCGCGTCCCCGTACTTTGCAAGCAGGGAAAGGAGGATCCGGTGAGCGTGACGATCAAGTGGGAAGGGGACATGCGATTCCTGGCCCGGACCGAGGACGGGCACGAGCTGGCGTTCGACGGCACCCGCGAGACGGGAGCATCGCCGACCGAAGCGCTGCTCGCGTCGCTGGCGGCGTGCATGGGGATCGACGTCGTCGACATTCTGCGCAAGGGCCGCCAGGACGTCGACCGCTGCGTCATCGAGGCGACGGGCGAGCGGCGGAAGGAGCCGCCCCGACGCTTCACGTCGATCCGTCTCGAATTCAGGCTCCTGGGCCGCCATCTCTCCCGGGAGCGCGTCGAGCGCGCGATCGATCTCAGCCGCACGACCTATTGTTCGGTCTGGCACACCCTGGCTCCGGACCTCGAGCTGGACGTCGGGCTGACGATCGAGGATTCGGCCTCCGGCGGTTAGGAGGGCGAGGCGACCAGACCCCCCAGAGGTCCGGCCAGAACGACGAGAACCAGGTCCGCGGCGATGCCCATGGAGGCCGGCAAGATGGCCGTCCACCCGCGATCCGAGCAAGCCGCGCCGAACGCGGTTGACGCCCTTTCGGGACCCCGATTAACTTCTTGGGCCGCTGATCGGGAGTATCTCACACCGGCATACCAGGTACAGCACACCGCGGGAGAACGAGAGGCGAGGTTGAGCGCCAACCACGAACTCCGGTTGCTGACCGGAAGCTCGAACCCCGATCTGGCGCAGGAGATCGCGGACCACCTCGGCACCCGGTTGACCGACGTCGAGGTGAGCCGTTTCGCGGACGGGGAGATCTTCGTCAAGATCAACGAGAACGTCCGCGGGCGGGACGTGTTCATCATTCAGGCCACGAACCCGCCGGCCGACAATCTGATGGAGCTTCTGCTCCTGATCGACGCGGCGCGACGGGCGTCGGCGCATCGGATCGCCGCCGTGCTGCCGTACTACGGGTATGCACGGGCCGACCGCAAGGACCAGCCGCGCGTGGCGATCAGCGCCAAGCTGTTCGCCAACATCCTGGTCGACGCCGGCGCCGAGCGGGTCATCACGATCGACCTGCACTCGCATCAGGTCCAGGGGTTTTTCGACATCCCCGTCGATCACCTGTATGCGTCGCCGGTGTTCCTCGACTACTTCCGGGCGAAGGATCTGGGAGACGTGGCGGTGGTGGCGCCGGACGTGGGAGCGGCAAAAATGGCGCGGGGATTCGCACGGCGCATGAACGCCACGATGGCGCTGATCGACAAGCGCCGGCCCAAGCCGAACGAGGCCGAGGTCGTCCATCTGGTCGGCGATGTGGCCGGGAGGACAGCGATCCTGATCGACGACATGATCGATACTGGCGGCACCTTCGCGCAGGCGGCCCACGCGCTGAAGAAGAACGGGGCCGTGGCGGTGTACGGCTGCGCCACGCACGCCTTGCTTTCGGGCGACGCGAGTCGCCGGCTGCAGGAAGCGCCGTTCGAGGAAGTCTGCGTCGCGAACACCCTGCACGTTCCCGACGACCGACGTTTCCGGAACCTGCGCATACTCTCGATCGCGGGACTGCTGAGCAAGGCGATCAAATACAACCACGAATACCAATCCGTCTCGTCACTGTTTCCGGAATAACTGTCTGGAAGGAGCAGGATCATGGCCGCGAACGCAACCATCAGCGCCCGAACCCGCGAGGGAACCGGAAAAGGCGCCGCCCGCACCTCCCGTCGCGAAGGGAGGATCCCCGGCATCCTCTACGGCCACGGCGAGGAGTCAGTGTCGCTCAGCGTGGACGCGACCGAGCTGCAGAAGCTCGTCCACTCGATCTCGATCGAAAACACGATCGTCGATCTCGACATGGGCAAAGGCGAGCCGTACAAGGTCCTGATCCGCGAAGTTCAGCGTCACCCGTTCCGCGACGAGTTCGTCCACATCGATTTCTTCCACGTCGCCATGGACGAGATGATCCAGGTCGAGATCCCGATCGTGTTGACGGGAACGCCGACCGGCGTCAAGAACAAGGGCGGCGTCATGGACCATCAGCTCCGCGAGCTCGAAGTCTTCTGCCTGCCGGGCAACATCCCGGAGAGGGTCGAGCTGGATGTCTCGCATCTGGACATCGGAGATTCGATTCACGTGAGCGACATCGAGCTTCCGGACGTCGAGGTCCTGACCGACCTCGATCGCTCCGTGGTCGCGGTGCTGGCCCCGACCGTCATCGAGGTCGAGGAGGCCCCTGCTGAGGAGGCGATCCTCGAGCCCGAGGTGATCGGCCGCGGCAAGGAGGCGGAGGGGGAGGAAGAGGAGACCGGCCGGTCCCGGCGCGAGCGCGAGGAAGAGAAAGAGTAGCGGCCCCTGGCGCTGCGCGCGGTCGTCGGACTCGGCAATCCCGGTCCGGAGTACGAGGACACCCGTCACAATCTCGGGTTCCTGATCGTCGATCGGCTGGCCGGGCGCTGGGACGCCGGGCGCTGGCGGCGCTCCGGCGAGCGTCTCGAGGCGCGGGTCGCGACCGCCGCCGGCCCGATCGCTCTCGTCAAGCCGATGACCTGGATGAACCGCTCCGGCGTCGCGGTCCGCGCGCTCCGCGAGAGTCTCGAATGCGAGCCCGCCGAGATCCTGGTCTGCTACGACGAGCTGGCGCTGCCCCTGGGCCGGATCCGCCTTCGACCGGGCGGCTCCCACGGGGGCCACAACGGCATGCGCTCGATCATCGACCGGCTGGGGACCACGGAGTTCCCGCGGCTGCGCGTCGGGATCGCGCCCGCGAGCGGCGCCGTCGAGGACGGATCCGACTTCGTGCTGTCGCCGTTCCGGCGCGGAGAGCGGAAGGTCGTCGAGGAGGCGCTGGAGCGCGCGGCGGACGCGGTGGAATGCGCGGTGAACGAAGGCCTGCTGGCCGCCATGAACCGCTTCAATCCCGAATCGCCGTAGACCAGGATCTCGCCGCTGTCGGCGGGCGACGCGTTGAACGAAACGCCTTCCCGCCCGATCGGGACGGGCGTATACTGCTTCGCTCGTTTCGACACACTCCGCGACTCGCGGGCCAGCCCTCCACCTCCGCGAGGATCCCATGCAGGTCGGCATCGTGGGACTTCCCAACGTAGGGAAGTCGACGCTCTTCAACGCCCTGACGGCGGCGGGCGCGCAGGCCGCCAACTACCCGTTCTGCACGATCGATCCCAACGTGGGCGTGGTTGCCGTCCCGGACGATCGCCTCGACGTCCTGGCCGCGGCGTTCACCCCCGAGCGCGTGACGCCGACGGCGATCGAGTTCGTCGATATCGCGGGTCTCGTCGAGGGCGCGAGCGCGGGCGAGGGCCTCGGCAACCAGTTCCTGAGCCACATCCGCCAGGTCGATGCGATCGTGCACATCGTGCGCTGCTTCCCGTCGGCGGACGTCGTGCACGTCTACGGGGACGTGGACCCGCTGCGCGACAAGCAGGTCATCGACACCGAGCTCGCGCTCGCCGACCTCCAGGTCGTCGAGAAGCGCCACGAGCGGGTGGCCAAGCAGGTCCAGACCGGACGCAAGGAGCTGGCGGCGGAACTGGCCGGGCTCGAGAAGCTCCTGCCGGCGCTGCGCGCGGGAGACCCGGCCCGGACGGTCGCGCTGAGCGCCGCCGAAGAGGAGGGCGTGCGATCGTACGGGCTCCTCACGCGCAAGCCCGTCATCTACGCGGCGAACGTCTCCGACGGGGACGTGGCCGCCGCCGTCCGCGACCCACGCTCGGTGCCATCGGTGGCGCCGCTGGCGGAGGCCGCGGCCGCGGAGGGCGCCGCGCTGGTGTCCGTCTGCGGAGACCTCGAGGCCGAGCTCGCGACACTCCCGCGCGAGGACCGGCACGCCTTCCTCGCCGACATCGGCCTGCCGGAGTCGGGGCTTCGCCGCGTCATCCACGCCGCCTATGATCTGCTGGGACTCCAGACCTTCTTCACGGCCGGACCCAAGGAAGTGCGGGCATGGACGATCCGCCAGGGCGAAACGGCGGTGGAGGCGGCGGGCGCGATCCACACCGACATGGCGCGGGGCTTCATCCGGGCGGAGGTCGTGGGCTGGGAGGACTTCCTGCGCGCCGGGCGATCGATGCAGCGCGCGAAGGAGATGGGTCTCGTGCGCAGCGAAGGTCGCGATTACGTGATGGCCGACGGGGACATCACGTACGTCCGGTTCAACGTCTGATTCGGCGGGTCACCCTAACCTCGGGCACCCGACGAAAGACGCGCCGCCGCGGGCTCGTGCGGGCTCGGCCCGGCGGCGTGCTCCGCGTCGCCCTCCGCCTCGCGAGATCCCACCATCCACGCCTTCAGTCGCTCGGCGAAGCGGTTCATCCCGACGTAGGCACCCGGCACGACCAGGAGAGTCAGCGCCATCGAGAGGAGCATGCCCGAGACGACCGCGATCGCGAGAGGCCGCATGAGCTCCGATCCCTCGCCCAGGCCGAGGGCCAGGGGGAGCATCCCGAAGATCGTCGTCAGCGTGGTCATCATGATGGGACGCAGCCGCACGGCGCCCGCATCCACCACCGCATCTTCGAGTGAGGCTCCGCGCTGGCGACGATTCTGGTTCGCGTACTCGACCAGAAGGATGGCGTTGTTCACGACGATCCCCGCCAGCAGGATGACGCCCAGCAGAACCGGCGAGCTTTCCGGCGTTTGCGTGATCCACAGACCGACGCCCACGCCGATCAGGGACAGCGGAATCGCGAGGAGGATGACCAGCGGGTCGGTCAGGCTCTCGTACTGGATCGCCAAGACGACGAAGACGAGGAAGATCGCGAGCAGGATGACGATCAGGAGTTGCCGGTTGTTCTCGCGGATCGCGTCCGCCTCCCCGCCCATCACGATTCCGTAGCCCTCGGGCAGCTCGAACCCCTCCAGTCGCGACTCGATCGAATCGACGACCGCGCCCACCGGGGCGATCTCTGTCAACACGTCTCCGCTCAAGCGGAGGATCCGGTTCTGTTGCTCCCGCAGGATGCTCGTCGGCCCGAGCCCGGAGTTCACGGTCGCGACGTCGCGCAGGTAGATGGGCGCGCCTCCGGCCCCCGGAAACAGGGCCACGGTTTCCAGATCCTCGGAGCTCGTGAACTGCTCGCGCGGCAGGACCACGCGCACATCGTACTCGCGGTTCGCCTCGGTGTAGCGGGTCGCGATCGTTCCGCCCAGCGCCGTGCGCAGCGTCTGGCCGACCGCGGCCACGTCGAGGCCGAGGCTTGCGGCGCGCTCGCGGTCGAGGCGCACCGTCAGCAGGGGACTCGCTTCCTCGGTCGAGGGCTGGAGGTTCTCGAGGCCCGGCACGCCGTCGAGTCGATCGGCGACTTCGTCCGCGAGTCGGTTGAGCTCCGCCAGGTCGTCTCCCTGGATCGTGATCGCGATCGATTCGTCCGACGACGAGGTCCGGAGTCCGCGGATCCGCGGTGGGCGCACGAAGATCCTGGCTCCGGGGAAGCCGCGCTCGTCGATTCGGTCCTGGAGCCGTATCACCCACTCATCCGCGCTCATGTCACGCTCGCTCGAACGGGTCAGCACGACGTCCAGCGACCCGCGTCCGGAGCGTGCCGCGGTCGATCCCCCGAAGAACGAGCCCCCGGCGGTGGTGAACATGTGCTCGACGTAGGGCATCTCACGGACGATCTCCTCGACCTCGAGGGCGACGCGGTTCGTCTCCTCGGCCGAAGCGCCGGGGGGGAGCCGCAGCGAGATCCCCACGTTGCCGCTATCGACCTGGGGCAGGAATTCATTGCCGAGATCGCGGGTCAGGAACCAAACGCCGACCAGCGTGAGGACGGCGACTCCGACCGTCAGGCCCCTCCGGCGCACGAAGACCGGACCGATGCGCCGATAGAACGCGCGCAGCCGCCGGATCGCGTCGTCGAATGCGCGCAGCGGCCGCGTGCCGGCCAGGCCGCTCGTCCGCTCGATACGTCCCAGCACCGCGGCCATCGAGGGGACGAGAGTCAGCGCGACGCCCAGCGAAGCCATGATCGCGAATGAGATCGTGAGGATCATCTCGCGGTAAATGAGGGCGGCGAGACCGCTGATGAGAAGAAACGGAACGACAGCCGCGAGGTTTGTCGCGGTCGACGCGATGACGGCGCTCTGCACTTCGGCCGCACCTTCGTGCGCGGCGTCGACCGGATCGCGCGCCTCTTCTTCCCGGTGCCGGAAGATGTTCTCGAGCATGACGATCGAATTGTCGACGAGCATTCCGACGCCGAGCGCCAGCCCCCCCATCGTCATGATGTTCAGGGTCAGGTCACTGGTGCCCATCATCACGAACGTGGCCAGGATGGCCAGCGGAATCGCCGTTCCGATGATGAACGTCTTCCGCAGGGAGCCGAGGAAAAGGAGCACGACGACCATCGCCAGGAACGCGCCGAGGAGCGCCGCGTTGCGCACCGAAGAGATCGAGGCCTCGATGAAGTCGGACTGGTCCTGGATGACGTCGAAGTCCACGTCGTCGGGAACGAATCCGGAAGTGTCGAGGTCGGCGAGCCGCTCCTCGACCTCCTCGGCGACGCCGACGGTGTTTGCGTCGGGTTGCTTGCGAATCGAGAGCTTGACGGCCGGCTTCCCGTCGAGCCGCGCCCAGATCCGTTGCTCGGGATGAGTGTCGCGCACCTCGGCGACTTCGGAGAGCGGGATCCGGCTTCCGCCGGAGACTTCCAGCGGCAGCTCGCGTATCTCGCTCACGTTGCGGAACTTGCCCGAGGTCTTGCCGATCACCTCGCGCTGCTCGGAGGCGACGATCCCCGCGGCCACGTCCTGATTCCCGGCGCGCAGCGCATCGATCACGGCGGCGATCGTCAGGCCGTACGACCGCAGGCGCTCCTGATCGAGAATGACCTGGATCTCGCGCTCGAGCCCGCCCGAGATGTCGATCGAGGCCACGCCCTTGATCGTGAGCAGGCGCGGCCGGAGCTGTGTGTCGACCCACTCGCGGAGCGACACCGGGTCGCGCTCGGAGGAGCTGAAGCCGACCTCGTAGATCGGGATCTGGGCGGGGTCGAACTTGTAGATCGTCGGGGAATCGGCCTCTTCGGGAATGCGGCCCCGCGCCCGCTCCAGGTTCTTGGCGGCGTCCTGGAGGGCGAAGTCCATGTCGGTGCCATAGGAGAAGTGAAGGTTGATCCCCACCTGCCCCTCCTGGATCTCGGTCTCGATGCCCTCCAGATCCTCGGTGGGCGCCAGCGCGTTTTCGAGCGGCTTGGCGATCGTCTCCTCCATGACCTCGGGCGCGACTCCGGCATTGCTGACCGAGGCGCGGACCTGCGGGTAGACGATGCTCGGAAGGAGGTCGATGGGGAGCTGGCGGAGGTAGAAAAGCCCGAGGACGACCGCGACCGAGGAGATCATGACGGTGCCGATCGGGCGCCGGATGGACCAGCTGGGGATGCCCCTGCGCTGGCCGCTCACGAGCGCGGCCTTTCGCCCTGGGCGGAGTCGGCCGCGGTCTCCGTGGTCGATTCGCCCACGATGCGCACGGCCGACCCTTCGCGCAGCGACGAGCCGCCCGCCACGACCACGGCTTCGCCCGGGCTCAGCCCGCGGACGATCTCCACGCGGCCCTCCGACACGAGACCGGTCTCGATCTCCCGACGGAGGGCCTTTCCACCCTCGACGACGAAGGCGGATTCCCCGCCGCCGGCGCCGGTCAGGATCGCGCCCGCCGGCACCAGCGCGACGTCCTGTCGCTCGTCGAGACGGAGGCGGACGCGGGCCAGGTATCCCGGTCGCGCCTGGCTCCCGGCCTCGAGCGCGACCTCGACCGGAACCAGTCGCGTGGCCGGATCGGCGGCGGGGAAGACGCGGCGGATGCGGCCGCGGAGCGGACGATCGGGCAGGGCATCGAGCGAGACCTGGATCGTATCGCCCGGCGAGAGCCGCCCGACGTCCAGCTCCGAGACCCCGATCGGCACGACCAGCGTGGACACGTCGGCGATCTCGAACAGCGGCGTCTGCGCGCCAACGACGTCCCCCGCCTCGACGAGCTTGGCCGTCACGACCCCCGTAATCGGGGAGCGCACGGTCGCGTAGCCGACGCGGGTCTCGAGCCGGCGCTCCGCGGCCTCGGCGGCGGCCAGGGCCGTCCGCTCGCGCTCGTACTCGGGCAGCGTGATGACCTCGCGCTCGCGCAGCTGCTCGGCGCGCTCGAACGCGGCGCGGGCGGCTTCGAGCGCGGCGCGGGCGGCTTCGAGGTCGACCGCGAGCTCGGCGTCCTCGAGCCGCGCGAGAACCGTGCCGGTCGAGACCCGGTCGCCTTCCTCGACGAGCACGGCGCGCACGGTCGTGGCGAGCTGGCTGTTGACGCTCACCGTGCGGATCGGCTCGACAACCCCCGAGACTTCGACCTCGCGGGCGATCGAGCCGGTCTCCACGATGGCGGTCTCGACGACGGTCGTGCGCGGCCCGCCGCCGGGATCGCCGGGACCGCCGGCGCCCGTGGCGGCGGGCTCGTCGCCTCCGCACGCGAGAACGACCGCGGCCAGGATCGCGCCCCGGGCGAGGGATTCCGGCGGGCCGAAGCGGGGGCGCATCCTCACGAACCGATCTCGGCCAGCGGCTCGCCGAGCTCGGCCTCGAGAGCCGCCACCGCCACGCCGAGGGCCTGGCGCGCTCCGACCCATTCGACTTCCGCATCGGCGAGCGCCACCTGGGACGTCTGGAGGTCCAGGATCGTGGCGGCGCCGAGCTGGTAGCGCTCCTCGATCACGCGCAGGTCCTCTTCGGCGAGATCGACCGCGCGACGCGCGATGTCCACCCGGCGGGCGGCGGTGTCGATCTGGCCGGCGGCGTCCTCGACGGCGGCGCGCGCGGCGAGCGCCGCGTCCCGCGCCTCGGCCTCGGCGGTCCTGCGTTCGGCCTCCGCCCGCGCCAGGTTCGCCTCGCGGACGAATCCGTTGAAGAGCGGCAGCGACGCGGTCAGGCGCAGGCTCCAGCTCTCCTCGTCGGGGGGCCACTGGAACGAGAACCAGTCGTAGCCGCCGGTAAATCGGAGCGTGGGGACGTACTGGCTCCAGGCCACGCGCTTCTCGCTGCCGGCGCGATCCGCCTCCGCGCGTGCGGCGACCGCATCGGGCGCGTTCTCCTCCGCGCGCCCGATCAGGATCTCGAGCGGCGGAACCGAGGGCGGCTCCTCGGGCAGCGCGCCCGCAGCCGGCCGGACGGCGCCCGGCCGACCGATCTGGCGCCCGAGGGCGAGCCGCGCGGTGCGCAACTGGGACTCGGCGTCCAGGACCGCCATCTCGGCGCTCGCCTGCTCGAGTTCGGCGCGGAGCGCATCCGAGCGTGTGGCGGTGCCCACCAGGCGCCGGGTCTCGGCGAACTCCTGCTGCCGGTTCGCGCGCTCCAGCCGCTGCCGGGCCGCGACGAGCAGCTCCTCCGCCGCCGCCGCCTCGTAGAAGATCTGGGTCGTCGCGAGGATCGTGTCATACCGCTGACCCCGTTCGCGCGCCTCGGCCGCGCGCAGGGACGCGGAGGCCGCCTGCCAGTTCGCGATCTTGCGGCCGCCCGTGAAGACGTCGTAGCTCGCCCCGAGCTGCGCCGTGTAGCTCTGGGAGACGAGCTGGCCGGTGGACTGGTCGAAGCGCTCGTTGCTGGAGTTGGCGTAGGTGGTGTTCGCGTTGAGCGTGGGGAACCATGCGCCCCGGGCTTCGAGGAGGTCCGCTTCCGCCACCCGCGTGTCGCCCCGGGCGGACACCGCGGTCGGGCTCCGCTCGAGCGCGAGCCGCACGGCCTCCTCCCGTGTCACCGCTTCGAGCTCCTGCGCGCGAGCGGCCACCCCCGAGGCCGCGAGGGCGGAGATCGACGCGAAGGCAAGCGTCGGGAAGAGGATGTGTCGGCGCATGGAGTCTCCGGATTCCGGGTGGTCGACGGGATGGGTCCGACGAAAAGATACCTCGACGCGCGGCGATGGCATATTGAGCGCAGGATCGGCCTGGCGTGGCTACCGCGCGGGGACCGGGAAGGCGACCGGGCTTTCGTTTCCCTCCGCCGATACGGACGCGAGGCCGAAGAAGGAGTTGTCGACGACGAGGCCGCTCATCGTCGCCTCGGTCGCGCTATCGACCCAGATCCAGTGGTCCCAGGTCGCCGAGGTCGTCTCGCGCCAGTACACCTTGTAGCCGGTCGCACCGGGAACCGGCGACCACGACAGCCGCGCAGCCGGCTCGACCGCGCCCCCGATCGTGACCGAGTCCGGCGGCGCCGGCGCCCACGCGAGCGAGGCGAGCACCGCGACGTTCAGCGCGGTCAGCTTCGCCGCGTACTCGAAATCCACGCCCTCGATCACGTCGCCGTACGCGATCCCGTCTTCGACGCGCACGTCCTGGTGCTGGCGCGTGTAGTTCTCGTGCGTCTCCATGATCCGGACCGCGGGGAATCCGGCATCGTTGAACGGCCGGTGGTGGCCGCCACGGCCGAACCGGTCGAGCCGGTAGATCATGAGGACGTCGAGGTTCCGGATGTAGTCGTCCGCGATCCGGTCGACGTAGCGCGCGATCTGGCGCGACGGGCCGTCGACCTCGCCGCCGAAGAAACGCATGCGCCGCAGGTCTTCCTCGGTCGTGCCGGCAGGCGGACTCTCCGAGAAGACACGCGCGGTCGTGTCGTCGGTCACGCCGTCGCCGCCCTCGACGTTCCCGATCATGTCGTTGTTGAGGACGGCCTCGATCCGCCAGCCCTCCGCACGCGCGATCTCGGCCATCCGCTCGCCGCCATAGAGACCCTGCTCCTCCCCCGAGAGGCCCGCGAAGGCGATCGAGGCGGGGAAGCGGTGGCCCGAGGCCGTGATCGCGCGCGCCGCCTCGAGCACGCCCGCCATCCCGCTCGCGTTGTCGTTCGCTCCGGGCGAGCTGTCGACCGCGTTCATGACGTCCGAGACTCGCGAGTCGACGTCGCCGGTCATGATCACGTAGCGGTCCGGGTCCGTGGTGCCGCGAAGAGTCGCGACGACGCTGACGACCCAGGTGGAATCCGGGATGCGGTCCTCGCCCGCCACCAGCGCGCGCTGGTACGACACTTCGAGACAGCCGCCGCACGCGGCCGAGATCGAGTCGAGCTCGGCCTTGATCCAGCGCCGGGCGGCGCCGATGCCGCGCGTCGGGGACAGGGTGTCGGAGAGCGTGTTGCGGGTCCCGAAGCCGACGAGCGTCCGGACGTCGCGCTCGATCCGCTCCGCCGACACCGAGGCGACGAGCCCGTCGATCCGCGCGTCGCGCGCCGGCGGAAGCCCCTGCGCCGCGGCGCCCGCCGTCGGCGCGGCGGCCGCCAGGGCGGCCAGGGCCAGGAGGGCCCGCAACGCCGGAGAGCGGCCCGGATTCAGCGGGAGCGAAAGGGCGATCGAGCGCGTGAAGGGTCGCATCGGGACTCCGGCCCGGGGAAGGAGAGCTCGCGCGAAACGACGCATGATGCGCGCCCCGTCCCCGAAGGTCAAACCGGGGCTTGCGCTCCCATCATCCCGCGTATGGTATTCCGGTGTCGTCGCGTATCAGCCGACGGCCACGGGTCAATCCTCGAAAAAGACGTTACGGGTCGAAATCACCCAAAGGAGGGTCGATGAAGTCAGCGCTCCGTTTCCTGATCGTGTCCCTTGTATTCCTGGCCGTCGGGTTCTCCCGCGCGAGCGCCCAGGACGAGCACGTCGTCTCGCTGTACCGGATCGCGCCGGGCCAGCACATCGCGTTCCTGCAGTTCATGGCGGACGGGGAGGCCGCCGCGCTGGACGCGGGCGTTCCGGCCTCTCAGTGGTACGTCCATCACAACGGCGACCAGTGGGACTTCCTCTCGATCGCGCCGGACCTGACCGACGAGCAGGCCGAAGCCGTCGACGCGGCGTCGCGGGCGCGGGGCCTCAAGACCGGGGGGCAGGGGGCGATCGAGTTCCGCATGTACGTCGCCTGGCACACGGACACGTTCGTCGGCGGCCCGATGACGGCGGCCGAGCTCCTCGCCAACGCGCAGTCGGACTGACCGCGGCGGCATCCCTGATGGCATGACGGCTCGAGGAGCGGCGCCGCGTGGCCGCTCCGTCGGGCCCGCTGTAGCGTCCGCTCATGCGCGATCGACCCGCTCTGCGCGCGGCCCTCCTCGCCGGAGCCGCGCTCCTCCTCGCGCTCTCCGCGCTCGTCTTCCCGGTTCGCGAATGGATGACCGCGCTCCTCGGATGGGTCGGGGGGCAGGGCGCCTGGTCCGCGGTCCTTCTCCTCCTGGCCTGGATCCCGGCCGCCGTCCTCCTCGTTCCCGGTTCGATCCTCACGCTGGGGACCGGATTCCTTCTCGGCCTCGGGTGGGGAATCCCGGTCGTGTCGGCGGGCAGCACGCTGGGGGCGACGGCCGCGTTCCTCGTCGGCCGACGCCTCGGCCGCGACTGGGTGCAGGCGCGGATCGGGGAGCGCAGGGCGTTCCGCGGCATCGACCAGGCGATCGCGAAGGAGGGCTTCAAGGTCGTCCTCCTCCTGCGGCTCTCGCCGCTCGTTCCGTACAACGTTCTCAATTACGCGCTCTCCCTGACCGGAGTGCGTCTCCGCGACTTCGTCATCGCATCGTGGCTGGGGATGTTTCCGGGGACGCTCCTCTACGTGGGCGCCGGCGCGAGCGCGCGATCGCTCGCGGCGCCCCTCGTCGGCGCGGGGGAGCGGCCCGGCGCCTGGCTCGTCCTCCTCCTGGGGGCCGGCCTCGTCGCGACCGCGGGGGCCGTGGCGCTCGTCGCGCGCGCCGCGCGGCGCGCCCTCGCCTCCCGATCCGTGGCGGGTTGAGCGTCGAGACCCGTCCCGTGGACGACCACGACCGACTGAGACTCGAGCGCGTCCGGCCGCCCGGCTGGCGGAATCCCGCGCCCGCGGATCGCTACAACCTCGTCGTCGTCGGCGCGGGGACCGCGGGGCTCGTCGCCGCGGCGGGTGCGGCCGCGCTCGGCGCTCGCGTGGCGCTCGTCGAGCGCGGTCTCATGGGGGGCGACTGCCTCAACACGGGATGCGTGCCGTCGAAGGCGCTCCTCGCCTCGGCGCGCGCGCGGACGGACTTCGCCGCCGCGATGGAGCGCATGCGGAGACTCCGCGCCGAGATCGCCGAGCACGACTCGGCGGCCCGCTTCCGCGATCTGGGGGTCGACGTGTTCCTCGGGGAGGGGCGCTTCACGGCCCGGGACGCCCTCGAAGTCGGGGAAGCCCGCCTCCGGTTCGCGCGCGCCCTGATCGCCACGGGCGCGCGCCCCCTCGTCCCCCCTGTCCCGGGCCTCGCCGCCGCCGGCTTCCTGACGAGCGAGACCGTCTTCGACCTGACCGCGCTCCCCGCCCGCCTCGCGGTTCTCGGAGGCGGGCCGCTCGGATGCGAGCTGGCCTTTGCGTTCGCGCGCTTCGGGTCCCGCGTGCTGCTCGTCGAAACGGCCGAGCGGCTCCTGCCGGAGGAGGCGGCGGACGTGGGCGCGATCCTGGCCGCGGCGCTCGACGTCGACGGAGTCGAGCTCGCGCCCCATACGACGCCGGTCGAAGTCGAGACCTCGCTGACGGGGCGCCGTCTCGTGCTCGACGGCCCGGGCGGTCGCCGGTCCGTCGAAGTCGATGCGATCCTGGTCGCGGTCGGCCGGTCCCCGGAGGTCTCGGGGCTCGGTCTCGAAGCGGCGGGGGTCGCGCTCGCTCCGAGCGGAGCGCCGCGCGTGGACGACCGGCTGCGGACGACGAACCGCCGGATCTTCGCCGCCGGCGACGCCGCCGGCGGCCGGCAGTACACGCACCTCGCCGACGCGCACGCGCGGCTCGTGATCCGGAACGCGCTCTTCCCGGGACGCGCGAAGGCCTCGGCGCTCACGGTGCCGGCCTGCACGTTCACGGACCCGGAAGTGGCGAGGGTCGGCCACGACCAGCGGAGCGCGGCCGAGGCGGGCCTCGCGACCCGCGCCTTCGAGGAGCCCTGGGACGCGGTCGATCGCGCGCGGCTCGAAGGCGAAAGCGACGGGTTCACGCGCGTCCTCGTCGAGGCGGAGAGCGACCGGATCGTCGGCGCCACGATCGTCGGGCGCCACGCCGGCGAGGCGATCTCGATCATCACGCTCGCCATGCAGTCGGGAATCGGGCTCGCCGACCTCGCGGGTCTCATCCACCCCTACCCTACCCGCGCGCAGGCGCTGGGGCGGATCGCCGATCGGTACCGGCGGACGCGGCTCACGCCGACGGCGCGGCGCATTCTCGCGAGCTGGATGAAATGGCGTCGGCGCTGAAGGCGTCCCGCCCCCCCGGTCCACCCGGACACCCGGCCCTGGGGAACCTGCGCGAGTTCGCGGCCGACACGCTCGCTTTCGCGACCCGTCTCGCCCGCGAGCACGGCGACGTGGCGCGCTTCCGCATCGTCAACCGGACCGCATGGCTCCTGAGCGCGCCCGAGGCCGTCGAGCGGGTGCTCGTGGCGAATCCGCGCAACTACGTCAAGCACCGGTTCTTCTGGAGCAAGGTCGACGCGATCTTCGGAAGGGGACTGCTCACCAACGAGGGCGACCACTGGCTGCGGCAGCGGCGGCTCGTCCAGCCGGCATTCCATCACGAGCGGATCGCCGAGTACGCCCGCGTCATGGTCGAGTACACGCTCGATCGGCTCGACGGCTGGCGAAACGGCGAGACGCGGGACGTCCGGAGCGAGATGACGTCGATCACGTTCCGCGTGGTCGCGAAGACGCTGTTCGACGCCGAAGTCGAAGGCGACATCGCCCGGATCGCCGGAGCGTTCGACACCGGGATCGAGGAGATCGCGCGGCGGATCCGGCGGCCGCTTCCGATTCCGGATCGCGTGCCCACTCCGGGAAACGTCCGGTACCGGCGGGCGGTCGCGCGCATGGACCGGCTCGTGTACCGGATCATCGACGAGCACCGGGACGGTCGCGACCGCGGCGACCTGCTGTCCGCGCTCATGCGCGTCGTGGACGAGGACGGCCGCCCCATGAGCGAGCGACAGCTCCGCGACGAGACGATCACGATGCTCCTCGCCGGACACGAGACGACCGCGCTCGCCCTCACGTGGACCTGGTTCCTGCTGTCGAGCCATCCTGAGGTCGTGGCGCGGCTGGAGGCGGAGGTCGACGGTCTGGGGGGGCCGCCGGGCATCGGGGACCTCCCGCGGCTCGAGTACACCGAGCGTGTCATCCGGGAGGCGATGCGGATCTTCCCGCCCGCCTATTCGTTCGGTCGAGAGGCCCTGGCCGACGACGAGATCCTGGGCTGGCGCGTGCCCGCCGGGACGACCCTGTTCGTCTTCCCGTGGGTCCTGCACCGGGACCCGCGTCTGTTTCCCGATCCGCTGCGCTTCGATCCCGATCGCTGGTCGGCGGACTTCGAACGGGCGCTCCCGCGCTGCGCCTATCTCCCGTTCGGGGCCGGACCGCGGATGTGCGTCGGACGCGAGTTCGCGCGCATGGAACTGGTCCTGATCGTGGCCGCGATCGCGCAGCGGTACCGGCTCGAGTGGGGCGCCGAGCCGCCCGTCCCTGCGGCCAGCATCACGCTCCGGCCGACCGGTGGGCTCGGAGCGGTCGCCCGACGGCGGGGCGGACTCCGGGAGCCGTGATGGCGGAAGAGCTCACCCCGCCGTCGAGAGCGCCTTCTCGATGCGCGACCGGAGCTCGCCCGTCGCGAACAGCTCGCGCGTGATGTCGCAGCCGCCGATGAACTCGCCCCCGATGTAGACCTGGGGGATCGTGGGCCAGTCGCTGTATTCCTTGATCGACTCGCGGAGCTCGGGATCGGCGAGGACGTCCACCGAGTGGATGTTCCCCGCCGCCCCCGCCTCGCGCAGGGCCTCCACGGTCGCGGCCGAAAAACCGCAGCGCGGGAACATCTCGGTGCCCTTCATGTAGATCGTGATCGAGTTGTCGCGGATCTCGCGGTCGATCCGTTCCTTGACCTCGGGTCTCATGATCGATCCTCCTCGCTGAGGGATGCATGCTGAGCGGGGGTCCACGCGCGGACCGAGAGCGCGTGCACGGTATCGTCCTCGATCCAGTCGCGGAGCGGCGCGTAGACGAGCTTGTGCCGCTCGACGGGAGACTTTCCTTCGAACGCGGCGGACACGATCCGCACCTCGAAGTGGTTGTCGGTCCCGGTCAGGTCCCGGACCTCGACGTTCCCCTCGAACGCCCGCTCCAGACGATCGCGGACGGCTTCCCTGGTCGAACCCCCGGTCATCGCGGTCGCTCCCTAGACGACCTCGGCCCCGGCTCGCTTCGGCTCACGCTTCTCCCTGTTCGCGGCGTTCTCCGCCTCCCTCTTGCTGGCGGGAGAGCCGGGGATCGAGGCCGGCCGATGCCACTCGTTGTGCGCACAGCAGGTACGTGCACAGGGTCCCGTCGTCGCAGATCGTGATCAGGCCCGAAGCGTCCAAGACGATGCCAACCGGGCGCCTGGCCATCCGTCCTCCGCTGGATTGGGTTTGACCGGAGTATCGATCCGCGCTCGTGCGTCGTCCAGGGGATCCGACGTGGACGGATCGTCGTTCGCGGAGTATCTTTCTCGTCTTTCCCACGACCCTGTTCGCCCCGCGCGGGGGCGGACCGCCTCGAGACCGAAGGGAGCGCCGCGTGCCCAGACCCTACGAAACCGTCGTCATCTTCGACTCCGTCCTGGAAGACGCCCAGGTCCAGGAGAAGATCCAGCGATTGTCCTCGCTGGTGGCGCCGAACGGAGGAGATTCCGTCCGCGTCGACCTGTGGGGCAAGCGCAAGCTCGCCTATCCGATCGACAAGAAGGAGCAGGGGATCTACGCGGTCCTCCGCTACGAGACCGAGCCCGCTTCGCTGACCGAGTTCGAGCGCATTCTCAGGCTCGACGAGCAGGTCCTGAGACAGCTGACGATCGTCGATCCGATCATCCCGACTCCGCCCGCCGTCCGTACCGCGCGGCCGACCGAGGAGGAAGAGTCATGATGCCCCGCAGGAAGACCTGCCATTTCTGCGAGAGCAAGCTGGCCATCGACTACAAGGACGAGCACATGCTCGACCGGTTCACCAACGACCGCGGGAAGATCCTGCCGCGGCGCGTGTCGGGCACGTGCGCGCGTCACCAGCGCCAGCTCTCCCAGGCCGTCAAGCGCGGCCGGTTCCTGGCGCTGATCCCCTACATCCCCGACCACCAGCGATAGCATCGCCCGAGTCGACGAGCCGCGCTTGGGGGCTGGCCGAGTGGACGGTCGCGGTCACGCTCCTGTTCGCGAGCCTGCCCGGACCCTGGCTGACGCTGGGCCTGCCGGCCGGTCTTCTGTTCGCGCTCTTCGATCGCCGGCTGGCGGTGCGGGTGGGTGGCGTCGTCGTCGTTGCGCTGGTCTCGGCGCTGATGACGGCGAGCGGGATCGGCACCGCGTTCCTGGCGGTCGGAGCGTCGGTGACCGTCGTCTGCGCCGCGGTCGTGGCCCGCGGGGAGCGCAGGCTGGGGCTGGACGTCCTGGTCGGGCCCGGGCTGGGGAGCGCCGCGGTCGCCCTGGCCGTGGTCGTGACGGTGGCGACCCGCGCCGTCGGGGAGTGGGAGTCGGCCCTGTCGAAGGCGGTGACCGAAGGTGGCCGCCGGGCGATCGAGCAGTACCGCGCTTTCGGCATGAGCGCGGAGTCGCTCGCGGCGCTGGAGACGGTGGCGCGGGACGTGGCGGCCGCGCTGGTCGCGGTCTGGCCCGCGCTGGCGGCGCTCGCGCTCTGGCTCGGCGTGTGGCTGGCTCACCGGCTCCTTGGGCGCTGGGGGCGGGTCGGGTCCGCGCTCGATCGCCGTCTCGCGCCGCGGCCGTTCGAGCGGTTCCGGCCCGCGGAATCCGCGGTCTGGCCCCTGATCGCGGGCCTCGCCGGGCTCTGGGCGAACGCGCCCTGGCTCCACCGCGCGGGCGCCAACGCGACGCTCGCGTTCGGCGTCGTCTACGCGATGACGGGCCTCGCGGTGACGTGGTGGTGGCTCGGCCGCCGCGGCATGGGCGGCGTGGGTCGCTCCATCCTGATCGGCGTGGCGCTTCTGTTCCTGACGCCGTTCGCGGCGGCGGCGTGGCTGTTGATCGGGCTCGCGGACGTGTGGCTCGGCTTCCGCGAGCGCGAAGAGACCGAATGGAGACCGACATCGTGAGGAGGAAGTCCGCATGGCGAAGAGATCGGAAGTGATTCTGCGCGCCGAGGTCGAGAACCTCGGCCACGCGGGCGACGTCGTGGAGGTCGCTCCCGGCTACGCACGCAACTACTTGCTGCCGCGCGGCCTCGCCTACGTGGCGACCGACGCGAACAAGCACCGCGTGGCCCAGGAGAAGAAGAAGTACCAGGAGAAGCTCGAGCGGGAGCGCGCCGAGGCCGAGGTCCTGGCCGGCCGCCTCGAGGGCCTCGTCCTCGAGTTCCGGGCCATGGCCGGCGAGGAGGACCAGCTCTACGGCTCGGTCTCGATCGCCGACATCGCCGACCGCCTCGAGGCCCTCGGCTTCGGGATCGAGCGCAGTCAGGTCAAGCTCGACGCCCCGATCAAGTCGCTGGGCGAGTTCGAGGTCCCGCTGCGCCTGCATCCCCAGGTGACGCAGCCGATCGGCGTGCGCGTGGAGCGGGAAGAGGGTTGAGTCGGCCGGCCCGTCGCGGCCGCGCCCGGAGCGACGCGGAGCGCGTGAGAGAGCTGGCCGTCGCGGCGGCGCGGGAGGCGGTCGATCGCAAGGGCGCCGACGTGGTGCTGCTGGACCTGCGCGGGATCACGTCGGCCACCGACTGGTTCGTCATCGCCAGCGGCGAGAGCGACATACAGGTCCGCTCGATCGCCGAGCGCATCGAGGAGCGGCTCGCGAAGGACCACGGCGCCCGCCCGTGGCACGTGGAGGGGCTCAAGCAGACCCGCTGGGTGCTGCTCGACTACGTCGACTTCGTGGTCCACGTCTTCCACCGCGAGGCCCGCGCGTTCTACGACCTGGAGCGGCTGTGGGCCGACGCCCCCTCGGAGAGCTTCGCCGGCATGGCCGAACGTTGAAGACCCCTCATCTGCGGCGTGGCCGCACCTCGGCGCCGCTCGTGGGTACCCGCCCTCGGCCCGCGCCTTGCATCTGAGGCTCTTTGAACGATCGGCGGTCTCGGCTTCGGGGCCGGACGGGGAGCTAAACCGAGTTTCACGGACCGCGTTTGAGTCGGTGGAGGGGTCGCGACGTTGACCCGGCTCCCGGCGGGGTGATACCCTTCGCGAACGCCCGGCCCGCGCCGGGCGCCATGGTCAGGAGGATCGCCACGCGCAGGATCACGCTCGCCCTCGTCGCCATCGCTGGACTGGTTTCCGCCGCGCCCGCCCACGCCCAGTTCGGGAAGAACAAGGTCCAGTACGACGACTTCGACTTCAAGGTCCTCCAGACCGAGCACTTCGACATCCACTACTATCCCGAGGAAGAGGCCGCGGTCATGGACGCGGCCCGCATGGCGGAGCGCGCCTACGCGCGGCTCTCGAAGGTCTTCCGCCACGACTGGGAGCGGAGGAAGCCGCTCATCCTCTACGCCTCGCAGTCGGACTTCCAGCAGACGAACATCTTCCAGTTCCAGATCTCGGAGGGCACCGCCGGCATCACCGAACGGCTGCGCGACCGCATCGTGCTGTTCTTCCCCAGCGCCTACCCGGAGTTCGAGCACACGCTCACGCACGAGCTCGTGCATGCGTTCCAGATCGACATCATGCGCCAGGGGGCGCTGTCGCAGGGATCCAATCCGTTCGCGTTCCGACCGCCGTTGTGGTTCATGGAGGGGATGGCGGAGTATCTGTCGACCGGCGAAATCGATCCGCTTACGGCGATGTGGCTGCGCGACGGCTCGCTTTCCGGCTATCTGACGAGCATCGATCAGCTCTCGCGGGTCGGCGACATCCGCGTGTACCGGTTCGGGCAGGCGCTCTGGTACTATATCGGGACCAAGTACGGCGACGAGAAGATCGGCGAGATCATGCAGAAGGCGCCGCTGATCGGCGTCCGCGAAGCGTTCCGCGCCTCGCTCAACGTCGACCTGGATCAGCTCTCGGACGATTGGCTGGACGCGATCCGGTTGACCTATCTGCCACAGGTGGGACAGTACGAACACGCCCAGGAGGTGGGGCATCGCCTCACCGACCACGTTCACGAGGACGCGAGCATCAACCTGGCGCCGGCTCTATCTCCGGATGGCCGACAGCTCGCGTTCGTCAGCGATCGCGACTACTTCAACGACATCTACATCGCGGACGCGGAGACCGGCGACCACGTCGACAAGCTCCTCAAGGGCGAGCGCACGGCCTCGTTCGAGAGCCTCCGCTTCCTGCGCGTGGGGTTGTCGTTCTCGCCCGACGGGCAGTATCTCGCGTTCTCGAGCAAGGTCGGGGAGCAGGACGCGATCTACATCATGCGCGTCGGCGACGAGGACATCGTCGCCTCCCTGCGCTTCGGCATGGAGGGCATCGAGACCCCGTCGTGGTCGCCCGACGGCCGGCGGCTCGTCTTCACCGGCCTCGAGGGCGGAGTCAGCGACCTGTGGGTCATCGACCGGGACGGCACGCACCTCGAGCGCCTGACCAACGACCGCTACGCGCAGCGCGATCCGGTGTGGTCGCCGGACGGCTCGCGCATCGCCTTCACGACCGACTTCGGGTCGGGCACGGACTTCGAGCTCCTGGCCTACGACGACTACCAGATCGGCCTGTTCGACGTGACCACCCGGCAGGTCACGTACCTGCCCGAGCAGGCGGGCAAGAACATCAATCCCCAGTGGGGGCCGGACGGCCGCTCGATCGCGTTCGTCAGCGATCGCACGGGGATCCCCAACGTCTTCGTCTACGACTTCGCGAAGGACGCGACGTTCCAGCTCACGGACCTGCTGACCGGCGTGAGCGGAATCATCGAGTCGAGTCCCGCGCTCGCGTGGTCGCGCGACGGCCGGCGCATGGTGTTCAGCGCCTTCAGCGACGGGGGCTGGGACCTCTACCGGCTGGACGACCCGCTGAGACTCGCGCGCGAGCCCTGGTCCCCGGGCGAGCGGAGCGAGTACGACCTCGCGGCGGACGCGTTCCGGCGCCCCACGGCGTCGGCCTCGGCGGCCGAGCCGTCGCGGGACGTCACCGCCGAGCCGACCGCCTCGCGCGCAGGATCTCCGAGGGCGGACGGAGAGGGCGAGGAGCCGCCGGATTCTCCCGAGGGCGACGAGGCGGGCCGGGAACGGCCGGCGCCGGACGCGGTCTCGTACTATCTCGGCGAGAGGGAAGCGCCGCGCCGCGCCCAGCTGGCGATGGCCGTCCGCAAGGACATGCCGTCGTTCCAGGAGCCGGTCGACATCTCGACGCTCCTCGCCGATCCGACGATCGGCCTGCCGCGGGACGCGAGCGGGTTCGAGAAGCGCGACTACAAGGTCAAGTTCCAGCCCGACCTCGTCGGGCAGCCGGAGGTGGGCTTCGTCTCCGGCGTCGGCGCCTTCGGCGCCTCGCAGCTCGCGTTCAGCGACCTGCTCGGCGACCACAACCTGTACGTCGCGGCCTCCGTCTACGGGTCGTTCAGCGACAGCGACCTCCTGTTCACGTACGCGAACCTGAAGAAGCGCATGAACTGGGGCGCCGCGGTGTTCCAGCTGCGGAGCGACTTCGCGCCGCTCGCCTCGACGTCGTCGGACGACCTGTACCTGTACCGCAGCGACATCCTGCGCGGAGTGCAGGTCTTCGGGTCCTACCCGCTGAGCCGCTTCACGCGCATCGAGGTCGGTGGCGTGGCGACGTACGTCGACCGGAGGATCGCGCGCTTCGACTTCTTCGATCCGGTCCCCGACATCGAGGAAGACCTGCCGAACGAGGCGTACGCGGCGCCGTCGACGGCCTACGTCTACGACACCGCGTTCTACGGCTCGACCGGGCCCATCGGCGGCAGCCGGCAACGGCTGGAGGTCCTGCGCGCGATCGGCGATCGTCGGTTCACCCAGCTCTACGGGGACGTCCGGAAGTACTGGCTGTTCCGCCGGAGCCTGACGCTCGCGACGCGCGCCCTGTTCCTCGGCGAGTTCGGCGAGAAGGAGGAGAACCTGCGCTACCGTTCGATCGCGGGCCCGACGCTCCTGCGCGGCTACGACGCGCGGAATCGCGACGATCCGCATCCCGAGCTGATCGGGAGCCAGGTCGGCCTCATGAACGTCGAGCTCCGCTTTCCGCTGATCGATCGGCCCGCGCTCGGCACCGGCGGACTGCCTCCGATCCGGGGCGCGGTGTGGTTCGACACCGGTTTCGCGCGCATCCCGGGCGAGCCCTTCAAGTTCGCGACGTCGGTGGATCCCGGTCCGTTCGGCTTCCGACTGGCGGATGCGCGCGCGTCGTTCGGCGTCGGTCTGCGGATGAACCTGTTCGGCTTCGCGGTCATGCGCCTCGACTGGGCCAAGCAGACCGACATGGCCGAGCTCCAGAAGAGCAAGCTCCTGTTCACGCTGGCGCCCGAGTTCTGATTCGATCAGATTGACGACGTCGCCGGTGCGCCGGCGGCCACCCCCATCCGCACGGCCGGCTTCCCCATCCGAGACGAGCCGCGTTTGCCCGGACCGACGGGCCCGCCCCCGCGGGCCGCCGTCCGTTTCGCCCCTCGAGGGCGAGGGGCGGGGGTCTCGCGCGGGAAGACCCCTATATCTTGTGGTCCGATCGTTGACGATGGCGTCCGCGCCCCGGTATCTTCAGACCGACGCGCCGCGCCTGAACCCCAGCCCGGACAACCCCGATGCGGGACTTCGAGCTCGATGATCGTTTCTGGCGCGACGCGCTCTCCGTACTCCGGAGCGGCCGGCGGTCGAACGCGCTCGCCGACCGGTATCCCGAGTACGCCGCGCTGCTCGACGAGCTGGCCCGCGACGCCGCCGGAGAGCCCGTCCTGATCGGCTTCCGGCACGCGGCTGCGGACGAGAACCCACGCCTCCTCGCGCTCCTCTCGGCGGCCTTCCTCGCGCGAGCGGGGCGGCGCACGCTCCTCCTCGACCTGGATCCCGAGGTGCGCTGGCTCGAGCAGATCCTGGGCGCCGATTTCAAGGAAGGCGTGGTCGACCACCTGCAGTTCGGCGTGCCGCTCGAGCGCTGCGTCCGCTCGACCGCCCTCGCCGGGCTCGAGGCGATGAGTGGAGGAGCGGCCTTCCTGGCGGGGTCGCCGCTCGACGATCCTCCGCGCTTCCGCGCGTCGCTGCTGTCGCTCAAGGACGGGCGGGACGCGGTCGTCGTCGTCCTGCCGCCGCCCGCGGGGAGCGCGGACGGCGCCGGGGTGCCGGCCCTCTGCGACGCGGTCGTGACGATCGAGGACACCGAGGGTCCGTCCGAGCCGCTCGGCACCGAGCGCGGCTACGTCCGGCTGTCGGGAGACCCGCGCGCCGCGCGCGAGCTGGCGCGTCTGTGTCACCGGTTCGTGGGCCCGCTGCCCGCGCTGCTCGGACCCGCCGAGTCCGTCCCGGGGCCCGCCGTCCGGTCGCTCGAGACGGCCGCGGACGCGCGGTCCGAGCCCTTCTGGGCGGTGGCGGGAGCGGGGCGCGCCGGGAGCGCCGCGCCCCGCGCGACCGGGAGTCCGGTCGTCGATCGCGCAGGGTCCGCGTCCGGACAGGGACGCGGCGCGTCGCCGGAGTCCGAGGAGCTCGACTTCCTGAGCGCGTTCGAAGGCGGACGGACGGGGGAGCCCCCGGTCGTGGAGGCGCGGAACCGGCTCGACGAGCTCGTCGAGGCGTCGCGCGCGCGCGGCCAGGAGCGGCGGAAGGCGCGCGCCGGCACGGGCC
>DATBJO010000070.1:0-3467 GCA_036556305.1 Gemmatimonadota bacterium
ATCTGGCGGATCGTGTGGAGCATGTTCCCGCCCTTGGGATACATGTCGCCCGAGCCCTGCGCATTGACCCCGTAGGCCGGATGACCATCGACCATCGGAATGATCGGCTCCTCGTTCCCGATCCCGCGACGCGTCCCGATCACGTACTCGGCGCCCTTCTCCCGCCCCATCAGGCACTCGACGTAGAGGTTCTCGGCGTAGTTCCCGAAGCTCTCGTGGACCCACATGTCCGCGAGATCCCTGGTCGTAATGTTGTTCCCGAACCACTCGTGGGCGGACTCGTGGACGATGATGAAGTCGAACTCCATCCCGATCCCGACCCCCGAGAGGTCGCGGCCGCGGTAGCCGTTCGCGTACCCGTTCCCGTACGCGACCGCGCTCTGGTGCTCCATCCCGGGGTGCGGCGTCTCGATCAGCTTGTAGCCGTCCTCGTACCACGGATACGGGCCGAACCACCGCTCGAAGCATTCGAGGACGGGCTTGACCTGCGCGAACTGCCGTCGCGCGGCGTCCAGGTGGTAGTCGAGCGGCCAGAAGTCGAGCGACAGCGTCCCCCGCTCGCCCGGGAAGGTGTCGCTCCAGTGCGCGTAGTGACCGGCCGCGACCGTGATCGCGTAGTTGTTGATCGGGTTGACGACGAACCACTCGTACGTCGTCGTGCCGTCGCCGTTCGCGGTCGTCGAGCGGAGCCGGCCGTTCGAGACGTCGACGAGCGGGTCGGGCACGGTGAGCGCGACCCGCTGGCTGTCGGGCTCGTCGGCCTGGGTGTCCTTGTTGGGCCAGAAGACGCTGGCGCCCATCCCCTGGTCGGTCGTGACGATCCACGGGCGGCCGAGGCTGTCGGTCGCCCAGGTGAAGCCGCCGTCCCACGGCGGCCGCTCGGCGGGCTGGGGCTTGCCGTGGTAGAAGACGGTGACGGTCTTCTGCTCGCCGGCGGCGGCCGCGGGACCGGTTCCCGGCGGCCCGGTGCCGGGGGCGCCGACCTCCGCGAAGAACGCGTTCCCCTCGCGGCGGAACGCGAGCGCGCGGCCGTCCTGGACGATGCTGTCGATCTCGAGCGGGACCATGAGGTCGATCTGCATCTCCCCGGCCGGAGCGTCCACAACCCGGTAGGTGATCGCGTTCGACCCGCGGATCGTGGAGTCCGCCGGGCTCACCGCGACGTGGAGGTCGTAGAACGTCACGTCCCACCACGCGCGGCCGGGCGTCGTCCAGTCGCCGCGAAGCGTGTCCGCGCGCGTGTAGGTCTCAGGCTCCTGGGCGCCGGCCTTGCCGGTCGCGCAGAGGAGGAGAATCGCGGCAGCCAGCCCGCGTCGAATGATGGAACGGGTCGGGGAATGGATCATCGCTCCTCGCATTGATCCGCCAGTTGAAGGACTCGGATTCCGGCCAGATCCGGGATCTCGCGGTCGTTGGTGACAAACGTCGTGCAGCTCGACGTCAAAGCCGCGGCGAGCTGGAGGGCGTCGGGGGTCCGCACCCCGTGGAACGCCCGCAGCTGGGCCGCCGCGCGCATCTGTCCGGCGTCGAGAGCGACGAGTCGCAGGCCCTTTCCGCGGGACAGAAGTCGTTCGTACCGCTCGGCGAGCGGAAAGTTGCCGGCACGGTACGGGACGACGAGGACCTCGAGGAGCGTGATCGCGGATGTCACGCCTGCGATCCCGCCTCGGTCGATCTCCTGAAATATCGGCGCGATCAGGGGAAGATACCTGGGGTGCTCTTCGATGAAGTAGATGAAAACGGCCGTATCGAGAGCGACCGGACCCGTTCCGACGGCGTCGACTACTCCCATGACCTCCGTTCCGCGTCGACGTGCTCGGTCGCTTCGGTTCCGGTCCAGACCTCCCGGCCGAGGCCGCGAAGATCGAGGAGCGACGGAGACGCCGGCTCGTCCACCGCCTGCTCCAGGATGCGCGTGACCTCCTGGGAGATCGACCGGCGCTCGCGCCTCGCCCGGGCGCGGAGCTTCCTATAGAGGGCGTCCGGCAGATTCTTGATGTTCAGCGTGGCCATGATTCCTCCAATTTTCCTCCATTATGGAGGAAACGCCGATCGCTGTCAACCAGCCCGGGGGCATGAACGGTCAGTTCCTGAAGGACGTGGGGCTCGAGTAGCCCCTGTTTCTTCGGTTACGGGAGCGGGAATCCCCGGAACCGCATGTTACCGGTCGCCTTCGGACGCCCGGCGCACGAGCTCGATCGTGCGGGCATCCCGCTCGCCCGAGAAGTACGTCTCGAGCGCCGAGGCGAAGGGCGACTCGGGGCCGGAAACGAGCTCGAACAGCGTCATCGACGAGCGGAACTTCCGGTCGTCCGGAGTCCCGAAGACCTGCCGGGCCGTGAGGCCCTGGAGCTCCATGACCGCATCGGTGCATTCCGTGAGGCGCGGGCCCAGGACCGGATGTCGAAGGTACGCGCGGGCCTCGTCGAGGCTCCGGATCGCGAAGCGGCGTGACGTCGGGCTCGTGCCGAGGCCGTCGAATTGCGGGAAGATGAACCACATCCAGTGGGATCGCTTGCGCCCGGCGCACAGCTCTCCCAGAGCCTGTTCGTACACGTCCTCCTGCGCCTCGAGGAAGCGACCGAGATCGTGCTCGCCCCCCCGATCGCGCTCGTCCGACGCGGACCCGCGGGACCGGAACCGGTCGAGGGCGCGCTCGGTGAGCGTGCTGCGGCCGGGCGAGAACTGGCTCCGGGCCGCGCGCACGTAGGGAGTCAGCTGGCGCCGGGCGTAGGCAGCGTAGCCGACCTCGCGGAGCTCGGCGAGCGTCTTCCGGTAGTCGTCGAGGAGCGCGGCACCCAGGACCTGCCCGGACCGCGCCGCGCCGACGCCGGCGGACGCCCCGAGCCGGAGCATTCCTCGCGGCAGCGAGCGGGCCGCCGACACCGCCATCAAGGACGACGTCTCGAAGACCGAGCGCCCCTGCCGCGCGGACTCGGCCTGGAGCTGGGACCACAGATCGCGGATCGCGCTGGCGGAGGGCAGCCGGCCGGGCTTCAGGCCGCGGGCGTCCTCCCGGAGCGCCTTCCATTCCGCGCGGAGGGAGGCGACGTCGAGGGGCGGCGCGTTGATCGTCGAGGCGAGACGACCGGACGTCCGCTCGAGTCCGTCCAGGACCTGGTCGACGGTCGTGAACTCGGCGGACTCCTCCAGCAGGCCCCGCGCCTTGAGCGAGGCCGCGATCTCGGGGATCAGGTGCCGGCCGAGGCCCGCCAGGTCGGCGAGCGCAGCGAGGACCCATACGGGCGAAGCCCGAAAAGCAACGACGCCCAGCACCTCGACCGCGTTCCCCGCCGCGCGCCGGGCGACGAAGTCGTCGGGGATCTCCGCGCCCGTGCCGCGGACGGTCTCCACGCCGCCGACCTTCTCGGTCAGATAGCGGAGGGTGGCATCCACCAGGTTCTGGTACAATTGGCTCCCGCGAACGCCGGCCGGGAGGGCGACCTCCCCCACCTCGCGCGCCACGC
>DATBJO010000071.1:0-5130 GCA_036556305.1 Gemmatimonadota bacterium
GACCCGATCCCGCGAGCAGCGAGCGACCCTGCATGCCATCGGGGACGTCGTAGCCGCCGAGCGCGAGCAGGGTCGGCGCGATGTCGAGGAGCCGCGCGCCCTCGACCTCGCCGCGGCGGCCGACTCCGGGACCGGCGAGGACGAAGGCGCCGTAGGTGTCGTGGTTGCAATCGTCCGGACCGGTGTCGTTCTCCCGCAGGTGGAGCGCGCCGTGGCCGACGCCTCCGATCGAGCGCCAGGCCAGGCCGCCGAAGTGGACGAGGAGATCGGGCGGGACGTTCCGGAGCTCCCGATAGAGCTCCTCCGGCCGGAAGACCCGCGTCCCGAGGGGCCTTCCGTCCGGACCGCTCGTCGCCTCGAGGCCGGCCGCCAGCTCCTCGCGGAAGGCCGCGGCGTCGGACGGGTCGAGCGCGCCGCGGGGCTCCCGCCCTTTCACGTTCAGGAACACCCGCGCGTAATAGCCGCCTTCGCTCCACGCCTTCGTCCGGTCCCAGTCGACGGCCAGCTCCGAGAACGGAGTCGCCTTCCGGGGGATCGCCTCGAGCACCAGGTGCCCCTCCCGGATCAACCATTCGTTGACGCAGAATCCGCCGTCCAGGGGACGCGCGCCGTGGTCCGAAACGACGAGCACGACGGTCTCCCCGTCCAACAAGGCGAAGATCTCGCCGATCTCCTGGTCGAGCAGCCGGTAGTAGTCGCGGATCACGTCCCTGTACGGCGTGTCGGGGTCGTGATCGACGTGCTTCGGGTCGTGGTGCTTCCAGAATCCGTGGTGCATGCGGTCCAGGCCGATCTCCACGAACTGGAAGTAGTCCCAGTCCCGCTTCGCCAGGAAATGACGGACGATCCGGAAGTGCTTGCGCGTCATGTCGACGATCTCGTCCCGCAGGCGCTCCTTGTCCGCCGTGCGGAATCCCTTGACGTCGACGGGGTATTCGCCGACGAGGGCCTCGATTTCGTGACGGAGCTCGGGCGGGGAAGTGTACTCGTAACCCTTCGTGTCCGGCGTCATGAAGCAGGACACGCTGACGCCGTTCACCTTCCGCGGCGGGAACGACGGCGGGACGCCGATCACGACCGAGCGGCCGCCCTCGCGCGCGACCTGGTCCCACATCGCGAGCTCGCGGATCGAGCGCGAGTCGACGATCGAGAGTCCGTCGTAGCTGTGATCGATCCGGTTCCGGAAGCCGTAGACCCCGAGCGAGCCCGGGTCGCGACTCGTCGACATGCACATCCACGCGGGAACCGTGATCGGCGGGTTCACGCTCTCCAGCCTGCCCCAGCACCCGGCGTCCATCAGGCCGCGGATGTTCCCCAGCTTCTCGTGTCCGAAGAGGATCTCGGGAGCGGCGCAGTCGAGCCCGATGACGAGGATCTTCACGACAGGAGCGACGCTCCTTCCATGCGCTCTCCGCGCGGAACCCCCAGCGCCTCGAGGATCGTGGGCGCGAGATCCTGGAGCTTCGGCCCGCGCGCCTCGAAGGGGCGGTTCATGAACAGGACTCCCGGGACGAGCGGGGGGTCGACGATGTGGTCCCCGCTCCACTTCCGCAAGTTGTCTTCGAACCGGCCCGCCGGGACGCCCCCCAGGCCGGTGTCCCACGATACGCGATACCCGTCCGAGAAGAGGAGCAGGAGGTCGGGCGAGTCGGCGGCGAACGGTCCGCGCCAGATCTCGCGGCGCGGCTTGACGTCGCGGACGGCGACGCGGTCGCGCTCGGGATCCACGAGGCCGCGGAGCTTCGCGGCGATCTCGTCGCCGACCTCGTCGGCCCTGTCCGGATCGACCGTTCCCTCGCCCTCGCGCCCCTTCACGTTGAGGTAGACGCTGCCGAGGCCCACCGCGTAGGCGGACGTCCGGCTCCAGTCGATGCCCTCGAGCAGGATGCCGGCGGCTTCTCCCGGCTCCCGCCCCGGCTCGAGCGCGAGGTACCCCTCGTCGCGGAGCCAGGAGTTGACGTGGAAGCCCCGCTGGAAGCTCGTGAACCCGTGATCGCTGAGGGTCACGAAGAGCGTTTCACCGTCCACCCGCTCGAGGGCGCGGGCCACGATCGCGTCGCAGCGGCCGTAGTGGTCCTCGATGACGGACTCCATCTCCCGCCGGGCGACGCGATCGCGGTTCGCGGGATGCCCGGGCTCGAGGAAGCGCCAGAACATGTGCTGGATGCGGTCCGGCGTGTCGAAGAGGCAGTACAGGAGGCCCTCCTCGAAGCGATCGAGCTCGTAGTCGAGCATCGCCTCCCGCTCGGCGAGGACGGTGTCGCACTGCCGCAGGAACGAGCGCTCGTCGATCCGCTCGTTCGTGAGCCCCCCGTGGTCCTCCGCCATTCCCGTCGTGTGATACGGACCGATCCGGCGCTCGAGCTCGCCCGCGTAGTCCCAGGGCGACGAGATCGGAAACAGGGGCGAGTCGGGGTCGAAGTTGACGGGGGACGCGTAGAGCTCGAGGGGTTCGAGGCCGTTGAGGTGGAAGCGGACCATCCCGTGGGCGGACTGGAGCGCACCCAGCCGGAAGCGGATCCTCAGCCAGTCGCTCCACTCGCCGAGGCCGACCTCGAGCTCGGCGGGCTCCCCACCGGAGGACACGATCGCGCCGGCGGCCGACGCGAGCGGGCGGATCTCGATCGCGGCCGTCGAGTCCTCTCCGCGCTTCGGATTCCGCGGCCCGATCAGATGCGAGGTGAACGCGCCGTTCCCGTTCCGGCGGAGGGCGACGATCTGCTCGCTCTCCCGCGGGGACACGTCCGAGCGCTCCGTGTAGAGGGTCGAGGTCCCCAGCCCGCCTCTCAGGTCCGGCACGCCCATCCCGGACAGCATGCGTCCCCGGAGCTTGTCCGGGGGATAGGTGCACGGGCAGCGCAGCACCACCGCCGGAACCCCGGCGTTCCCGAGGAGTTCCCAGACGGGCGAGCCGCCTCTCAGGTTGACCGCGCTCGGCGGCAGGAACGAGCTCTTCTGCTGGTAGCGATTGAGCGCGAGATCCGGGCGGTAGGTGGCGGGATCCCGGCGGATGAAGTCGAAGATCCCGTGGCCACCGGGATTCGTGCCGGTGGCGAACGTCGACCACGCGACCGGAGTCTGGGCGGGATACGTCGTGGCGACGGTGGCGAATCCGCCGCTCTCCCGGAGGCGCGCGAGGTGCGGGAGCGAACCCCGCGCGATCATGCGTTCGGTGATTCGTGGATCGAGCCCGTCGAGCCCGATCACGATGACCTTTCGGAACCCGGCCAAGCTACCGGAAGACGCTGGTCACCTTCTGGACGACGAGGCGGACCGCTCCGACGACCCGCCGCCAGAAGAGGAGCAGGACCCCCCCGACTGCGGCCAGGGCCGAGGCGATCGGCATCAACGTCTCTGGACCGAGATACATGGCGCGAAGCCGCTCAGAGGTGGGAGGACGATGAGGAAGCCGTCTGTCTCGAGAACCTACGGACCCCACCGGGGGGAGGCAACGCCGCGCGGGATTCCATCGTCAGGCCTGTCCCGACCGCGCTCCCGCGGCGACTTCCTGGAGCTCGATCAGGCCGTGCTGCAGGAGCTCGTCGCAGTAGCGCAGCATGTCCGCGCGGATCCGCTCGGCGGGGGCGTCGAATTCTCGAATCAGCGATTCCACCGCCGACCCCACGGTGGCGGCTTCGCGCAGGACGTCGAAGAAGCGCCCGCCGGTCTCGTCCATCCCGTAGTAGTACCCGGTCTGGATGTTGAGGAGGACGGTCTCGGACGCCAGCGTGCGGTGGACCACCCGATGGGGCACCACCGCGCGGCACGTCCGGACGACCTCCCAGTCCAGTCCTGACTCCAGAATCCCCCCTCTGCTCAGAGTCCCCGGATCGAATCGTACCACCGGCCTGGGACAGCAATAAGCATGCCGCTCATGGGCATCCGCGTCCGATTCATAGCTCCGTCAGACGGGTGTATTCCCCCGCGGGCAGGATCGCCTCGCCTTCGTGCTCGACCCACGCGTGGGCCTCGAACTCGGAGTTCCGGCGGACTCCGATGACGAGCGTGCTCGGGATCGAGCGCCGGGCGAGGACGCGCACGAGCACGAGCGAGCGGATGAGGCAACGGGAATCCGTGGGCAGGACGCCCAGGGTCCTTCCCACGGCCTTGCCCAGGCGCTGGGCGGCCCGGTGTTCGTGCGGGTCCGCGATCCGTTCCCGGGACGCGACCGCTCGCGCGCGGGCCGCCAGCCGCAGGACGTCTCTGTCGCCGAGAACTCGAAGCATCGCGACGTAGTCGCCCAGGATCTCGAAGATCAGCGAGACCTTGCGGCGCGCGGACAGGCGCTCGGATCGAGTCGTCTCGGGGATGTCGCCGTCCATGCGGTCGAAAAGTATGCGGGGCCCGGGCTTGACGCTCGCGCGCGACGCCGTATCTTCACGGCCCTCGCCGAAACGCTCGTTTCCGGCAGACCCGTAATGAACCATCTGTCGCGGGGTTGACCACTCCGGCGCGAGGACGTATTTTGATGGTCCCCTTCGAACGGGACCCCGCTCTCTGACAACCGAATCGTGCCAGCCTGAACACACAGGACTGGATGGGCCCCGCCGCGCGCACTGTTTCGCGCGGCACTTTGGGGACTCAAAACAGACTGTACAACGATTCCGCCCGCGGATCTCCCTTAGCCGGGGATCCAGGCCCGACGGGGTTCGCCCCGGAAGCGGCCCAAGGGTGGAGTCAGGAAGACAAATTCTCTCACACGGAGAGTTTGATCCTGGCTCAGGACGAACGTTGGCGGCGTGCCTTACACATGCAAGTCGTACGCGAAAGGGGAAACCAGCTTGCTGGCGACCCCCGGTAGAGTGGCGAACGGGAGCGTAACACGTGAGGAACCTGCCTCGGAGTGGGGAATAACCCAGAGAAATCTGGGCTAATTCCGCATGATGCAGCGGCCCCGCATGGGGACAGTTGTTAAAGACCGCCTCTGCTTGCAAGCGGTCGCTTCGAGATGGTCTCGCGGCCTATCAGCTAGTTGGCGGGGTAATGGCCCACCAAGGCGACGACGGGTAGCCGGCCTGAGAGGGTGTCCGGCCTCATTGGGACTGAGACACGGCCCAGACTCCTACGGGAGGCAGCAGTGAGGAATCTTGCGCAATGGGCGAAAGCCTGACGCAGCGACGCCGCGTGAGG
>DATBJO010000072.1:0-43656 GCA_036556305.1 Gemmatimonadota bacterium
GTCGTGTTCACCGGCGACGCGCTGTTCCAGGGATCGATCGGGCGCACGGACTTTCCCGGCGGATCGCTGGAGACCCTGCTTCGCGGGATCCGCGAGAAGCTGCTCGTGCTCCCTGACGAGACGCGCGTCCTCGCGGGGCACATGGGGCCGACGACGATCGAGCGCGAGCGCCGCACGAACCCGTTCCTGCAGGACGGGCGGGAGTGGGGAGCGCGCTGACCGATCCGGTCGGCCGCTATGGCGAGCATCTGCTGCTCGAGCGCGGTCTCTCGTTCAATTCGATCGCCGCCTACACGGCGGACATACGAGCCTACCGGAAGTTCGCCGCCGCGCGAGATCTCGATGCCGACGCGCGCGCGTCGGTGCGGGCGTGGCTGGGCGAGCTCGCGGGCCGGGGCCTTGCGCCTTCCACCGTGGCTCGCAAGCTGGCTTCCCTCCGCGGTTGGTTCCGATGGCGGGTGGCGGAGGAGGGCCTCGAGATCGATCCCACCGAGACGCTCGAAGGACCGCGCCTCGCCCGGCGCTTGCCTTCGGTGCTCTCGCTCGAGGAGGTCGAACTGGTCATCGACGCAGCGAATCGCGGCGGCAGGTTTCCACAGCGCGACCGCGCGATGATCGAATTTCTGTACTCCACCGGCGTGCGGATCTCGGAGCTGATCGCGATCCAGCTCGAGGAGTGCGCCTGGCGCGAGCGTGTCGTGCGGCTGGTGCCGATGGAGCGCAAGGTTCGCCGGCGCGACGGCCGGCGCGGGGCCGTGTCGGTGGGGCCCAAGGGCGAGCGGGCGCGCGTCGTCCCCATCGGCTCCCGCGCGGTGGAAGCGGGGATCGCGTACGTCCAGGGCGAGCGCTCCGCCCTGCGTGGGTCGCGATCCGAGGGTAGCTTGTTCCTTAACGCGCGTGGACGGCCGCTGACCCGTGTGGGGGCGTGGCAGATCGTCAAACGGCTCGTGCGCACGGCGGGGATCCGCAGGAAGGTGACCCCGCACACCTTCCGCCATACCTTTGCGACCCACCTGCTGGATCGCGGCGCGGACCTTCGCGCCGTGCAGGAGATGCTCGGGCACGCAGACATCTCCACGACGCAGATCTACACCCATGTGGACGCGCCGTACCTGAAAGCGGAGCATCGCCGCTTCCACCCACGAGCGTGAGGCCGAGACGGATGGCTCTTCGAGCGGCGTTCCGATCCTTCCTCCTGACGGCGGCGCTTCTCGCGTGGGGTGCGCCGCTCGCCGCGCAGGTCCCGCAGGTCGAGCTCGACCCCGAGTTTCCGTTCGCCCTGGAGCGCGTCGTGCGGATCGCGCTCGAGGCTCCGGGAGCGAGCGTCACGAGCGGCAACCGGACGATCGGCGTCGCCGACACGGTCGCGGGACCCGTCGCGCACTTCGGCGGTACGCTGATGATCGAGGGTGACGTTCGCGGGGACGTGACCGCGGTGGGGAGCCAGGTCACCCTCCGTCCCGGCGCGGCGATCGAAGGGAACCTCACGGTCGTCGGCGGCGCCCTCTACGGGACCACGATGGCCGACGTCGCCGGAACCCGGATCTGGCTGCGTCAGGAGCGGGTCGCCGTCACGGGATCGGCGGATCGCCTGTTCGTCGACTACGAGCCGCCGCCGGGACCCGGATTCCCGATCGAGCCCAAGGGCTTCGCCGGCGTGGTGATCCACGGATACAACGGCGTGGACGGTCTGTCGTTCGGCCTCGAAGCCGGCCTCAAGGAGCGCCGCGAGGGGCCGCGGACCGAGCTCGCGGGCGGCCCCGTGTTCCGCAGCGAGCGGGACGACGTCGGCTGGCGCGTCGCCGCGCTCCGCGACCTGCCCGGCGCCGGGGGCATCACGATCGGCGCCGGCGCGTACCGCGTCACCACGTCGCCCGAGGCGTGGCATCGGGGCGAGCGGGGGAACGGGCTGGCTTCGCTCTTCTTCGCGGACGACGACCGCACGTACCACGAGCGCACCGGTTACGAGCTGTGGATCGAGAAGGTCTTTCCCCCGATCGCGCTCACGGTTCGCGCGTCGTGGCGCGATGACGATTTCGAATCGCTCGAGAGCGTGGAGCCGTTCGCCTTTTTCGGCGACGACGAGGACTGGCGGGTGAACCCGCCTGTCGACGAGGGCTCCGGGCGCGCGCTGGCGGCTCGCGTGACGTGGGACCGTCGCGACGATCCGAAGTTTCCGGTGCGCGGCGTGTGGGCCGAGGGCCGGCTCGAGCACTGGGGTGTGGGGGCGGACTTCGAGTTCGACTGGGCGCAAGGCCAGGCGCGCGCGTACGTCCCGATCCCGACGACTCCGGGCTCGTTCTTGGGCCTGCGGGTCATGGGCGGAGGGCGGCTCGGAGGCGGCGACACCCTCGCGCCTCAGTTCCTCTACCGCCTCGGCGGGGGGAGCACGGTGCCCGGATACGAAGCCCTGAATCCGCTCCTGACCGGAGACCGGATGGCGTTCGCGACCGCGACGGTCCACCAGGCGGTCTTCGGCGAGAAGACCCGCCTGTACGTCGTCGGGATCGCGTCCGTGGGCGACGCGTGGCTCCCCGACGAGGACGTCGAGATGAACGCCGGCTACGGCGGCGGGATCGCGATCCATGGGAAGATCCGCTATGCGGGGCTGTTCGGCGTGTACGGGGTGGAGGAGGAGACGTGGCGCGTGTACACCCGCCTCACCCCCTGGTTCTAGCCGGCGGGTGAGGATGACGCATCTCCGCGTTGCGCTTCGTCGGTCCTCCCTTCGGCGTGCTTCTCTGCCCGCCTCGGGAGACCTCCTCGCGCGGCTCGACATCCGTCATCCTGACCCGCCGGATCTCATCCGACCCGATTCCGTGCATCGCTCGTGATCCTGGGGGCGATTCCGGCGCGCTGGGGGGCGACGCGGTTTCCCGGGAAGGCGCTGGCGGAGATCGGCGGCCGGCCCCTGATCGCATGGGTCGTGGAAGCCGCACTCGAGGCGCGGGCGCTCGACTCCGTGGTCGTGGTCACCGATCGCGCCGGCATCGCGCGGGCGGCCGAGGCCGCCGGCGGGCGGGCCGTCGTCATCGACCGCGAGGCGGCATCCGGCACGGACCGGATCGCGCAGCTCCTGGCCGTCGACGCCCCCAGCGCAGGGGCGCGGGTCGTGGTCAACATCCAGGGAGACGAGCCGCTTCTCGAGCCGGCCGCCATCGACGCGGCGGTTACCGGCCTCGAGGCGGACCCGGAGGCCGACATCGCGACGCTCGCGCGGCCGATCCGGTCGGGCGAGAGCGTCGAGGACCTGGATCTCGTCAAGGTCGCCGTCGCCGACTCCGGGCGCGCACTCTACTTCTCGCGCGCGCCCGTCCCGCACGGAGCCGCGGGGCGCATCCACATCGGACTCTACGCGTATCGGCGTGATGCATTCGACCGCTTCGTCTCGTCGCCGCCGACGAGACTCGAGAAAGCGGAGCGGCTGGAGCAAATTCGCGCGCTCGAGCTCGCACTCCGGATCCGCGTCGTGGATTTCGATTCGCGCTCGATCGGGGTCGACGTTCCGGGGGACGTGAGGCGCGCGGAAGCAGCCCTGTCGCGGATTCCACGCCGGTAGACGAGCGCCCCGACCCGAGGTAGATTCCTGCTTTCGAGCGAGCCGGCATACCTCATCCGGAAGCCCGACATGTCCCAGCCCGGCGCCACCCGCTACGTCTTCGTGACCGGAGGGGTGGTGTCCTCTCTCGGGAAAGGCATTTCGGCAGCCTCGCTCGGCATGCTCCTGAAGGAGCGCGGGCTTTCCGTCACGATTCAGAAATTCGATCCCTACATCAACGTCGATCCGGGGACGATGAGTCCCTTCCAGCACGGCGAGGTGTTCGTCACCGACGACGGCGCCGAGACCGACCTCGATCTGGGCCACTACGAGCGGTTCATCGATCGCTCCCTGTCGCAGGACAACAACGTGACGACTGGGCGGATCTATCAGTCGGTGATCGCCAAGGAGCGGCGCGGGGATTACCTGGGAGCCACGGTGCAGGTGATCCCCCACATCACCGACGAGATCAAGCGCGCGATCACCCGTCTCTCCGAGAAGGAGCCCGACCTCGACGTCGTGATCACCGAGATCGGCGGCACGGTTGGAGACATCGAGAGCCTGCCGTTCCTCGAGGCCATCCGGCAGTTCCGGCTCGAGCACGGACCGCGAAACGTATGCTTCATCCACGTCACGCTGGTGCCGTTCATCAAAGCCGCCGAAGAGCTGAAGACCAAGCCGACGCAGCATTCGGTGCGCGAGTTGCGCGCGATCGGCATCCAGCCTGATATCCTGCTGGCCCGCTGCGAGTATCCGCTGACCGAAGAGATGCGGCGCAAGATGGCGCTGTTCTGCAACGTGCCGGTCGAGGCCGTCATCCCGGCTCGCGACGTCTCCTCCATCTACCAGGTGCCGCTGGCGCTGCACGAGCAGGGACTCGACCGCTTCGTCGTCGACCACCTCGGACTCGAGACCGAAGAGCCCGACCTGTCCGTCTGGCGGAGGATGGTGGGGCGCATCTACCACGCCAGCTCTCACGTGAACGTCGCGATCTGCGGCAAGTACGTGGACTTGCGCGATTCGTACAAGTCGATCGAAGAGGCCCTCGTCCACGGCGGCGTCGAGAACGACGTCGAAGTCCGGATCTCGTGGATCAATTCGGAGACGGTCACGCGAGAGAACGTGGCGTCGAAGATCGGCGATGTCGATGCGCTGCTGGTTCCCCCCGGGTTCGGTGAACGCGCAACCGAGGGGATGATCGAGGCCATTCGGTTCGCGCGCGAAACCGGGACTCCGTATTTCGGGATCTGCCTCGGCATGCAGATGGCGACGATAGAATTCGCCCGTCACGCCTGCGGGATCGAGGACGCGACGTCGAGCGAGTTCGAGCCCGACGCCGCCAACCCGGTGATCGCGCTCATGCCCGATCAGGTTGGCGTGCTGGCCAAGGGCGGAACGATGCGACTGGGCGCGTACCCGTGCCGGCTCCACGAAGACACGCTGGCGCGACGGATCTACGACGCCGACGAGGTGTCGGAGCGCCACCGCCACCGCTACGAAGTCAACAACGCGTATCGCGGAATCCTGGCCGAGCGCGGGATGGTGTTCAGCGGCACGTCTCCGGACGAGCGCCTGGTCGAGATGATCGAGATCCCCGATCATCCGTGGTTCATCGGGTGCCAGTTCCATCCCGACGTGAAGTCGCGACCCACCCGCCCGCATCCGCTGTTTCGCGACTTCGTCCGCGCTGCCGTCGAGCACGGGGAGCGCCGCGGAAGCGAGGGAGCCTCGCGTCAGGAATCGGCCGCCCGGGAAGAAGAAGAAGTCGCGACTTGATGGCCGCTGCGCAGAAGGCGCGGCACCCCGTCCCCTGCGGTTCGCTCGTGCTGGGGGACGGAGCGCTCTTCGCCATCGCCGGCCCGGACGTGCTGGAGAGCCGCGAGCTCGCGCTGATGACGGCTCGCGAGCTTCGCGTGCTCGCCGACCGGATCTCCCTCCCGCTCGTCTTCAAATCCTCCTATCTCAAGGCGAATCGGACCGCGGGCGGCTCGTACGCGGGCCCGGGACTCGCGGCCGGGCTCGAGATGCTGCGCGAGGTCAAGCGCGAAACGGGCCTGCCGATCCTAACCGACGTGCATTCGATCGAGGAGGTGGAGCCGGCCGCGGAGGTCGCCGACGTCCTGCAGATCCCGGCCTTCCTGTCGCGCCAGACGTATCTCATCCGGGCGGCGGCGGAAACCGATCGTGTGGTGAACCTGAAGAAGGGACAATTCCTGGCTCCCGACGACATGGCCCGAGCCGTCGAAAAGGTGACGGCCACCGGAAACGACAAGGTTCTCGTGACCGAACGCGGCACCACGTTCGGGTATCACAATCTCGTCGTCGACATGCGCTCCCTCGGGCGCATGCGCGAGCTCGGATATCCGGTCGTATTCGATGCCACTCACTCGGTCCAGCTCCCCTCGGCCGGTGACGGCGAATCGGGCGGCGAGCGCGAGTTCGTCGCGCTCCTGGCGCGCGCGGCCACAGGGGCGGGGATCGACGGGATCTTCCTCGAGACCCATCCGGATCCGGCGAACGCCCTCTGCGACCCCGCGAGCCAGTGGCCGCTCGGGGACTTCGAGCCGCTCATGCGAAGCCTCCTCGAACTGCACGCGGCGCGCGCGAGATCGGAGCCCCTGGCGTGAGCGGCGGCAGGGCCGTGCGCGGTCTCGTCTTCGACGTGGATGGCGTGCTGACGGACGGGACCGTCGAGATCTCCTCGTCGGGCCACGAGTCCAAGCGTTTCTCGATCCAGGACGGGACCGCGCTCCTGTGGTGCCGCTTGTTGGGGTACGAGCTGGCTCTCGTGAGCGGCCGGAAATCGGACGCGACCGCGATCCGCGCCGCGGAACTCGGCATCGACGAGGTGTATCAGGGTGTTCGCGACAAGGCCGCGCGGGTCACGCTGTGGGCGGGCTCGAAAGGGCTCGCTCTCGACGAGGTCCTGTACATGGGAGACGATCACATCGACCTGCCGGTCTTCGACGCGGTGGGTGTCAGCGTGGCCCCCGCCAACGCGGATTCGCACGTCCGCGCGCGCGCTACCCATGTCACCGCCGCCCGTGGCGGAGACGGGGCCGTGCGCGAGGCGATCGAATGGCTCCTCACGAAGACCGGTCGTCTGGACGAGGCGCTGGCGGCGTACCGTGAGCGCGTGACCGGCGAGGCGCGGGAGTCGGCCCAGTGAGCGACTCGCCCGCTGACTGGCTCGCGCGCGCGCGGGAGACGCTGGCCGTCGAGGCGCAATCGATTCGCGCCCTGGAATCCCGTATCGGACCCGCCTTCGTCGAGGCGGTCGATCGGCTGTACGCCTGCCGCGGACGGGCCATCGTGACGGGGATGGGGAAGAGCGGGCTCGTGGGTCGCAAGATCGCCGCAACGCTTACCTCGACGGGAACGCCGTCCGTCTACCTGCACCCGGCCGAAGGGATTCACGGCGACGCCGGCGTGGCGCTCAAGGGCGACGTGGTGATCGCGCTCTCGAAGAGCGGTGAAACCGGCGAGCTGCTCCAGCTTCTCGGTGTGTTCAAGCGCTTCGACCTCCCGATCGTGGCGCTCGTGGGAGCCCCCCGTTCGACGCTCGCCCGGCGCGCCGACGTGGTCCTCGACTGCTCGGTGGACGAGGAGGCGTGCCCACACGATCTCACGCCGACCGCGTCGTCGACGGCGATGCTCGCGATGGGAGACGCGCTGGCGATGGCGCTCCTCACGAGGCGCGACTTCCGCCCCGAGGATTTCGCGGTGTTCCATCCCGGCGGGAGCCTCGGGAAGCGTCTGCTGCTGACCGTCGCGGACGTGATGCTGACCGGAGAGCAGGTCCCATCGGTGCCGGTGGAGGCCACCATGCGGGAGGCGATCGTCGAAATGGCGCACAAGCGGGGAACGGTGGCGGTCGTCGATGACGAGCGGCGGGTGGTGGGCGTCGTGACCAACGGAGATCTGATGCGTCTCATGGAGAAGACCGACCACGTCTTCGCGATCCGGGTCGCCGACGTCATGTCGAAGGAGCCCAAGACGATCTCCGGCGACGCTCTCGCGGCCACGGCCGTCAATCAGATGGAGAACCACGGGATCGTGGCTCTTCCGGTGATCGACGCCGATCGCCGGCTTGTGGGGATCGTCCATCTGCACGACTGCATGCGTGCGGGAGTCGTCTGAGGATGTGGCGGGAAGTCGCAATCCTGGGACTCGCGGCGGTCGCGTTTCTGGCGTGCGAGAAGGATGAGCCGGCGCGGACGGGAACCGCGCGGCTTCCATCCGGGCGACCGGGAATGGAACCCCCCGATCAGGTGGTGGAGAACGGCGAGCACGTGATCACCGCGCAGGGCGTCAAGAAGGCCGTACTGGTGGCCGAGCAGCTGTATTTCTACAACGCCGCCGGCAAGGTCTACGGGGACACGATTCAGGTCAGCTTCTTCGACGACGCCGGCGCCTTCCAGTCCATGCTGACGGCCCTGGAGGGGGAGATGAATCAGCGGAACGACGACATGATCGCGCGCGGGAACGTGGTCGTGCGGGGAAGCAATTCGACCATCCGCACCGAGGAGCTGCACTACGATCCGATGCGCAATCTCGTGACGAGCGACAAGCCGACGGAGATCAACCAGCAGGGGAACGTGATCCGCGGGCAGGGGGTGGAGAGCGATCCGGCGCTTACGAACATCCGGATTCGCGGGGGGTCCGCGGTGCTGCGGTCGGAGCCGGAGCTGGGCCCGCAGCCGCAGCGCGCCGCGGGGACGGACACGACCGGTGCGGCGAGACCCTAGGACCTGGATCATCGTTCCCGTCGCGCTGTTCATTGCGACGGCGCTGCCGGGGATCGTGCGCGCGCAGGCCGCCGACGACCCGGTGGTCATCGATCACACCAACGAGCTACGACGCGTCCTCGAGGGCGACTCGTTGACGTATTTCCTCGAAGGCGCCGTGCGCGCGCATCGGGGCCCTATCCAGATGCGCAGCGAGCAGGCCACGATCTACAGGCAGAGCCAGGTCGCGGACTTCCAGCGCAACGTCCACTTCTGGGACGTGACGACCGAGATCTACGCCGATCGGCTTCTGTACTACGAGGTGTCGAACCAGGCTCTGGCGACCGGCAGCGTCCAGGTGATCGATCGACGCAGCGGATCGCAGGTCGCCGCCGACACCGTGCTCTACGAGCGGGACCTGGGCTTGATCACGGCGCGACCACGGCCGCAGGGGATCGTCCTGCCGCAGGATACCACGAGACAGGAGGATCCTTTTCACGTATGGGCCGACGTGATGATCTTCCACAACGACTCGACCGGAACCGAGATGGATGGTCTCGGCAGGGTCCTCATCGAGCGCACGGACCTGACGGCGGTGGGCGACAGCCTGCACTACGACGAAGAGACGAGTCGCGTGGCCCTGCGGAAGGAGCCCCGGGTTGAAACGCTCGAGACGTACCTCACGGCGGAGAGGATCGACGTGATCCTCGAAGAAAACCGGATCGATGCGCTTGTCGCGCTCGACCGGGCGCGAGCCGTGGACAAGACAGACTCGCTCCCGGCCGTGGTTCCGGCCGCCTTCAACAACGTGAGCGATCGTTCGTTCCTCGAGGGAGACAGTCTGAACATCGAGTTCGCCGAGGGGCGAATCGACTGGCTGGTCGCTCAGGGGAACGCGCGAAGCTTGAACTATGCGCTCGAGTCGCTGCACGGACCGATCGAAACCTGGAGCGTCAACTATTTGCTGGGGGAACGACTCGAGCTGAACTTCCGCGGCGACACCTTGAGCCGGGTCACGGCGACCGGCGGTCATCGCGGCGTGTATCGCAGCGAGGACATCCGGATCGGTGGCCCCGAGCGACGGCCGAGCGAACCGATCCCGCTGCCCCCCGAGCTGGCGCTGCTGGTCGGCGCGGGGCGCCCGGGGAATCGCAGGAGAAGGGTGCCGGAAGGCGCCCGCGAGGAGACATGAGCGAAGCGATCGAGACGCCGGGGGCTCCCCCCCCGATCGAGCGTGGGGCCGAGGCCCTGCTGCCCGACGTGCGGATCCGCTCCGATTCGCTGCTGCGGGCGGAGCATCTGGTGAAGCGGTACGGCAAGCGTCGCGTCGTCGACGACGTCTCGCTCGAGGTCCACCCCGGCGAAGTCGTGGGCCTGCTGGGTCCGAACGGAGCGGGGAAGACGACCACGTTCTACATGATCGTCGGACTCATAAAGCACTCACGCGGAACGATCTACCTCGACGGCGAGGAGATCACGCACAAGCCGATGTACAAGCGGGCCCGGATGGGAATCGGATACCTGTCTCAGGAGCCGTCGGTGTTCCGCAAGCTGACGGTGGAGGACAACATCCGGGCGATCCTCGAGACCTGCCCGCTCGACCGCGCGGAGCGGAAGGAGCGGCTCGAGACCCTGCTGGACGAGCTCGGGCTGCGTAGGGTCAGGAAGAACAAGGCCTTTTCTCTGTCGGGCGGCGAGCGGCGGCGGCTGGAGATCACCCGGGCGCTCGTCACCCAACCGCGCTACATGCTGCTCGACGAGCCGTTCGCGGGTGTCGATCCGATCGCCGTGGACGACCTGCAATCCATCGTCGCGTCGCTGCGCGATCGAGGTCTCGGCATCCTGATCACCGATCACAACGTGCGGGAGACTCTCCAGATCACCGATCGCGCGTACCTGCTGTACGACGGGCGGATCCTGAAATCGGGGGACGCGGCCGAGCTGATTGCGGATCCGGAGGCGCGGCGGCTGTATCTGGGCGAAGACTTCCGCCTCTGACGGTCGTGCAAGACGGGTCATCTCGCCGCCATGGCGCCCGCTGAAACGAGCCGTTCCCTTCCCGCCCCGTGCCAGCGATGACCTGCGTTCCGGTTCGACCCTTCCCCCCGTGGCGGGGAATCGACGGTTTCGGGCCGGAGGGGCGGGCGGTGTTGAAATGAAGGCCCGGGTGGTTTAGGTTGAGCAGGTCTGGCACGATTCGTGCGGCGGACGGTTCCACCCCCACCCGCGCGACCGAGGTTTCCACTCGCCTTCGGACGGGCCCTGCATGGCGTTGAGACAGCAGCTCCACATCACGCAACGGCAGGAGATGCGGATGAATCCGCGCCTGTATCAGGCGATGGATCTTCTCTATCTGCCATTGCTCGAGCTCGAGCAGCACCTCAAGCAGGAGCTCGTCCAGAACCCGTTCCTCGAGATGCGCGAGCCCGAGGAGGAGTTCGCGGAGCAGGCCGAGGCCGAGGCCGAGGAGAAGACCGAGGAAGAGGAGGAGGTCGACTGGGAGGAGATCCTCCTCGACGGCTTCGACCCGGGCTACCGCACCGCGCCCACCCGCGAACGTCCCGAAGAAGTCGTCGAGAAAGTCGGGGAGACGACCATCGACCTCTGGGATCACCTGCTGGCCCAGCTCTATCAGAACAACGGCTACGAAGACGGCGACATGCGGATCGGCGAGGAGATCATCGGGAACATCGACGAGGACGGCTATTTGACTTGCTCGGTGGAGGAGGTCGCCTCGACGATCGACGCGACGGTCGAAGACGTCGAGCGCGTCCTCGATCGCATCCAGCATTTCGATCCGGCGGGGGTCGGTGCGAGGGACCTGCGCGAATGCCTGCTGCTCCAGGTCGAGGATCGGCTGGGTCGCGACACGCTTCCGTACCGGATCGTCGACCTCCACTTCGGCGAGCTGTCCACTCACAAGTATCACGAGATCGCCCGCGCGCTCGGGATCACCCCGCAGCAGGCGCAGGACGCCGCGGACGACATCGCGGCGTTCGATCCCAAGCCGGGTCGCAAGTACGCCCCCGATGAAGGCGATTACGTGACGCCCGATATCATCGTAGAGGAGGTCGAAGGCGAGTACGTCGTCACCCTCAACGACGGAGACCTGCCGCGACTGCGCATCAGCCGCACCTATCAGCTGCTCGCCCAGAACGGGGAATTCAAGGGCAAGGCGAAGGAGTTCGCCCAGGCGAAGCTCAACGGCGCGAACTGGATCATCCAGGCGATCGAGCAACGTCGCCAGACGATGCTCAAGACGATGCACGTCATTCTCGAACGGCAGCGGGAGTTCTTCGAGAAGGGCATCCACTTCCTGCGACCGCTCACGCTCAAGGAGGTCGCGGACGAGATCGGCATGCACGAGTCGACGGTGAGCCGCGTCACGAACGAGAAGTTCGTGCAGACACCGCGCGGAGTCTTCCGTCTAAAGTTCTTTTTCTCGAGCGGATTGAGCACCGAGGAGGGGGAAGACGTGTCGGCGCGTGGGGTCAAGGCGCGCATCGAGGAGCTGATCTCGCGCGAAGAATCGCAGGATCCGCTCACCGACCAGCAGATCGTGGAGCAGCTCCGCTCCGAAGGCATACAGATCGCCCGACGCACGGTCCAGAAGTACCGCGACCAGCTCGGGATCCTGTCGTCGCGGTACCGCAAGCGAGTCAAGTAGCACTTCTTCGAAATCCCTCTCGTCCCGGGAGCCAAGATGGAGATCACGTTCAGCATCCGACACGGTGACCTGCCGGACATCATCAAGCAGTACGCGCGTCAGGAAGTGGAGGGCCTTTCGAAGTACTTCGAGCGCCTCGTCGAGGCGGACATCATCCTCGCCCAGGAGGGCCATCGGAACATCGCGGAGGTGCGGATCCATTCGTCCAACGACACCCACTTCGCGAGCTCGGAGGCGGGAGACATGCGGAGCGCGGTGGACGGCACCGTGGAGAAGCTCAAGCGCCAGCTCCAGCGCCACAAGGAGAAGCTGAACCGGCGCCAGCTGACTCGCGCCGAGCGGGAGCTCCTCGCAGCGCGACAGCGCTCGGAAGTGGAGGCTCCGCAGGATCTCAGCGCGGCGCCCCAGGAATGGGACCGGATCTCGAGCGCGGAGGCGATCGAGCGGTTGGGAGCGAGCGGCGAAGAGGTCCTCGTCTTCGTGGACACCCGGGACGGCGTCGTCAAGATCGCCAGGCGCGACGACGAGGAGTCGATAAGCGTCGTCGAGGCCGAGGCCTTCGAGGTCGAGGAGCGGTAATCGCCTCCCCATGGCGCTGACGGTCGCCAAGCTGCTGGCCCGAAAGGCCGATGTCCTCGGGCTCAAGCTGCTCACGCGCGAGTCCACCGCCGATCGGGAGATCACGACGGACGAAGTCGTGTCTCCGGGTCTCGTCTTCGCCGGCTTCGTCGAGCGCTTCACGCACCTGCGATCCCAGATCATCGGAGAGACCGAGCTCAGGTATCTCGATTCGCTGACGCCCGACCGGAGCCGCGAAGCGGTCGAGCGATTCCTCTCCTTTGACATCCCGGTGGTCTTCATCACCAAGGGCCTCGATCCCCCCGCGGGGATGATCGAGAGAGCCGACGAGCGCGGAATCCCGATCGTCTCGACGCGGCTCAAGACCGGCGAGTTCTACGGAGCGATCAAGTCCTTTCTCGAGGCGCAGTTCGCGCCCACGACCTTCCTGCACGGGTCGCTGGCGGATATCTACGGGGTGGGCCTTCTGTTCATGGGACGCAGCGGGATCGGAAAATCGGAGTGCGTGCTGGATCTGGTCGAGCGCGGTCACCGTCTCGTAGCCGATGACCAGGTTCACGTCACGCGGCGCTCGGGCGGGGTCCTCATCGGCCGCGGGAATTCCGTTCTCGGGTTCCACATGGAGATCCGCGGTGTCGGGATCATCGACATCCAGTCGCTGTTCGGGATCCGGGCCGTGCGCCTGCAGAAGCGGATCGAGGTCGTCGTACGCCTCGAGGATTGGGACGAGAGCACGCCGGTGGAGCGCATCGGACTCGAGGAGGAGCACACGAGCATTCTCGACATCGAGATCCCGCTCGTTCGCGTTCCGCTGAATCCTGGCAAGAACATCACGGTCATCGCCGAGGTGGTGGCCATGAACCACCTGCACAAATATGCCGGAGGAGACACGGCCCAGCAGTTCAACGCGCGGCTCATCGAGCGGATGCGCACGAAGGCGGACGCGGAGACGTATCTGGAAGAGGATTACGAGTGACCGGGGGGCGGTGCGGGGTGGTGGTTGCGCACGGCGGGTTGGCGGAGGGGTTCCTCTCGGCGCTCGCGCGGGTGGCGGGTGAGCAGGACAACATCTGGCCGCTTTCGAACCACGGGCTGACGGGCGAGGAGCTGGAGGACCGGATCCGCGGAATCCTGACCGAGCGCCGCGCGGGCCGGGAAGCCTACCTGCTGAGCGACATGGACGGGGGTTCGTGCGGGCAGGCCTGTCGCAGGTTGCTCGCCGACGGCGTGGTCAAGGCCGTGTTCTTCGGCGTCAATCTGCCGCTCCTGGTCGAGTTCGTGTTCCTCCAGGACGAGCCGTTCGAGCGATTCACTGCGCTGGCCGTGGACAAGGCTCGGACGGCGCTGGGGGCCCATCGATGAGCGTGCTCCTGTTCCGCGTCGATGAGCGGTTGATTCACGGCCAGGTCGTCGTCGGGTGGGCACGGAGGCTGAAGCCGCGGCGGATCATCGTCGTCGACGACGACCTCGCGGCCGATCCCATGGAGCAATCGATCTACCGGACCGGTTTGCCCGAAGGACTGGTCGCGGACTTCTGGAGCGAGGAGGAGGCGGTCGCGCGGCTCCCCGAGGCGGCGGCGTCGCGGGAGCCCGCTTTCGTCCTGACCGCGGGCCTGCGGACGATGGCGAACCTGGCGCGTCGCGGGGTTTCGATTCCCGAGATCAACGTCGGCTGCCTCCACCGTACGGCGGGCAGGAATCCCGTCCTGCCCTACGTCTGCCTCGACGAGTCCGACGAGCGGTTGATCGAAGAGCTGGAAGAGGAAGGCGTCCGGGTCGTGGCGCGGGACGTACCGACCGGCGCCCCGGTCCGCCTCGGCGATCGGTCGCGGGAATGACCGCCATTCAGGCGGGAGCCCTGATCGGGTTCGGAGCCGTGGCGTTTCTCGACCAGTGGCCCGTCCTGCAGTCGATGATCTCGCGCCCGATCGTGATCGGACCGGTCGTGGGGGCGATCCTGGGAGACCCGGGGGGCGGGGTGCTGTGGGGCGCCGTCCTCGAGGCGATGCAGCTCGCGGTTCTGCCGGTGGGCGCCGCGCGCTATCCGGACGCCGCGCTGGCCGGCCTGCTGGGCACGACCGCCGCGGTCACGGGGGCGGCCGACGGCGTCTACCCGGCGGCCTGGGCCGTGGCGATCGCACTCGCCGCCGGTTGGGGGGGCGACACGGTCGGGCGCGCGCAACGTCGCTGGAACGGTCGCACGGCCGAGCGGGTTCGCGCGCGGGTCGCGGCCGGTCATCTCGAGGCGCCGGGCCGCGGCATCGCGGTCGCGCTCATCCGCGGCGCGGCGATCGGCGCCGCGCAGGTCGCGGTCGGGCTCGCGATCGTGGCGGCCGGAAGCTGGCTCCTCAGGGGCAGCCCGTGGGCCGGACCCCTCGATGCGCGCGGCCTGCGGATCGCCGCGGGGGCGATGATCGCGGTGGGCGGGGTCCGCGCCTTCGGACTCGGACGTCGGCGCGCCGTGGCGCTGGGCCTCGGCGTGGCGATGGGAGTCGGGCTCGTCGCGTGGGGAGGAGTGACGTGATGGCCGAGCGCGGCCTGTCGCACCGGCTCCGCAAAGAGCGGCGCAGCGTGGCCCTGCGCTCGACGCTGATCCAGGCGGTGTGGAATTACGATTCGCTCCAGGCGGTCGGCTTCGGTTGGGCGATCCTGCCGGGGCTCGAGCGGATCCGCCCGGATCGGGACGAGTGCGCGGCCCGGCTCCACGAGCACCTGGAGAGCTTCAACGCGAATCCCTATCTGGCGACGGTGGCGATGGGCGTAACCCTGCGCCTGGAAGAGGAAGTCGCGCGGGGCGCGGCGGGCGCGGAGCGGCGTCTCGAGCGGTTGCTGCGCGCCTTGAGGGGGAGCCTCGGGGCGATCGGCGACGAGCTGTTCTGGGTCGGCTGGCGGCCGGCGCTCGGAGGCGCGGCGGCGATCGCGGCGCTCGCGAGCGGCAGCATGTGGCCCGCGGTCGTGTTCATCGTGGCGTGGAACGCCCTCGCCCAGGGCGTTCGCGCGGCGGGCGTCCGGGCGGGATTCGCGGGAGGAGCGGGGGTCGCGCGCGTGCTGCAGGACCCGTTCTGGTCGCGATCGCGCGCCGCGGCAGGCATGGTCGGGACCTTCGCCGCGGGCGCGAGCCTCGGGGCGGGCGCGGCGTGGGCCGCGGGCGGCACGAGCAACTGGGGGGGAGCGCTCGTATTCCTCGCGGTCGTGGCGCTTCTCTGGCTCGGAGGAGCGCGGACGGGCTCCCGGAGCCGCGTCCTCTCCCCGGGCTTCGCCTTCTTCGTCGTCGTGACCCTGCTCGGTGCGATCTTTCATTTGAGCGCGGGAGCGTTGCCGTGATGCAGGCCAGCTGCCGGGCATCGGTCGAGGTCGTGAACCGGCTCGGGCTCCACGCCCGCCCGGCCGCGCACTTCGTTCGCCTCGCGGCCCGCTTCGCCGCGGACGTCTATGTCACCCGCGACTCCGTCGAGGTGAACGGCAAGAGCATCATGGGGGTGATGATGCTGGCGGCCGAGAAGGGCGCCAGGATCGAGATCCGGGCGGAGGGAGAGGACGCCGAGAAGGCCGTCGAGGAGCTGGTCGCGCTCGTCCTGCGCGGCTTCGACGAGGACGACGAGGGGCGGCCGGTCCGGGAAGCCGGGGGTTGAGATGAGCGACGACGCGCACGAGATCGTCCATCAGGGGCAGGGCGTGTCGCCGGGCGTCGCGTACGGGCCGGTGTATCTGATCGCGCCGGACGCGGTGCGCGTACCCCGCAGGACGATCGATCCCGCCGACGTCGACGCCGAGCTCGAGCGGTTCGAGAACGCCCTCATCGCCACGCGGTCGGACATCGCGCGCGTGAAGTCCGCGCTCGAGCGCGCCGACAAGAGCGACGAGGCCGCGATCTTCGATTCCCATCTTCTCATCCTCGAGGACGCGGCGCTGCTCGATTCCGTTCGCAGGCGCATCCGCGGGGATCGGATGAATGCCGAGCACGCGTTCTCGTCCCTCGTCCTCCAGACGGTGGAGCGGATCGCGGAGAGCGAGAATTCCTACCTGCGCGAGCGCGTGCGGGACATCCGCGACGTCGAACACAGGGTGGTGCGGGTCCTGCTCGGTCAGCGCGAGCCGGCCGTCGGTGATCTCCTGCAGAACGCGATCCTCGTGGCCCACGATCTGCCGGCCACATTGACCGCCGAGCTCGATCGCGACCGCATCCTGGGATTCGCGACCGAGCTGGGCGCAGCGTCGAGTCACACCGCGATCCTCGCCCGCGCGCTCGAGATCCCCGCGGTGGTCGACCTCGGGCCCGTCCTCTCCCGCCTGTCGCACGGGGAGTCGATCGTCCTCGACGGGCGCGAAGGGCTGCTGATCCAGAACCCGAGCCCGCAGACGCTGGCGGAATACGAGAGGATCAAGGCGAAGATCGAGCGCAAGCGCGCGGAGTGGGTGTCGCTGGCCGGCGTTCCCGGCCGCACCGCGGACGGCGAGGCGCTCACGATGCTCGCGAACATCGAGTTCAATCGCGAGGTCGACGCGGCGCTCGCGTTCGGTTGCGAGGGGATCGGTCTGTACCGCACCGAGTACCTGTTCCTGCAGAGCGGCGGCGACGTCTCCGAAGAGGATCAGCACGAGGTGTACCGCGGCCTGGTGCGCCGCATGAGCGGCAGGCCGGTCACGATCCGCACGCTCGATCTGGGAGGCGACAAGCTGCTGGCGGGCATGGAGCAGGAAGAGAATCCCTTCCTCGGATGGCGCGCGGTCCGCTACTGTCTGGACCGCCCCGACGTGTTCCTCACTCAGCTGCGCGCGATCCTGCGTGCGGGAGTCGAGGGGCCCGTGGCGATCATGATCCCGATGATCACGACCCTCGAGGAGGTGGATGCGGTGTTCGACCTCGTGGCCTCCGCCAGGGAGTCGCTCAGGTCCGACGGCCTGCCTCAGGCGGATGGCTGTCCGGTCGGCGCGCTGATTGAAACGCCCGCCGCCGCGATGATGGCGGAGATCCTGGCCGAGCGCTTCGACTTTCTATCGCTTGGGACCAACGATCTCATCCAGTACACCCTGGCCGTCGATCGCGGGAACCGGAGGATCGCGCATCTCTATCAGCCGTTTCATCCCTCGGTCCTGCGCCTCATCGAGGAGGTCGTGGTCGCCGCCGAGCGTGCGGGGAAGCCGCCCACCGTGTGCGGGGAGATGGGCTCGAATTCGCGCGCCGCCGTGCTCCTCGTGGGCCTGGGGGTGCGGAGCTTCAGCATGGTTCCGGCGCGCATCCCGCGGATCAAGCAGATTCTGGGGCGCGTGACCGTGGCGGAGGCGAGCGAGGCGGCGCGGGAGGCGCTCGAGGAATGGGACTCCGACTCGGTCAAGGCGATCGTCGAGCGCCGCTTCGGCGAGCGCTTCCATCATGGAGCGAGCCGATGAGGGTGAGATGACGGAACGCCCCCCCGCCCTGCCCACCGCCACTGAGCTCGCGCTCTGGCGGCAGCGCGAAGAGGACCTCGATCGCTCGAAGATGCGCGCGCTCGTCGCCGACTTCGGAGAGCGGCTGGGGGCCGCGATCCCCGGCGCGCGGGAGTTCGCCGCCGGCCTGGGTCCCCAAGCGTCGCCGAAGGCGATCGCGGTGCTCGGGATGGGCGGATCCGCCATCGGCGGCGACCTCGTGGCGGCCGCCACCGAGAGCCTGCGCAGCGTGCCGCTCCTGATCGTCCGCGCGTGGGACACACCGGCCTGGATCGACGAGCGCGCGTTCGTGATCGGCTCGTCGTATTCGGGTGACACGGAGGAGACGGTCGCCGCATACCGCGCGGCCCGTGGGCGCGGGGCCCGCGGACTCGCGATCACGACCGGAGGCCGCCTCGCGGCGCTGGCTCGGGAGCTGGGCGATCCCGTGTTCGATCTCCCTCCGGGCATGCCGCCGCGGGCCGCGCTGCCGGAGTCGCTCGCCGCCTGCGCGCTGTCGGTCGCGACGCTCGATCCCCACCTCGAGATCGACGCGCTGGCCGGCGAGCTGGCCCGATCCGCCGAGGCCCTCGGCCCGGTCGAGGACTGGCTCGCCTGGGAAGAGCGGAATCCGGCCCTGACCGTCGCCGTCTCGTGCGCGGACCGGATCCCGATCGTGTACGGCGGTCACCCGATCTCGGTCGCGGCCGCGGGCCGGTGGAAGACTCAGCTCAACGAGAACGGCAAGGTCCCGGCCTGGGCGGGAGCCTTCCCGGAGCACGGACACAACGAGATCATGGGGTTCGAGGGTGTACACCCCGGTCTCGAGCGCCTCGTACTCGTGTACCTCGAAACCCCCTGGGACGATGCACGAGCCTCGCGGCGCATGGCGTGGACGCGGAAGTGGTGCGCGGATCGCGTCGGCGGCCAGCATCGTGTCGAGTCGGGCGGGGACTCGCCGCTCGAGGCGATGCTCCGGTTGTGCTGCCTGGGGGACTGCGCTAGCTTCCTCGTTTCGATCATCACCGGGAGAGACCCCACCCCCGTGACATCCATCGACAAGCTGAAGGCAGAGATCGCGCGTTGAAGATCGTCATCCCCGCCGCCGGGCAGGGGACCCGGCTCCGGCCCCACACCCACGCGCTCCCGAAGGTCATGCTGCCGGTCGCCGGGCGGCCGATCATCGGCCACATTCTGGCGGACGTCGCGCCCCTCGAGCCCGACGAAGTGCGGCTCATCGTGGGCTATCGGGGGGACACGGTCGAGAGTTACGCGCGCCGCGCGTTCCCGGACCTGCCCATCCGCATCGTGTGGCAGGGCGAGCAGCTCGGCCTGGGGCACGCGGTGCTCCAGGGGCTCGATCCCGGGGATCACGACGCCGTGCTCGTCGTGCTGGGAGACACGGTGTTTGACGTCGATTACCGAGAGGTCGTCGCACAGGCGGACCACGTGCTCGGTGTACGTCCGGTCCCCGACCCCGAGCGCTTCGGGATCGTTGAGCTCGACGGGACCGGCGGCCGGATCGCGAAGCTGGTCGAGAAGCCGGCCCACCCCAAGGGGAATCTGGCGCTGGTCGGTCTCTACTACGTGCACGACGGTCAGGTGCTGCGGGACGCGATCGAGGGACTCGTCGGCGAGGGCACGCGAACGCGCGGCGAGTACCAACTGACCGATGCGCTCCAGCGGATGATCGAAGCCGGAGAGCGGTTCGTGCCGTACCAGATCGGCGGCTGGTACGACTGCGGGAAGCCCGAGACCCTGCTCTCGACGAACCGCGCGCTGCTCGATCTCCGCGCGCCGGAGATTCCGGCCGGAACGGCCGAGAAGAGCGTGCTCATCCCACCGATCCACGTCGCGCCCGGCTGCTCGATCGAGAACGCGATCGTCGGCCCGCACGTGTCGGTGGCCGAAGGCGCCACGATTCGGAACGCGATCGTGCGCGACTCGATCCTCGCGGAAGGTGCCTGGGTGGAGGGCGCCGTGCTCGAAGGCTCGATCATAGGACCCGAGGCCCGCGTCCACGGACGCGCGCGGACCGTCAACCTGGGAGACAATTCGGAGGTCACATGGTGAAGACCGCGCCCGCTCGTCCACCGCAGCGCGCGCCGAATCTCGCGCGCACGGATCGCTACGTGTTCACGTCCGAGTCGGTGACCGAAGGACACCCGGACAAGATCGCCGATCGGATCTCCGACGGGGTGCTCGACGCTGCGCTGACCGGGGATCCGATGAGCCGCGTGGCCTGCGAGACGCTCGTGACCACGGGCCTGATCGTGGTCGCGGGCGAGATCACCACCCAGACGTACATCCCGGTCGCCGAGGTCGCTCGCGAGGCCGTCCGCGAGATCGGGTATACCGACGCGAGGATGGGATTCGACTTCAAGACGTGCGGGGTCCTCGTGTCGCTCGACCAGCAGTCGCCCGACATCGGGCGGGGCGTCGACAAGGACGGCGCCGGGGATCAGGGAATGATGTTCGGCTACGCGACCGACGAGACCGACGAGCTCATGCCCCTCCCGCTCTCGCTCGCCCACGCGCTGACGCGGCGGCTGGCGGAGAAGCGCCGGGACGGCACGCTGCCGTGGCTGCGCCCGGACGGGAAGAGCCAGGTCTCGGTCGAATACGATCAGGGGAAGGCGCGGGAGATCCGCACCGTCGTCGTCTCGACGCAGACCGCCGAAGAGAGCGAAGTCTCGCCGGAAGAGATCCAGGAACGGGTCCGGACGGACGTGATCTGGCCGGTCCTGCCGGCGGGCCTCTACGATCGCGACAAGCTCGTGGTCCACATCAATCCCACCGGGCGCTTCGTGATCGGCGGGCCGATGGGGGACGCCGGCCTGACCGGCCGGAAGATCATCGTCGACACGTACGGGGGCGCCGGACGACACGGCGGCGGCGCGTTCAGCGGCAAGGACCCGACGAAGGTCGATCGCAGCGGGGCCTACGCCGCGCGCTGGATCGCCAAGAACCTCGTCGCGGCGGGGCTGGCGAGCCGATGCGAGGTCCAGATCGCCTACGCGATCGGGGTCGCCGAGCCGGTGAGCGTCATGGTCGACACGTTCGGCACCGGCCAGACACCCGACGAGATCCTGTCCGCGAAGATCCCTAAGCTGTGGGATCTCCGGCCGCGGGAAATCATCCGGGCGCTCGATCTGCGGCGCCCGATCTATCGCCCGACCTCCGCGTACGGCCACTTCGGCCGGAAGCCGGAGGGCGGGCTGTTCACCTGGGAGCGGACCGATCGCGTGGACGCGCTGCGCGACGCCCTCGATTGAGGAGGAGAGAATCGATGCCGAAGACGAAGAGCACGCAGGCCGCGGACGTGGCCTCGGACGTCAAGGATCTCGCGCTCGCGGATCGCGGTGCGCTGCGGACCGAATGGGCGGGACGCAGCATGCCGGTTCTGGGGCTGATCGGGGAGCGCTTCGAGAAGGAGCGTCCGCTGGATGGCGTGCGAGTATCCGCGTGTCTGCACGTGACGACCGAGACCGCGAACCTCATGATCGCGCTCAAGCGCGGGGGAGCGGAAATCTGCCTCTGCGCCTCGAATCCCCTGTCGACGCAGGACGACGTTGCCGCGCACCTCGTCGCGCACCACGGGATCCAGGTTCACGCGATCAAGGGCGAGGACAACGACACGTACTACCGGCACATCCGTGCAGCCCTCGAGCACCGGCCGCAGGTGACGATGGACGACGGCGCTGATCTCGTGGGGTCGCTCCATATGCTGGGGCTCGAGCGGTTCGACGACCTCCATCCCGTGATCCGCGAGTGGGCGACCGGCCTCTCCGACGAGGAGCGGCGGTCGATCGTCGACGGCGTCATCGCCTCGACCGAGGAGACGACGACCGGCGTGATCCGTCTCAAGTCGATGGAAGACGCGGGCGTGCTCCTTTTCCCGGTGATCGCGGTGAACGACTCGAGCACGAAGCATCTGTTCGACAACCGCTACGGCACCGGCCAGTCGACGATCGACGGCGTGCTGCGCGCGACGAACATCCTGCTCGCGGGCTCGACCGTCGTCGTCGCCGGCTACGGCTGGTGCGGCAGGGGTGTCGCGCGGCGCGCGCAGGGGCAGGGCGCGCAGGTCGTCGTCACCGAGATCGATCCGCTGAAAGCACTCGAGGCCGTGATGGACGGCTTCCGTGTCATGCCGATGGTGGAGGCCGCCGCGATCGGCGACGTGTTCATCACCGTGACGGGGGACATCCACGTCGTCAGGCGGGAGCACTTCGAGGCCATGAAGGACGGTGCGATCGTCGCGAACAGCGGGCACTTCAACGTCGAGATCGATCTCGACGCACTGGGAGCGATGGCGTCCGCGAGACGGGAAGTCCGTGACTTCGTGACCGAATACACGGTCGGGGACCGGAAGATCTTCGTGCTCGCCGACGGACGACTGATCAACCTCGCGGCCGCCGAGGGGCATCCGGCGAGCGTCATGGACATGTCGTTCGCGAATCAGTCGCTGGCCTGCGAGCACATCGTCAAGGAAGCGGGCGCCCTGCCGGATGGAGTGAGCTCGGTGCCGCACGAGATCGACGCCGAGATCGCCCGGCTCAAGCTCGTGGCGCTGGGCGTCGAGATCGACCGGCTGACCGCGGAGCAGAAGAAGTACCTGGCGAGCTGGGAGATGGGGACGTAGGCGGTCGCCCCGTATGCGAGGGGAGGAGTGGCACTTGATCCGGGCGGCCGGGGTACGGTATCGTAGCCGCACACCCCCCTTGGAGGAAATGCCGTGGAACCGGACGTCGTGGAGGTCAGCGTCGCGAGCTTGGGGATCGATTCGTCGACCCAGTCCCCGATCGTGATCCTCAAGGAGAAGGACGGCGACCGCTACCTCCCGATCTGGATCGGGCCGAGCGAGGCGAGCGCGATCGCGACCGAGCTGGCCGGCGTCAAGTTCTCGCGGCCGCTGACCCACGACCTCATGAAGACGCTCGTCCGGGCGCTCCACGGCACTCTGTCCCAGGTCGTCATCGGCGCGCTCAAGAACAACACGTACTACGCCCAGGTCTTCGTCCAGAACGGCGACGAGGACGTGGTCGCGATCGACGCGCGGCCGAGCGACTCGATCGCGCTCGCGCTCAGGCTCGGCGCGCCGATCTTCGCGTCCGAGGACCTGCTCGATCATACGGCCGAGGACGTGGGGCAGACCGGCGAGGAAGGCACGACGACGGAGTACGACGCCGAGGATCTGAAGGAGTACCTGCGGCGCATGAACCCGGAGGATTTCGGCCGGTTCACGATGTAGCAAGACTTTTGCCGATCACAGTTTGGAGTTGAAGGCATGACGTAACGCTCGAAAGGCTTCGAGGTGCCCGCAGGCGGGTCGACGCCCCGCCCGGGAGAATAGGGAATGCGGTGCGAATCCGCAGCGGCCCCGCCACTGTGACGCCGACCGGCCCCGCCGGCCGCGGCCAAGCCAGGAGACCTGCCTCGAGGCAGTTGCACGTGATCCTTCGCGGGAGGGATCCGGCGACACGCTCGGGGGCCTCCCGACCGTCCGCCCGCCCTTCCCGATCGAGGAAGCGGCGGGCGTCTTCGTTTTCGGGAGGCCTCGATGGACTCAGGGCGTGGACGCCCGGCTCGGGCGTTGGTCGCGCGGGCGATGATCGCGCTGGCGGTCGCCGCGGCGATGGGCGCATGCGGAGGAGGACCGCCGGCGGAAGCCGAGCGCATCGATGCGGCGAGCGCGGTGGGCCGGGAGGCGATCCGTGTCGCGGACGACGCTGGCCGGTCGATCGAGCTCCGCCGACCCGCTGAGCGGATCGTCTCGCTCGTCCCCAGCGTGACCGGGACGATCGTCGCCCTCGGGGCCGCGGATCGGCTGGTCGCCCGCACGCGCTACGACGTCGACCCGGCCCTGGCCCACCTGCCGAGCCTGGGCGGCGGGCTCGATCCCAGCGTCGAAGGGATCCTCGATCTCGCGCCGGACCTCGTCGTCGCGTGGAACGCGCGCGACGACCGCGCGCTCGTGCCCCGCCTCCGCGCGGCGGGGATCCCCGTCTATGCGGCCGAGATCCAGGATACGACGGGGATCTTCAGGACCTTCGACCGCGTCGGCCGGCTGCTCGGGCTGCCCGCCCGAGGGGACTCCCTGGCGGCCGCGCTCCGCGACTCGCTGGCGGCCGTCTCGGCGGACGTGTCCCCGGGTGAGCGACCGACCGCGATCTACCTCATGATGGGCGAGCCGCCGCAGCTGGCGGGACCGTCGACGTTCATCGGTCAGGCGCTCTCGGTGGCCGGCGCCGACCCCGCGTTTCCGGAGCTCTCCGAGGACTGGCCCACGGTCTCGCTCGAAGCCGTGGTCGCGCGCGACCCGGACGTGATCGTCCTGCCGGTCGGCCCGGACCTGCCGGGCCGGGACGCGCTCGACGGGACGGCCGGCTGGCGGGACCTCTCCGCCGTGCGCGCCGGACGGATCGTCGAGATCGAGGCCGACTTGCTGGCGCGGCCGGGGCCCGAACTCGGCCGCGCGGCGCGCCTCCTCCACGAAGGCCTCACCGCGGTCGCCCCGCCGTGAGCCGGGCGTCCGCCCTCGCGGCGCTCGCGGGCGCCGCGCTCGCCGCGATCGTCCTCTCGCTGGGCTACGGAGCGGTCGGTCTCGACTTTGGGCAGGTCGTCGGCGCGCTCCGCGGAACCGGCGATCCCGCGGCCGTCACGATCGTGCGCGACCTCAGGCTCCCGCGCGCGCTCCTGGCGGCCTTCGTCGGCGGTGCGCTGGCGCTTTCCGGCGCGGCCTTCCAGGCGCTCCTCCGGAATCCGCTCGCCGAGCCGTACGTTCTCGGGGTCTCGAGCGGGGCCGCCGTCGGGGCCGTCGCCTGGATCGGCGCCGGAGGCCTCGCGCTCGCGCGCTGGGGTCTACCCGCCGCGGCGCTCGGGGGAGCGCTCCTCGCGATCGCGCTCGTCCTCAGGATCGGGAGCCGCGTCGACGGCGGCCTCGACGTGCGCGTCCTCCTCCTGGCCGGCGTGGTCGCCGGATCGTTCTTCAACGCCTGCATCCTCCTCCTCCTGAGCTTCCAGCGGGCGGACGCCTTCCGGAGCGCCGTGTTCTGGATGATGGGAAGCCTGGCCGGGGCGACGTGGGCCGGGGTCGCGTTCATGGCCGCCGTCGGCGCCCTGGGCGGTGCCGCGCTGATCTCGCTCGCGCGACCGTTCAACGCGCTCGCGGTCGGCGAGGAGACGGCCGCCTTCCTGGGTGTTCCCGTCGACGGAGTCCGCCGCGCCGCGTACCTGATCGCGAGCGGCCTCGCGGCGAGCGCGGTCGTCGCGGCGGGAGGCATCGGGTTCGTCGGTCTCGTCGTCCCACACGCGGTCCGAATCGCCTGGGGCGGCGACCACCGCTTCCTCCTCCCCGCCGCGTTCCTCGCCGGGGCCGCGTTCCTGCCGATCGCGGACCTCGTCGCCCGCGTCGTCGTCGCCCCCAACGAGCTGCCGCTCGGCGTCGTCACGGCCTTCATCGGCGTCCCGTTCTTCGTGGGACTCCTGCGCCGACAGACGCGGGGGGGCGAAGCGTGACCGCCTGGCGCGCGCGCGACGCCTGGTACCGGTACCCCGGCGCGCCGGACGACGCGGTCGCGGGCGCGGATCTCGAGGTGGACGCGGGCGAGATGGTCGCGATCCTGGGTCCCAACGGATCCGGCAAGTCGACGCTCCTCAGGCTCCTGCTCGGCGTCCTCGAACCCCGCCGTGGAGCGGCGGAGTACGGCGGGATCGCCGCCGCCCGCTGGCGGGCCGTCGAGCGCGCCCGTCGGATCGGCGTCCTCCCCCAGCACGAAGAGCCGGCGTTCCCGGTGAGGGTGGGCGAGCTCGTCGCGATGGGCCGCTACCCGCATCTCGGCCGGTGGAGGCGGCCGGGGCCCAGGGACCACGCCGCGGTGCGTGGCGCTCTCGAGCGCTGTCGGGTCGAGGACCTGGCGGCGCGCCCCTTCGCCACGCTCTCGGGGGGCGAGCGTCAGCGGGCCCGGCTGGCGCGCGCGCTCGCCCAGGAACCGGAATCGCTCGCGCTCGACGAGCCGACGGCCTCGCTCGACGTCGCGCACGAGATGGAGATCTGGGAGATCCTCCGCCAGGAGGCGGGCCGCGGTCGCGCCGTCCTCCTCACGACGCACCATCTGAACCTCGCTGCGCGATACGCCGACCGCCTCGTGCTCCTCCACCGCGGGAGGGCAAGAGCGGCGGGGAAGCCCGCGGAGGTGCTGACGGCGGACGCGGTGTCCGACGTGTACGGCTGGCCCGTCAGGGTCGAGGAATTGCGCGAGCCCGGCTCGGGGCGCGCGGTCCCGCAGGTCTTTCCGCTCCGGCCGTTTCTCGAAGCCGTCACGAGCCGGACGATGGGCCCCGAAGCCGATTCCCCCACGAAAGAGGAGGACCGATGATCGATTCCCGTGCGCTCACGCTCGCGGCCGCAGCCGGCCTGCTTCTCGCCCGATCCGCGACCGCGCAGGACGCCGCGGCCGACTCGGCGGACGTCGTCCGCGTCCCGCCGATCGTCGTCACGGTCTCGCGCGTCGAGATCCCCGCCGCCGACGTCGCGAGCTCGATCACGGTCGTGACCCGTGAAGAGATCGAGGCCCGCCAGCTGACGACGGTGCGCGAAGCGCTCATGACCATCCCCGGCGTGTCGCTCGTCCGGGCGGGCGGCCCGGGCGGGGCGACGACGGTGTTCCTGCGCGGGGCGAGCTCGGAGCACGCGCTCGTCCTGCTCGACGGGATCGAGCTCAACGACCCGTCGCTCCCGACCGGCGGGTACGACCTGGCGACCCTGGGAACGGCCGGCATCTACCGGATCGAGGTGCTGAGGGGGCCCCAGAGCGCGGTCCATGGGTCGAGCGCGCTCGGGGGCGTGATCAACATCCTGACCCGTCGCGGGGAGGGGGAGCCGAGGATCGAGCTGGGGCTCGACGGCGGCAGCTACGGCTCGGCGTCGGGCTCGGCGTCGACGCTCGGGGCGCGCGGGGGGTGGTCCTGGTTCGCGAACGTCTCGCGCCGCACCACCGACGGCTTCAGCGCGTCCCCCGAGCGGCTCGGGAACGTCGAGGACGACGGAAGCCGGACGACCGGGCTCGATCTCCGCGTCGACCGGCGCGCCGGCGCGGTCTCGCTCGCCCTCGTCGGGCACCTCGACGACTCGGCGACCGACCTCGACCAGACCGGTCCCGGGGGCGACGACCCAAACCGGCGGCTCGAGGACCGCGAGGCGGGCCTTCTCGTCGAGATCCGATCGGGCGCCGCCGGCGATCGTTGGCGGCCCACGGTCTCGCTCGGCTGGTCCCGTCACGACCGCGAGTCCCTCGACGATCCCGATCCCGCGCACCCCTCGGCCCTCGAGCGCGGCGAATTCGAGGGCGCGAGCTGGAAGCTCGCGTGGATCAACGATCTCGACCTGGGGCGGATCGGGCGCCTGATCGCGGGCGTCGAAACCGAGCGCGAGCGGGCGGTCACCTCGTTCGTGAGCGAGGGCGAGTTCGGCCCGTTCGCGAGCGAGTTCCCGGAGCGGACCGCGCGGACGACCGGCGCGTTCACCGAGCTCCGCTCGGAGCCGGCCGGGGGGCTGTCGCTCGCGGTCGGCGCGCGGACCGATGATCACGACCGCTTCGGCGCGGCGGTCACGGTCCGCGTGGCCCCCGCGTTCGCGATCCGCTCCACGGGGACGCGGCTCCGCGCGACCTGGGGCACCGGGTTCAAGGCCCCGACCCTGTTCCAGCTCTATGATCCGACGTTCGGATCGCCGGAGCTCGACCCCGAGCGCTCGCGCGGCTGGGACGCCGGCGTCGACCAGGCGCTCGCTTCCGATCGCGTTCGATTCTCCGTGACCGGCTTCGGCACCCGTTTCGAGAACCTGATCGCGTTCGCGTCCGAAGGGTATCGGAACGAGAACGAGTCCTCCGCGCGCGGCGTCGAGACCTCCGTCGCCGCGGTCCTCGCGCCGTCGTTCCACGTGATCGCGAGCTACACCCACACGCGCACCGAGAGCGAGACGGGTCCGGACGCTGGACTCGAGCTCATCCGCCGGCCGCGTCATCAGGGATCGGTCGACGCGGACTGGACACCGGAGCGAGGTCCCGACGTTTCGATCGGCGTCCTGCGGATCGGTCAGCGGGAGGATCTCGATTTCACCGTCTTTCCCGCCGAGCGCGTGACGCTCGATCCGTACACGCTCGTTCGCGTCGCCGTCGGCTGGGACGTGACCGATGCGCTTCGGCTGCACGGGCGGATCGAGAATCTGCTCGACGCGGAGTACGAAGAGGTCGTCGACTTCGGCACCGCGGGTCGCGCGGCGTACGTGGGGGCTACGGTTCGACCCTGACCGTTCGTGGCCGGGGTCGGCGGCGGTTCCTAACTTGCGCGGCCCATGGTTCCCGGTCCCACCGCGCGACTCTCCTGGATCGTCGCCGCCTCGCTCCTCACCGCTGCGTCGGCGGTCGGTCAGGACGTGGTTCCGGCCGACACGATCGCCCTCGTGGACAGCCTCGCGTTCGCCGACACGCTGGCTCCGGCCGATACCGTGGAAGCGGCCCCCGTCCTGCGCGAGGATCCGCGCCTGACCTGGCTCGGGGACACGCTCTGGACGGGAATCGACACCCTCGGCTTTACGGAACCGATCGAGATCCTCCCGGACAGCCTCGTCGACCCGTACACCGTTCCGCGGCCCGGTGCGCGCCCCACCTTCGAGATCACGGGCGAAGCGCTCCTCGGGCGCGGGGCGTTCAGCCTGCTGGACGTTCTCGAGAGCGAGTCGCTTCTCCTAGGTCAGGACCTCGGAGGCGGCGGCGCCCCGACGTTCCTTTCCTGGTCGCCGGGCGACCCCGCCGGCGTGCAGGTCGTGGTCGACGGCGTTCCCTCGGGGAACGCGCTGGCCGCGCTGTGGGATCTGCGGCAGGTCCCGCTGGAAGGGATCGCGCGCGTCGCCTTCTACCCCGGGCCCCAGGCGGCCGCGTGGGGCGGGACGGGGACGGCGGGGGTGCTTTCGATCACGACGCGGCGGGCGCTCACCCGCGGCGCGCGATCGCTGTTGTCCTTCGCCGTCGGATCATTCGACGTCGAGACGTTCGCGGGGAACTTCGGCCGCGGTCTGGGAGAGAGCGGATCGGTCTTCATCGCCGCCAACTTCGACGCTACCCAAGGGTTCCAGAACGCGGGCAACTACACGCGGAACCAATCGGTGGCGAAGCTGGGATGGCGCTTCGGCGCGCGACATCAGCTGGAGATCACGCGTCGCGGGGACGAGGTCTCGGGTGAAGCGGCGCGCGATAATCTCACCGGCGAGGAAGACGGCGAAGCGCGGACCTGGCATCTCTTCTACGGAGGGGGCGTCGGCCCCCTCGGTCTGCGCGCGCACGGGTGGCGGGAGGCGCAGCGCATCGATCAGGGGTTCGCCCTGCGCGGAAAGACGGGATTGTTCGGCCACGCGGTGCGCAGGGGATGGAAGGCGGACCTCGACACGCGAGTCGGCGGGATCGCGATCTGGGGCTCGGCCGCGGGCGAGGAACAGGAACTCGATTCCGTGCACCCCGCCTTTCTCGCGTTCGAGGGCGTGAGCCTGCTGGATCCGCCGGAGGAGTTCGAGGGGACCGCGATCGAGAACCCGCGAACGCGAACGGAATGGGGCGGGGGAGTCGGGTACGGCGCGCCGGGCGACCGCTGGGCCGGCTACGCGACCGCCCGTCGCTTGGAGTTCGGGGACCTGTACGAATCCGGCACCGCGTGGCAGACCGAGTTCATCGGGCGACCGGGTGCGGGTCTCGAGCTCCGCGCGAGCGCGGGCCGGGCGCTGCGCCCGGCGGATCCGGTCGGGGAAGCGATCCTCGCGCGGCGGGCGGACGAGGCGCTGGAGATCCATCCGGGACTCATCGCGGATCCCCGCGCGCTCGCGAAGTGGACGGGGTGGCGCGCGTCGCTGTCCTGGTCCGATCCGAGCTGGCGCGCCTCGGCGGCCGCGTTCGGGGGGACGGGGGAGAACGCGTTCGCCTGGCTCCCGCCGACGGCCTGGCTGTACTTCGATCCTCTGGACCTCGATCTGTTCTCTTTCGGCCGGGCGGGCTTCAACACGTTCGACGTGCTCGAGCTGTCCGCGTCGGGCGCCGAGGTCGAGCTCACGATGCCGCTTCCCTGGGGCCTGAGGGGTCGCCTCGCGTATCGCCGGCTGTCCCTGACCGAGGATCGTATCGGCGAGCGGCTTCCGTACGTTCCGGAGGATCAGGCGCTGGGTCAGCTGCGCTTCGCGCGCCGGTATTTCCCGAGCCGTGATCTGCTGGTGGAGAGCCGGATCACGGGCCGGTACGTCGGTGAAACGACCGCGCTCGAGGGTGATGCGCTCAAATCCCACCTTGTGGTCGACGCGCTGGGGCAGGCGACGGTGATCAACTTCACGATTTTCGTGTCGCTCAAGAACCTCGGCGGGCTGATCTACCGATCCGATGAGTCCTTCGATCTGCCCCAGGCCGAAGGCTATCTGGGCGTCGTCTGGCGGTTCCGCGGCTAGCCCGTCCCGGGCGTCGGCCGTTACCTTTCGAGCGGTCGCGAGTATACCGGAGCCAATCGATCCACAGAAGGGGAGACGATGCGAACGATCCGCTGGGCGGCGATGGCCGCGCTGCTTGTTAGCCTGACCGCGTGCGGCGGTGGCGAAGACGAGTCCGGCAAGACCGGAGACGGAATCGACAGCGCGGCGATGCAGAGCGCCGCGGCGGCGAACCTCCATCAGGGGATGACCGGAGACGAAGTGCGCAACATGCTCGGCGAGCCGCGCACACGGGTGACCATGGACGGCGGCCTCGAGCGCTGGACGTACTACAACTACAACGCCGACGGCCAGCTCACGGCCAAGACCTCGATCATCTTCGGCAACGACGGAAAGATCGCCGACGTCAGCCACATGTCGCAGTAGGACACCGTGTGGCGTACGGCGTACGCCTGGCTGGTCGGTGTCGCTTACACGGTGTTCTGGGCCTCGCTCGGGATCGTCACCTGGCCGCTCAGTCCGAGCGGTGATCTGTACCTCGAGTATGCACGCATCTGGTCGGGCTGGATCCTGGGGAGCCTCGGGATCCCGCTCGCCGTGGTCGGCCGCGAGCGGTTGGACCCGGATACGACATACGTGCTGATGTCGAATCACCAGTCGGTGTTCGACATCTTCGCCCTGTTCCGCGGGGTCGACCATCCGCTGAGGATGGTCGCCAAACGGGGCCTGTTCTGGATCCCCGTTCTCGGGTGGTCGATGTGGATGTGCGGCTTCATCCCCATCGACCGGTCGAAACGGGACAGCGCGATCCGAAGCCTCGATCGGGCGGCGCGGAGGATCCGTTCGGGGGTCAGCGTCCTCGTCTTTCCCGAAGGCACGCGGTCGCGGGACGGCACGCTGCACCCGTTCAAGAAGGGGGGCTTCATGCTCGCGCTGAAGGCCGGTGTCCCGGTCGTCCCCGTCGTCGTCCTGGGAACGGGGGCGATCATGGAGAAGGGCTCTCTGCGAGTGGGGCGCGCGGACGTCGAGGTCCGCATCGGACCGCCGATCGCGGTCGAGGGCCGCGGCCCCGAGAGCCGGGACCGCCTGATGGCCGAGGTCAGGCGCGCGATGATCGACCTCGGAGCGACCGCGTGCGAGGACGCGGCCGCGTGAGTACCTTTTCGCCATAGACTCCTTTAAATCGAGTCCTGTGAGGCTCGGAAGGACGGTTCCCGTGATCCACTCGCCGGCGTTCGCGCCATGTCTCCGCTCTGCGGAGACTTTTTTTTGCCCATGAGCGGCGTTCTCCGGGCTCGTCTGGCGCTCGAGGACGGATGGACCGCGATCGGTCGCTCGGTCGGGGCCGCCGGGACGACGGGCGGCGAGTGCGTCTTCAATACCTGCCTGTCCGGATATCAGGAAGTGCTGACCGACCCGAGCTACGCGGGCCAGATCGTCGTCATGACGTACCCGCTGATCGGCAACTACGGGATCGTCGAAGGGGACGGGGAATCGGACGGCCCCCAGGTCGCGGGATACGTGATGCGGGAGTGCGTGCGGAATCCATCGAACTGGCAGGCCGGCGAGACGCTCCCGGACTGGCTCGCGGAACACGGGATCGTCGCGGTCGAGGGGATCGACACGCGCGAGCTGACGTTGCACCTGCGGAACCAGGGCGCCCTGCGGGGCGTGGTCACGACCGAGGCGCTGGATGCGGCGGAGGCCGTCGCGCGCGCGCGCGCGGTTCCGCCGATGCAGGGACGCGACCTGACCGGCGAAGTGACCGTGGCGGTATCACGGGTCGAAGGCCGCGGCGAGCTCACCGTCGCGGCGTGCGACTTCGGTCTCAAGCAGAACATCGTGCGCGAGCTCGCCGACGCGGGGTGCCGCGTCGTGCGACTGCCGGCCACGGCGACCGCCGACGAAGTGCTCGACCTCCGGCCGGACGGCCTGTTCTGCTCGAATGGTCCCGGCGACCCGGCGGCGGCCGCGGCGGGGATCGAGACATTGCGACGACTGTCGCGCGAGGCGCCGGACCTGCCCACGTTCGGGATCTGTCTCGGTCATCAGATTCTCGCCCACGCCCACGGCGGGACGACCTACAAGCTCAAGTTCGGGCATCACGGCGGAAACCATCCGGTTCAGGACCTGCGCACCGGACGGATCGACATCACGAGCCACAATCACGGGTTCGCGGTCCGCGAGGAGCGGGTCGGGGGGAAGCGGGTGGTCGCCGGGGCGCCCGAGCTCGAGATCACGCACGTGAACCTGTACGACGGCACGGTGGAGGGGTTCCGGCACGTCGAGCGGCCCCTGTTCGCGGTGCAGTACCATCCCGAAGCCGCGCCGGGCCCGCACGACGCCCGCCACCACTTCAACGCCTTCGTCGACGCGATGCGCGCGCGCAGAAGCGTGGACGCATGACCGGTGGAGTCCGGGCCTAGTGCCCCGTCGCGAGGACCTCGAGACGATCCTCCTCATCGGGTCGGGACCGATCGTGATCGGGCAGGCCTGCGAGTTCGACTATTCGGGGACGCAGGCGTGCCGCGCGCTTCGCGACGAAGGATACCGCGTCGTGCTGATCAATTCGAATCCGGCCACGATCATGACCGATCCCTCCTCGGCCGACGAGACGTACCTCGAGCCCCTGACCGTGGAGTCCTGTCGCCGCGTGATCGAGATCGAGCGGCCGCAGGCCCTCCTGCCCACGCTGGGCGGCCAGACCGCGCTCAATCTCGCGCGCGATCTGGCGCTCGCCGGGATCCTCGACGAGATGGGAGTCGAGCTCATCGGTGCGAACCTCGAAGCCATCGAGCGCGCCGAGGACCGCGAGCGGTTCCAGGCGCTCATGCTGGAGCAGGAGATCGGCGTGCCGCGCGGGGGCTTCGCGCGCACGGTGGAAGAAGCCGTCAACGTGGTCGCGATCACCGGGTATCCCGTGATCGTCCGGCCCGCGTACACGCTGGGCGGAGCCGGCGGCGGCGTGGCGACGTCGGAGGAGGAGTTCCTCGACCTCGCCGCCGGCGGCCTGCGGGCGAGCCCGATCGGCGAGATCCTGGTCGAAGAATCGGTGATCGGCTGGAAGGAGTTCGAGCTCGAGGTGATGAGAGACCGCGCGGACAACTGCGTCGTCGTGTGCTCGATCGAGAACCTCGACCCGATGGGCGTCCATACCGGCGACTCGATCACGGTCGCGCCTCAGCAGACCCTCTCCGACCGCGAGTACCAGACCATGCGCGACACGGCCTTCAAAGTCATACGCGCAGTCGGTGTGGAGACCGGCGGCTCGAACATCCAGTTCGCGGTCGATCCCAATACCGGCCGACAGCTCGTGATCGAGATGAACCCGCGCGTTTCGCGCTCCAGCGCGCTCGCATCGAAGGCCACGGGGTTCCCGATCGCCAAGATCGCCGCGCGGCTCGCGGTCGGATACACCCTCGACGAGATCCCCAACGACATCACGGGCGTCACGCCGGCCTCGTTCGAGCCGAGCATCGACTACGTAGTCGCGAAGCTGCCACGGTTCGATTTCGTGAAGTTTCCGGGCGCGAATCGGCGCCTGACGACCGCCATGAAGTCGGTGGGCGAGACGATGGCCATCGGACGGACCTTCGGCGAGGCGATCCAGAAGGGGCTGCGCGGTCTGGAGACCGGAGCCGACGGCGCGTTCGACCCGGCCATGGCCGCGCTCGCCGATGACGCGCTCGCGGAACGGGTCGAGACGCCTTCCGCCGAGCGGCTCTTCGAGGTCGTCGAGGCGCTCCGCCGTGGGTGGCCGGTCGATCGGCTGCGGGTCGCCACGGGAATCGATCCGTGGTTCCTGTATCAGCTCGAGCGCCTCGCGCAGGCCGAGGCCGAGGCGTCGGCCGGTGCGCCGTCGGGGGCGACGGCGGCGGACGCGATGCGCTCGCTCAAGGTGGCCGGCTTCTCGGACTCCCACCTCGGTCGCCTCTGGGGGCGAACGGAAGCCGACGTGCGGGCGCTGCGCGAGTCGCTCACGGTCGAGCGCGGCTTCAAGGTCGTGGACACTTGCGCCGGGGAGTTCGAGGCGCGGACGCCGTATTTCTACTCGAGCTACGACCCGGGCAACGAGGCGCGTCCACTGGCGGGGCCGAAGATCATGATCCTCGGCGGCGGGCCGAACCGTATCGGCCAGGGAATCGAGTTCGACTACTGCTGCGTCCAGGCGGCGCTGGCGCTCCGCCACGCCGGGCATCGCGTGATCATGGTCAATTGCAATCCCGAGACCGTGTCCACCGATTACGACGTCTCGGATCGGCTGTATTTCGAGCCGCTCACGATCGAGGACGTGGAGGCGATCGTCGCCCACGAGAAGCCCGATGGCGTACTCGTCCAGTACGGGGGACAGACCCCTCTCAAGCTGGCCATCCCGCTTCATCGCGGCGGAGTGCCGATCGTGGGGACCGCCCCCGACGCGATCGATCGCTGCGAGGACCGCGACCGGTTCTCGAGCCTCCTGGCATCGCTCGAGATCCCGCAGGCCCGCGCCGGGTTCGCGCGGACGGCCGCCGAGGCGCGCTCGGAAGCGTCCCGGATCGGCTACCCTGTCCTTCTCCGCCCGTCCTACGTCCTCGGGGGGAGGGGAATGATCGTGATCCGCGACGCGGACGAGCTCGAGCACGCGCTCGAGGAAAGCCTCCGGATCAGCGGCGCACATCCGCTCCTCGTCGACGAGTTCCTGGAGAACGCGGTCGAGTACGACGTGGACGCGATCGGAGACGGAGAGCGGGTCGTGATCGGGGGCATCATGCAGCACGTCGAAGGCGCGGGCATCCACTCCGGAGACAGCACGTGCTGGCTACCTCCGCGGGACGCCGATCCCGACGTGCTCGCGACGCTCGCGGACTACACGCGCCGCATCGGGCTCGCGCTCCCGGTGCGCGGTCTCATGAACGTCCAGTACGCCGTGCGGGGACGCGTGGTCTACGCGCTCGAGGTGAATCCGCGGGCGTCGCGGACGGTCCCGTTCGTGAGCAAGACCGTCGGAGTTCCCCTGGCCCGGCTCGGCGCCCTCGTCATGGTGGGCGGCCGGCTCGACGATCTCGGCCTGACGGAGGACCCGGTCCCGCTCGCGGTCGCGGTGAAGGCGCCGGCCCTGCCGTTCGCGAAGTTTCCCGGGGTCGATCCCATCCTGGGTCCCGAGATGCGATCGACGGGAGAGGTCATCGGCCTGGCGGCCGATCCGGACGAGGCATTCCGGAAGGCGATGCTGGGAGTCGGCGTCGACCTTCGTGAGGCGCTGGCCGGCGATGTGCTCCTGTGCCTGGCCGAAGAGGATCGCGAGGCCGGGAGCCGCATCGCGGCAGCGCTGTTGAAGATCGGCGCCCGGGTCACGGCGACGGCGGCCACGCGAGAGGCCCTCGAACGGCGACGCGTGAGCGTGCGGGCCGTCGAACGGGAGGTCGATCCGGCCGGTCCGGTCCGGCGCGGGGACTTCTCGCTCGTCGTCAGCACCGCGCGGGGACGCGAGGCCTCGGAGGAGGATGTGGCGATCCGGCGCGCGGCCCTCTGGGCGGGAGTCCCGTGCCTCACGGCGATCGAAGCCGCGGACGCCGCGGTGGCCGCGGTCGAGGCCGCCGCGGCCGGCCTCGAAGTACGAAGCCTTCAGCGCTGGGAAGCCCGGGCCCGCTGTTGACAAGTCATTGCGGCCTCGTATCTTAAGGACGCTTCAACTCCGTATCATCTTCCGTCTTCGAGAATGGCCACGGCGCGACGAGAGGGAGGAACGTCATGACCAAAGCGGACCTGGTCGAGCAGATCGCCGAGGCGACGGGCCTCACGAAGAAAGACACGGCCGTCGTGGTCGACGGGTTCCTCGAAGCCGTCAAGCAGGCGCTCGCGCGCGAGAACAACATCGAGATCCGCGGCTTCGGGTCGTTCAAGGTCAAGCGTCGGAAGGCCCGCAAGGCGCGGAACCCCCGCACCGGCGACGCGGTCTACGTGCCCGGGCGCCTCGTGCCCACGTTCAAGCCCTCGAAGGAGCTCAAGGAGCTGGTGACGGAGCAGAGTCCAGCCCTTTAGCAGGGCGTTGAAAGCGGGTCATCTGCTGTGTTGAGCTCCTCTTTCTTCCTGCGGCGTGGGATTCAGCCACGCCTCGGAAGAGACTCGTCGCCCGCCTTGCATCTGACCCGCTTTGAACGCCCTTCGGGGTCCAGCCGATCTCCGATTCCAGTCGTCGTTTCGCTCGCGAGTGGGTATTTTTCTTGTTCTTGCCCGTGCGCCCATAGCTCAGCTGGATAGAGCGACAGCCTCCGGAGCTGTAGGTCAGAGGTTCGAATCCTCTTGGGCGCACCACCTCTACGGCGCGCGAGTTCCTTCCGTCCGGAGCCGACCCACGGAGTCGCCCGCCGCCATCTGCCAGGTGGCCGTCACGTCACCCACCAGCCGGTCGCCTTCCATGTGGAACACGCCGTGCGTGGTGACCATCGTTCCGGGAAGCCGCACGCTCTCGAAAGGCTCCGAGTCGGTGATGACGTTGTCGCCCTCGACCACGGCGGTGACCGAAACCGGGTCGCGATCGGGGAAGTGCATGGTCCAGGCCGCCCCGTCGATGACGATCTGATACTCGTTGACGTAGGTGTCCGCCGGATCCGTCGAAGTCGTTCGCATGTCCCAGGTGCCCGCGAGATCGGCGAGGGAGATCCCCACGACCGCGGTCGTGTCGGCCGCCTCGTCGGTGGCCTCCTCCGTCGCCTCCTCGGCGCATGCCAGCAGGAACACGACCACAAACAAGGGAACGAGACGTTTCGTCGTCGATAGCATGGGGGGACTCTCCAGGATTGGGGGGAGCGTCGCGGTACGGTGCTCCTTACTATGGGAGGAGTGAAGTAATGTCAACGGAATTCGAAGCGAGGCCACTCGGGGCGCCTATCTCGCGTGGAAGAGCGTCGTGGCCATGTACGTCGCCGCCGCCACGAGCGCCGCGGCCGGAATCGTGAGGATCCACGCCCACACGATGCGCCCGGCGAGTCCCCACTTGACCGCTGAAGCTCCGCGGGTCGCCCCGACCCCGACGATCGCCCCCGTGATCGTGTGCGTGGTCGAGACCGGAACCCCCATGTGGGTCGCGAGGAAGAGCGTGAACGCGCCGCCGGTCTCCGCGCAGAAGCCGCCATACGGCTTGAGCTCCGTGATCCGCATGCCCATCGTGCGGACGATCCGCCAGCCTCCGAGAGCGGTCCCGATCGCCATCGCCACGTGCGCCCCGAGGATGATCCACAGCGTTTGCGGATCCCCCAGCGAGAGCTTGGTGTCGGGAGCGAGCGAGCCGGCCGCCACGAGGAGGGCGACGATGATGCCCATCGTCTTCTGGGCGTCGTTCCCGCCGTGCCCGAGCGAGTAGAGCGCGGCCGAAAGGAATTGCCCCTTGCGGAAGAAGCTGTCGACGGAAGAGGGGCTCCATCTACGGAAGATCCACGCGACCGCGATCATGAGGGTCACCGCCGCCACCAGCCCGATCAGCGGGGCGAGCGGAATGAACTCGACGGTCAGGACGATCTTGTCCCAATTGAGAACGTCGAATCCGGCGTGCGCCACGCCGGCGCCCGCGAAGCCTCCGATCAGCGCATGGGACGAGCTGGTCGGGATCCCCCACCACCAGGTCAGGAGATCCCAGACGATCGCGCCGATGAGTCCCGCCAGGACCACCCACACGTAGCCCGAGTCGTCCGCCTTGACGTCCACGATCTTCGACATCGTGTCCGCGACGCGGGGGGCGAAAATGAACATCGCGACGAAGTTGAAGAACGCCGCCCAGAGGACCGCGTAGCGCGGGCGGAGCACCCGCGTCGAGACGATCGTCGCGATCGAATTGGCGGCGTCGTGGAACCCGTTGATGACGTCGAACGCGAACGCCACCGCGACGGTGAGAATGACGATGATCCAGATGAAGTCCACGCCGGCGCTATCCCGTCGACTGGGTCAGGCGTTCTCGAGGACGATGCCTTCGATGATGTTCGCGACATCCTCGCAGCGATCGGTCGCGCTCTCGAGGTTCTCGTAGATCTCCTTCCACTTGATGATCGAAACCGGGTCCTTCTCCTCGTCGAAGAGCCTGGCGACCGCCCTCCGCAGGAGCTCGTCTCCCTTGTTCTCAAGCCGGTTCACGTCGATGCAGCGCTCGAGGATGGCGGACGCGTGCTTCATGTCGCGCAGTCCCTTGACGGCGCCTTCGATCTGTTCGGTCGATTCCAGCAGGACGGCGGCGAGCTCGCGGGCGTCGGGAGTCATGTGATCGATGTTGTACAGCACGCACTGGTCGCTGACCGTCTCCACGTAGTCCATGATGTCGTCCATCCGCGAGATCAGCATGTGGATCTGGTCCCGGTCGAGGGGCGTGATGAACGTCCTGTGGAGGGCCTCGACGCAATCGTGCGTGATGGAGTCGGCTTCGTGCTCGACGTCCTTGATCCGCCGCGCCCGAGCCTCGAAGTCGCGACCTTCGGTCGCCAGCTCCAGCAGTTCGCGGCATCCGCGGACCGTGGTCGCCGCGTGGCGCTCGAAAAACTCGAAGAAATCCGTCTCTCGAGGCAGGAGCTTCTTCAGCATGGACCCTCCGTCGGGGACGTGATGCCCGTGTGACGTCCATATGACCATGGTTTGACCGGTTCGAGGCGCGCACGATAACAGGTGTTCGGGTGACGCGGCTACCCGGCCCGTATATTCGTGCAAGTGGGAGAGACGAGATCCGCATGGCCGGGGGTCGTGGGCCGGCTGCTGGCGCTGGCTCTGCTGACTCCGCTGCTGTACGGGGCCGCGGCGGCGGCCTGGTTTCCGGCCGTCTGCTGGCACGCGGTCCTGCCGCCGCGGGCTTCGGCCGTCATGGGGTATCGCGTGGCGGAAGCGGCGGCGGCGGGAGTCGAGTTCCGGCCGCGCCACGACTGGGTGTCGATCGAGCACATGCCGAAGGCGCTCCTCCAGGCGGTCCTCGTCGCCGAGGACACACGGTTCTACGAGCATCGCGGCTTCGACCTCGAGCAGATCCGAAAGGCCTGGCGCAGCAACCGGAGCGGAGGCAGGCTGCGTGGAGCCAGCACGATCAGCCAGCAGACCGCGAAGAACCTGTATCTGGATCCCTCGCGAAACCTCCTGCGGAAAGGCCGCGAGGCCATCCTCACCGCGTGGCTCGAGCTCTGGCTTCCGAAGGACCGCATCATGGAGGCGTATCTCAACGTCGTGGAGCTGGGCCCCGGAATCTTCGGGGCAGGCGCCGCGGCAGGGGTCTATTTCGATCGCTCGCCGGAGACTCTCACGCGAGATCAGGCGGCGCTGCTGGCCGCGACGCTTCCGGCGCCGCTGACGCGCAACCCCGATGCGTCGACTCCGTATCTGCGCCAGCGCCAGCGGATGATCCTCGGGCGGATGGATCGCTGGTACGAAGGCCCGTCGCTCGCGGAGGAGGATGCCGCCGAGCCCGCCGAGGAGATTCAACCCGAGCCCGAGGTCGTTCCCTCCGAGCCGCTCGACGTCGAAGTGCTCGACGAGCTGCCCGGGACGGATGCGGACGCGCCGGACTCCGTACCCCTGGACGCGACGGCGCCCGCAGGCGAAAATCCCGCGCCGACCGAGGAGCCGCCCGCGGCTCCCGATTCTGCCGCACCCTGACCCGAGAGGAGACCCGTGTCGATTCAGGCCGGACCCCGAGCGCTCGTCATCGCCACCTTCATCGCGCTGACCACGGGGTTCATCGCCGGATACGCGCTCGCGCCTCGGGGCGACGGGGCTTCTTCGCCCGGAGACCCCGCCGCGCCTCACGCCGTGGGACCCGACGAGTACCTGCAGCTCGGGATGCAGTCGCTCGAGGCGGGGGACTACCCGACCGCCGAGAGGTACTTCCGCCGCGCGACAGAGCTCGTTCCGGAAAACGCTGCGGCGCACACTGATCTCGCGGTCTCGCTGATGTACCAGAATCGATGGACGGACGCGCACGGGGAGCTCGAGGTGGCGGGACGGCTGGCTCCGGAGACCCCCGAGGTCTACTTCCTCAAGGGAGTCGTTTACCGCGATGGAATGAGCGATTCGACGCGCGCGCGGGACGCGTGGGAGAAGTTCCTCACGATGGTGCCCCCCGATTCGCCACAGGCGGAAACCGTGGCCGATTGGATCGCGGGCCTGGGAACGGCGAGCGACGCCGTGACGCAATGAGAGCGGTCGCGGGACGTTCCGCGGGTTGCCTCGTGTGGCTGCTCGCGGTCGCGGTCGGATGCGGCGGTTCCGAACCCTCGAGTGACCTCGAAGCCGCGGCGGAGGCCGGCGTCGACACGCTGCCGCTCTCGATTCCCGCGCCCGAGATCCAGGACGGTCTTCTCATCGTTTCGCCCGAAGTCGTTCACGATTGGCAGCAGAGCGGAGCCGCGTTCTCCCTGATCGACGCGCGGGACGCCGTCCAGTATTCACGCGAGCACATCCCCGGCGCCATCAACGTGCCCTACGTGGAGATCCGTGCGGGCGGGCTCCTGCCGCCCCGCGACCGACGCGTCGTCGTGTACTGTTCTTCCGAAACGTGTCCCATCTCGCAGTATGCCTACGAGGCCCTCGACCAGCTCGGCTACGAGGAGATCTACGACATGCGCGCCGGCCTCCAGGGCTGGAAGGATGCCGGTCTCCCGACCGTCATCGGAGCGGATTCCGGCGCCACTCTCGACTGATCGCCCCGCCCGAACGGTAGCCTGGTTCCCCGAAAACGGAAGACCGCTTCCATTCCTTTGACATGCCTTTTCCGGGCATGGTAGGGTAGGGTTCCTTTTTGTCCCCCGATCGCGCACATCCCTGCCGGAAAGGGTGTGAACATGAACCACTTCGGCGTCAAGGCGGGCATCGTTCTTGCCATCGCCATGCTCCTCTGCTCGTGCAGCGAGAAGAACCCGGTTGGTCTCGGCGGTCAGCCTCAGGTGTTCTTCAACTGGCTGCCGGCCCTGCTCGCCGATCAGGCGTCGGCGCAGCCCTGTCACGAGCTCATGCAGTTCCTGGACAACGCCGGGGTGGTGGATCCATGGACGAGCAAGGAAAGCGAGGCGATCCAATCGACGCTCGATCGTCTGGGCAATTGCCCCGCGGTCTACCGGCAGAGCGCGCCGGGTTACGAAGCGGGGGACGAGCCGATTCTCGACGCGATCCTGGTCTATGTCCAGCAGGCGAGGTCGTTCCTCGCGGGCGGCACCGGGTTCGTACCGCATCCCCAGCAGTCACCTACTCTTCAGCAGGACAAGGGTTGAGATGAATCGCCGTTCGGTCCTGATCCATGCGGTCGCGGCGCTGGTGCTGGCCGTCGTGCCCCGTGGCCTGTACGCGCAGCAGTCGACGCCCGGCGGAGACGGAAGGACTCTGACTCCCGCGCAGGACGAGACGATCGAGGCGTGCTATCACGTTCCCGGCGGCGTGATCTACCGCATCCGCGAGCCCGGTCTGCCGAGCAACTGCGTTCCGGGTTCCGATCACATCTTCTTCACATGGGGCTCGGGTGGTGGTGCCGGGCCGGCGGGTCCCCCGGGCCCGACTGGCCCGTCCGGTCCTCCGGGCCCCGCCACAGGCGTCGTGGGACCTGCGGGGGAGCCGGGTCCCATCGGGCCGCAGGGAATCCCGGGTTCCACGGGTCCGGCCGGTGCCACGGGTCCCCAGGGACCTCGAGGTGCGCAGGGCGACGCGGGCCCCTCCGGCCCGCAGGGTCCGCAGGGTCCGCAGGGGGATCCCGGGGCCGAGGGGGTTCCGGGGCCGAGCGGCCCCGAGGGTCCGCAGGGCGATCCGGGCGCGCCCGGGGATCCGGGTCCGCAAGGCCCGGCGGGACCGAGCGGCCCCCAGGGCCCGAGCGGTCCGCAGGGTCCCAACGGTCCCAGCGGCCGGCAGGGTCCGACCGGTCCGCAGGGTTCGCAGGGCAACGTCGGTCCCGCGGGTCCGCAGGGTGATCCGGGTCCGCAGGGTCTGCAAGGCGATCCGGGTCCGCAGGGTCCCCCGGGCGATCCGGGCGCGCAGGGCGATCCAGGTCCACAGGGTCCGGAGGGTCCGACCGGTCCGCAGGGTCCGCAGGGTCCGCAGGGTCCGAATGGTCCCAGCGGCCGGCAGGGTCCGACCGGTCCGCAGGGTCCGAGCGGTCCGCAGGGCAACGCGGGTCCGAGCGGTCCGCAAGGCCCGCAGGGTCCGCAGGGCAACGCGGGTCCCAGCGGTCCGCAAGGCCCGAGCGGTCCGCAGGGTCCCGAGGGGGATCAGGGGGTCCCGGGCACGCCCGGTCCCCAGGGTCCCGCCGGGAATACCGGCGCCACCGGTCCGGTGGGTCCGACCGGTCCCGCGGGCTCCGCGGGTCCTTCGGGTCCGGCCGGCCCATCGGGTTCCGCCGGTCCGTCCGGCCCGTCGGGTCCGTCCGGCCCGTCGGGTCCGTCCGGTCCCGTGGGGCCGCTCTCGACTCAGGGCGTCGTGACGAGCTCGTCGTCTCCCGCCGTGGGCGGCCCGGCCGCGGGCCAGGTGGTCGACACCGTCACCTGTCCGGTGGGCGAGCTGGCCCTGAGTGGGGGCTGGGATCTCTCGCTGACCGACGGCAACGACTACGGGAAGGTCATCATGCTGTCCTCGAAGCCCACCTCGTCGGGGTTGCCGGGCTCGCTGACCGGCGACACCTGGCAGGTGACGCTGAACATCACGTCGAACCTGGGCGGCTCCGACACGGCCACGCTGACCGCCGTCGCGCTCTGCAGCAGCTAGCCGAGGGGCAGGGGGGATCATTCGAAGGGGCAGGGGTTTTCCCCTGCCCCTTCTCCTTGAAGGGATGGACGAACGCGCGATGACCCACCGCAAGCTCCTGCCGATCCTCGCGCTCGTCGCGGTCGTCTGCGGGACGTACGCGAACACGCTTGGGAACGGTTTTCACCTCGACGACTTCTACCGGATCCGGGACAATCCGGAGATCCGCAGAGTGAGCCCCGTGCTCCGGCATTTCACGGACCCGGGGACGATCTCCGGCAGCCGCGGTGTCTCGGAGTCCGTCCTCAACCAGATCGGGCAGTATCGCCCACTCCTGCCGCTGACGCTGTCGCTCAACTACGCGGCCGGCGGGCTCGACCTGCCCGGCTACCACGCGGTCAACATCGCGCTCCACCTGGCGGCCTGCGTCATCCTCTTCCTGCTCCTCGCTCGGTTGCTGGTTGTCGCTCGGCCGCGGGGCCTCGAGGATCCGAAGCGGGCGCGACGTGCGGCTCTCCTCGTGGCGCTCGTCTACGCCGTGCACCCGCTCTCCGGCTATCCCGTGAACTACATCCTCGCGCGGGACCTCCTGCTCATG
>DATBJO010000073.1:0-11146 GCA_036556305.1 Gemmatimonadota bacterium
GACCAGGATCATGCGCGAGAACCCGTCCGCGTCTTCGCGCTGATGGAGCTGATAGTGATGCGCAGCGCCGCCGAACGTCGCGGGAAGGACCTCCTCCAGGATCCGAACCATGTCGCTCCCCACCAATGTCACACCTTCCCCCGTGAGCTTGCGATAGCTCCGGACCCCGCGCAGGTGCACGCCGTACCCCACTTCTTCGAGCGGACACCCGCAGGACCGCCGCTCGACGATCCCGAAATCGTCGATCTCCACGTTCAGGAGGATCATGGGCGCGCTCGGATTCAAGGTCGTCAGGCAGAAGGCCTCCACGTCGATCTCGGTACCGGGGATTCGCCGGGGATGCTGGACGAGGGCCAGCAGATCCTCCAGGAAATGGAGGTCGTTCTCCTCGACCGGGTTCGCGCACCCCATCCCGACCGGTCCCGCTTCGGAGCACGTGTAGGTCGGGATCTGACGCGCGCCGGACCTGGTGATGGCGCGGAACTTCGTCGCCGTGATCGGCTCGCTGCCGCCCATCAGGGCGACCCCGCGGAGGTCGATGCCCTCGGCCTCCGCCGCGAGCGCGATCCGGAGCGCCATCGAGACCGACGCGCGAACGAGGCACTTCCCCTCTTCCTTCGCCCTCCCCGCCGCCCAGCGCGCGACGACGTCGGCCCGCTCCAGCGGGACCGGCTCCGGAAGCGGGATCGGTTGCCCGAGAAGCCGACTCGTCCGGACGACGAAAGCCGTCGCGGCGCGAAACCGGAGCGCTGGGCGCAGGTCCCCGCTGCCGTCCGGCGTGAACCAGCGGCGGACGGGGTTTCCGATGACCACCGAGCGCAGCGCGTTGGTGATCCCGGTCATGGACGGCAGCCCGAAGCGCCAGAGCCCGATCGGCGCGTCCAGGACTCCGTGCGCGTCGCACCCCAGCACGTAGGACGGGATCCGGGAGAGGGTCGCGTCGAGATCGTACGGGACGCGCGTCGCCGGCCCGGTCGAGCCCCCGGAGCTCCCCTCGATGCGGCGGACGAGGAACGGGTTGTCGAACGTGTGCCGGCCGGCGTGGGAACCGTCCCGGCCGGTCCTCATGGGCGCGCGCCCCTTGAACTCCTCGAACCCGACCCAGACGCCGGAGCTGCGGAGCTCGAGCAGGCTCGCCTCGAGACCCCGGTCCGCGACCATCGAGCGCAAGTCGCCGAGCTCGCACCGCGCCTCCCGCAGGAGAGGCAGGTAGGGGCTCCCGGGATGGCCGTACACGGCGCGCTCCATGAGCTCGAGGAAGCGCGCGTCGCGCGTCGCGAGACGCCGGCGGACCGTCGCCTGCGCCTGATCCAGCGTGATCCGCTCGCGGAAGAACCGGGGAAGGCCGGCCGCGAAGCGGGCGTACATGCCGACGTCCCGGATCCAGGCGGTCGATCTCATGGCAGGTTGGGATTGGTGTCGAGCTCCGTCGTCCCGATCGGGAAGCACGTGTCGCGGCCGCTCATGTCCTCGGCCTCGCCGGGCGCGGCCTCGGCGATCCAGCGGTGGAGGTCCCCCAGGCGGCGCCCCTCGAGCCACAGCTCGATCCCGCGCTCCCGCTTGAGCGCGGTCCAGGCTTCCGGAAGGTCCTCGGCCGTCGCCGGCTCGACGCCCGCCAGGAGCCGCAGCTCGTTGATCGCGTCCAGCGCGCCCGTCACGTCGCCGGCTCGGAGCCTGGCCTCGGCCACGATCAGCCTCATCTCCCGGCCCGTGACGAGACGGATGGGCTGGTTCCGTCCGGTGTACTTCTGCTCCACCTGGAGCGGGATTCCCGTATCGCCCTCCGGATGCGCCGGATCGATCGTCCAGCGCACACGGGGATCTCCGGTCAGGGCGAAGTACGCGTCGTAGAACGTGCTCCAGACCGAGAGATTGCGATACGGAAGCCCGGCGTTCGCCCAGTAGATCGGGTTGTACTGCTCGAGCTCCCTGTCGGAGTACGTGGCCGCGTGCTCGAACCCGATCGGGACCGCCTCCGCGTCCGAGCGCGCGCCCGCCCAGTCGCCGAGGCCGACCCTGGCGGAGGCCCGCCCCGCGCGCGCGGCGAGCGCAAGGTCCGGGCTCCCGATCCGCTCCGCGATCGCCAGGCTCTCGGTGAAGGCGGCCTCGGCTCGGCTCAGGAACGCCGCCGCCGGCTGCTCTTGTCCCCCGTCGATGACCGCGAAGCACATGTTCTCCCCCAGCAGCCGGTTCGCGAACCCCACGTACAGGAGCGCGCGGGCCGCGAGCTCCGAGCTCGCGAAGCCATCGCCGAGCAGCGCGCGCATGCGACGGACCCCGTCCTCCGCCGTCCAGCGCGCGCTCTGGGCGGTGTTCCAGTGCTCTTCGGTCTCGACCGGCTCGAGGATCCCTTCGCGCTGCCCGAGCGTGATCCCGAAGTTCGTCTGCGAGCCCGTGCCGACGACCTCGCGACTGACCGCCGCTCCCGTCAGGGCGAGGTGGCCCAGCGCGATCGACAGCTCCCGACCCATGCCGTTCACGATCGACTGGAGCGCGGCCTCGTCGTCGAGGTCCGCGTCTTCGAGGCTCCCCACGTCCGTGATCGAATCCTGGCAGCCCGCCAGCGCGAGCGGCGCGACAAGCAGGGCGACGATCGCGATCGCCTTCATCCTGGCAGGCAGGATCTCGAGCCCGCGCATCACTGGCTCAGCCGCATGGAGACGACGAGCGACGCGGGCGACGGGATCTGGGCATCGATCATGCGGGCGCGGGCGTGCATCCCCTCGCGGCCGGACATCTCGGGATCGAAGACGAGGAAGTCGTCGTCCTTCCGCGTCCAGAAGTTCCGCGCCGAGACGACGAGCGTGGAGCTCCATCCGCCGAGGAACCTCACCGGAAGCGGAGCGCTCAGCGTGAGCTCGCGAACGCGGAAGAAATCCGCCGGGTAGACCGGGCCTCCGTTGCGCGGCACGTTCGCCGCTATGCACCACACCCGCTCCCATGCGGTGAGCAGCTCGGGATGGCCGGCCGCCCGCGTCTCGTAGGCGTCCTGGCAGGGGGCGTAGCGGTCCCGCCGCGCGAGATGGTTGCCGAGGTTGTCGTAGAGGTAGTGGCCCCCCATGTACTCCGCCCGCGCGCTCAGCTCGATTCCGCGCGGGAGCGTCAGGATCGTGCTGAAGCCCAGCGTACGGGTCGGCAGATTCGGGCCGAACACGTGGTCGAGATTGACTACCGGCTCGCCGACCTCGTCGGGGTTCCGCACGAGCGCCCCGATGATGACCGGCACGGGCTCGCCCTCCATGATCCATGCCCCGTCGTCCAGGTTGAGCGCGGCGGCTCCTCCCAGATCCTCGGCCTCCGAGCGATTCGTGTACAGATACAAGCCCGCCTCCAGGCCGAACGACGGCCGCGCCACGAGGATGCCGCTCAGCGAGAGCTCGAACCCTTCGTTCGTCAACGTCCCGACGTTCGAAAGCTGCGTGCCGGGGAATCCTTCGGAGGGAATCTGCGACACCGGGAACAGGGCGTCGGTGGTCCGCTGGCGATAGAGAGTGAAATCTGCCGTCAGTTTCTCGGAAAAGAAGGCGCCGTCGAAACCGACTTCGAGCTCGGCCGTCCGCTCGGGCGCCAGCTCGGCGTCTCCGATGACTCCCGGAACCAGGGCGGGCTCGCCGTCGAAATCGGTCTCCCTCCACGTCCGGAGCTTGTCGACGACGTCGGGGGCGCGACCCGCGTGCCCGTAGCTCGTGCGCAGCTTGAGGCGGCCCCAGCCCGGCGACCAGAAGCTCTCGTCCGAGACGACGTACGAGCCCCCGACCCGCGGGTAGACCTGGAGCCCCAGCTCGTCCCCGAACGCCGTGCTCCCGTCCACGCGCAATCCGCCGGACAGGAAGTACCGCTCGCGGTATCCGAGCACGGCCTCGGCGAAGGCGCCCGTGTTGCGCACGCGGAGGCGACTGTCCGTCCTCAGCGACAGGTTCCCCCCTTCGATCGTCGGCTCCTCGCCCTCGTCGAACCCTTCGGCATAGCCCGAATCGAGCCCGACGTCCGAGGTGATGCTCTGCGCCCCCCAGGACGCGGTCGAGCTCAACTCCCGGCCGTGGCCCAGGTCCAGGCTGCCCACGTACTCCGCCGTCAGGATCCGGCTCACCCAGTCCTGATCCGAGACGATGCCCTCGGGAGCCAGGACATAGCCGACCGGCCGCAGCTGCCGGAACCGGCTGGCCGCGCGATCGTAGCCTACGACAACTTTATTTGTAAGACCCGGGGTCGTGACGTGTGTCGCCGTAAATCCGAGGATCGTGTGGTCGATGTCCGTATCGATGTCGAACCGGAGGAGCCCCTCGAGGGCCTGCCTCGACGAGTCGCCGAGGAAATTCGTCTCTCCGCGCAGGACGTTCACGACGAGGCTGTTCGAGTTGATCCCCGTCGCCGTGCTTCGGATGTCGTGAATCGAATAGAACGTATTCAGCCGGAGCGACAGGCTCGGCACGGGATCGAGGCCGAGATTGGCGCGCGCCACGAAGCGATCCTCGCCGTCGTTGGGCAGGAGACCGGTGCTGTTGTCGTATGCGGTCGAGAGGTAGTACCGAAGAAAACCTCCCCCCGAGACCGACAGCCCGTACCGCTGGCGCCACGAGTCGTCGAGCCAAGGTGATAGGCCGAGGAACGGATTCCGCTCGGTCCCGAACTCCCGCACGTGGTCGAACCCCTGATCCACCTGGGCCGTCCACGCCGGCGGGCCTGCGATGCCCCGTTTCGTGAAAATCTGGATCACGCCGCTCGCCGCCTCCGCGCCGTAGAGCGTGGTCGCGGCCGGACCCTTCACCACCTCGACCCGCTCGATGTCCGCGGGGTTGATGTCGTTGAGCGGGCTCGCCGCGTCGTTGGGACCCGTGCTCGGTTCCTCCGCCCGTGGCGCGTTCTTGGGATATCCTTCGCTGCGGACGCGAACTCCGTCGACGTAGACGAGCGGCTCGTTCCCGAGCGCGACCGAGACGTTGCCCCGCAGACGGATCTGGGAGCCCGAGCCGGCCAGGCCGCTCCCCTGCTGGACCGTCACCCCCGGCAGCCTCGCCGTCAGCAGCTGGTCGAGGGTCGTGATCGGTTCGGAGACCTCGGCCGGATCGATCCGCCCCACGCTGTACGCCGTTTCGCGCTCGCGCGCTCCGCCGGCCGACCCCGTGACCACGATCGCGTCGAGATTGAGGAATTCCCACTGCAGGGCGAACGCGTGGGTCGCGGTTCCGCCGGCCGGGACCTCGACGGAGGCCTTCTCGGTCCGGTACCCCAGGACCTGGGCGTGGAGGGCCGTTTCGCCCGCCGGCACCTCCGGCAAGCGGTAGCGACCGGCCTCGTCGGTGACGGTCCCGATCGACGTGCCGGGAATGTAGACCTGCGCGCCGGCCAACGGTTGCGAGGTGCCCCGGTCGCGGACCTCGCCCGCGATCGTTCCCGTGACCTGGGCCAGCGCGGGCGCGACCCGCGCCAGGCACGGAACGACGAGGAAGAGGGCCACGAGCACGCGCGACAACGACGTTTCTCCCGCCTGCGGGTTCCCGAAGCCGGACCGGTGGCGTGACGTCGATCGGAACCGGAGAAGGTAGAATTGCATGTATGGGACGCAAGTTGATGGCCATCGACGCGCCCGTCGGGTATCCTCGCTTCCCGAAGCCCATGCCGGGCAACGTATTCCAATCCCACCTCTCGCGACCGGCCGTGTTTGCGGCCGTCTGCGCTGGGCTGCGACTCCGCGCGAGGCGGCGAGGCATCGAGCGCAGCCGCCACGTCCTCATCCTCGACATCTGGCATCCTGATCTCACGCCGGCGGAAATCTGGGCCGTGACGGAAGTGGAGCGAACCTCCTGGTATCGGCTTCGCGCGCTTCGCCGGAAGCGCCCCACCGGATGAGCCTCTTCCACCAGGCGATCGGGGACCTGATCGTCATGGCTCACGCGCGAGGCCAGCGGGAAGCGGCGTATCGGCCCAGGTCCCGGTGGATGGCCGACCGGAACGCGCGGATCGCCGCCAGCGTCCGCTACGCCGCCCGGAGCGTGCCCTATTACCAGCGCCTTTTCGCCGAACGCGGGATCGACCCGCGCGCGATCCGGTCACCGGAGGACCTCCGGCGGCTGCCGCTCCTGGACAAGGCGACCGTGCGTCGCGATCCCGATGCGTTCGTCTCCCGCTCGTGGCGCGGGCGAAGGTCGGTTCCGTTCGTGACGACCGGATCGACCGGCGCGCCGCTTCGGGTCCACCACGACATGCTGTCCCTGCTCGCGAACATCGCGTACGGCGAGCGCTCGCGGAAGACGGAAGGGCTGGGCGGCGGCGGGCGACCGCGGATGATGTCGTTCAGCCGCGACATGTCGACCGGCACGAAGGTGCACGACATCTACCGGCGTTGGACGTTCATCCCGCGGCGGCCGGAGCGCATTCACATGGGGGTCGATCGGCCGTTCCGCGAGGCCATTTCCGCGATCAACGAGCATCGGCCTCATCTCCTCGGCGGATACGGCTCGTATCTCGAGGCTCTCTTCCGTTTCGTCCTCGCGGAACGCGTGGAGATCCACCGTCCCGAGAGAATCGGATACTTCTCCGACGGAATGACCGCTCCCGGACGGCGGTTGATCGAAGAAGAGTTCGGGATTCCCGTCCTTGCGAGTTACAGTGCCATGGAGTCCTTCAAGATAGGGTTCTCGTGCGAACGCGGGACCGGCTACCACATTCACGAGGACCTTTGTCATCTCCGCGTGATCGACGGGGACGGCGCCGACGCCGCGCCCGGAGAGTGCGGAGAGATCGTAATCTCGAATCTCGTGAACCGTGGCTCCGTACTCCTGAACTATCGACTCGGGGACCTCGGCGCGCTCGGCTCCGAGCCCTGTCCGTGCGGACGCACACTCCCCCTTCTCGCCGAGCTGGAGGGTCGCAAGGAGGACCTTCTGTACATCGGTCCGGACTGGGTCGTCCATCCGCGCGCGGTGTGGGGCGTGTTCTCCGGGATCCCGTCGATCGTCCAGTATCAGCTCGTCCAGCACGAGGCGCGGAGGTTCGAGCTCGAGATCGTAGCCCGGGATCGCGACGACCGCGAGGGCACGCGAAGCGCGGCGACCGACGGTCTGCGGAAGCTCCTCGGAGACGTCGACGTCGTCGTCCGTTTCAGCGACGGACCGCTGAGCGGCCCCGGAGGCAAGGCACGGCCGGTGATCTCCCACTGCCCGCCGCCCGCTCTCGCATGAGTGAATCGACCGCTCCGCCGGAGCGACGGACCGCGTACTGGACGTCGGTCGGGGACTCCTGGTCCCGCCGGCGCCCTCAGCGGCTTTGGCGCGCGCACAGCGACGCCGTGAACCGCGCGCTCCTCGCCCGCTGGCTGCCGCGCGCCTGCGGACGCCTCCTCAAGACCGACGCCTTCGACGAAGCGTTCGGAGAGGGCCTGATCGGCGGGGCCCCGCGCGCGGAGGACGTCTGGCTGATCGACCTCTCGGCCACGATCCTCGCCGAGGCGCGCAGGACCCGTCGCAGTTCGAAGGCGATCGTCGCCGACGTGCGCCGGCTGCCGTTCCCGACCGGGTTCTTCGGAACGGTCGTCTCGATCTCGACGCTGGACCACTTCGACGGCCGCGGGGACATCGAGGCGTCGATCGCCGAGATCCACCGCGTCTTGAGCCCCGGCGGGTGTCTGATCGTGACGATGGACAACCCGCGGAATCCGGTCGTCGCGCTCCGGAACCGCCTGCCTTGGGGATGGCTCAATAGGGTCGGGCTGGTTCCCTATTACGTCGGAACGACGCTCGATTCCAGGAGCCTGGTCGAGACACTCGAACGGGCGGGATTCGACGTGACCGATGTGGACGCGCTCCAGCACGTTCCCCGGGCACCGACGGTTGCCGCGGCGGCGGTCGTTTCGAGGCTCGGCTGGGGGGGCGCGGAGCGCGCGTTCCTGGCGGCGGTCGGCTCCTTCGAGCGCCTGCGCGGCCGGGCCTCCCGATTCCGGACAGGGTACTTCGTGGCGGCGCGCGGAATCCGGCGATGACGCGATTCCAACCTTGCCAATCCTGCGCGGACAGCGGACGTTGTATGCACCTGTAGCTTCGCTCCACGCGAAAGACAGGTACTCCCGTCATGGCCTATCGACATCGCCTCGCCGCGATCTGGTTCGCCGACATCGTCGATTACACCGAGCTGAGCGCGTCCGACGAGCCGCGCGCCCTGGCGCTGGTGTCCGCCTTCCAGGAGGCGGTGCGGCGCACGGTCGAGCGCTACGGCGGCCGCGTGGTCAAGTACCTCGGTGACGGAGCGTTCGCGGAATTCTCGAGCTCGCAGGCGGCGGTCTCGAGCGCGTACGCGTTGTGCGCGGCGTTCGACGAGGAAGCGAAGTCGGCCGGCGTGCCCGCGGGCCGCCTGCGGATCGGCGTTCACTCCGGCGAGATCGTCGAGTCCGAGGACGGGGATCTCTATGGGGATGGCGTCAACGTCGCCTCGCGGGTCGTGGGTGAGGCCGGCGAGGGAGAGATCGTCGTCAGCTCCGATGTCCAACGTCAGCTGCGGCAGCGTCCGGAGTTTCGGTTCGACTCCCTGGGTCCGCTCGATCTCAAGGGACTCGGACACGTGGAGCTCTTCCGGCTGCGCGAGCATCGGGGGCTGGGGCCGGAGGCTCAACCGGACGGTTGGTCTCGCGGCCTGTATCTGCGGCTCCGGCGACACGCGGGCCTGACGGTGTTCGCCTTCTCGGTCTTCGTCGTGGCCGCGATCCTGAGCTTCGTGACCCGCGACTCCAGTCATCCACCTTCGGTTCAGGCCGACGCGGGATCGGCGGCTTCCGCCGTGGCCATTCTCCCGTTCGAGGTCAGCGGCAATGCCCCCGCCGAATGGCGCGAAGGGATGGTGGATCTGCTTTCGGCGAACCTGGACGGCGTCGCGGGTCTGCGGGCGATCGACAGCCGCATGATCCTGAGGCGCTGGGACGAGCAGGTCGGCGACGACTCCTCCGCGGACATTCGACAGTCGCTGGGAGTCGGCCGGTCGGCCGGCGCGCGCTTCGCCGTCGTCAGTCACGCGGTCGGTTCCGGACCGAGGGTGCGCCTCCTGGCCGACGTGTACGACCTCGACTCCGGCGAGCGGATCGGGCAGAGCCAGACCGAGGGCCCGGCAGACAGCGTCTTCATGCTCGTCGACCGGCTCTCGATCGACATCCTCGGTCATCTGCACGATGGACCGCCGCTCGATCCCCCCGAGATCAGTCTGGCGCGCGTGACGACCGATTCGCTCGCCGCCTTGAAGGCGTTCCTCGAGGGCGAAGCGCGGTTCCGCGAATCGTCCTGGACGGCCGCGTTCGAAACGTATCAGCGTGCCGTGACGATCGATTCCACGTTCGCCCTGGCGATGTTCCGTCTCGGGCAGGTCGCCGGCTGGGGGGCGCAGGGCGCGCCGGTCGAATTCTACCAACGCGCGATCCGGCACGTCGATCGGATGCGTACGCGGGACCGCCTCGTCCTCGAGGGCGCTCTGGCCCGCGAACGGGGAAGCCTGCGGGCGATCGGCGTGCTCGAGGAGGCGACGCGTCTGTATCCCGACGACGCGATGGCGTGGGTCGAGCTCGGCGAGGCCTACTTTCATCTGGGCGCCCAGGCGCTGCTGGGTCCGGGGATGAGCGACGCGGCCTTCCGGCGAGGACTGGCGATCGACCCCCGGTTCTCGCCGGCCTACGTCCACTTGATCGACAACGCGTTCGGCCTGTACGCGGACAGCGCGCGGGCGACGAGGCTCGTGGACGGGTTCATCCGCCTGGCCCCGGCCACGAACGAGGCGCGACTGTATCCCCTGGGGCTCGACCTCGTATTCGGCGATTCGTCGTCACGCCGCCGGGCGCGGGCGGTCCTCGACACGCTGCCCATGCGCGAGGCGGTCTTCGTCGCCCGGAATCTCCTCTGGCACCCTCGCAGCCTCGCGTTGCAGGAAAGCGTCTATGCGGCCCACGACGTGCCGCTCGCGCTGGCCGGCGCCCGGCTGCGTCGCGGCAGGCTCGCGGCCGCGCTCGAGACCCTGGAGGATCCGTCGATTCCCGTAGAGGCGCGCGCGGCCAAACTCTACGCGGCCGACGCGTGGGGCCTGCCGATCCCGGCATCGACCCTCGAGGCTCTCGTCGGCTCACCGGCGAATGAGCACGAGACCCCGGTCATGGTCTTCCTCCGTGGCGCCTACGCGGCCGAGCGCGGTCGATGGGACCGGCACGCCGCCGCCGTCCGGCTGCTGGAGACGGCCTCGGAGAACCTTCGTCATCAGCAAGATCCAGAGGCAGCCGATTTCGCGGCCGGGGCGGCCATGGCGCTCGGCGGATATCGCGACTTGCGTCAGGGTCGATACGAACAGGCGTTGAATACCCTCGAGGCTGCGCGGATTCGCGTCAGCGGCTTCTCGAGCGGCTTTTCCGACTCGCGCGACGACGTGAACGGGATCCTCCGGCGGTGGCTGGCCGAAATCGCTCGGCAGCGCGGGGACCCCCGGGAGGTGCAGATCCTCGAGTCGTTCTGGGGACTGGACGAGGCCTTCCGGCCGCTCGCGCGTCTCGAGATCGCGCGTGCCTACGCGCGTGACGGAAACGATGCGGCCGCGCGGGCGGCGCGTGAGGAATTCACGGTCGCGTGGGCGGAGGCGGACTCCGACCTCCGGACGCGGATCGAGCGGTAGTCACGACGGAAGGGCCGGGGCCCACCGGGACCGGCCGCAGAGAGAACCCCCCTCGAGGAGGTAGCGCATGAGCTCGGACTCTGAACCCCAGGACCAGATGGACCCGCGCGACCCGACGGTGATCGACGAGATCGCGAGCCGGCTGGGTCCTGGAGAGGACACTCCGTACCCGCTGGTCGACACGCTCTACGGCTACCTCTGGCGTCCCGAAGAGCGCGGACGGTGGCGGCTCTACCGCGCGCTCGATTCGGACGACTACGTCGAGGGCGACACCAAGGACGTCGGCAAGATGGTCGACATGAAGTCCACGCGTGGCGACACGGTGGTCTATGTCAGGCTGGGCGCCTCTCTGTCTCTCTACCAGAACGGGCAGCTGACCGCCGCCGCGGCGCGACAGGACGTGACGTCCTGGCACATGTAGGCCGGGAGTCGCAGGCGGCCCGGCCGCTCGACGCCTGGACGATCGCGCCCTACCTGGCGACGCGCGGTCTCCTGACGTTCGAGGAGACGGCGT
>DATBJO010000074.1:0-7946 GCA_036556305.1 Gemmatimonadota bacterium
TCGACCCGGCGCCGTTGGCGGGCGCGACCCGCGGGTGGTAAATTCCCGTCCGATCATGGAGAGCAGGCCCGCGATCAAGGTACCGACGATTTCCGGATGAGCGGGGCGTGGCGCCCGCCGGCCCATACCGGGCGAGGGCGAGGCCACGACCGAGGAGCATGTCCCGAGGTGTGCCGTGAGGCGCACCTTTTTTGTTGTCCCCGGACGGGAGGGTCATGACCGGTAGAGCCACGAGTGGGCGCGACAGCCTGAGAACGCTTCTTTCCGTCCAGACGCTCGACCGCAGGCTGGCGGAGCTCGAGGGGCGCCGCGACGAGATCCCGAAGGTGAAGGCGGAGGTGTCGCGGGAGATCACCGCGCTCGAGACCGAGCGCGCCGATCGCGACCGGGCGCTCGAGCAGGTCCGGCTGGATCGGCGGCGGCACGAGGGCGAGCTCGAGATGCAGCAGGAGCACCTCGCGCGCTACGAGCGGCAGCTCAATGACGTGAAGACGAACGTCGCCTACAGCGCGCTCCTGACCGAGATCCAGGGAACGAAGCGCGCGATCGGCGAGCTCGAGGACGAGATCCTGGAGGAGATGGAGCGGCGCGAGGGGATCGAAGGTCGGATCGGGGAGATCGACGCCGAGCTCGAGCAGAAGCGGACGGCGGCCGCCGACCGCCTCGCGGAGCTGGACGAGGAGCTGGGGTTCGTCGCGCGCGAGATCGACGCGCTCGAGAGCCGACGCGTGGGCATGGTGGGGGACGTCGATCCGGGACTCTACCGGCTCTACGATCGCCTTCGGCGCGGGCGCCGCTTCCCGGCCCTGGTTCCCCTCAAGGGTCACGCGTGCGGGGCGTGTCACGGCCGGCTCCCGCCGCAGATCGTCCGCGAGATCACCCACGACGGTTCGCTCCACCCCTGCGAGAACTGCGGCGTCCTGATCTACGTCGAGCTCGAGACCGCGGCGGCACCGCCCGGAGCGTCGGGCGACTAGTGTCCCGAAACGGGCTCGTGATCCATACGGACGGCGCGGCCAGGGGCAATCCCGGCCCCGCGGGAGCCGGGTGGGTCATCGAAACCGCCGAGGGGGAGCTCGTCGAGGAGGGATGCGCCTACCTGGGCGAGCTCACGAACAACCAGGCCGAGTACGAGGCCTTGCTCCACGCGTTGAGGACGGTCGACCCCGGCCCCGGGACGGAGGTCGAGATCCGCGCCGACTCCGAGCTCATGGTGCGGCAGCTCAACGGCGAGTACCGGGTCAGGAACGCCGAGCTCCGGCCCCGCTACGAGGCCGCTTGCCGGGCGCTCTCGCGGGCCGCGGCGGTCCGTGTGGGGCACGTGCGCCGGGAGGAGAACGCGCGCGCGGACGAGCTGGCCAATCGCGCCATAGACATGCATTTTGAGTCTTCGCGGGAGCTGGGTGGACAGACGGTCGCCGGCGGTCCCCAGGGATCGCTGGAGGAAAGTCCGGGCTCCACAGGGCAGGACGCTCGCGGATCGCGCTGAGAGGCGCGAGTACGCGAGGCACCCCTCGGGGTGACGGAAAGTGCCACAGAGAACAGACCGCCGGGTTCCGCGAGGGATCCGGCAAGGGTGAAACGGTGGGGTAAGAGCCCACCGCGCCTCCGCGCGAGCGGGGCGGCACGGCAAACCCCGTCCGGAGCAAGGCCATGTAGGGAAGGATGCGGTGGCCCGCCGCGTTCGACTTCCGGGTAGGCCGCTCAGATCGATGGCCGTCGCCGCGTCAAGCGGTACAGAACCCGGCTTATCGTCCGCCCGCCCCCGCATTCTTCGCCGACCTCTCCCCTGGGATCCTGACGCCAGAAACGGACGTGCTGAGACCGACCTGGACCTGGCCAGCTCCGGTGGATGACCGCGCGGCGGAGGCGCTCGCGCGGGAGCTTGGCGTGCCGGGCCCGGTCGGCGAGCTCCTCGTCCGTCGCGGCTTCGACACCGTGGAACGCGCGCGCGCGTTCCTCGACCCGACCCTCGACCAGCTCCACGATCCGTTCCTGATGCGCGACATGGAGGTCGCCGTCGCGCGCATCGAAGCCGCGCTCGCGGCGGGGGAGAAGATCGTCGTCTACGGGGACTACGACGTGGACGGGATCACCGCCACCGCGCTCCTCGTCCGCTACCTGCGCTGGCGCGGCGCGACCGTCGAATACTACATCCCGCACCGCGTCGAGGACGGCTACGGCCTGTCGCTCGACGGCGTGTCGGCCCTGGTCGAGCGCGGGGCCCGGCTCATCATCACGTGCGACTGCGGGGTGACCGCCGTCGAAGAGGTCCTCGCCGCGCGGCGCGCGGGGATCGACGTCATCGTCACCGATCACCACGAGACCGGGGCCGCGCTTCCTCCCGCGAACGCGGTGCTCGACCCCAAGCGCGACGACTGCGGCTATCCCGATCACAACCTGGCCGCGGTCGGGGTCGCGTTCAAGCTCTGCGAGGCGCTCGAAGTCTCGGCCGGCCGCGGTCGCGAGACCCTGCGGCGGGGACTCGACCTCGTCGCCCTGGGGACGATCGCGGACCTCGTTCCGGTGACCGGCGAGAACCGGGTGCTGATCCGCTACGGCCTCGAGGTCCTCGCCCGCACCCGGAACGCGGGCCTCAAGGCGCTGCTCGCCCGGACCGAGCTCGCCGGCGGACGCCCGTCGGCGTGGCAGGTCGGGTTCGTCCTCGCGCCGCGCATCAACGCGGTCGGGCGCATGGACGCCGCCGTCCGCGGCGTGGAGCTCCTGCTCTGCGACGACCAGGACAAAGCCGAGCGGATCGCCGACGCGCTCGAGGAAGTGAACTCGAGTCGCCAGGCGGCGGACCGGAACCTCCTCGCCGAGGCCCTGGCCGTCATCGAGGCCACCTACGACGCGACCCGCGACCGCGCGATCGTGCTCGCGGGCAAGGACTGGCATCCGGGAGTGATCGGGATCGTGGCGTCGCGCGTCGTCGAGCGGTATCACCGCCCGACCATCATGATCGCGCTCGACGGCGACGGCCGCGGGCGCGGATCGGCGCGCAGCGTGCCGGGCTTCCATCTGCTCGAGGCGCTCACGGCCTGCGCGGTCCACCTGGACGCTTACGGCGGCCACCGCTACGCGGCCGGTCTCGCGATCCGGCACGACCGCGTGGACGACTTCCGCGCGGCGTTCCAGGAGTATGCGCGCGCGCGTCTCGACGCGCGGAGTCTCCTGCCGTCCCTGACCATCGACCTCGAGCTCCCGCTCGAGGCGATCGACGCCCCGCTCTACCTCGCGCTCGGCCGGTTCGGTCCCTACGGTCCGGGGAACCCGGAGCCCGTCATGGCCCTCTCGGAGGTGTCGGCGCGGGGGTATCCGCGTATCGTGGGCGAGGACCATCTCAAGATGCTGGTCGCCAGGAACGGCCGCACGCTCGACACGATCGGCTTCAACATGGGATCCTTGATGCAGGAGTTGGATCTGAACCGCGGCCCGCTGACGATCGCGTGCCGGTTGCGCGAGAACTCGTACCTCGGCCGTTCGATCATTCAGGCGCGGCTGATCGACGTGCTTCCCGGGGACGGACGCGCATGAGGGTGATCGCGGGGGAGTTCCGCGGCCGCCGGCTGGCCAGCACGCGCGCTCCCGGCCTGCGGCCCACGGCGGATCGCGTGCGGGAGGCGCTGTTCAGCATCCTCGGGGACGCGGTCGAGGACGCGCGCGTCCTCGACCTGTACGCGGGGACGGGCGCGCTCGCGCTCGAGGCCCTGAGCCGCGGCGCGCGATCGGCGACGTGCGTGGAGCGCTCCTCCGGCGCGCTGCGGGCGCTCGAGCGCAACGTGCGCGACCTGGGCCTCGTCGAGCGCGTGACGATCGAGCGCGGCGACGCGCTCGCGTACGCGCGCGGGCTGAGCGGCGGGGAGGACCGCTTCGATCTCGTGTTCTGCGATCCGCCGTACGCGGACCCGATCGAGCCCGTGCTCGAGGCCGTGGTCGGAGGAGAGTGGTGGACGACGGCCGCCGTCGTCGAGCACGCCGCCGGGCGAGCGCCCTGCGCGCCCGCCGGCTTCGCCGCCGACACGCGCCGCTACGGAGACACGGGCATTACGATCTTCCGGCGCTCGGCCGGGGCGCGGCCGTGAGCGAGCGGCGCGGCTTCTCCGCTGCGGGCCTGTATCCCGGGACGTTCGATCCCGTGACCCGCGGGCACGAGGACCTGATCGAGCGCGCGCTCGGCCTCGTCGAGACGCTCTGGGTCGGGGTGGCCTCGGACACCACGAAGGAGCCCCTGTTCGGACTCGAGGAACGGGTCGAGATGGTGCGCGAGGTGACCGCGGGCGAGCCGCGGGTCAAGGTCGAGGCGTTCTCGGGCCTGACGGTCGAGTATGCCCGCCGGGTCGGGGCGCGCGTCATCCTGCGCGGCCTGCGCGCGGTCTCCGACTTCGAGCTCGAGTTCCAGATGGCGCTCATGAACAAGCACCTCGCGCCCGAGGTCGAGGTCCTGTTCATGGCGCCCGACGCCACGTTCTCGTTCGTTTCGTCGAGCCTGGTCCGCGAAGTCGCGCGCCTGGGAGGCGACGTCGACCCGTTTGTCTCGCCGTCGGTCGCGCGGCGGCTGTCCGCGCGCTTCGCGGTGCCGCGATGAGCGTGGCAGCCAGCCTCGGGAACCTGGCGGGGATCGAGGAGTCGGCGACGCTGGGGATGACCGCGCGGGCGGCCGCGCTCGCGCGCGAGGGGCGCTCGATCGTCTCGCTGTCCGCCGGCGAGCCCGATTTCGACACGCCCGAGTACATCCGCGAGGCCGGCGTGCGCGCGATTCGCGACGGGCACACGCACTATCCCCCCGCCGCGGGCCTCGGGGCGCTCCGCGAGGCGATCGCGGCCCGCGTCCGGGAGACGGACGGGGGGCCCTGCGCCCCCGGCGAGGTGCTGGTCAGCGCGGGAGCCAAGCAGGTCCTGTTCGAGGCCTTCTTCACGCTGTTCGGCCCTGGCGACCGGGTCGCGGTGCCGGCGCCCTTCTGGGTGTCCTATCCGGCGATGGCGCGGCTCGCGCGGGCCGAGCCGCTGATCGTCGCCACGCGGGCGGAGGACGGCTGGAAGCTCTCCCCGGAGTCGCTCGAGGACGCCGCGGGTCAGGGAGCCAGGGGGGTCGTCCTCTGCTCTCCGTCGAACCCGACCGGCGCGATGTACGACGGCGAGGAGCTCGACGCGCTCCTCGAGGTCGCCGAGCGGCACGAGCTGTGGGTCGTCTCGGACGAGATCTACCGCGAGATCCGCTACCGCGGAGAATACGCCTCGCTCGCCGCGCGGCGCGGCGACCACGAGCGGATCGTCGTCGTCGACGGCTTCTCGAAGGCGTACGCGATGACTGGCTGGCGGGTGGGGTACGCGATCGGGCCGCGGGGGATCATCGAGGCGATGACGACTCTCCAGGGCCACGTGAACACGAATACCGCCCTGCCCTGTCAGTACGCGGCCCTGGCCGCGTTGACCGACGAAGCGTCGCGCCGACGGGCCGTGAGTGCGATGGTCGACGCGTTCGCGCGGCGCCGGGCGCTCCTGCTCGCGGCCCTGGCGGACATCGCCGGGCTCGACCCGCTGCCGCCGGACGGCGCCTTCTATCTCTGGATCGACGCCCGCCCGTGGTGCGACGCGCTGGGCGCCGACTCGACCGCGCTCTGCTTCGACCTGCTGGAGAACGAAGGGCTGGCGCTCGTCCCCGGAGTCGCGTTCGGCGTCGAGGGCTTCGTGCGACTCTCGTTCGCCACCGCCGATCCGGTGCTCGAGGAGGCCGTCGTGCGCCTGACGGCCGCGGGCCGGCGGATCATGGGAGGCGCGCGATGAGCGAGCCCGCGCTCGTCATCGAGCGCGAGTCGCGCGGCGCCGGGGTCGTCGTCCTCGTCCTCTCGGGCGAACTCGTCGTGACGAGCCGCGAGGCGCTCCGCGAGACGGCGGAGGCGGAGCTCGTGAGCGGCGCGCGGCACCTGGTCGTGGCCGTCGACCGGCTGAGCCACATCGACACGACGGGGCTCGCCACGCTGGTCTGGCTCGCCGGCCGTTGCGAGGAACGCGGCGGGCGGATGGCGGTCGTGGGCCTCAAGCGCGAAGTCCAGGAGATGCGACAGCACCTGTTCCTCGACGAGGCGATCCGCTTCACCGACGACGTCGACCGCGCGATCGCCGTCGTCACGCGCCCGGGGTGACCCCCCGGCTCTCCCAGCACTTCCTTCACGATCGCAGGATCGCGGCACGGATCGCCGAGGCGGTCCGCGCCCCGCGGGGAGCACGGGTCGTCGAGATCGGCCCCGGACGGGGCGCCCTCACGGGGCCGCTCCTCGAGCGCGGCTTCCGCGTGCGCGCGATCGAGCTCGACCGGGAGCTCGCCGCGGGACTCCGGGAGCGGTGGGGCGACCGCGAGGGGTTCGAGCTCGTCGAGGGGGACGCGCTGGCCGTCGACCTCGTCGACGCCGCGGAGGCGGCCCCGGTCTGGGTGACGGGGAACCTGCCGTACGCGATCACGTCGCCGCTCCTGTTCCGCGTCGTCGACGAGACCGCGCGGGGCCGTGTCGAGGGCGCCGTCCTCATGGTCCAGCGCGAGGTGGCCGATCGGCTGGCGGCGAAGCCGGGCACGCGGGCCTACGGGGCCCTGACGGTCGGCGTCCGTCTCGTGGCGGACGCGGAGCCCCTCGTCGACGTCGGCCCAGGCGCCTTCCGGCCGCCCCCCGGAGTGACGTCGACCGTGATCCGCCTGACGCCGCACGACCGCTTCCGGCTCGATCCCGCCGCCCGCGAGCGGATGCGGCGCCTCGTCCAGGCGCTATTCGGTCAGCGCCGGAAGCAGCTCCAGACCTCGCTCCGGCGCCTTTCCCGCGGCGCGCTCGACCGCGAGGCGGTCACGCGCGTGGCGGCGCTCTCGGGGCTCGACCTCTCGCGACGGCCCGAGACCCTCTCGCCGGAGGACTTCCTGGCGCTCGAAGCGGCTCTGAGGGGGGTCGGCCTTTTCCACACCGGGGTGGATTTCTCGGCCTGAACGCACCTCGTCCGCGCCGCCGCCCAATGGAGCCCATTCATGACAGATATGGGTCTGCAGTTGATGTCGTTTGGGACCCGATACGTCTCAAGCGACTTGTGCCTATCGAGTTGCGAGAGAGCGCGAGTTTGTAAGACCCATGACGGCGGCGACCCGATGCGGAGTGGCCTCCCCCGAGAATCCCCGCGCGAGCCCCCGGCGGGACGTCCCGCGCCATCTGTGGACGGTTGTGGAAAACCCGGTCTTCAGGGAGCGACGACGATGCCTTCCTCGGCGGCCCTGGCTGCCTCACGGCCGTGCTCCACATCGACGCGGGTGAGGAGCAGGCTCCCGACGAGGAAATAGAGCAGGATCGGCAGGATGCCACTGCGAACCGAACCGGTCAGCGCCACACCGAGTCCGAAGACCGCGGGACCCGTTACGGCGGCGAACTTGTCGAGGACGCCGTAGAAACCGAAGAACTCGCCGGTCCGGTGACGCGGGATGAGGCTGGCGAAGAGCGAGCGGCTCAACGCCTGGGTCCCTCCCTGCACCATGGCCACGACGATCGAGAGCGCGAAGAACTCGCGTGCGGTGTCGAGAAGGAAGGCATAGATCGTCACGGCGACATAGACCCCGAGGCCGATCAGGATGGCGGATTTGGGACCGATGCGTCCCGCGAGCGCCCCGAACAGGAAGGCGAACGGTATGCCGACGATCTGGGCGGCGAGGAGGGACACGGTGATCGGAACCAGCCCGATCTCGAGCTCCGCGGCATAGAGCGCCCCCATGCGGATGATCGTCCCGATGCCGTCGTTGTAGATCAGAAACGCGACCAGGAGCAGAAAGGCGTCCCGATAGGAGCGCAGATCCCGAAAGGTCTCCCGCAGCCGCTCCAGCGCGACCCGGACCGCATTCTGTCCCAACCGCTCGTCGGTCTCGATCCGTCGCGGCGGTTCCGGGACCTGTCGGAAGAGAGGAATGGAGAACGCGA
>DATBJO010000075.1:0-6181 GCA_036556305.1 Gemmatimonadota bacterium
GTGCACCGAGAGTTCGAGCCCAAGCTCGTCAGCGTCCTGCGCGAAGGGTATTCGCGCCGGCAGCTCGCCCACGACCTCGCGGCCGGAGTCCAGGTCGGGATCGTGGCGCTCCCGCTCTCGCTCGCGCTCGCGATCGCGAGCGGCGTCCGGCCGGAGCAGGGGCTCTTCACGGCGGTCGTCGCCGGGTTCCTGATCTCGGCCCTCGGCGGGAGCCGCGTCCAGATCGGCGGGCCCACCGGCGCGTTCATCGTTCTCGTCTACGGGATCGTCGAGACGCACGGCTATACGGGCCTGGCGGTCGCCACGATGATGGCCGGCGGTCTGATGATCCTCATGGGGATCGCGCGGCTCGGGAACGTGATCAAGTTCGTGCCGTATCCGGTCACGGTCGGATTCACGAGCGGGATCGCGATCATCATCGCCGTGTCGCAGCTCCGGGATCTCCTGGGGCTCGACATGGCGACGGTTCCCGCGGACTTCGTCGAGAAGATCCGCGCGTACGGCGAACACGTCGGGACGGTGAACCTCACGGCGCTCGGTGTGGGTCTGGCGACGGTCGCGTTCCTGGTGCTCTGGCCGCGGGTGAACCCGCGGATCCCGTCGCCGCTCCTGGCGCTCGTCGCCGCGACCCTCGCCGTGTGGGCCCTCGATCTGCCGGTCGAGACGATCGGAGACCGCTTCGGCGCCGTGCCGCAGATGCTCCCCGCGCCGTCGCTCCCGCACGTCGGCTGGGCCGAGGTGCGGGCACTCTTCCCGTCGGCGATCGCGATCGCGCTCCTGGCATCGATCGAGTCCCTGCTTGCCGCGATCGTGGCCGACGGCATGATGGGCGGCCGGCACCGCTCGAACATGGAGCTCGTGGCGCAGGGAGTGGCGAACATCGCCTCGCCCGTCTTCTCCGGGATCCCGGCGACGGGCGCGATCGCGCGAACCGCGCTCAACGTGCGAAGCGGCGGCCGCACTCCGGTCGCCGGCATGGTGCACGCGCTTACGGTTCTCCTCATCCTGTTCGCGCTGGCGCCCGTCGCGGGGCTGATCCCGATGGCGGCGCTCGCCGGCGTGCTACTCCTCGTCGCCTATCACATGAGCGAGTGGCGGATGTTCGTGAAGCTGTTCCGGAGCCCGAAGAGCGACGTGCTCGTCCTCCTGACGACGTTCCTCCTGACGGTCCTCGTGGACCTCGTCGTCGCGCTCCAGGCCGGAATCGTGCTCGCGGCCTTCCTGTTCATGCGGCGGATGGCGGATCTGAGCGAAGCGTCGTACGTGCAGGACATGCTCGCGGAGGATGCCGAGGAGACCGTCGACCCGGCGCTGGTCGAGCCGCTGCCGCACGGAGTCGAGATGTTCAAGGTCCACGGGACGTTGTTCTTCGGCGCGGCGAGCAAGTTCAAGGACGCGATGCGCCGGGTGGAGAAGCCGCCGCGCGTCCTGATCCTGAGACTCCGCGAAGTCCTCGTGATCGACGCGACCGGCCTGCGCGCGCTCGAAGACCTCCTCGACAAGGCCGAGGCGGACGGAACGGCGATCGTGATGACGGCGGTGCAGTCCCAGCCCCGGACGGTTCTCGAACGGGCCGGGATCCTGGCCAGGGTCGGAACGGACAACGTCGTCCCCGACTTCCGCCGGGCGGTCGAGCGATCGAAGGAGATTGTGAGGGATTCGCCCTAGGGCGTCGCCAGATCGACGTACGCCTCGCCGGAGGCCGCGGCGATCTCGAGGGGCTCCGGCGCCCCGGCGGGTTGCCAACCGAAGGACTCGCACGAGGTCATCGTGAAGCGCTCGATCGTGAACGTCGGGCCTGGAACGGCGGTCACGCGCGCGGCGGTGCCGCCCTCCACCATCGCGGCGCAGGACTCCTCGAGGATCGACGGGCCGCTCCGCTCGACGATCCCCGCGTCGCCGAACGAGAGGATCGAGAAGCCGGTCATGTTCTGCCCGCCCATCCCGAACGCGCCGACCGTGACGAGCTCGCTCCGGCCGTCGCCGTCCAGGTCGGGCACGGCGCGGAGCTCCTGCATCGGGTTCTCGAACGCGACGTTCCGGACGACCCGCCCGTCCTGGATCACCGCAATGCCTGTCTTCGGGCAGCAGCGCGGCTCGAAGCTCATCACGTACAGGACGGCCTGCTGGGCGGCGCCGGCCTCGGTGAAGGAGCCGTCGGTGACCGCCATGACCTGCGCGTCCTCCATGTAGTCGGGATCCTGCGCCTGCCAGTGCGCCCGGGCGGCGGCGAAGACCTCGGGAATCGGGGCGCGCGAGGACCAGGCGGAGAGATCCGCGTACTCGGCGTACACGCGGCCGTCGGCGATCTCGACGGTATCGGCGCTCGCCGCGGCCCCGGCCGTCGCGGCCTGGTCCGGGGTCTGGGCGTCGGCGCAGCCGATGAGTGCGGCGGAGAGGACGAAGAACGCGAAGGCGGTTTGCATGACCCCCGGAAGCTGACGCCTCCACCGGCTCCGCGCAAGGTCGGGTTGACCGCGACCGGCGATCTCGATATTCATGCCGGATGAGCGATGAAATCGATTCGTCGGGATTCGCCGGCGGCGTTCCCGGCGCCATCAAGCTGATCGGATTCCTGAGCTTCACGCTCAGCGTGGGCCTCGTCCTCGTCGTCCACCATTACCTCACGACCTGGAAGTGCCCGATCCCGCAATGAGGTCCGCGCCCCTCGGCGTCCTCGTTGACTTCCCGTTTCACCGCTTCCATAGTTCGGCGATTCCCTGACCGCCGTCGGCCCCCACCCGCTGCCAGGAGAACTCCGCGTGAGAACGCCGAACCGTCTCGCCGTGCCCGCGATCATCCAGCTGTTCGTCGCCGCCGATCTTCTCGCCCAGTACGACGGCTCGGGCGACGCCGCCGGAGGCTGCGCCGCGTGCGGAGCGTGCGGCGCGGGCATCGGCGTCATCATCGTCATCTTTCTCGCGATCCTCGCGCTCAACGTCGCGCTCCTCGTCTGGGTCGCGCGGGACGCGAAGGCGCGCGGGCTCGACAACTCGGTCCTGTGGATGATCCTCGTCATGGTGACGGGCCCGATCGGCCTCATCATCTACCTGTACTCGCGGCCCAAGGGGCAGCTCGTCGCGTGCGCGAGCTGCGGGAACAAGCGCCTCGAAGCGAGCGCGAAGTGTCCCCACTGCGGCAACTCCTGAAGCGGCCCGACGCCTGGCTGATCGCGCTCGCGGCGGCGATCGCGCTCGTCGTCGCGGACGCGTATCAGGCGCCGGCGAACCAGGTGAGCTCGCGCGTCTACGTGGCCGGCGTCCACGCGTACCAGGCGGTGGGACGGCCGCTCCTCGAGGGTCGGATCCAGTGCCGGTACGAGCCGACCTGCTCGGTCTATTCGATCGAGGCGGTGCGGAGGTTCGGCATCCGCCGCGGGCTCGAGATGACGGTGCGCCGGATCCGCGCGTGCAAGGTCGACGTGCCGCTGGGGACCGTCGATCCCGTGCCGGAGGCGCTGGATTAGGCCGCCCGGCGGACGCCGCCGGCCGGAAGGCGTGCGCGTGCTCGCGCTCGCCGCGGGCGCCGCGCTCGCCGTCTTCGCCCCGGCGGCGGCGCAGGAGCCGGGCGTGGTCGCGGCCACGATCCGGCTTCCCTCCGCTGGCGCGGCCTATCACGGCGGAACGCATGTCTTCCTGGACGGACGCGCGCGACTGACCTGCTCGTCCCACGGCGGGTTCACGAGCGGAGTCGAGCCGCCCGCTGCTCCGGGAACGACGGCGATCGCGGACTATTTCGCGACGTTCGCCGGCGAGCTCGCGCTCGACCCGCCGCTCGCGCGGAGCGCGGTTGTTCATCCGATCGAGGGACGCGCGCGGATGGTCGAGCGGCTGACGTTCGCCGAGCGGCGCGAGGGCGTGACGGTCCTCGACGCCGAGATCGTGGCGTTCGATCTCCGGGGCGGCGGCATGCCCGAGGGCGTTCTCGTCCGCGAAAGCCCGGGCACGGTGTCGTCCGGCCGGACGACGGTCACGACCGTGTCGCGAGGTCGTTACCGCGTCGAGAGCTCCTTCGACGTGTGGCTGGAGCTGAGTCTCGACGGCGGGCGCAGCTGGAGCCGTGCCGCCGCGCCGGTCCGGATGACGCTCGCGCCGGCCGACGCGGATCGGAGAGCCACCCCGGCGGACTAATCGTCGGAGCGTCGTCCGATCTGCTCGCGGATCTTCTGGGGCACGGTGGGATCGCGGAGCGTCGTCGTGTCGCCGAGCTCTTCGTCGTTCGAGATGTTCTGGAGGAGCCGGCGCATGATCTTGCCGCTCCGCGTCTTCGGCAGGTCGTCGACGATGTGGACGCGCGAGGGCCGCGCGAACTTGCCGATCTCCTCCTCGATGGCGTGCACGATCCGACCCTCGACACCTTCCCGATCGGCGCTTTCCCTCAGGATCGCGTACACCTCGGGGACGTGGCCCTTCTGCTCGTCGCGCTTGACCGCCACCGCCGCCTCGGCGACGTCCTCGACGGTCTGGACCGCGCTCTCGAGCTCCATCGTTCCGAGTCGATGGCCGGCGACGTTGATCACGTCGTCCAGTCGCCCCATGATGCGGAAGTCGCCCTCGAGCTGGTACGCCCCGTCGCCTGTCCGGTAGCGCCACTCGCGCCAGTCGTTGCTCTGCGTGTCGCTGAAGCGCTCCCAATACTCCTCGATGAAGCGGCCGTCCGCGTTGTAGAGGGTCTGGAGCATGCCGGGCCAGGGGCGGCAGAGGACGAGGTTCCCCGCCTTGTTGGATCCCGGCGGCACCTCGTTCCCGGCGTCGTCGACGATCCGGGCGTCGATGCCGGGCAGCGGCCGTCCGGCGTGCCCCGGCCGCATGCTCCGCAAAGCGGGCAGCCCGACGATCACGTGACCGCCGGTCTCCGTCTGCCACCACGTGTCGACGACGACCGCTTTCCCGCGACCCACGTGGTCGTAATACCACTGCCACGCGCGCGGCTGGATCGGCTCGCCGACCGTGACGATCAGGCGGAACGCGAGGTCGTGCTTCTCGACGAGCTCGGCGCCCCACTTCATGAACATGCGGATCGCGGTCGGGGAGGTGTGGAAGATCCGGACGCCCTTCTCTTCGGCGATCTTCCAGATGATGTCCTTCGACGGCCAGTCGGGCGCGCCCTCGAACATGACCGACGTGGTCCCGAGCGCGAGCGGCCCGTAGACGATATAGCTGTGCCCCGTGATCCAGCCGATGTCGGCCATGCACCAGTAGACGTCCTCGGGCTTGATGTCGAGCACGTACTTCGCCGTGGCCGTCGCGTAGGCGAGGTACCCTCCGGTCGAGTGCTGGACGCCCTTCGGCTGGCCCGTCGTCCCGGACGTGTACATGAGGAACAGGATGTCGGAGGCGTCGCGGGAGACCGGCTCGACCGTCGCTCCCGCGTGCCGGCCGAGGAGGTCCTTCGCCAGCCAGTCGCGACCGGGCACGAGCTCGAGGAAGTCCGCCGGCTCGTCGTTCCGAGTGACGACGATCACGGCCTCGACCTCGGTGTCCGCGCGCTCGATCGCCTCGTCGCCCTTCGACTTGTGGTCGAGCATCTCGCCGCGCCGGTAGTAGCCGTCGATCGTGATCAGGAAGCGGCTCTTCGCGTCGTCGATCCGCGACGACAGCGCGCGCGACGAGAACCCGCCGAAGACGACCGAGTGGGGCGCCCCGATCCGCGCGCAGGCGAGCATCGCGATCGGGAGCTCGGGGACCATCGGCAGGTGGATCGTGACGACGTCGTTCTCGCGGACGCCGAGGCCGCGGAGCATCGCCGCCCACTCGTTGACCTGACGGTGGAGATCGCGGTAGGTGATCGTGCGCTCGTCGCCGATCTCGCCGACCCACAGGTACGCCGGCTGGTCGGCCCGCTCGGGCAGGTGGCGATCGACGCAGTTGGTGGAGGCGTTCAAGCGGCCGCCCACGAACCAGCGGTAGAAGGGCGGATTGGATGCGTCCAGCACCCGGTCCCACGTGCGGTCCCAGTCGAGGAGCTCGGCGTACTCGGCGAACGCCTCGGGATAGTCCTCGTCGAAGCGCTCGTAGATCGCCGAGTCGGCCATGTTCGCCTGCGCGACGAACAGGGGCGGCGGCTCGAAGAGCCGCTCCTCGGTCAGCCGGGATTCGATCGTCGAGGGGGTCTGTGTCTTCTTCTGGGCCATGGTCCTCCGCGCGCGCGTTTCTCCGGGGTTACGGGGGGTTCATCATCG
>DATBJO010000076.1:0-99595 GCA_036556305.1 Gemmatimonadota bacterium
GCCGTGCGCCATGGCGCCGGCCTCCACGTACAGCTGCCCCGTCTGCGCCAGCGACGCGCTGCCCAGATCGAAGTACTCCGTTTCGAAGAGGGTGCCGGCCTCCTCCCCGATCGCACGCGTCAGGATGGGCGAATCCAGGCAGACGAAGTCGCGTTCCCGGAAGAACTCCCGGATCCCGAAGATCACCTCGTCGCGGATGCGCATGACGTGCCACGGGCGGGAAGACCGCAGCCACAGATGGCGGTTGTTGAGGAGGAAATCGATCCCGTGCTCCTTGGGACCGATCGGGTAGTCACGTGCGATCTGCACCGGCTCGACCCGGGACAGCGAGAGCTCGTATCCGCCCGGAGCCCGGGAATCCTCGCGCACGACGCCCCGGACCGCGAGAGAGGACTCCTGAGTCAGCGCGTCCTGCGCTCTCCAGGCCGACGGATCGACCTCTTTTTCGACCAGCACTCCCTGCACGATTCCGGTGCCGTCGCGGACGAGGAGAAACGAGATCTTCCCGCTCGAGCGCTTGCCATACAACCAGCCCCGGATTTCGACCGTTTCTCCAACGTGGTCGCGGAGGTCGGCGATCGATACCCTTTTCAGACGGTCCATTCGGCCGGGAAGCTAGCCTGGAGGCACGCCTTGTCAATTCGATCCGCCTTCGCTTCGCTCATCACGGGAGTCCTGATCCTCCCCGCCACACTCGCCGCCCAGGATGGCGGAACGGGCGTGACGGCCGACTCCTTCGCGGTCGCTTCCGTCGAGCTCGTCCAGGCCTCCCGCCCCGAGCGGCAATGGGAGCAGGAATGGAAGCTGGAGATCTCGCGCGGCGGTTCCGCGCCGCTTGTCTGGACCGACTCGTTGCTGCTGGTGGCAAGCCTGGATCGCAATCTGCACCTCGTGTCGACCGCGCCTCCCGAGCCCCGCGTGCGGTTCAAGGAGAACTTCAAGGGCGGTTTCAGCGCGGCGCCCGTCGTCGCCGACGGTCGCATCCTCCTGCCGGAGCTGGAGGCGGGAGGCCGTCTCGTCGCGCTCGACAGAAGCACCCGCGGCATCGCGTGGACCGCGGACGCGGGAGACCTGGCGTCGAGTCCCGTCGTCGAGGGCGATCGGATCTACACGGTCTCTTCCATCGGTGAATTGCGAGCCTGGAGAGATACGGGGGCGGAGCTCTGGAGAGTCGATCTGGAGACGCGCGTGATCGCCCGACCGGTGATCCTGGGCGACGTCCTGGTCGTCGCGTCGAGCGACGGCCGGATGCATGCGTACGACGCCTTGACCGGGACCGCGCTGCGGAGCGCGTCTCCGGCGGCGGGTCCGATCTGGGGCGATCCCGTCGTCCTGTCGGGTTCGTCGGGCGCGGGCCCGACGGCCGTCTTCGCGACTCTCGGCGGACAGCTTCTCGAGATCGGCGCGGACCTCGCGGTGGTCCGTCAGCGATCGTTCCCCTCGCGATTCTTCGCCGGTCCGGCGCGGGCCGGCGATCGGCTGTATCTCGCGGGACACGAGGGGACCGTCTGGTGCTACAACTGGATGACCGATGCCATCGACTGGCGGCTCGACCTGGACGACGCCACCGTGCGGATGTCCCCGGCTCTCGGCGAGGACGACCTGGCCGTCGGCGACCTCCAGGGCACGCTGACGATCGTCGATCGCGCGCGCGGTGTCGTCGAGTGGACGACTCGTCTGGATGGCGCGCTGACCTCGACTCCCCTCTTCCACGGCGACGAGCTGTACGCCCTCACCGAGCGGGGAACGCTCTACGCCTTCCGACCCATCATTCCCTGACCGTTCGAGCCTCGAGCCTCGGTCAGGGCGTCAGTAGTTGTAGCCGATGAAGAACGACCAGTGCGACGCGTCCCTCTCGTCGGGGAAAAGGTCGCGCTTCTCCTCGATCGAGAACCGCTTCGCCCAGTCCAGCCTCACGATGAACGGACCGCCAAGGGGGTACCGCAGTGACGCGCCGTAGCTGCCCAGAAGGCCCGGCCAGCTCCCGAGCTCGTGCAGCTCCCCGTCGTCCCCCTCGTACAGGGACTGCTCGGTCCACGCGTTCCCGACATCGACGAACAGGCCGCCCCAGATCCCGTTCGACAGCAGGATCGCCGGGCCCTCGAGGTACGGGTTGGGCCTCAGCAGAGGGAAACGCCATTCCTGGTTGAGGAGCACCGTGTAGGTGCCGTTGAGGATGTAGCTGGGATACCCGCGCAGAGAGGCCGGCCCGCCGAGGTAGTAGAATGTCGGAACGTCACCCGACGCGAACCGCCCGCGCGCTCGCACCGCGTAGGTGGTGTTGAGCGAAGTGCGGAAGTACTTGCGGATGTCCGCCAGCAGGTCGGTCGATTCGAGCGCTCCTTCGCTCGCGTTCATCACCGTGCTCACCGTCACATTGAGCCGCTGACCGTCCACCGGGCCGACCGGCCCCCACAGAGAGTTGTCGTAGACGTATCCAACCGAGCCGATCGTCAGCCACGCGTCACGCAGGAAGAGGTCCTCGGCCTCGTCGAGGTCCACGGGGAGCTCGGTGAGGTTGTTGCGCTCGAACGACAGCTCGCTCTCGACGCGCTGGAATTTCGAGATCGGATAGCTCAGCAGGGCGGTCGCCCCCCATCTCTCCTCGAAGAAGTCGTTGCGGATACCGATTCCCTCCTGTCCGGTGCCGGGGCGGTCGAACTCCGATCCCAGAAGGGAGGTGAAAAACGATCGGAACCGGTACGCTCCTACCCCCCAGTTGAGTCTCTTCTTCAGGTTCACGTACGTCAGCGCGCCGGTGAATCCCGAGAACACGTTCGTGCGTCCCTGCTGGGCGTTGACCTGGGCCACGATCAGATGGTCTCCCATCAGATCCGAGAAGAACATCTGCGCGCCCTGGCCCCGGCTGCCGTCTTCGGCGAACGCCAGCGCGCCCGAGGCGAAATCGAGCCCGAACTCCCGTTCGTAATCGCGCTGGACGTACTTTCCCTCTTCCGGCAGAACGTCCTCCCACTTCCAGTCCCGGACCTCGGAATCCACCGAAAGGGCCACCGTTTCCGGCGCCTCCGACGGCACGCTCACCCGGTAGATCGCGTAGGACTGGTTCTCGAACGCGCTGAAGACGATCTGGTCGCGTCCATCGATCCGCGCCCACCGCGGATGCATCGTTCCGGCCGCGAAGCTCGAGGCGCGGAAACCGTTGCCCTCGAGATCGATCACGTAGAGGTCGAGCGTCCCCGCGCGATCCGAGGCGAAAACGACCCGCGACCCGTCGGGGGCCCAATCGGGGTCGCGATCCACCCAGCGTCCGAACGTGAGGGGCCGGATGGTCCGGCTCGCGAGGTCAAAGAGATACAGGTTGCGCGCTCCTTCGGGGCCGAAGGGTGTGCGGTCCGAGGCGAACACGATCTCGTCCCCCCCAGGCGACCAGCGCGGCGCGGCCTCGAGGTAGCGATCGTTCGTCAGCCGCTCGAGGCGCTGTGCCGCGACGTTCCAGACGTAGAGATCCGCATACCCCGCCCGGGAGAGCCCGACGAAGACGACCCGCTTTCCATCCGGGGCCCAAGACGGCGAGGACAGGACGACCAGATCCTTCCAGCGTCCCTCGGCCACACGATCGCCGGAGTCCACTTCCACGACGTAGAGCACGTCCGACGCCCCGGCCTTCGCGACGAAGGCGAGCTCGCCGGAGCGATTCACGTCGATGGTCGAGAGGAGGGGATGAAACGTCTCGTAATCGCCCGAGCGTCCCGCCGTGACGACCGTGTTCAGATCTTCGTTGCGACCGTGAAGATCTGCGGTCTCGATCGTCGCGTACCCCGAATGCAGCGAGACATAGCTCAACACCGGCTGGGCTCCCAGGACGCCGGCCGGAACCACCGCGGGCGTGAAGTTCAGCCGCCCCTGCGTCACGACGGGTGTGGCGGTGGTCGCCGCGGGCTTGTCGCCGGCGAGTTGCGGGAAATAGCGTTCCCGCAGGTGCCGCTGCCATTCTTCGTTCGCCTCGGCGAGCGTGACTCCGTAGACCTTCCGGAACGTGGTCGAGAAGTTCCGGTACTTCCATTCGTTCTCCAGGAGCTCGACCACGCGCTCCTCCCCGTAGCGCACCTTCAGGAACTCGAATGCGTCCTGCCCGAGCTTGTAGATCGCATACGATCCCGCGTATCGGTCGAGGCTCTGCAGGTCCGGAACGAGCCCGTTGAGCAGCAGATCGCGAACGACGAGATCGCCCTCCGCGTTCCAGGGACCGGACCAGAACTCGGCCAATCCCTCGGCGAACCACAGGGGCGAGTTCCACTCGTAGCCGCCCGGATGCACGCGCTTGAGGTGTGCGCCCTTTCGCGCCTGAAAGACGTGGACGAGCTCGTGACGGATGACGTGACGGAAATCCGCGTAGCTGCCGTTGAATGGAAGTGCGACACGTCCTTTCAGGAATTCCGTGAACCCGGCGACACCTTCAGGAAGGAAGAACGGCACGATATTGGTCTGCTCGAAGTGCTGATGGCTGGCGAAGACCACCATCGGGATGCGTTCGCGGGGAACGTAGGAGAATTTCTCGCTCAGCGCGTCGAAGCTCTCCTCGGCGTAGTTCAGGGCGATGAGCGCCAGCTCACGCTCGTCGGGGTAATAATAGAGATCGACGTGATCCGAAGAGAGGACCTCCCAATCGAAGTCCTCGTACTGGACCTTGTTCTTTCCGAAGGTCGAATACTGGGCCGCCGCCGGAACCGCGGTCAGGAAGAGAAGGACGAGCGCGGCCCGAACGATTCGAGCGTGACGGCGTTGCAAGCGCGTCTCCTGCGTGGAATTCGTGCTGGCTCTCAGAGTATGCCTCTGGGCTGGCGTGGCGGGCAAGCCGCGGCTCCCCCTGGGCGACCCTCGGAGCGAAAACCGCGAGCCGGCGGCCGAGGTTTATCCGCGCGCTGGGCCCCGAGCGAGCGCCGCGGCGACGTCCGCGGGGATCCGCCGCGGCCGGCGCTCCCGGTCGAGCGCGATCAGCGTCGTCTCCCCGGTCGCGACCGGACGTCCCTCGACGTCGAGCTCGTAGCCGAACGTCACCGCACGACTCCTGATCCCCGCGACCCGGGTCGCGATCGAGACCCGATCCTCGTAGCGAACCGGCCCCGCGAAGCGGACACTGGCGTCCATCACCGAAAACAAGAGACCTCGCGCTTCCAGTCGGCCGTAGGGGAGCCCGAGCGCTTCGAGGTGCTTGGTCCGCCCGATCTCCATCCAGACGAGGTAGTTCGCGTGGTAGGCCACGCCCTGCTGGTCGGTCTCCGCGTACCGCACTTCGACGGCGGTCACGACCGCGTCGCCGCGGACTTCGTACGTCATGCCGGACCGGCCGGGGTCTGCGGCTCGAGCTCGGCGAGCATCGCGTCGACCGCTTCCACGGCCCCGAATTCGGTCGAGACCCGGCGCACGGCCGGCGCGAGGATCGCCAGCGGAACGCCCACGTGGAGCGCGCCGCGCAGGTGCGACGCCAGTTGGCGCCCGGCCTCGAGAGCGATCAAGGCGCCGACGGCGGCCAGCTCCCGGCGACCCGGGCCCGGCGAGCCGGGACGACCCAGGACCTTGCCGTACCCCTCGAGCAGCGTCCATGCCGCGATCTCGGGATGCAGTCGGTGAAGGCGGATCCGAAGCGCCTCGTAGTGATCCCCGTAGACGCGCCGGCAGAGGGCCTCCCCCCGGCTCAGGAGGTCGGCCGCGTCGCGGGATTCGACGCGCCGCTCTCCCCGCGCTCGCCCGTCCCGCGACGCCCACGCCTGCCACGTGAAGAATGCGTTGATCGTGCGTGGGAAGCCAGCGAACAGGTAGGTCTGGAGGAGCAACTCCTCGATGTCGTCCGATTCGATGCCGATCGCCTTCTCGAGCGCCGCCACGAGCCTCTCCGCGTCACCGCTCGCGGCCGCCGCCCCGAGACGCACGATGGCGGTGGCCTCTTCGGGAGAAAGCGGCGGAATCGGGACGTCACCCGGTCCGGGCGCGGGCTCCAGCGGGAGTCGGGCGTCGATGAGCCCCACGATGACGCCCGAGCGGTTCGTGAGGATCGGACGCGCGCGCGCCTCGAGGACCGGATCGGCTGCGACGTCGAGGACGCGGAGCGACTCGAGGATGGCGAGCAGCGCGACGTCCTGCGCCCGCCTCGCGCCATCGACGACCTTCAGCGCGAGCCCCCGCGCATCGCCGGCGCCGGAGCTCCGCAACGCCGCGCAATGGACCCCTTCGGCGCCCGTCTTGACGATCACGCGCTCCCCCGCGCGCCGCATGAGATCGGTGTCGATGCGCCCGGTTCCCGCCACGAGGTCCGGATGCGCGACCATGGCGTCGAAGATCCGGCCGATCGCCCGCTGGCGGTCGGTCTCGCGCCGCGCGTCCCCCGCCGCCAGCGCCGCCCAGGCGCGGGCCATCGCTTCGACGGGAAGGGCGAAGACGACCGCCCCGCAGCCGTCGATCGCGCGGCCGACGTGCGCGGGATCCATGCCCGCGAGCTCGGCCAGCGTCTTCCAGATCCGTCGCTGGAGCGGGTGGTCGGGGGCGACGTAGGTCTCGAGCGGCCACCCCTTCGCGCGGCAGACGACGAGCATCCCGGCGTGCTTGCCCGAGCAGTTGTTGTGGATCGATGTCGGCTTCTCGCCGCGGCTGCGGAGCTCTTCCGCGGCGCCTTCGCTCACGGGCGCGTGCGGGCCGCAGAGCAGGAGCCTCTCGTCGAGCCCCGCCTTGGCGAGGATCCGGCGCACGGTCTCGACGTGGACGGGCTCGCCGCTGTGGGACGCCGTCATCACCGCCAGCTCCGCCCCGCTGAATCCGTATCGCTCGACCAGCCCTTCCTCGACCAGCGGAAGGAGCTGGATCGGCTTGGCCGAAGAGCGGATCCAGGCGCGGCGCGTCGGATCGCCGTGGCGGGACACCGTGCGGCCGTCCGCCGCCACGACCGCCGCGACGACCGCGTGCAGGGACTCGATCTCGTCCCCGCGCCACACGCGCACGCCTTCGGGTCCCTGCGCAGTTCTCATGGGCGGCTACAAGTTGGCGACGACGACGGGATCGCGCACGACCCGGCGCCCGAGCGTGAGCCAGATTCCGGCGAGGATCAGGACGCCGCCGATCAGCGTGCCGGCGCCCGGCCGCTCGTCGAGGAGGAGCGCGGCCCAGATCGCGGCACCGACCGGCTCGCCGAGGATCGCGATATTGACCTTGAACGCCGGCATGTAACCGAGCGCGTAGTTCATCGCGGAATGGCCGAGGATCGTGGGCGCCAGGGCCAGGCCGGCCAGCGCGGTCCACGTGCCCGTGTCCCATCCCGTGAGGGAGTCCCCGCCAGCGACGGCGGCTACCAGGAGCCAGCCGGTCGTCATCGCGTAGATGACCGTGATGTATGGAACGAGGTCCTTAGTCGCTCGCAGCATCCGGGCCAGCACGTAGTAGATCGAGATCCACGCCGCCCCGAACAGCGCGAGCGCGTCCCCCAGGAGCGCACGCCGGTCGAGCGCGAAGTCGGCGCCCGCGATCACGCCGGTCCCGAGGATCGCGAGACCGATCCCCGTCCACGCCGCGCGCGAGGGGCGCTCCCGCAGGAACGCGCGCCCGAGGACGGCCACGAAGACGGGTTGCGTGCTGACCATGACGCCCGAGGCGGCGACGGTCGTGTACTCGAGCGACGAGATCCAGAACGCGAAATGCAGAGCCAGGAGGAGCGCGGCGGCCCCGCCGGACCACCAGTCGATCCCCCGCCACGACCGCCAGAAGGGGATCCGCGCGAGCGCGCAGAAGACGAGCAGACAGGCCGCCGCGATCGCCATCCGCCAGAAGGCGATCGACAGCGCCGGCGCCTCCGCCCAGCGAACCAGGATCGCCGCCCACGTCATCGCGAAGACGCCCAGCGCCATGGCCAGACCGGCGTGGTGCCTCCGTCCTTTGCTCACGGGGTCAGGGTCTCGCGGATGAGTCGCTCCCAGATCGCGCAGCACGCGCCTCGCTCGTAGCGCTCGAGAAAGGCGGCACGCGCCCGGAGACCCATGCGCCGGCGTTCCGCCGGATCCCGGCGCAGGGCCTGCAGGGTCTCGACGAGCGCCCCCGCGGCGTCGGACTCGAGCGCGTCGGGATCGATGACGCGTCCGATCTCTTCGCGCTCGATCGTGCGCGCGGTATCCGAGTCCCGCGGTCCCACCATCACGACCGGCCGGGCCGCGGCCATGATCCCGTAGAGCTTCACGGGCACGACGAGACCGGCCATGTCCGCGCGCATGGTCAGGAGATGCACGTCCCCCAGCGAAAGCGAGCGCGTGAGCTCGCCGCGCGGCTGATAGTCGAGATACCGGAAGTTCCGCCTTCCGTTCGCGCCCGCGAGGATTTCCGGCTTCCGCGGGCCTCCCCCGATGAACACGAACTCGATCCCCCGATCGTCCTCGAGACGCTCCATCGCTTCGAGCACCTCGTCGAAGCGATGCGCAAGGCCGGCGTTGCCGGAGTACATGACGACGAACTCGTCCCCGATTCCGAGCTCGGATGCGAGCTCGTTGTCGTGGCGCGGTAGCGGCTCCAGCTCATCCTTCCGACTCCATACGGGGATCGTGCGGATGAGGGGCTCCGGAACGCCTTTCGCGAGCAACCTCTCCTTCATGCAGGATCCGAGCGCGACGACGAATTCCGCTCGCTCGTGGCTCGCGCGGTCGATCGGTCCCAGGGCGCGCGCGACCGCACCGGGCAGGATGCCGAGAGCGACTTCGATCTCGGGGTGGATGTCCATCGACCAGATCGCATAGCGACGTCCGCGAATGCGACCGGCGACCCATCCCGAGACCGGCAGCATCGACGGCGTCGTCAGGAGGACGATCAGGTCCCAGCGCGGCCCCGAGGCGAGGCGCGCGGCGACCTGCGCGAGGAAGGCGGCGTAGTCGACGAGCCGACCCGCGTGGCGGCGACGCCCGAAACCGGGGGACGCGACCCGCAGCACGCGGACACCCCGACGGATCTCCCGGTCAGGCGCATCCAGCCGGCCGCCCTCGTAGCCCCCGCGACTGCACAGCACTCCCACCTCGTACCCCTCGGCGACGAGGAATTCGGTGAGGTCGGAAAGGATCTGGCCGGTCGCGGCGACGTCGGGCCAGTAGTGCTGGTTGACGAACAGGATCGAGGGTCTTCGCGTCACGCCGGGCGCGGCTTCGTCACGACGAACGGTCCGAGGACGAGCGAATCCATCTCGGTTCGCAGGAAGCAATCGAGGGCCTCTTCCGGACGGTTCACGATCGGCTCGTTCTCGTTGAACGAGGTGTTGAGGACCATCGGGACGCCGGTTCGCGCGGCAAAACAGCGGATCAACCTGTGGTAGAGCGGATTGGCGTCGGCGGTGACCGTATGGGGGCGGCCGCTGCCGTCGACGTGTGTGACGGCGGGAATACGCGAGCGCTTTTCTTCCCGGATCGCGTACACCTTCATCATGAACGGCACGTCGTCGTCGACCTCGAACCATTCCGCCATCGCTTCGCGGAGAATCGAAGGCGCGAACGGGCGGAACGGTTCCCGCAGCTTGATCTTCGCATTGATGAGCTCGCGCATGTCGGGGCGACGAGGGTCGCACAGGATGCTGCGGTTCCCGAGCGCCCGCGGCCCGAGCTCCATCCTCCCCTGGAACCATCCCAGGACCTCGCCGTCGGCGATGCGGTCCGCGACCGCGCGGCACAGCGACTCTTCGTCGATCGCCTCGCCGACCTCGCATCCCGCCGCCTCCAATCGGGCCGCCTCGTTATCGAGCGCCGCGCGCACGGCGTCGGGATCGTAGCCCGGTCCGTAGTACGAGTGGCGCATGGGCTCGGGGCGGAGCCACCCGCGGTCCTGAAACGCGACCAGAGCGGCGCCTACGGCGCCGCCCGCATCTCCCGGAGCCGGCGGAGCGAAGACCCGGGCGAACGGCGTCTCACTGGTCACCTTTCCGTTGGCCACCGAGTTCATCGCCGCGCCCCCCGAGACGACGACCGAATCGAGCCCGTAGCGCGGGTGGATGGCGCGAAGCATCTCGAGCACGGCCTCCTCGAACCGGGCCTGCGCCGAGCGCGCGATGTCGAAGTGTCGCGGCCCGAGGTCCTCGTCCTCGCGTCGGGCGGGACCGAGAAGGTCGACGAGCGCGTCGGTGTAGTGGCGCTCGACCGTCGGCGCCCCGGCCTCCCAGCCGTAGGCGAGGTCCTCGCGATGGTGGCGGAAGAAGTCGAGGTCAAGTCGGAACTCGCCGCCCGGAAGGGTCCGCACGACCTGCCGCATGGCGTCCTGGCGGGACGGCCTCCCGTAGGGCGCGAGACCCATGACCTTGTACTCGTCGCCATACTTCGGGAACCCGAGGTACTGAGTCATCGCGAGGTAGAAGATGCCTAGCGAGTGGGGAAAGTAGACGCGTCCGTCGAGCCGCATGCGCCCGCCCGAGCCCACTCCCCACGAAGCGCTCGAGAAGTCGCCGAACCCGTCCACCGACAGGAGCACGGCATCGAGGAAGGGTGAGACCAGGAACGCCGACGCCTGATGCGCCAGGTGGTGCTCGACCCGGCGGATCCGGCCTGCGAACCCCCGCTTCCCGGGCGCGGCGCGGGACAGCAGCTCCTCCAGAGCGCCGATCCGGCGCGCGTTCCGCAGCCGGTCGCGGACGAGGGCCGCCTGCGGCCGGTGGCGGAGCGTGTACGCGACTTTCCGCCACAGGTTGGCCCTCGGATCCCGGTTGACGGCCACGACGTCCACGTCGCCGAGGTCCAGCCGCCCTTCCCTCAGGCACCAGGCCACGGCCTCCGAGGGAAAACCGGCCCAGTGCTTGACCCGCCGGAAGCGCTCTTCCTCGGCGGCGGCCACGAGGCGCCCGTCGACGACGAGCGCCGCCGCCGCGTCGGCGTGATATGCGTTGAGCCCGAGAACGTTCATCCCCGGAGCCGCGCCTCCATGAGCTCGAGAGACAGGATCGCCTCCGCGATCGCCCGCTGGGCCGTATAGTACAGACCCGCGCGCCCGTCCAGGATCAGACCGCGGCCGAAGAGGCAGTACACGGTGACCGCCGGAGGGCCGAGGACCATCGTCGACCTGAGGCGATCGATCCAGGGGAGCTCGCGGAGCGACGTCGCCGCGAGCTTGGCCGCTTCCTGCCGGGCGTACGCGGACTGGTTCCTCAGCCAGCGCGCGAGGTCCTTTCGATCGTCGTGGACGATCGCGGAGCGCAGCCTGCCTATCGTTCCGGATACGCGCACCCGGTGGGCGTGTCCGTCCTGCTCGAACGCGCCCGCGCGAGCGCGGAACAGGACCTGGCGCGGCGGATAGAGCGTGCTGCGGAGCTTCCTCCCGAGGACCCGGTATTCGAACGGGACGAGGAATCCGCTTTCGGAGGGCTCGTCGGGAAGGGCCGCTATCTCGGCGACCAGCGCGGAAGGCACGATGTAGTCGGCATCCAGCGCGAGCGCCCAGGCGGTATCCACCGAGGCCAGCGCGTGATTGCTCTGCCCCGCGAAGGAGTCGAACGTCCGCGTCTGCGCCTCCACGTTGGGGAACGCGGAAGCGATCTCGAGCGTGCGATCGCGACTGCCGCTGTCCACGAGCACGACCCGCCGCGCCCAGCGGAGCCCCTCCAGCGCCCTCCCGATGTTCGGCTCCTCGTCGAGGGTCAGGACGAAGGGCGTGATGGTCGCGAGATCCACCGCTCACGCTCTCCGGACGCACTCGGGCTCGACCGACACGCCCGCCAGCCAGCGATAGACCGACAGCATGCGACCGGCGATCGCCGGCCAGCCGAACCGCTCCTCGACCAGCCGGCGGCCGCGCGCGCCCATCGCGCGCCGTTCGTCGTCGCCGATCGCCGCGGCCTTCCGGATGGCCTCCGCCAGGGGGGCCACGCCGCCGTCGGCCCACCAGCCGCAGTCCCGCTCGGCGAGGACGCCCCACGGCGCGGCCCGGGTCGTGATCACGGGCACACCGCTCGCGAGGGCTTCGGCCACGACGACGCCGAAGTTCTCGCTCAGCGTCGGCAGGACGAACACGTCCGCCTCCCCGTAGAGGGCCCACTTCGCGCCGTCCGGAACCGCGCCCTGGAACCGCACCGCCGATCCCGGACCGAGCGCGCGCGCCCGTTTCTCGACCGCGGCCCGGTGCCCGGCCTCGTCGGGACCGGCGATCACGAGTTCCCAGCCTTCGGGGCGCGCGACCCTCCACGCTTCGATCAGGGTCTCCAGGCCCTTCTTGGGATGGATGCGCGAGAGAAAGAGGAAGCGGCGGGTCCGCCCGGCCGTGGCCGGGGTCGAAGAGGCCAGCGGAGGAACGTCCACGCCGTTGGGCACCACGGCCACCGGCACGGCGATCCCGGCGGCGCGGATCTCCTCGAGCTCGAGGTCCGAAGTGGCGTGGAGCGCGGCGGCCGTCTCCAGGTCGCGGCGCTGGTGCGCGATCCATGCGACCCGCTTCTTCCAGCCCCGCCAGGCGAGCGCCCATTCCGAGAGCATGCCGCGCGGGCTCACGATGCGCGGCGCGCGCGCCTTCCCGGCGACGGCGGCCGCGGTCCGGTTGCTCGAGAGCCAGATCCCATGGTCGTGCACGACCGGATTCGGAACCGCCGCCAGCCGGGCCTCGAGAAGCCGCGCGAAGCGTCGGCGTTCGGGGCGCGGCCGGCCGGGCCGGGAGCTCATTCCAGCCACATGGGCCGGGACTCCGACGTCGGAAACGTCCACCTCGCCCGTCACGAGCTCGACGCGGACATCCAGGGCGGCCAGCGAGCGGCAGAGCGCGACAACCGTCCGCGAAGGTCCGCCGTCCGCGACCGCGATGCGCGCGATCGTGTGGACGATCCCGAACGACTGCCCCGGCGCGGCATCGATCGGACGCGCGCTCAGGAGGCCCCTCGAAGGCCGCTGGCGGCGAGGATCTCCTCCAGCCGCCCGCGGAAGCTCGCGGGCCCGAACCTCTCGGCCACGCGCCGATGGAGCTCGTCGGGATCGTAGAGCGTCCGATTGGGATGCCGGCCGCTGAGCACCTCCACGGCCGCGTCGCCGAACGCAGCGACGTCGTCTGGATCGACCAGCACGCCGAGCTCCCCGTCGAGGAGAGCGTCCCGCGCGCCGTCCCTGTTTCCCGCGATGGCGGGCTTCCCGCACGCCAGCGCCTCCAGATAGACGATGCCGAATCCCTCGCGACTGCCGGGCATCGCGAACAGATCGCAGAGTCCGTAATAGTCGGGCAGCTCGACGTCGGGGACGAAGCCGACGAGCGTGACGTGGCGATCGAGCCCGAGCTCGCGGATCCGGCGCTCGATCCGGGGGCGGTCGTGTCCCTCCCCGACGAGAACGTAGTGGACTCCGGGGAAACGGGCGCGGATCCCCGGCAGCGCCTCGAGCACGACGTCGTACCCCTTTCGCCGCTCGCGGCCCGCCAGCCGGGCGACTGTCAGGAGGATCGGCCGCGCCGCCCCGAGGCCCAGCCGGTCGAGGAGCGCGGCGGAACGGGCGCGTGGCCGGAACACGGCCGGGTCGAACGTGCCGTGGAGGATCGCCGTCCGGGCGGGATCGAGCCCCTGCTCCGCGATCAGACGCTGCCCCGTGTACCGGCTGACCGAGACCACGCACGCGGCCCGCGCCAACGCCCGCCTGAGCGCGGGCCTCTCCACACCCCAGGCCTCGATGCCGTGGGTCAGGATCCAGTACGGGATTCCGGCCCGTCGAAGGAGCCAGTCCGAGACGACCGCGAAGTTCAGATGCCCGGCGATGATCAGCCGGGGACGATCCGCGAGCGCCCGCGAAACGACCCGCGCGGTGAACCCCGGCGTGCGGAGCCGCTCCGGCAGGCGGCCGATCGCATGCACGCGGACACCGTCGAGCGTCACGGTCCCGGGAGCGTCGTTCTTCAGGAAGACTTCGAGGCGCCGCCCGGGCCACGCCGCGCGTAGCGCCTCGAGGAGGAAGCCGGAATAGCGCTGGATTCCGCCGCGGGTCGCGCGCAGATCCGGCAACCATACGTGGCACGCATCGCTCACGCCCGCACCCCGGCCCGCTCGCCCGTCGCGAACGCGACCGCGGCGAGCGTCCCTTCGACCGCGCGATCGGCGGAGTAGGCCGCGACGCGGAACCGCGCCCGGCTCCCCATCTCTCGGCGACCCTCCGGGTCGGCTGCCACGTCGAGCAAGGCGCGGGCCAGCGCCTTGACGTCTCCGAACGGGAAGATCCGACCGGTGACGTGTTCGTCGACCAGGTCGGGCCCGCATCCGACCCGATCGCTCACGATCGCCGGCACGCCGTGGAGCATCGCCTCGTTGACGACCAGGCCCCAGGTCTCGCCGTAGTCGGAAGGGAGCACGAGGCAATCGGCGGCCACGTACGCGCGACCGATCTGCGACTGGTTCAGGAATCCGGCGAACACCGCGGGCAGCCGGCTCTCGCGGGCGAAGCGCTTCGCGTCCGCCGCCTTCCTGCCCGTTCCGACGAAGAGCGGGCGGATGGCGGGGTTCTCGCGGCGCGCGATCTCGCAGCCGCGGAGGAAGTCGAGCGGCCGTTTCTTGGCGACCAGCTTGCCGGCGAAGAGGAAGCAGACGTCGTCGTCCTCGAGCCCCCACTCCCGCCGGATCGCTTCGCGCTCCGGGTTCAGCCGCGCGGCCTGCTCGAGGAATCGCCGATCGTCCACGAAGTAGGGAGCCGTGAAGATGCGCTCGCGATCGACGCCGTTCCGCAGATAGAACCGGCGGTTCGCCTCGCCGATGGCCAGACAGGCGTCGTAGCGGGACAGCAGGCGACGATGAATCGCGCGCGTCCACCAGCGGCGTTCGCGGAGGTCGCTGGACTCGCCTCGAACCAGGCACGGGATCTCGAGTCGCTCGCACGCCCTGAGCGCCTGCACCAGGGGCAGGGATTGCCAGCCGCTCACGATCACCGCGTCGGGCCGGTCCTCCTCCAGGACGTCGAGGACCTCCGGCGTGCGACTCGAGAAGAACCCGCGGAGGGACGGCCTGCGGGCGCTGTTCGGCAGCTCCACCCAGCGATAGCCGTCCAGGAGCGGAACGTCCCAGGTGAAATCGACGTCGAAACCGACACCCTGCTGGACCGGCGTCGGAAGCAGCCCGTAGTAGACCATCAGCTCCAGGTTCTCACGGGCGGCCAGGGCGCGATACCACGGGACCTGGTATTGCACCGGATGCGAAGCCACGATTCCGAGCTTCAATGCACGGATCCCGCGGGCACGGTGGGTTCCCCGGACGGCCGCTGGCCCTGAGGACGGACGGGGGCGGGTCGCATGTGGGGGATCGCGAACGTCATCCCGAGCACGAGCCCGATGACGTACAGGACGAGCGGATCGCCGAAGACCTGATGGGCGACGGCGAAGATGACGGCGTTGGCGACCAGCAAGGCGATCATGCCGAGGGCGTAATACGCGCGCCGTACGTCCCCCCGGCTCGCGGCGCGGGCGATCTTCCAGAGATAGAAGGTCACAGCCACGCCGAGGACCACCAGCATGACGAGCCCCGGAACGCCGAGCTCGGCGACGATCTTCCCGATCCCCCCCTCCGACGCCCTTCCCACGAGGCTCGATCCGCCGCCGAAGTACTGCGCCCCCTGGCTCGCCGTTCCCGCCCCCGACCCGAGCCACCCGTTGCGCTGGATCACGAACTTGAGGGCCCCGGTGCTCAGTCGCTGATAGCGACCCGCTTCCTCCATTCCGATGTTCGTTCCGCGGGCGTAGTAGCCCGAGATCCCCAGCAGCTCGCCGAGCTCGGTCAGCGCGAAGAGCGCGACCGTGAAGAAGCATACCAGCGCGAGAATCAGCGCGGTCTTCATCGCCTGCCTGCGGAAATAGGCGATCATCAGCAGGAAGACGAGGACGAAGATCGCGACTTCGATGATCCCCTTTCGACGGCCGGTGAACATCAGCGCCAGGGCCAGATACAGGACGACGACGACTGTCGGCCAGAGCTGGACCGCGATCCTGCGGCGCGACAGGAACAGCATGATCGTGAAGCACGTCGCCATCGCCACGTGCCAGGCCGCGATCTCGGGTGTCCGGAAGAACCCGCTGGCCAGCGCCAGCTGGTCGCCGGTGGGCGTGTAGGCGACCAGTCCCACGCCGACCGCATCGAGCAGTCGCCAGTCGTACCCCGCGCGCGACAGATAGATGCCGACGGCCATGACGATCACCGCACCGATGTACCAGCGCACGAGCTTCCGCACCTCCGTCGTGCTCCTCGCGTAGGCGAATCCGATCAGGACTCCCGGGATGGGGGCCAGGTAGGCCACCAGTCCGATCAGGCCGATGACCCAGCTGCCGCTTCGGGTGATGGCGGCCACGCTCTGAAAGAGGACGAGCAACAGGAACAGGATGAGCGGCACCCGGAAAGCCGAGCTCCAGGCGAAGATCGGCCGCGGCGAGAGCGAGACCCCGCGCAGGCGGAGCCCGATCAACGTGGCGCCCACCAGAACGAACACGAGCCCGCTCAAGTAAAGAGGCTCGCCGACAACGAGCTTGCGCATCGGGTCGAGAGCGAGCCCGAGGATCAGCGTGGCGATCACTCCGGCGCGCCAGTGCGCCACGCAGAGGAGTACCGTCGCGCCCGTGATGACGAGAACGTCATACGTGATCATGCGGCACCCTCGCCTCGACCCGCGCCGCGGACTTCCCCCGCCAGCAGTCGCGGCCCGCGCAGCGCGAGGCCGACGGCCCAGATCAGCCCCAGCGACTCCGCCACGAGCGTCACCGGGATCCACCAGGGCCGGGACAGGTGATGGCGCGTCCGCACCGACCGCGCGATCCGGCCGGCGACACGCAGGGGAACGGCCGCGAGCGGGTCCGTCCGGAAGATGCGATAGAACGCTCCCACCGAGTGTCCGGGTCGGATCGTGCGCAGGTGATCGCCCCAGGCGCGGGTCCCGCCGGTCGGAGCCCGCAGATGCCGGAGAGTCGCGCGGGGCTCGAACAGGATCGTGGCGCCGGAGGAGCGGGCGCGCTCGCACAGCTCCGCCTCGAAGCCGTAGGCGGCGCGGACGAAGTTCTCGTCCATTCCGCCGATGGCGAGAGCCAGGTCGCGCCGGATCGAGAAGTTCCCGCCCATCACCTCGGTCACGCGGCGCGGCTCGGCCGAGCTGAACCGGAACGGACCCGAAGCGTCGGAGACGGGTTCCTCGCCGGGCTGCAGGACCTGCCCGGCGATCACGCTCGCCCCGGAGTCGCGGTGGGCCTCGCGATGAGCCCGAACGAGACGGCGATCCGGGACGACGTCGTCGTCCAGGAAGAGGACGATGTCCGACCGGGCGCGCAGGAGTCCCGCGTTCATGGCGTGCGGGATCGACGCGCGACCGAGTCGGATCCAGCGGATCGCGCCCGCCCCCTCCAGCCGCGCGAGCTCGTCCTCGACCTCCGCTCCATGGGAGGGCGTCTGGTCCATGACGAGGATCTCGTCCGGCGGCGGCTCGAGCCCCAGCACGCGCCGGACCGTCTCGACGAGGACCTCCTCCCGTCCGTAGCTGGGGATAACGACCGTGACGCCCGTCAGCTCCGCCATGACCCCCTCAGCCTGGCGAGCCCGCGACCCAGCCCGGCCTGCGCGAGCCGGGCCCATGCGCGTCCGCTTCCGGAGTCCAGCCGGAGGGCTCTCCGGAGATACGGGATGCAGCGGGGGTCGCCGTTCCGGCGCAACGCCTCGCCGACGAAGTAGAACGCCGCCGCCCGCGACCGGTCGTCGGGTGCCGCCTCCGGGCGCAGGCTCCGCGCCTGCTCCAGCGCCGGCTGGTCCCCGCGGCCCCGACGCCGGAGGTCGAGCGCTTCCAGCGCGAGCCGTCCGAGGCGGAGCTGGACCTCGCGGTGCGTCGAGGTCCGGCTGTCGGGCAGGACCCGCACGGCGTAGAGCGGTCGCGGCAGGACCTGCAGCCGCCCCTCCTCGGCGAGACGACACCAGAGGTCGCGATCCTGGGCCAGGTAGAACTCCGCGCGATAGCCTCCGACCCGATCGTAGGCGCGCTTGCGGAACATCACCGAGCCGTGATGCGTGGGATCGTCGACCAGAACGGCTCTTCCGTCGCGCGTCCCCACGGCGTCGACCGGTCGCGCCGCGCGTCCCGTGCCGCGTCGCGTGTGGAGGAATTCCCACTCGGGACCGCACACGTCCGTCCAGCAGGAGACGAAAGCCAGCGAGGGGTCCGCGTCGAGCGCCGCCGCCTGCGCCGCCATCCGGCCGGGCCGCGAGAGGTCCGCGGCGTCCTGTCGCGCGACGTAGTCGGCGCCGGCCATGGCGCATCCGCGGATCAACGCGATCGTGAGCCCCTGATTCGCCTGCTCCACCACCCGGACGCGGGCGTCCGTCTCCGCGTAGCGGCGCAGAATCTCCCTCGATCCGTCCGTCGATCCGTCGTCGACGACGATGACCTCGAGCCGCGGGCCCGCCTGGGACAGCACGCTGTCCAGCGTCTCCCTCAGATACGGAGCGTCGTCGCGCACGCCCATCACGACGCTCACATGGGGCTTCATCCCGCGAGCCTCTCGGCGCGTTCCCGCCATGCTCGGACGGGGCCGCCGAACCGCGCCTCGAGCGCCCGCAGTCCATCCAGATGGAGTCGCGCGAGCTCCCGCGCGACGCCCGGGGGGATCTCCCCGCCGCTCTCTCCCGCATGCACGCGACGGCGAGCGAGGGGACCTCCCGGCGGCGACGCGTCGACGCCCAGGAACCGGCACAGGTCCGCGAGCAGGACCTCGGGCCGGTCGCGCACGTCCTCCATGAATCCGATGAAGAACCTCCCGTCCGCGTAACGGCTCCCCCAGTTTCGCAACGTGCGGTCGTAGTCGCTCCGCCGGGCCACGCGACGGCTGCGCGCGAGCGCGACGAGCTCCTCGTGCGGGACGTCGCGGATCGGCCGGCCCGCCCGCGCCACGTCCATCCGGATCTGGGACCACGATCGGTCGATCGGGTCACGCATCAGGAGGATCAACTTGACGTCCGGCAGGATGGCGTGGACCCGCGCCACCGAGGCCGCGTCGAGAATCGAGTAGTCGGGAGTAATCTCGCCCGCCACCGAATCCGGGTCACGCGGAAAGAGCGAAAGATACCACCTGTCGCTCCGCCGGCCGAAGAAGTAGCGCAGGTCCCAGCGCAGACCGGAAACGTCGAGGTGACGCGCATCGGATCGGAGCCGCGGCACGAGCTGCCGGCGGAGCCGGCGACCGGACCATCGGGAGGCGAGGAGAGGGCGACCCGCGGGATCGTCGCCGGAATCGCGATCGTCGAAATAGTGGAGCTCCTTGAGGGGCGGGAGCCAGATCTGCGGATGACGCCTGAGGCAGGCGTCGAGCCACGTCGTGGCCGCCTTCTGGGCCCCGATTCCGAGGAACCGCGGACCCGGTCTCACCGCAGCCGGTCCAGGCCGCCGGCCAGGCGGCCCAGCCGTCGCCACCCCACGACCCCCGCCAGGCCGGAGTAGAGCCAGACGTCGAGCCCGCGTCCACCTCCGCGGGACGCGAGGCGGGACAGCCGCGCGAGCTCGCGGGACTCGCGGGCCAGACCCGCCGCCCCGCACTGCCGGGCGAGCAGGAATAGCTCGCGCGCGAAGTGCCGCATCTCGGCCGCGCGCGGGCCGATCCCCGCGCGGCGCGCATGCCCGAGGATCCTGGCGTGGGCGAGCGCGCGATTCCTCAGCTTCTCCGGATCGGAAGAGACGGCGCGGCTGAGGCGCGTCCCGTCGTGTCCGCGCTGGATCGAGACGAGCCGCGGGACGAACGCGAGCCGGACGCCGAGCGCCGCGACCCGGCAGTCGTATTCCCAGTCCTCTTCGTTCCACAGGTCGGACCAGGGGCCCGCCGCGTCGGTGACGCTGCGCCGGTAGAGCGGAGTCGACGTCCCCCACCACCGGCTCTGGAGAAAGGACGGGAACATGCGCTCGATCCGCTCGCCGGTCCGCTTCCAGGGTCGATCGCCGACCGACCGTCCGTCCGGCCGATAGGCGGTCCACCCGTAGGCGACGCCGGCCGCGGTATCGGTCCGGAGGGCCGCGATCTGCGACTCGAATTTCCCCGCGACCAGGAGGTCGTCGCTGTCCAGATACTGGAGGAACTCGCCGCGGGCCGCCCGCCGCCCGGCTTCGCGCGCGCGACCGGGGCCTCCGCGGGCGACGTGCAGGGCGCGTACCGTCGCGGGATTCTCCGCGGCGAGACGATCGGCGACGCGCGGCGTTTCGTCGGTGGATCCGTCGTCGACGATCACGACCTCGAGCGGCCGGTACGATTGCCCGAGCACGCTCTCCACGGCCTCCTCGAGGAGGACCGGCCGGTCATGGACGGGAACGATCGTCGAAACGAGGCCCGGCTCGACTTCCGGACCCGTCATCCCCGCCTCCAGCCTTCGTACCAGCGGTCCATGGTCTCCCCGCACCAGCGGTCGAACGCGGCCTTCTCGGACGCGCCCCAGAGATCCGGCTGCACGACGGCCCGCCGGGAACGGTTCTCGCGCTCGCCGCCCACTTCGATCGGCTCCACGCCGAGGAACTCGAACAACGGCGCCGATCGCGAGGCGATGTCCTCGAGCCTCAGCGCCATCCACCTGTCGGGCGCGAGTCCGGCGAGCTCGGCGTCGATGCGCCGGTTCACAAAGGCCCAGTACCAGCAGTTCTTCTCGAACGGCGTCATCGCGTCCCACTCCTCCGTAGGCATGTCGCCGCAGGCGTCGGCGCGCAACCGGTACTCGCCCCAGGTCCCGCTCCGGAACTCGCCCCCGTACCAACCGCGAGCCAGCGTCGAAGCCACGACGTCGCGCCCGTCTCGGATCAGCCACACGAACCGGGACTCCGGCAGGATCCGTCCCAGGATTGCGAGGAGGTCGAACAGGCGATGGTCGGACTCGCCGTAGACGGCCGAGCGGTAGACACCGCTCCCAAGGTAGATCGCCTCGAGCTCGACCTCGGCGGCCGCCTCGTCGACGAGGCCGTGGGCGAGCTCGGTCGAGAGGCGGATCAGCTGGCGGCGGCGCTCGTGATGACAGCGGATCTCCGGGTGTCGCGAGAGGAGCCGCGCCATCGTCGTCGTTCCCGATCGTCCGGTCGAAGGCAGGAAGACGAACCGCGTGTCGGGCGGAACGCCGCCGGCGGCTCCGCGAACGATCTCCCCAACGTCGCCCTCGACGACCGCGCCCGCGGCGACGCTGACGCCGTCGGCGATCCGGCTCCCCGGCCCGATGCGGGCCCCGGGACCGATCGTCGCGTCGCGGCCGATGAGGACCGGACGGCGCGGGCGCGACGCGCCCGCCGAATCGTCGGTGGTCCGGATCGTCACCGAGCGGCCGATCCGGGTCCCGTGTCCCACGGTCAATCCGCCCGCGGTCTCGAGGCGGATTCCCGCGCCCAGTCGCACGTCGTTCCCGAGGCAGAGCCAGCCCGGGTGTGAGACGTGAACGTCGCGACCGATGACGACCCGCGCCCCGCAGGACTGGAGTCCCCGGACGCGGTCCCGGCTCCGCGACCCGCGGAGACGGCGGGTCAGCGACCGGACGACCCCGGGCTTCTCGCGATCCCGGGTCACGGGGTCCCGGGCGGCGCGTAGGCCGGGTCGGGGCCCTGCGGGCGCCCGAACGCCCGCGCGCGGAGCTCCCCGACGCGTTCCTCCGGCGCGATCCGCGACCGTTCTTCGAGGAGCGCCGCGGTCCGTCGATCGGACATTCGCTTCTCGGGCTGCTCCGCATGGTACAGGTGGACGAGCGGGAGGTAGCCCCACGGCCACACGGCCCGCAGGGCCGCCCGCTCCCAGAACTCGTTGTCCTCGCCGCCCCACCCGACGAACGACTCGTCGAACCCCCCGATGGCGAAGAACGCGTCGCGGTCGATCGCCACCGAGCCCCCGCCCTCGAGATTCTGGATCACGCGCTCGGGCGGGCCGGCGATCGGCTCTCCGTCGAGGACGCGCGCGGTCTCGCGCTCCCCCAGGTAGAAGACGAACCGTTTCAGGTTCATGACCTCGTAACCCAGTCTGCGGACCGCGAGGAGCTCGGCCGCGTATCTCGCGGGTACGATCATGTCGTTGTCGTGGAACGCGAGGAGGGCGCCGCCCGCCGCCCGCGCGCCGACATTGAACGCCCACGCCCGCGAGTACGGCATTCCCGTCGGCGCCGGAGTGTGGACGACGCTCACCCACTCGGGGACCCGACCGGCGAGCTCCGGCTGCGCGGACTGCTCGACGACGACGCACTCGACGCGGGCGCCGGTCTGACCGGCGATGCTCGCGAGGACGCGCCGGAGGTGGGGCACGCGGTCGAGGCCGCGGTGTCCGACGACGAACGAGACCTCGGGTGCCGGTCCCCCGCCGGATGGATCGGGCTCGGCGGCGAACGCCGGCGGCCATTCCGCGAGCGCGCGGTCCTGGAGGCGGCGACCCAGAGACGGAAAGACGTCGCACACGTGGAGGCGGCTCGTCCAGCGGCCATCGCACGCCGCGCCGCGTCCGTCGAGGTCCGTCACGATCCTGTCGCGACGGTTCCGGATCCGCGTCCAGTGGCCGCGCCTTCCCACCGGCGCGCGAGCCCCGCGCAGGTTCCATTCATACCCGGGCCAGTCGAGGAGAGCGGCCCCGAGCTTCTGTCGGAGGGAATGCCTCACACCCGCCTCCGGCGGCCGGCGGGGGTCCACGGGCGGCCGAGGATCCCCCGCCCCAGGTTTCCGACGAATCGCCGATCGAGCGCCCACGAAGGGTCTCTCCGGAGGAGCGCACGGGCGAGCCGCACGAGGCCGCCGCGGTCGCCCTCCGCGCGGAGGGTCGACAGACACCAGCGCGCCTTGCGGCGGTACGCCTCGTCGAGGACGGCGACGTTCGCTTCCGACACGTGCGGGGAGTCGCGCGCCCACGATGCGATCTCCGCGAGGACGAGGAGATCCCGGACGCTGTCCCCGCCCTGCGGCGTCCAGACGTTGCCGGCGTGGCGCCGGTAGCAGGTCACCGGGCGGCCGCTCTCGCCGACGGCGAACCGGCCGCAGGCGGCCAGGCGCAGCCAGAGATGGAAGTCCCCGCTCCGTTCCCGGCCCGGCCTGAAGACGCCGCTCCGCTCGAACAGGCTCCTGCGCACGAGGATGTTCGAGGTGTGCATGGAGCACGTCCGATCGAGGAGGCAAGCCCGGAGGAAGCCGTCGGCGGCGATGGCCTCCGCCCGCGGGCCGTAGCGGCGCGCGCGATCCCCCCAGGCTTCGCGCTCCTGCCGCCCGTCGAAGAGCACTTCGGCGACTTCGATCACGCCGTCGAGCGCGGGATCGCCGTCCAGCAGAGGAACCGCCCGCTCGAAGCGATGCGGCATCATCACGTCGTCCGAATCGAGGAAGCAGACGAACGCGCCGCTCGCGCGGGCGATCGCGAGGTTCAGGCTCGAGCCCCACCCGAGGTTCCGTCCGTCGGGATGGCGCAGGATGCGGACGACGCCCCCGCTTCCCGCCTCGACCTCTGCCAGGATCGCCGGCGTGGCGTCGGTCGATCCGTCGTCGACGACCACGACCTCGAGGTTCGGATAACGCGTCGCCAGGATCGACTCCACGCATTCGCGCACGTAGCCCTCGCGGTTGTAGGCCGCGACGAGCACGCTCACCCTCGCCGCCTCCGTGTTCGACCCCGTCATCCGGCTTCCTCCGCGTCGACGTCCCACTCGGCCGGCTCGCGATAGAGCGGAAGGTCGAACCGCGTCCAGGCTTCGCGGACCGTCGACTGCCCCGCTCGCGGCACGTCCGACCTCCAGCGTCCCGCCATGGCGGCGCTCGCCCGCACGACGCCGAAGGGGCTCGCGCGCGCCCGATCGTCCCCGCCCGCGGCGAGGACGGCGAGGACTTCGTGAAACCTGTCGTCAAGCGGAAGGCCGAGCCAGCGGTAGAGGTCCCGGAACTCCCCCTCCGGATCCGCGCACAGGGCCTCGAACGCGACTCTCCGCATCCGCACCGGATTCCGATTCGCGAACCCCAGGAGCACGCGGGCGACGCACCCGTACAGGACCGTGCCCGAGAGCCAGTCGCTCCGTCCGGCGACGGCGTCCATCTCGCTCGCGTGCGGCGCGAGCCAGTCGTCCATCAGGGAGCGCGACGCGCGCAACCCGGCGACGAGGCGGCCCGTCGGCCATCCGAGGCGGACGAAGCTCGCCACGACGGCGGCGGGGTGCCGGAACAGGACGACCGCGCGCATGTCGTGCCGACGGACGAGGTACTCGGACAGCAGCGCTGCCGAGGGATCCTTGAGGAGGACGCGGCCGGGCCGGAGCGGAAGGAGCCGGAGCGGCGTGAACCACCGGCCGGCGTGCTGGAGCTTGAGAACCGACCGATGGCGGCCCTCGAGGAGCTCGCCGACGAGCCGATCGATCGCCGGCCGCGGCGCGCCGGCCGGAGCGTAGGCGAGCTCGTCGGGCCACAGACGCCGGTTCGGGTTGAACGGCTCGTGGAGGTGCCAGAGCCCGGCGGCGGCCAGCACGCTCCCCGTCCACGACGTGCCCGTCCGGTACATTCCGGTGACGAGGATCGTCGGGCCGGGCGCCGCCGAGACGAGCTCGCGCCGGACGGCGGGATAGCGCCGCCACGCGGCCCACGCCTGGCCGGCGGCCAGCTTCAAGGGCGAGAGCACGCGTCACCGCCCGCGTCACGGTCGAGGTCCGCGGCCCGGCGCAGGAACTCCTCGCGCCCGGGCCCGCGGCCGTAGGCGTGCGGCCACTCGCCCCCCGACCCGGCGTCGGGCCCCCTCCGGCGGAGCAGCCGTCGGACGTCCTCCGCCCGTTTCGCCCCGAGCCGTCGCTCGAGGCGCCCGGTCGCCGCGGGGACGCGGGGCGCGCGCGCCGGGGGCCGGGGAGGGAGCTCGAGCACGGTTTCGAGCGCCCGCTCCCACGCGTCGAGCGAGCGGGTCCGCGTGTAGCGCGCGCGGACGAGGGCGCGTCCGCCCGCCGCCAGCCGGGCGCACAGGGCCGAGTCGCGGGCGAGCCGGGCGAGCTGCCGGGCGGCCGCGGCGACGTCTCCGATCTCGAACAGGAGCGCGTTCTCTTCGTGCCGGAGCGCGGCCTCGAGGCCCGACCCCACGTAGCGCGACGCGACGACGGGAACTCCCAGCGCCATGGCTTCCCATGCGACGAGCGGGCCCGTCTCCCAGCGCGAGGGAACGACGAGCGCGTCGATCTCGCGAAAGAGCCGCGCCGGGAGATCGGGCCCGGGCACGGCCCCGAGGAACGCGCTCCGGTCCGCGGGCAGCTCTCGCCGCAGCGCTTCCTCCTCCGGGCCCATCCCCGCCACGCGCAGGACGGCGTCCACTCCGAGGTCGGCGAGCGCGCGGTCGATCGCGGGCAGGTCGAGGATCCGCTTCTGGGACTGCTCGAGCCGGCCCGCGAAGCCGATGCGGAAGGCTCCCCCGGCGCGCGCCCGCTCGGACGGCGTCCCCTCCGTCTCCACGCCGTACGGGGCGTAGAACACGCGCTCCCCCTCCACGCCGGCGACGTCCTCGAGCAGCCGGCAGGCGAGCCGGTTGGTCGCCGCCACGCCGTCGAGCACGTCGCCGAAGCGGGCCGCGTCGGCGTAGAGATCCGGCTCGATCCCGTGGATCGTCATCAGCCCCCGTGCGCTCGCGCCGGCCCGCCGGACCCGATCGAGCGCCGGAAAGAGATCGGGGACGTTGACGCCGACGGCCACGTCGGGCCGCGCCCCGTCGAGGGCGCGCGCGAGCGCGCGACACCGACCCTCCGGCGTGCCGGTCGAGCACGGGATCCGGAGCCAGGGCTCGTGGGGATGCGCGGCCAGCAGCCGCTCGGGGCGGTGATGGCGCGGGCCTTCGACCAGGCCGAGGACGGGACTCCATCCCCGCGCGGCGAGACCCGGCACGACGTAGTCCAGCCACGTCGTCAACCCCCCCAGCGGATGCGCCGAGCCGGCCACGAACAGGAGCCTGCGCCCCCCGCCCGACCCGGGTCGTCCCGCGCGAGCGGTCAGCTCCCGGTCCTCGCCGGCAGCGCGCAGCGGATCAGGTTCCGCCAGAACCCGACACGCAGGGCGAACGACGGCTCCGCGGCCGCGGCGGCGGCCAGCATCGCCGCGGCACGCCGCCGCCGTCCCTGGCGCCGGAGCCGATCGCAGACGTAGAGGAGCTTCCCCCACGCGCCGCTTCGGACCCGCGCGACCCGCGGGCCGCCGAGTCCCCGCGCCTTCGACCATCGCATGACCTCCAGGAAGGCGAGCAGGCTGTTCTCGAGAACCGGCGCGGTGTTCTCCCCGTGCCGGCGGTAGACCGCCACCGGCTCCGCGCCTCCATCCCCGATCCGGGCGACGAGGGCGAGCTTGACCCACAGCACCCAGTCTTCGGACGTGCGCAAGGACTCGCTGAAGCCCCCGACGTCGAGGAAGCACCGTCGCCGCAGGAGGATCGAGCTCGTATGCCATCGGATGCCGGGTCCGAGGAGCGCTTCGGTCAACCCCCGCCTGTCTCCGGAGGCGGTACGGGCGCGCGGCGAACCTTCCTCACGGAGGAAACGCTCGCCGACGCCATCCAGGGCCGCGTCCGCGTCCAGCGCCGAGGGCGCGCGCGCGAACCGGTTCGGCAGGACGATGTCGTCCGCGTCCAGGAAGCAAATGTACTCTCCGGTCGACACCTGAACGCCGCGGTTGCGGCTTGCACCCGGTCCGTGGTTGCGGCCGTCCGGGTGGCGGACCGTCCGCACGACGCCGGGATGGCGCTCGGCCAGGGCGCGCGCGCGGGCCGCGGTCTCCTCCCCCCCGCCGTCTTCGACGATCACGATCTCGAGATCACCGTAGCGCGTCGCGACGAGCGACTCCACCGCCTCTTCCAGGAGACCCGAGCGATCGTGCACCGGGATGACCGCGGAGATCCGCGCGGCCGTCAGGGAGACTTCCATTCGATCATGGGGGCCACGACGCCCACTCGCTTGGAAGCCATGTAGTCGGGGTTCGGGACGTTGAGCATGACGTGCACCGAAGGACCCGGCGCGTCGCGCAGGATCCAGCCCGATCCGCGCCGATGCCTTCGAAGGAACGGGCGGATCTGATAGATCCCTCCGTTGAGCAGCCCGGCTGGGATAATGGCCTGCAGACGCTCGACGCCGCCGGTCGGCTCGTGCGGGAGCATCTCGGAGAGATCGTTGTGAAAGCTGTGGAAGACGATCGCCCCTCTGGCCGAGACCAGCTCGAATCCGATCCGCAGGTAATCGATGGGCTCGAGCCGGGTGAAGTCGAATTCGACGATGATCGCCTCGGCGCTCTTGAAATCTCCCCGCACGCGGCCGTCGGAATCCATCGTGCGCACCGCATGCAGCGTGATCGGCTCGCCGTCGCTCGTGCCCGCGGGAGTCACGAGGACCTCTCCGAACTCGGGCCCCGAGCCGTGCAGGGCCGCGAGATAGGTTTCGATCGTGGCGTCCGTGTCGCCGTCGGCGGCGATGCGGCCTCCATCGAGGAAAATCACGCGCTCGCAGAGCGCCGAGATCGCGGACATGTCGTGGCTGACGAAGAGCACGGTTCGCCCCCCTCTCGCCACCTCGCCCATCTTCCCGATGCAGCGCTTCTGGAACGCGGCGTCGCCGACGGCGAGGACTTCGTCGACCAGCAGGATCTCCGGCTCCAGGTGAGCGGCCACCGCGAAGGCCAGCCGTACCCGCATGCCCGAGGAGTAACGCTTGACGGGAGTCTCGATGAAGTCGGCGATCCCCGAGAAGGCGACGATCTCGTCGTACTTGCGCTCGGTCTCGTGCTTGGGCATCCCGAGGATCGCGCCGTTGAGGTAGATGTTCTCGCGGCCGGTGAGCTCGGGATGAAAGCCCGTTCCCACCTCTAGCAGGCTTCCCACGCGCCCCTTCAGCCTCACCGCGCCCGTGGTCGGCGCGGTGATCCTCGACAGGATCTTGAGCAGCGTGCTCTTCCCCGCCCCGTTGCTTCCCACGATGCCGACGATCTCCCCCTGATCGACCTCGAAGCTCACGTCCCGGAGCGCCCAGATGTAATCGCCTCGCTTGAGCTCGTCGCCGTCGTGCGACAAGGCCTCGGGACGGCCGCGCGCGCGACCCACCCAGCGATGAACGTCCTCGCGCAGCGTTCCGCGTCCGATCACGCCCAGCCGGTAGTGCTTCGACACCTGTTCGACCTGGATCGATCGCATCCCGCCTCCGACGATCAGACCGTGTCCATGAACGTGCGTTCGACCCGGTTGAAGATCAGAACGCCGAAGAACAGCGTCGCGATCGTGACCACGGCGGTGTACGCCAGATGGGGGACGCTCACGGTTCCCACGCCGAGGAACGCGAACCGGAACGCCTCGACGATCGGCGTGAGCGGATTGATCATGACGATTCCACGATAGGCCTCCGGCACCGCGGAGAGCGGATAGACGATCGGCGTCAGATACATGAGCAGGGACACGCCGAACGTCACGACGCTGGTCAGGTCGCGATAACGGGTGGTCAGGGCGGAGAGGATGATGCCGCCCCCGAGACCGAGTCCCGCCATGGGAAGCAGGAGGAGGGGCGTCGCCAGCGCCCAGGCGTTCGGATCGACCGGCGCGCCCCGGGCCATGAAGTACGCGAGGAACCCGAGGAAGATCGCGAACTGGATCAGGAAGCCGATCAGGCTCGACCCCAGGGTCGAGAGGGGTACGGCGAGGCGCGGGAAGTACACTTTGCCGAAGACGTTGGCGTTCGACACGAACGTGTTCGAGGTCTTCGTGAAGCTGTTGTTGAAATAGCCCCACAGGACGTTTCCGGACAGGTAGAACAGGAACGGCGGGAGACTGTCCGTCGAGATCCGCGCGATGCGGCCGAAGACGATCGTGAAGGTGACCGTCGTCAGCAGCGGATAGACCACGTGCCAGAGGGGGCCGAGGATCGTCTGCTTGTACTGGGCCACGAAATCGCGCCGGACGAACAATCCGACGAGATCCCGGTAGCTCCACAGCTCGCGGAGACGGAGGTCGAACCAGCGACCCTTCGGCCGGATGACCGTCCACACGGCGGATTGCGGTTCGGGATGCGTCATCCGGAGTATCCCAGTTCCCGGAGGAGCCGCCCCACGTCCGCCGGCTGGCTGTCGGTCCCCCCGCGCCCGCGGGCGATCCCGATCGAGCTGGCGCGCGCCCGCCGGAGCGCGCGATCGAAGCGCGGCGACGGCTCGACGCCCAGGAACTCCGTCAGCATGCGGCCCGCGGATCGGGGATCGCGGCACAGGTCCTCGTATCGAAGCTCCGCGTAGCGATCCGCGGCCACGCCTCGGGCCTGCCGCCCCCGCTCGACCGACTCCCGCCACATCCACAGGTAGCGCCCGATCCGCGACGTCGACAGGAACTCCCGCTCGCGACCTTCCGCCACCCACCACGGCAGCATGCTGCCCTCGAACCTCCGCGCTACGCCGATCTCGGTGCCGACCTGGCGCCACAGCGATCCGTCTGCCCTGAGGACCTCGTCCGACAGCGCGTTGCCGTACGTGCGGTCCATCGAATCCGCGCAATCGCGACCGTCGCGGATCAGATGCAGGATGCGGGCGGTGCGGAAGTGGCCGGCCAGTCGCGCCGCCGCGAAGGCCATGAACGGCTCCTTGTACGCCAGCACGTACCGCGAAAGGTCGACCGCCCGCCGGCCGGCGAGGACGTCGAGCGCGGACCGGGCACGCCCCGGATGACGCATCGCGTCCCGCGCATGGAAGGCACGGCTCGTGACTCCCGATACGAGAATCTTCCACAGCGTGTCCCGGAAGGAGTACAGGAGATCCTCCGTCCGGGGGTCGCCCTCCGCGGCGGCTCCGACGACGTGGCAGAGCCGATGAGGGATCAGGATCCCGGAATGCGCGCGCGCGTGCGGCAGGGCCGCGAGGACGCTCAGCAGGAACGTGGTCCCCGAACGCGGGCAGCCCATGACGAGGACGACGTTCGCCTCCTCGAGCCGGTCCGATCGGTTCTCGAACGGGATCGCGTCGCTCGCGTCGGGCGTTCGGATGCGGTACGTATCGATCAGGACGGCCGCCCCCTTCCGGCTGCCATCAGCCGGCTCGTGCCTTCGATCTCGCCGAAGATCCGCCTCGAGAGCTCGATCAGCTCCTCGTCCTCGAACTGGGCGCGGAAGAAGTCGTCCTCCGCGTACTCCTTCCATCGTTCGAGCACCTTCATCTCCTGCGCCCTGCCGTCGTAGCTCAGTCCGTCGAAGGAGGCCGGCCGTTTCGCGAGCGCGGGCCCCCAGCGCGCGATCCTCTCCAGGCCCACGTCGTCGTTCGCGAAGCCGATCCGGCCCGCGAGCTCGTCCCGATACGCGCGCGAGCGGAACCAATCGTTGTAGCGCACGTGAACGGCGTCCGGGAGCCAGCTCGTGATCCCCAGGAACTCGCCGGCGTGCAGCTTCCACAGGCCGCGAAAGTCGTCGAAACGCTCGGCTGTCGGGCGCTCGTCGCGGCCATGAAACCACTTCAAGCGGCTGGCGAGGAGATTATAAGGATCGCGCAGGACGAGGAGCGTCGAGTCGCGCCGGCTCTCTCCGATCCAGCCCGCTTCCGGGGACCCGGCGATCCCCTCCGCATAAGCGCGGATGTCCCCGTCCTCGTAGTTGTAGAGCAGGACGCCTTTTCGCGCGTGCCGTCCGCGCAACTCGCGCTCCCAGTTGATGTGGCGGTGATCGCCCGCACGACCGCGGACGATCGAGTTCGTTCTCACCGCCGAGGCGAACGGGTTCGCGCCCACCTTGCAGTCGTTCAGAAAGCAGTGCCGTCCCGGAAGCTGATTGCGGATCCAGTCGATGATCGCGTGGTGCCCGCTCCTGCGCTGCGCGAACACCCGAATCGCCCACCGGTTCGGAGCTCCGGGCAGGATCCAGCTCGCGTCCATCCATCGTCGGTCGAGCCAGCGCACGACACGCCTCATCGCTCCCTCTCCATGGCCGCGATCACGGCCTCGACGTCGCGCGGGTCGACCTCGACGTCCAGCGAATCCGGGCCCCGCTCCTCCCTGGGTTTTCCGCGGACGAGCCAGTAGCGCAGGCCCAGCGCGGCGGCCAGCGCGTAGAAGGCCGGGCTGGGGTAACGCGGATTCGCAAGCTCGACCACGTGCGCGCCCTCCGGCATGAACAGCATGTTCGTCAGACCGGCCCCGTGGACGCCCACGAGGATCTCGGTCCGGCTCGCGAGCGCCACCTGTTCGGCGAACGTCATCTCCTCCGTCCTCACCGCGTCGAAGCCGGCGCGGCCGAGCGGACCCAGAACGGCCTCCGGGTTCGTCAGGCGTCGCCTCGCCGTCCGCTCGCGGCTCACGTAGACCCGGCGTGCGGGAGCTCCGGGGTTCCCGGCGATCCTCTTCCGCAGCTCCCGCAGGAGAACGGGATCGAAGCGGTCGGCCTCCACGATCCACAGAGGATCCGCTCGCATGGGTCCCGCGACCGCCGCGCGCAGACCCGCGGGATCCACGCCGAGGGCCGACAGGGACGCCTCGATGACCGGTCGCAGGGGACCGGGCCCCGGAATCAGGACCCGCCGTTCCGCGCCGTGATCCTGGAGCACCATGATCCTGGGGAGATGATAGAGGAGCCAGTGATAGTAGTTGCGATGCCAGCGGCCCATGACCCAGGCCGCCTCGCCGAAGTCGACGGCCGGGCCCTCTCCGAGCGGCTGCGCGTCTTCCGGGAACCGGGTGCCGTGGATCCGCAGCGGGCGGCCATCCCGCGAAACCACCGCGTGGAACACGCTTCCCCACCGATTGCGGAACGGGAGGATCCGGCACTCCGGGAGCCGGGCGATGCTGCAGTCCTCGACCGTTCGCTCGGGGACGTCGTGAAAGGACAGTCCCCACGGGCGTCGCTCGCGGCTCAGCTCTCCGCGCCGGGCGACGTTCCCGGGCAGCGGCGGCCGCTGGACGGTCCGCGGCCGTAGCGTCCGGTGGAAATAGCGGTCGTCCGCGATCGACCGGGAATAGTCGCGCGGCGAAACGGCCGCCACGCCCGCCCGGCGGCCACGGTGCGCGCGGCCGCTCAGGCGGCGAGCGAGAACCCGCATCCTGCGAGCCATGTCGAAGCGGAAGCTCGAAAGCGGGCCGCTCGGCGCGCCGTCAGGCAACGATCGGCTTCACGCGCGTCTCCTCGTACCAGCGGACCGTCTCCGCCAGGCCTTCGTCGAGTCCCGTGCGGGCGACGAAACCGAAGCGCTCCCGCGCGCGAGAAGTGTCCAGACAGCGCCGTGGTTGACCGTTGGGCCGGGTGTCGTCCCATTCGACGCCGCCTTCGAAACCCGTCAACGTCGCGATCTTCGAGACGAGCTCCCGGATCGTGATCTCGGCGCCGCTGCCCAGGTTGACGGGCTCCGCGTCCGCAAAGCGTTCGAGCGCCAGTACGATCCCGCGCGCGGCGTCCTTGACGTACAGGAACTCCCGCGTGGGGGATCCGTCGCCCCAGACGACGATCCGGTCGAGGCCCTCCTCGCGCGCCTCCACGCACTTCTTCACCAGCGCGGGGATCACGTGGCTCGTGGCGGGATCGAAATCGTCGCGCGGACCGTAGAGATTCACGACCAGGAGGTGCGTGGCCGGGAATCCGTACTGCCGCCGATAGGCCTGGCCCTGGACGAGCAGCGCCTTCTTCGCGATGCCGTAGGGCGCGTTCGTCTCCTCGGGGTAGCCGTTCCACAGGTCGTCTTCGTGGAACGGCACCGGCGTGTCCTTCGGGTAGGAGCACACCGTGCCCACGTTCAGGAACCGCCGCACGCCGCTCTGCCGGGCGTGCTCCATGAGCTGCACGCCCATCATCAGGTTCTTGTAGAAGAACTCTCCGGGCCGCTCGCTGTTCGCTCCGATCCCGCCGACGACGGCCGCCAGGTGAACGACCACGTCCGGACGCGCGTCGCGGAACAGGCGCGCGACCGAATCGTCGTTGACGAGGTCGTAGTCGGCGGAGCGCGGGACCAGGATGTGATCGGCGGGCACTCCGCGCCGATCGAGCTCGTCGACGACGTGAGAGCCCAGGAACCCGGAGCCCCCGGTGACGAGGATCCGCGTCTTGGCCAGGTCGAGGACCTTGGTCTCGATCACCGTGCCCCGCGCAGGAAGGCGTCCATGCCGAGGAGGAAGAGCCGGGGCTGAGCACGAAGGAGCGACCACGTCTTGGAAGCCATGCTGTCGCGGTCGTTGGTGCTCAACAGCAGGTCGAGCTCGCGGTTCACGAGACGGAGGAGCAGGTCGTAGTGTCGGCCGTGAAAGCGGTCCATGAACCAGCGCACGAGGTCGTGAAGATACAGTTCGCGGTGCAGCGGCCGCAGCTCCTGCCGGTACGGGCTGCCGCTCGCGAGCGCGTTCGCGGCCGCTTGCGCGCCCCAGATCCCGGAGACGACGCCGCCGACCGTCGTCACCTTGACGTGAGCCGCCGCGTCGCCGACGAGGAGCACCCGGCTCTCACCCGCGCGCCATTCGATGGGCCGCCGCGGCTGGTGGAGCGGAATCATCGCCCCCTGGTACTCCTCGGCCCGGTAGCCGTGCTCCCCCATGAAGCTCTCCAGGAGCTGTCGAGCGTTCGAGGGGTGCTCGGCGATCAGTCCGAGAACGCCGGTCGTCTTCGATTCCGGGATCAGCCAGTAGAAGAAACGCGTGCGCGCGCGGTCGAACCAGATGCGGGTCACGTCGGGGTCGTACCGGTCGCCGAGGGCGACGCGGGCCTGTACGATCGGGACCGTGCGCTGCGGCCGGGCGCCGAAAGCCGCGGCGACCACGCTGCGGGAGCCGTCTGCCCCGATCAGGTGGCGTGTGGTCAGTCGCGCGGAGGTGCCGTTCCGCACGCCGAGCGCGAGAGCTCCAGCATCGACCCTCACGTCGTGCACCCGGCCGCCGAGCCGGACCTCGACGCCGGCGCGCTCGACTTCGCGCGCGAGGATCCTGCGCAGGGCGCCGCGCTCGACCACCAGGTCCGGACGCTCGAGCTCGACCCTGCGACGAGTCCCGTTGGCGAGGAGCTCCATGACACCGGTCTCGTGAATCACGCTGGACCCCACGTCGCAGCCGACCACGTCGGTCAGCTTGCGCGTCACGATCCATGTGCGCTCGGGGGTCGCGAAATCGTGGCGGCTGTCCAGCACGAGCGTGCGCAGACCTTCCCGACCCAGCGTCCTCGCCGCGGCGAGGCCGGCGCACGACGCGCCCACGACGATCACGTCGTAGTCGGGCTTGACGACCCCCGGGGCGGGGAGCGGCTGTGGACGGGATTTCACGCCGGACCTCGAATCAGATCTTGTTTTGCCGGGTTTCCCAGCGACCTGACAGGCTGACCCACAAGGACAGTGCGATGAGACGAACGTCCAGCCAGAAAGTGCGCCTTCGGATGTAGAGCAGGTCGTAGCGGAACTTGCGCCTTCGGTCCACGTCCTTCGGGAGGTACAGGGTCGCGAGGCTGGTCAGGCCCGGGCGCACGCTCATCCGGCGCCGGAACTCCGGAAGGCGGTCCCACACGGTCGGATTCCCGTCATCGTCGTGCACGACTTCTCCCACGGCCAGCGGACGCGGGCCCACGAAACTCATCTCCCCCTTGACGATGTTGAGGACCTGGGGGAGCTCGTCGATGCCGAAGCTGCGCAGGACGGCCCCGATCCGCGTCACCCGCTCGTCCTCGTCGCGCGCCTCGACCACTCCGTGCTTCTCGTCCGAATCCGAGATCATGGTGCGGAACTTGAAGACCTCGAACAGCTTGCCACCCTGACCCCACCTCCGCTGGCGATAGAACACGGGACCCCCGTCCTCGAGCTTCACGGCGAGCGCGATCACGGGCCAGGCCGGCGCGGTCGCCAGCAGCAGAAAGCATCCGAAGGCGAGATCCAGGATCCGTTTGGGAAGCGACTCCCGTTCGAGGGGGATGGATTCTTCGATCGCCTCGCCGCCCACCACGACCGAGAGGGGACTCGTGGCGGCGGCAGCCGGGGTTGGCGCGACGGACGATGTTGGTGTCACGCAGTCTCCTTCGTCGGGCGTCGGGAGTCGCGAAGTCGACCCGGACTTCGCGCAGAAAGATTCCCCGGAAACCGTCGCAAGTCAAGACGCTCAATGCGATTCGGCCAACCGCGCTTCGAGCTCCGCGAGACGGCGCGGAGTCATCAACGAGTGCAGCGTCCTCCAGGTCCGGGGATAGACGGGCTCCGGTCCGGCGGATCGCGCGATCACGTACCATTCCAGCAGGTCGCGGGGCGTGTCGAGATCCCGCTCGGCCGGAAGCTCGCGGACCGGGAGCCGCCGTTCGCGGAGCCGCGCGCGCGTGCACGCCAGCACCTGATCGGTGCTCCACGGGATCCCGTCCAGGAGACCGGGCTCGGGCCGCGCCAGACCAAGCAGGTAGAAGCCCCCGTCGAGGGCGGGGCCGAGGACGGCGGGAACGGTCTCCAGCGCCTTCCAGGCCTCGCGGATCCGGTCGGGGGTGAGCCCCGGGCAGTCGCTGCCGACGACGAGCGCCCGCCGCGCGCCGTTCTCCCGCAGCTGGCCGAGCACGCCCTCGATGCGCGCGCCGAGGTCGCCCGGCGGCTGGACCATCAGACGCCGCCGACCGCCGAGCAGCCGCTCGAGGGGCCTGCGCGCGGATGCCGGCGTGAACGCGATCGTCACGCGGGCGCCCGTCGACTCGACGACGTCCATCGTGTCGAGGAGCAGGGCGCGATAGAGGTCCGCGGCCTCGTCGGGTCGCAGGGCGGGCGTGAGCCGCGTCTTGACCCGCCCCGGAGCGGGGGCCTTCGCGAAGATCGCGACCTCCGGTCGCGGGGGCCTTCGCGCGGGCCGCTTCCTCGCCCCCCGCCCCCGGCCGGGCTCCGGTTTCCGGCCCCGTTCGCGCGTCCCGCTCGGACCGCGCTTCTTCGACGGACGCCGGCGGCCGGGCGGGCCCCGCCGCTTCGAGGGACCGCGCGGCTTCCCCGCGCCCGACTTCCCCCCACCCCGGCTCTTTCCGCCCCCGCCCGGCGGTCGCCGGGTCATCGCGCCCGCCTCCGGAGCAGGACCTCGCGGAGAGCGGCCGTGATCGGGCGTGGTGGAAGGCCGGCGCTCTCGTCGGTCCGCGGCGGGACGACACCGTGCTTGCGGAGCCATTCCGCGGCCCTGGCGCGTCGCTCCCAGAACCGCGTGCGATGGCGCAGCCGTGGAAGGAGCCCGGGCGGCAGGCGATAGCGCTCCATTTCGCCCTCGATCCAGCGGGGATCGACGGGATGCCCGAGACGTCGCGCGAGATCCAGCACGGCGGGATGGCCCGTGTAGACGCGCCACTCCTCGCCGAGCGGGTTGCGCTCCAGGCTCCGGTCCCAGCTCTCGTTCCGGCGCGCGTCCCCGAGCGCTCCCGGGTCCGGGGGACCGAGCCCGGCGAAGCGGGCCACGGTCGCCGCCGCTGCGCGCGGATCGGCGAACAGGTCCTCCGAGCGGAGCGAGAGAAAGGACGCTTCGGGCATCCGCTGGTTGACCTCGAGCGCGAAGGCGTGCCGCTCGAGCCACTGGTAGAGGATCGCCTCGAACAGCGTGAGCGACGCCCAGCGCTCCCGATACTCGCGGAACCTCGCGTGCGGATCGAAAGGCGTGATCCGCAGACCGTGGCTGTCGTCCTCGAACCTCCCCACCCGCTCCCACCACTCGGCGCGCGACTTGACGAAGATGGACGCCGCCGTGACGACCGGATCACGATGCAGGTGGAGAAGACGGAGGCGGTCTCCGAGCAGGCGGTGGAAGACGGGGGCCAGATGCGACAGCGTGTTGCCGAAAACGAGAACCGGCCGCTCCTCCGCCGAGCGCACGAGCTCGCGCGCGAGGCCGCCGATCGCCGGATCGCGAAGCGCTTCGTCCTGGCGTCCGGCGTCGAAACAGCGGAACAGATGGCGCAACCGGGCGGCGTGCTTGATCGGCTCGTGCTCGGTCCTGATCCGATCGCCCCACGAATCTCGAAATAACGAGTGCAGGAGCGTCGTCCCCGATCGCGGCAACGTGAGCGTCAGGACAAGGGGATGCGGAATGGCCGGATTCCTTCTCGGTGTAGTGTCGCAGAAGTTCCGCTTGATGCTACACGGACCTCTGCGACACTACACTAGAACCCCACGATGCGCAGGATGTCGGCGGTGAAGGCCCAGGCCATGAGCAACACGAGGAACGCGAGCCCGACCTGCGAGAGGCGCAGCTTCTGGGTCGTCGAGAGCGGACGCCCGCGGGTCGCTTCGATGCCGAGAAACAGGATGTGACCTCCGTCGAGGACCGGGATCGGCAACAGGTTGAGGATCGCGAGGTTGATGGAGAAGAGCGCGACCCAGCCGAGCAGGCTGCTCACGCCCTGGCGCGCGAAATGACCCGTCAGCTGTCCGATCGCCACCGGCCCTCCCACGGCCTTGAGGCTCACGCCTCCGGTCACGATCTCGCGGAGCCCGCCGAGGATGAGCATCGAGGCCCGTCCGGCGGCCTGACTCCCGGCGAGCAGCGCCTCCATCGGGCCCAACCGGATGCGATCGATCTTCGCGCCCACGCCGAGAACCCCGACGTCGACGAATTTTCCGTCGCTCGCGCGGGGCGCCTTCTCGACGCCGGTCTCGACCGTGAGCGTCAGCCGGTGCAACTGACCGTCGATCGTGCGCTCCACCACGACCGGGAGGATCTGGTCCGGCCGCTCGCGGACGGTTTCCGACATGCGATCGAAGGACGGGGTCTCGATCCCGTCCACGGAGACGATACGATCGCCGGCCTCGATTCCCGCGCGCGCCGCCGGACTACCCTCCTGGACCTCGTCGATCACCGTCGGGACGAGCGGGATCAGCCCCCCGGCGATGCGCTCCCGCTCTTCGCGGTCCCCAGCGGGGATCGTCACGCTCCTGCCCGACGCGAGCACGAACTCGACCGCGGAATCGTCGGCTCCGGTCAGGGCGTCGCCCACTTCCTCCCAGGTCGAGACGTCACGTCCCTCCACCGACACGAGCGTCTCGCCCGCCAGCGCCCTCAGCTCGGGATGGTCGGTCGCGAGGTCGGGCTCGACGTCGGACACCGTCGTGATGTTCATTGTCGGGATCCCGTCGTGCCACGCGAGGCCGACGTAGATCACCCAGCCGAGGATGAAGTTCATCGCCACGCCCGCCGACAGGATCGCCAGCCGCCAGCGGAGACTCTTGTTCTCGAATCGCCGGGACGGGGGCGTCACGGCCTCTTCCGCCTCTCCCCCCTCGAGCCCCTCGAAGGCCTCTTCGCCTTCCATGCCGGCCATCTTCACGTAACCGCCGAACGGGATGGCCGAGAGGCAATAGTCCGTTTCGCCGACTTTGACGCCCACGATCCGCGGACCGAGCCCGATCGAGAAGCGGGGCACGCTCACTCCCGCCCATTTCGCCGTCAGGAAATGCCCCAGCTCATGGACGAAGACGAGGACGCCGAGCACGATGATGGTCAGGATCAAGGTCTGCATCTCAGATTCCGATTACACCGACTTCGCGGTTCGGGTCCGTCCGGTTTTGCCAACCCGGTCGTGACTTCTTAGGATCGATCGTGAATCGCTTGCTGAGCATCGTCCGTTCGTACGCGCGCCATCCGCACCTCGCGCGGAATCTCGCATGGCGGATTCCGCGGACGGTCGGCCGCTCGAGGATCGTGTTCGTCGTCGGCTCCCCGCGCAGCGGCACGACGCTCTTGCAGAGCGTGCTCGCGGCCCACAGCGGACTGTTCTCGATTCCCGGAGAGACCGGGCTCTTCTCCCAGCAGAATATATTCGGGCGGCGTCATTTTGGCCTCTCGTGGGAGGAGAATCGCGCGCTGTTCCGCGAATCCCGCGACGTGGTGGATTTCTTCGATCGCGCCGTGGCCCTCCTCGAGTCGCGCAACAACGGGCGGGCGTTCGTGGAGAAGACCCCTCAAAACGTCCTTCGCCTCCGATTCCTGATGCGGCGCTTTCCGAACGGCCGGTTCGTGCACGTCGTCCGCGACGGCAGGGACTGCTATGCGTCCGCGAAGGCTCATCCGGGCATCCCCCAGGCGAGCTCCGCGCGCCGGTTCGCGGGATACTGGCGCCGCTGCATCGAAGCCGGCCTGGGGCTCGAGGGACATCCCGCCCTCCTCACCGTCCGCTACGAGGACTTCGTCCGATCCCCTCCGCGCGAGCTCGGCCGCGTGATGCGGTTCCTGGCGCTCGAGCCCGAGCCCGGCCAGCTCGATCCCGTCCGGTTCGGCGGCCACAAGCGCGGCCGTCGCGAGGAGTTTCAGCTCCTCCGATCGCCGGTATCGGACAGCCGAGTCGGTCGCTGGAAACGGGAGCTGAGCGCAGACGAGCTGGCGGACTTCGAGCGCGTGGCGCGCCCGCAGCTCGCCGCGCTCGGATATCTGTAGGCGGGTCAGGCCGTCGGGATCGCCCGCGGGCCGAGAGCGGCCTGCCGGCGGGTCTCTTCGCGCGCCCAGCGATCGATCTCCATCAGAGTCGCCAGCGAATCGACCTCGCGAGGCGCGTGAGCCTCGAGCACCCGCGCGCACAGGGCCGCGATGTCGGGGAACACGATCCGCCGCTCGAGGAAGAGCCCGACGGCGACTTCGTTGGCGGCGTTGAAGACGGCGGCGGCCGTCCCGCCCGCTTCGCCCGCCGCGCGCGCGAGCGCCAGCGCGGGAAACCGCTCGACGTCGGGGCGCTCGAAGGTGAGGTCGGCCAGATCCGCGAGCTCGGCGGCGGACGGGCCCTCGACCCTGTCCGGCCACGAGAGCGCGGAGCGGATCGGGCCTCGCATGTCGGGCTTGCCGAGCTCGGCGAAGAGCGACCCGTCCCTCCACTCGACGAGGCCGTGGACGACCGACTGCGGATGAACGACGACGTCGATCCGCGGATACGGGAGTCCGAAGAGCCAGTGGGCCTCGATGACTTCGAGCCCCTTGTTGGCGAGCGTTGCCGAATCGATCGTGATCTTCGGTCCCATGTCCCACGTGGGATGCGCGAGCGCCTCGTCCGGGGTGACGCGCGCCAGCCGCGCCGCCGGATGCAGACGGAACGGGCCGCCGCTCGCGGTGAGGACGATCCGGCGCACCTCGTCCGCTCGCCTTCCGCCGAGGAGCTGCCAGATCGCGTTGTGCTCGCTGTCGACGGGCAGCAGGCGTCCGCTCGCGAGGACGTCGCCGCCGGCCGCCGCGACCACCAGCTCGCCGCCCACGACGAGCGATTCCTTGTTCGCGAGCGCCACGCGCTTCCCCGTCTCGAGAGCGGCCAGCGTCGCGGCCAGGCCGGCGGCGCCCACGATGCCGTTCAGCACGACGTCGGCGCCCTCCATGGCCGACAGCTCGACGAGGCCCGGCTCCCCTCCGAGGACGCGGATCCCTTCGTCGAACGCGCCGGCGTCGCGGGCCGCCTTCCATGCGCGCTCGTCGGCGATCGCGACCGCCGCCGGGCGCCATCTCGCCGACAGCGCGGCGAGCTCCTTCCAGCGCGCGTTGCAGGCCAGGCCGACGACCTCGAACCGATCACCGAGCTCGGCCGCGACGTCGAGCGCGCTCGCCCCGATCGACCCCGTCGCCCCCAGCACGATCAGTCTCTCGCTCATCCGCGGCGGATCGCCTACAGAACGGCGTGGTGGAGGTAGTACCAGAACGCGGGTGCGACGGCCATCAGGCTGTCGAACCGATCGAGCATTCCGCCGTGACCGGGGATCAAGTCGCTCGCGTCCTTGACGCCCGCGTCGCGTTTGAAGACGGACTCGACGAGGTCGCCGAGCGGCGCGGCGAAGCCGACCAGGACACCTACCGCGAGCCCGTCCGAGAGATCGAATAGCGTCACCCAGCGGTCCACGAGCAGCAGGGTAGGCACGGCGACGGCGATGGTGACGAGAAGCGCGCCCACCGCTCCCTCGACGGTCTTCCCCGGGCTCACGCGTGGAATCAGCTTCCGGCGTCCCCACCTGTGACCGATGACGTACGCCGCCGAATCGTTGACCCACGTGAGGAACACCGCCACCGCCACCAGCGCGGCGCCCGTCAGATACGGCATTCCGGAGATCGAGCGCGGGACTTCGCGGATCAGGACGAAGTGCCCCAGGAGGAGTCCCGTGTACGCGGCGCCGTACAGAGTGGTGGAGACGCTGGCCAGCGCTTCGTCGCCCGCCGGATCGAGCAGCTGGATCAGCGCGATTCCGATCACGCCGGCGGTCGCCAGCGCGACGAGCGCGAGCGGATCGCCCGGGAGCCAGTACAGGAGCGCGGGAAACGCCAGAGCGAGTCCGATTCCCGGGGCCGTTCGCGGCCGCGCGGATTTCCGGGCAGCCAGGCGAAAGAACTCCCACGCGGCCACCCCCACCACGAGCATGATGGCGCCCAGGAACACCAGCCCCCCCACGACGACGGCGAGCAGGAACAGGGGGCCCAGCATGAGCGCCGTGATCAGCCGCCGGCGCAGATCCTGACGACCGGGGCTCGGCGCGAGCCCGGTCTCGACGCTCACGCCATCACCCGACCGAAGCGTCGCTCGCGCGACTGGTATTCTTCGATCGCTTCGAAGAACGCGGCGCGGTCGAAATCCGGCCACAGGGTTTCGGTGACGTAGAGCTCCGCATAGGCGATCTGCCACAAGAGGAAGTTCGAGATCCGCATCTCGCCGCTCGTGCGGACCAGCAGATCGGGATCGGGCAGGTCGGGGCTGTAGAGGAACCGCGAGAACAGGACTTCGTCGATGGCCTCCGGATCGATCTCGCCCGCGAGCGTCGCCGCAGCGATGCGCCGCGCCGCCTCGACGATCTCGGCTCGACCGCCGTAGGACAACGCCAGCGTGACCCGGAGACGATCGCAGTGCGCGGTGGCCTCGATCAGCCGGGCGAGTTCCTCGCGGGCGACGCTCTCGAGCTGATCGAGGTCCCCGATCGCCTCGACCCGCGCGCCGCGCCGGATGAGCTCGTCGCGCTCCGACTTCATGTACCGACGGAGAAGCCCCATGAGGGCCCGGACCTCCGCCGCCGGACGCCTCCAGTTCTCCTTCGAGAAGGCATACAGCGTGAGGGCTTCGATCCCGAGGTCCCCGGCGGCCTCGATCACCGCCCGGACCGACTTCATTCCCGCCCGGTGTCCGAAGATCCGCGGCTGTCCCCGCCGCTCCGCCCAGCGGCCGTTGCCGTCCATGATCACGGCCACGTGCCGGGGCAGGTTCCCCTGCTCCCGGATCGCGAGCGCTCTCTCCTCCAGCGAGGTCATGGGACCGTCCTCAGACCTCCATCACCTCCTGCTCCTTGCGTTCGAGCATCTGATCGATGGAGGCGATGTGCTTGTCGGTCAGGTCCTGGACCTCCTTTAGCTGGCGATGCATCTCGTCCTCGCTGATATCGCCTTCTTTCTGCAGCTGATGAATCCGCTTGTTCGCGTCGTGCCGGATGTTGCGGATGGCGATGCGGCCCTCCTCGGCGATCTTGTGGGTCAGGCGGACGAGCTCCTTGCGCCGCTCTTCCGTCAGGGGCGGGATCGGAATGCGGATGATCTTCCCGTCGTTGTTGGGGACCAGACCGAGGTCGCTCGCCATGATCGCCTTCTCGATCACGCCCAGCTGACTCGGATCGTAGGGCTGGACGACGAGCAGGCGGGGCTCGGGAGCGGAGACGGTGGCCAGCTGGTTGAGGGGCATTTGCTGGCCGTAGGCGTCGACCTTGATGAGATCGAGCAGCGCCGGGGAGGCCTTTCCCGTTCGCACGGTCGCGAACTCGTTGCGGATCGCTTCGACCGACTTGTCCATGTGAGCGCTGACTTCCTTGGGGTTCGACGAGTTCATGCTCCTCCGCTCTGGAAGCCCCGGGGTCTCTTCACCCGCACACGACCGAGCCGACCGATTCACCGGCCAGGATTGCGCGGACGGCACCCTTACGACGGATGTCGAACACGACGATCGGGAGGTCGTTCTCCTTGCACATCGAAACGGCGGTGGCGTCCATGACCCGAAGGTCCCGCCTGAGGATGTCCATGTAGCTGATCCGCTCGATGAACTCGGCCTGCGGATCCGTCCTGGGATCGGCGGTGTAGATGCCGTCCACCTTGGTCGCCTTCAGGATCGCGTCGGCGTCGATCTCGATGGCGCGCAGGACGGCGGCCGTGTCGGTGGAGAAATACGGGTTGCCGGTCCCGCCGGCGAACAGGACGACGCGACCCTTCTCGAGGTGTCGCACTGCCCGTCGGCGGATGTACGGCTCGGCCACGGCGTCCATCCGGACCGCCGTGAGGACCCGGGTCTCGAGGCCCTTGCGCTCCAGCAGATCCTGCATGGCGAGCGCATTGATGACCGTCGAGAGCATGCCCATGTAGTCGGCGGACACGCGGTCCATGCCGCCTTCGTTGGCGGCCGTGCCGCGCACGATGTTTCCGCCGCCGACGACGAGCCCCAGCTGGACGCCCGTTTCGCGGATCGAAACGATCTCGCCGGTCAGCTCGTCGACAACGCGCGGGTCGATACCGAAACCGCGGCCGCCGGCGAGGGCTTCGCCGGACAGCTTGAGAACGATACGGTCGTAACGGAGGGGCGTGCTACTCTCCGACCTCGTAGCGGGTGAAGCGGCGGACGACGACGTTCTCGCCGAGCCTCTGGACGGCCTCGTTGACGACATCCGACACCTTCCGGTCGGGGTCCTTGATGTAGGCCTGATCGAGAAGGCAGACCTCCTGGAACCACTTCTCCAGCTTTCCGGAGGCGATCTTCTCGACGATCTCGGCGGGCTTGCCCGAGTCTTCCGCCTGCTGACGGTAAATCCCCATCTCGCGTTCGACCACCTCCGGGTCCAGGCCCCCGCGGTCGACGGCCAGGGGTGCGGCCGCGGCGACCTGCATCGCGAGCGACCGCGCCAGCTCACGGAAGGCGTCCGTCTTGGCCACGAAGTCGGTCTCGCAGTCGATCTCGATGAGCACGCCGATCTTGCCGCCCAGGTGGATGTACGACTCCACCAGGCCTTCGCCGGTCTCGCGTCCGGCCTTCTTGGCCGCCTTCGCCTGCCCCCTCGTGCGCAGGAGGTCGATGGCCGCTTCGAGATCGCCGGACGTCTCCTCGAGGGCCTTCTTGCATTCCATCATGCCGACGCCGGTGCGCTGACGCAGTTCCTGTACCTGTGATGCCGTGATCGTCGCCATGCCTATTCCTCTTCCCCTTCCCCTTCTTCGTCCATCTCGGGCAGCCGCGCGCGGAGCTTTCGCTTCGGCTTCTGCTGTCGAGCGGGCTTCTCCTCCTCGGATTCCTGCTTCTCGGCCCTCACCATGGCCTCTTCCTTCACGATCATCTCCCGGGCGTCGACGATGGCGTCGGCCACCTGGCTGGTGATCAGTCGCACGGACTTGATGGCGTCGTCGTTACCGGCGATCGGCACGGTGATCAACTCGGGATCGGCGTTCGTGTCGACGATCGCGATCAGCGGGATGCCCAGCTTGTTCGCCTCGTTGACCGCGATACGCTCCTTCTTGGCGTCCACGACGAAGACCGCGCCGGGCAGCTCCTCCATGTCGGCGATTCCGCCGAGATTCCGCTGGAGCTTGTCGTATTCGCGCTCGATCTCGATGACTTCCTTCTTGGGCAGGAGGTCGAACGTCCCGTCCTCCCGCATGCGCTCGATCTCCTTGAGACGCTTGAGGCCCCGCTTGATCGTCCGGAAGTTGGTCAGCGTCCCGCCCAGCCAGCGATTGGTCACGAAGAACTGTCCGCTGCGTTCCGCCTCTTCGCGGACCACGTCCTTCAGCTGCCGCTTGGTGCAGACGAAAAGGACCTTCTTGCCCTGACCGACCAGGTCCGCGACGAGAACTTTCGCGCGCTCGAGCTGACGCAGGGTCTTGTTCAGGTCGATGATGTAGATGCCGTTGCGCTCGGCGAAGATGAATTTGCGCATCTTGGGGTTCCAGCGACGGGTCTGATGCCCGAAGTGAACCCCGGCTTCGAGCAGAGCGCGCAACTGGGCGGGTACCGCCATGGGTCGGATCTCCTTCCGAAGTTGAGCTTCCACCGGCTTCACCGGGTCCGCGAATCCGTCCGTGGACGGACACCGCGCGAACCCTCCACCGATGTGCGAATTTCGTACCCTGCTACTGCATCCCCGGCCACCGGGTCCTGAAGCCGTGGAGAGCGACGCAGATCAAACCAGACCGCGGCCGAATCAGCGCTTGGAGAACTGGAAGCGCTTCCTGGCCTTCGGCCGGCCGTACTTCTTGCGCTCGACCATCCGCGGATCGCGCGTCAGCAGGCCCTCCGCCTTGAGCGCGCCGCGATGGGTGTCGTCGGCCGCGACGAGAGCGCGCGCGACGCCGAGCTGGATCGCGCCGGCCTGGCCCGTTGGACCCCCGCCCATGACGTTGACGTTCACGTCGTACTGATTCTCGGAGCGCGTGATCTCGAACGGCCGCTGGCACTGCTGCGCGTGGAGCAGGCGCGGGAAGTATTCGGCCAGCGGGCGGCCGTTGATCTTCCAGGCGCCTTTGCCCGGCCGCAGGTACACCCGGGCGACCGAGGTCTTGCGTCGTCCGACACCGCTGAATTGCTTGGCCATCTGGATCCTTTCGCCTTTCGGTTTTCCCGACCCGGTCTACTTCGAGGCCGCGGTCGTCGCGCGCCGCTGACCCTGGGGCGGCCAGGCATCGAGGTCGATCGATACCGGCTGCTGCGCCCGGTGCGGATGCTCGCTGCCCGCGTAGACACGGAGCTTCCGCGTCATCGCCCGGCCCAGCTTGCCCTTGGGCATCATGCCCCGGATCGCCAGCTCGACGACCCGCTCGGGGTGCGTTTCGAGCATCCGGCGGACCGGCGTCTCCTTGAGCCCTCCGGGATAGCCGGAGTGGCGGTAGTAGCGCTTCTGGTCGAGCTTCTTGCCCGTCAGCCGCACCTTCTCCGCGTTGATCACCAGAACGTGATCCCCGGTGTCCATGTGAGGCGTGTAGATGGGCTTGTGCTTGCCCCGCAGGATCTGGGCGACGCGGCTCGCCAGGCGGCCGAGCGTCTGGCCCTCGGCGTCCACGAGATACCACCGCCGGGCGATCTGGTCCGGGGTCACTTGATGGGTGCTCATCGCCTTCTCCCGAGAATCGCGGCCTCCGCGCGGCCGCGCGAGACCGGAACGCTATGAATACAGCATTGAAAGATAATCGTCTACCGATGCAGCGGTCAACCTCGAGGGCGCGGTTCCGGCTCCCGCAGGACGCAGAGGGACTCCTCGAACGGGGGCTCGAGGAGCCCGGCGTCGGTGAAGAAGCCGGCGATGTAGCGGGCCGGGGTCACGTCGAAGGCCGGACTGTAGACCCGGACCCCCGCGGGTGCGGTGGCGGTCCCGAAGCCGTGGGTGACCTCGGCGGGGTCGCGCTCCTCGATCGGAATCCGGCTCCCGTCGGGAAGCGAGAAGTCGAACGTCGTGCGCGGCGCCGCCACGTAGAACGGAATGCCGTGCTCGCGGGCCAGGATCGCGACCCCGTAGGTTCCGATCTTGTTCGCCGTGTCTCCGTTGGCCGCGATCCGGTCCGCGCCCACGATCACGAGGTCGATCTCGCCCTTGGCCATCGTCGCGGCCGTCATGTCGTCGCAGATCAGCGTCACGTCCACGCCGCCTTGCATGAGCTCCCAGGCGGTCAGTCGGCTGCCCTGCAGAAGCGGGCGGGTCTCGTCGGCGAACACGCGCACCCGCTTGCCGTCCTCTTCGGCGACGTACGCGCAGGCGAGCGCGGTCCCGTACCCCGAGGTCGCGAGCCCGCCGGCGTTGCAGTGCGTCAGGATCCCGGCCCGCTCGCGGATCACGCTCCGCGCCGCCTCTCCGATCCTGCGGCACATGCGGCGGTCCTCCTCGAAAATCGCCAGCGCCTCCTGCTCGAGCCGCTCCCAGAGCGCCGCGGCGGCCATGCCCTCGTGGCCTCGGGCCACGGCCTTCATGCGTCCCACGGCCCACGAGAGGTTCACGGCCGTGGGCCGGGCGGCCGCGAGCTCGTCCGCCAACGCGTCGAGCCTCTCCCGAAATCCATCGTCGTCGTCGCGATGCGGGCGGAGCGCTGCGACGAGCCCCATCGCGGCCGCGATCCCGATCGCCGGCGCTCCGCGGATCCTCAGCGAGCGGATCGCCTCGACCATCTCCGGGACCGTGCGGATCTCGATCTCCACGCGCTCGCCCGGAAGCCGCGTCTGGTCGATCATGCGAACGTGGTCGCCCTGCCAGGAGATCGTCTCGATCGGCATGCGCCGGAAGGTCGGTTCCGGGGCCCGGGTTGTCATCCCGGGGCCCGATCGCGCTCGAGCCGTCCCGGAAACTCGTAGCGCCAGCCGAGCTCGGCGAGGAGCGAGAGGATGCGCGTCACCGGAAAGCCCATCACGTTGAAGTAGCAGCCGCGGACCGATTCGACGAGCGCGGCGCCGTACCCCTGGATTCCGTAGGCGCCCGCCTTGTCGAGCGGCTCCCCGGTGGCCACGTAGGCCGCGATCGCGGCGGGCGTCAGCGGGCGGAAGCGGACCGCGGTGCTCTCGACGCCGGAGACGAGCGAACGGTCTTCGCCGGCGACACCCGGCGGACAGCTGACGACGACGCCGGTGTGGACGGCGTGCTCGCGCCCGCCGAGCCGGGCCAGCATCGCGCGCGCGTCGGATTCGTCGCGGGGCTTCTCCAGCACCTCCCCGTCGAGGACGACGACCGTGTCGGCGGCCACGACGACGGCGCCCGGCCGGAGCCGGGAGACCGCGGCCGCCTTCAAGCCGGCCAGCCGCTTCGCGAACGCGACCGGCTCCTCGTTTCCGTCCCAGGCCGGCTCCAGGCCGTCCGGCGGAGCGACGGCCTCGAACGAGAGCCCGAGCTGGGCGAGCACCTGCCGCCGGCGCGGGCTTCCCGACGCGAGCACGAGGGCCGGCGCCGCGGGAGTCTCGAGCGGGCTCAATGCTCGAGCCAGAGCGTGACGGGGCCGTCGTTGACGAGCCCGACCTGCATCCGCGCGCCGAACTCTCCGGTCTCCACCTTCCCGGGGAGTTCCGCCGCGCAAAGCGCGCAGAAATCGCGGTAGAGCTCCCCGGCGACGTCGAACGGGGCCGCGGCCGCGAAATCGGGGCGCCGGCCCTTGCGCGCGTCGGCGTAGAGCGTGAACTGGCTGACGACGAGGAGCCCGCCGCCCGTGTCCCTCAGCGAGCGATCGAAGCCGCCGTCCGGCCCGCTCCCGAAAAGCCGCAGGTCCGCGATCTTGCCGGCCATCCACTCCAGCACGCCGCGGTCGTCGCCGGGCGCGAAGCCGACGAGGGCGAGGAGGCCCGGACCGATCCTCCCGGTCTCCCTGCGCTCCCCCGACGGATCGAGCACGGCCACCCAGGCCTCGCTCACCCGTTGAAGGCAGACCCGCATGTAAGGGGAGCCGCGACCGCTCTTCTATTCGACCGTGACCGACTTCGCCAGGTTCCGCGGCTTGTCGACGTCGCAGCCGCGCAGAACGGCGATGTGGTACGCGAGAAGCTGGAGGGGCACCACGCTCAGGATCGGGGTCAGCACATCGTCCGTCTCGGGCACTTCGATCACGTGATCCGCCAGTCGCGCGACTTCGCTGTCGCCGTCGTTCACGATGGCCAGGATGCGGCCACGTCGCGCCTTCACCTCTTCGACGTTCGACAGGACCTTCGAGTACACGGAGTCCCGCGTCGCCACGACCACGACGGGCATGTTCTGATCGATGAGCGCGATCGGTCCGTGCTTCATCTCGGCCGCGGGGTACCCTTCGGCGTGGATGTACGAGATCTCCTTGAGCTTCAGCGCCCCTTCGAGCGCGACGGGGAAGTTGAGACCTCTGCCGAGGTACAGGAAGTTCGTCGCCTCGCAGTATTTCTCCGCGATCTCCCGGATGAGGCCGTCCCGCTCGAGGACCTGCTGGAGCTTCTCGGGCAGCGCCCACATCGCCTCGGCGAGCTCGCGCCCGCGCTCGGCGGAGAGATGGCGCCGGCGACCGAGGAACAACGTGAGCAGCGCCAGAACGGTGATCTGACACGTGAACGCCTTCGTCGAGGCGACCCCGATCTCGGGCCCCGCGTGGATGTAGATCCCGCCGTCGGTCGCGCGCGCGATCGAGGAGCCAACGACGTTCACGATCCCCAGCACGCGCCCTCCGCGCCTCTGACCCTCGCGCACGGCGGCCATGGTATCCGCGGTCTCGCCCGACTGGCTGATCGCGAACATCAGCGTCCGCTCGTCGATGACCGGATTGCGATACCGGAACTCGCTCGCGTACTCCACCTCGATCGGCATCCGGGTCACGTCTTCGAGCAGGTACTCGCCGACCAGTGCCGCGTGCCACGAGGTGCCGCACGCCGTGAGGACGATGCGGTCGAAATGACGCCAGCCCTCCTCGTCGATGTGGCTGAGGCCGCCGAGGACGGCCGTCCCCTCGGACAGCTGGAGTCGACCGCGCATCGCGTTCCGGATCGCCTCCGGCTGCTCGAAGATCTCCTTGAGCATGAAGTGCGGATAGCCGCCCTTCTCGATCTCCTTGAGGTCCCACGAGATCTCGTCGATCGTCTTGTCGACGTGAGTGTTCTCGAGGTCGCGCATCACGTACCCGTCGCGGTTGAGCGTCACCATCTCGCCGTCGTCCAGATAGATGACCCGGCGCGTGTGGCCGATGACCGCCGCCGCGTCGCTGGCCACGAACAGCTCGCCGTCGTCGATCCCAACCAGCAGAGGGCTCCCCATGCGGGCGGCCACGACCTCGTCCGGCGCGTCCAGCGAGAGGACGACCAGGCCGTAAGTGCCTTCGACGTGGCGCAGCGCGGCGCGGACCGCGTCTCCCAGGTCGCCGGCGAATTCCTCCTCGATGAGGTGCGCGATGACCTCGGTGTCGGTCTCGCTCTTGAAGACGTGGCCGCGTTTCTGCAGGCGCTCGCGCAGGACGCCGGCGTTCTCGATGATCCCGTTGTGGATCACCGCGACCTTGTCGTGGCAGCACGTATGGGGATGGGCGTTGATCTGCGTCGGCGGGCCGTGGGTCGCCCAGCGCGTGTGGGCCATGCCGATCGTTCCCGCGGGCGGATCGGATTCGACGAGATCCTCGAGGCCCTGGAGCCTTCCGGGGAGCTTGGCGATATGCAAACCCTTCCCGTTGATGACGGCCATGCCGGCCGAATCGTACCCGCGATACTCCATCCGCCGCAGACCCTCGAGGAGGATGGGAGCCGCCTGGCTGTTTCCGATGTATCCGATGATCCCGCACATGGTTCCACGCCCTCACGACGACCGCATGTTGACGATGAGACCCCGCTTGATGCTAGCAGGAATCGGGCCGAAAAGGAAGCCGGAACGGAGGTTGGAGCCCCGCCTCAGCCCCCGGTCGCGAGCGCGCGCGCGCGCTCGATGAGCCGTTCCGCCGCGATCCCGTCCGGCGCTTCCGCGATCAGCCGCACGACGGGCTCGGTGCCCGACTTCCGCAGATGGATCCATTCCTGGCGCTCCGGCCACAGGAGCTTGAGGCCGTCGGTCCGGTCGATCTGCGCCGCGCCGAGCGCCCGTTCGGCCCGGGTGAGGAGGGCGTCCCCGTCGATCCTCTCGAGCGGGAGCTTCGCCTTCACGATCGAGTAGGCCGGAATCGCCGAAGCGAGGTCCGAGAGAGTCCGTCCGGAGCGCGCCAGGTGGGAGAGGAGGAGCGCGATCCCGACCGGCGCGTCGCGGGTGTGGTGGATCCCCGGGTAGATGACTCCGCCGTTGCCCTCGCCGCCGATCGGGCTGTCCACCTCGAGCATGCCGAGCGCGACGTTGACCTCCCCGACCGCCGTCCGCCGCACGGCCACGCCGTGGGATTCCGCGACCCGGTCCACGACCTGGCTCGTGGAGAGGTTCGTGACGACCGTCCCGGGGCGCTCTCCCAGCACGTAGTCGGCGGCGAGCGCCAGCGTCAGGTCCTCGCCCAGCGTCCGGCCGCGCTCGTCGACGAGCGCCAGCCGGTCGCCGTCGGGGTCGATCGCCAGCCCCAGATCCGCCCCCGAGTCCGCGACGAGCGCGCGGAGCTCGGACAGGTTCGCCGCGGTGGGCTCGGGGTCGCGCGGGAAGCGCCCCGTCGGGTCGAGGTGGAGCCCGTCGACCTCGACGCCGAGGGCCGCCAGGAGCGGGAGCGCCGGGAGGGCGCCGGCCCCCGCGCACGTGTCGAGTGCGATCCGGAATCCGCGCCTGCGGATCGCGCCCGCGTCGATCAGCGGGTCGGACAGGATCCGTTCGACGTGGCGCGCGGTCGCGTCGGCGTCGGCGCGCCGCCCGCCCGGCGCGTCCCATGCGGCGCGCGGGATGCGCCCTCCGTCCACCATCGCGAGGACCTCGGCGCCCTCGGCGGGAGTCAGGAACATGCCCCGGTGGGAGGCCAGCTTGAGCGCGTTCCAGGGCGCGGGATTGTGGCTCGCGGTCAGCGCGATACCGCCCGCCGCCGACTCGTCTTCCACCGCGAGCAGGATCGTCGGCGTACACGCCATGCCGACGTCCAGGACGTCGCAGCCGACGCTCCGAAGACCCGACTCCGCGGCCGCCGCGAGGAACGGTCCGCTGACGCGGGCGTCGCGTCCGAGGACCACCGTCGCCCGGCCCGTGCGGGCGGCGGCGGCCGCGCCGTGGGCGGCCGCGTACGTGGCCACAACCTCGGGCGTGAGCGATTCGCCCACGATGCCGCGGATCCCCGACACGCTGATGACCAGCCGACTTTCGCTCATGACCGCGAATCTATCCTTCCGCCGGGGTCGGCACCCGCGGGCGGCCCTTTTCCGGCCCCGCGCCGGCGTGCACCTTGTGCCCATGAACTGGACGGGGTTCGAGGAGATGGGCGGTCGCGAGGTCGCGCGCGGGATCGGGCGCTGGGTCGCGTTCCACCCCGAATGGAAGCAGGACGTCGGTTGCGCGGTCGTCGATCACGGCGGGCCGCTCGTCCTCGTGGATCCCCTCTTCCCGGCGGACCCGGCGGGCGAAGCCGCGCTCGACGGACTGGCGGCGCGGGCGGCCGCCGACGGTCCGCCGGCGATCGTCCTCACGGTCTTCTTCCACGAGCGGAGCGCGGGAGACGTGCTCGAGCGGATCCCCGGCGCGACCCTCTGGGCCGATCGCGAGAGCAGCCGGAAGATCGAGGCCGGGGTGACGAACCCGTTCCACCCCGGAGACCCCCTCCCGGGGGGTCTGACCGCCCACGCGACGGCGCGCGAGGACGAGGTCGTGATCCGGGACCCGGGCTCGGGAACCCTCTTCGTCGGGGACGTGATGCTCGGCCAGGGACCCGCGGGGATCGAGCTCTGCCCCGAGAGCTGGCTTCCCGACGGGGTCGGCCACGCCGAGCTGATCGCCTCGCTCGCGCCGCTCCTCGAGCTGCCCGTCGAGAGGATCCTGCCCGGCCACGGCGAGCCGGTTCTCGGCGACGCGCGCGCGAAGCTCGAGCGCATCCTGGGTGGCTCCCGCCGCTAGGGGGGCCGGACGGGGTCACCGCGCGGGACGTCGTTTCCGAGACTCAGGCCGCCCGTTCCCTGTGCACGCGCTCGAGGAAGGCGAGGAGTCCCCGCTCATCCTCGGACAACCCGCCGAGGCGCTTCCTGCCCCTCGCGTCGAGGAGCCCGGCCAGCGTCCCGTCCAGGTAGCGCTCGAAGACCGCGGGGTGGATGTAGCAAGCCTTGCAGATCGCGGGCGTGTTCCCGAGCCGCTCGGCCACGACCGCCGCGCACTCGTTGATCCGCATCCGACCCTCCCGCTCGCTCGCGCAGGGCTCTTCCTCGAGCAGCGCGGCCGCCGCATGCAGCGTCCCGGCCCACGTGCGGAAGTCCTTCGCCGTGAACTCGTCGCCGGTCGTCTCGCGCAGGTACTCGTTGACGTCGTCCGAGCCGATCGCGCGTTTCTCGCCGGTCTCGTCGTAGTATTGGAACAGCTCGTACCCCGGCACGTCGCGGCACTGGCTCACGATCCGCGCGAGGCGCCGGTCGCGCACGTCGACCTCGTGCCGCTTCCCGCCCTTGCCGCGGAACTCGAATCGGATCACGGCGCCCTCGATCTCCACGTGGCGGTCGCGCAAGGTCGTCAGCCCGTACGAGTCGTTCGAGCGGGCGTACTCGTCGTTTCCGACCCTGATCAGGGACACCTCGAGGAGCCGCACGACCGCGGCCAGCACTTTCTCGCGCGCGAGGCCGCGATTTCCCAGGTCCGAGTCGACCCGGTCGCGGATCGCAGGCAGGGCCCGGGCGAACGGGATCATGCGCGCGTACTTCGCCTCGTCGCGGATCGCCCTCCAGTCGGGGTGATAGCGATACTGCTTTCGGCCCTCGGAGTCGCGGCCCGTGGCGAGGAGGTGCGAATCCGCATACGGGCTGATCCAGACGTCGGTCCAGGCGGGCGGGATCGCGAGCGCGTTCAGGCGATCGCGCTCCGCGTCATCCTCGATGAGTCCGCCATCGGGGTCGTAGTAGCTCCACCCCCTGCCGCGCCGCTTTCGCGTGATCCCGGGGGCATCCTCGTCGAGGAAGTACCGCAGCCCCGCATCGCGCGCGGCCGTCTCGGCGTCCTCCGCCGCGCGGATCGACTCCTCGAGGGTCACGATCAGATCCTTCCGGTCGAGAGCCAGCGCCGATGGCGCAGCGCGTTCCGCGGATGACCCGGCCACGCGAAGCGGGGCAGCCACAGGGGATCCGCGTCGCGCTCGATCGCGCGACCGCCGACCGTGGCCGCCTGCAGGAAGTGGCGGCCGACGATCGCGTCGTCCCCCGGTCGATGGGCGTCGAACGGGTAGGAGAAGGCCGAAGGCGGCGTTCCGAGAAGGTCCGTCAGCGCGCGGGACGAGCGCGCGAGATCGTCCTCGAAGGTCTTCACGTCGATCGTCGCGCGATGGTAGTGCCGGTCTCCGTGGGAGCCGATCTCGTGGCCGAGAGCGCGGGCCTTCAGCAGGTCCGCCGCTCGGGGGTAGGCGCGTTCCGCCTGAGCCGCCTCCTCGTCCCCGTCCCCGGCCGCTTCGCGCGCGATCGCGAGCAGGCGCTCGAGCTCGGGGCCGGGAACGCGCGAGCGCAACCTCGCCGCCAGCGCCGCCCCGCCAGCGCCGACCTTCGTCAGGGCGGCGAGCTCGCGGCCCACGATCTCCCGGAAGCGCTCCGTGCTCGCGTCGTCGCGCGTGCGCCAGTAGAGGGCGTGCTCCCAGATCAGAGTCCGGGCGTCGATCAGCGCCGTCGATTGGAAGAACACGCCCGGGACGCCGACGCTTTCGAGAACCTCGAGCCCCGCGCCGTAGCTCGATCGGAAGCCGTCGTCGAAGCTCACGATGACGCCGATCTCGCGCGGCGCCGGGAACCATCCCGACCGCAGGTCCGCGAAGGTGCCGAACCGCGCGCCTTCGTCCGCCAGGAACGACAGCTCGCGCTCGAGCTGATCGGCGCGGACGACGGGCGAGCCCCCGCGGGTGAGAAACGGAAACTCCTCGGGTTCCCCGACGCGGTGATAGACGAGGCACGCCACGCGACCCCGCAGGCCCCGCCGCCACCACCGGTCGAGCGGCGGGACGAAGGCCAGATCTTCCAGGCGGTTCGCGAGCCGCGCGGCCGATCTCACGGCCGCCTCGCGGCGAAGCCCCGCTCCTCGAGCGCCCGCGCGACCGCGCGCGCGATCCGCTCGTACCCCGGCGTGTCCGGGTGGCTCTGTGTCGAGTAGGGATAGAGCTGCACGCCTTCCGCGACCCCGCGCCGCATCTCGGGAAGGGCGTCCACGAAGTCGATTCCGTTCGCGCCGAAGTAGGCGCGCGTCCGGCTCCAGATCTCGGTCTCGTTCCGCGCGAGCGCCGCCATCGCGGACTCCGCGGCCGGCGCCGGATCGAGCGCCTCGGCGTACACGAACTCCTTCGAGGGGATGAGAACGACCATGTGCCGGGCGCCCGCCGCCTTCACCTCCGCGTCGATCCGCCTCAGAGTCTCCAGCGAGAGCTCGAGTCCCTCCGCGAGGATCGAGTCCCGCTCCACGTCCTCTCCCAGGAAGCGGTGCCCCGGATGGAGGACGGTCCGGACCTGCGCGGACTCGTACACGACGAGGCCGGGGTCGGTTCGCGCCGCCTCGACGAGCTGCTCCCAGTGGCGACGGTCGAACCGCTCGCCGCCGTCCTCCCTCCGCAGGATCCCGGACTTGATCGCCCGCGCCGCCCCCCAGATCCGGGAGTGATCCTGGAGCAGGCGTACCGGCGAGAGGCCCGGGGCATCGCGTTCCTCGCCCGGGCCCCGTTTTCCGGCGCCGGCGGGCGGCTGGTACGTCAGGTACCGCGCGGCGTCCTCGAACTCGTCGTTCACGATCCGCGCGCGCGCTTCCACCGCGCGCAGGTGCGCGGGATCCCGGGGCCGCCATTCCATCCCGGGGACCTCCAGGATGTAGTACTCGTGCACGCTGTTCCACAGATCGTTGCCGACGTAGAAGCCGGTCAGCACCCATCCCGGCTCGAGATCGAGCGCCTGATCGACGAGATACTGATAGCGTCCGGGTCCGGTCCCGCCGACCGCCATGTTGTAGACCGGGGTCCCGAGCATCCGCTGGAGCTGCTTGGGCCACGCGTCCTCGCGGCGTGCGTTGACCCCGACCGTCTGGGAGTCGCCGAGGGTCACGATCTCCGCCGAGTCCAGCGCCTCCTCGTTGCGGAATCCGCGGCTGTCGTTCTCGAAGAACTCCGGGTTCCGGACCTTGCCGATCTCTTCGTCCGGCAGCGTCTTCGGGACCGCCTGACGATTCGTCAACAGCAGGTCGACGCGCGGCGAGATCAGACTCGCGATCCACAGCAGGAGCTCGACCGCGATCACGCACCACACGACGAACGCGACCGCCGTGACCCCACGCCGAACCGGCGAGGCGCGGCCGACCGTCGATTCGCGTTCGTCAGTCGAGGCCATATACCTCCGCAACCTCTTCGGCGGTATAAACGGCTTCTTCCGCGTCGGGCAGCTCCTCCTTGAGGACGAGGCACGGTCCGATCGCGAGCGCGTCGATGTGCGTTCGCCGGAAGCAGCGGCACGCGTCCTCGGGCGTGCAGACGATGGGCTCGCCGCGCACGTTGAAGCTGGTGTTGACGACCACTCCGCACCCGGTCATGGCCTCGAAGGCCCGCAGCAGGCGGTGGAAGAGCGGGTTCGTCGCCTCATCGACGGTCTGCACGCGGGCGGAGCCGTCCACGTGGGTCACGGCCGGAACCGGGGATTCGACGTGCCGCAATCGATCGAGACCCACGCCCTCGATCGACGCGCCGCGGACCTGCGCGACGAGAAGCATGTAGGGACTGGCGACCGCGAGGTCGAAGTACTCGGCGGCGCGCTCGGTGCGGACGCTCGGCGCGAACGGCCGGAAGCTTTCGCGGAACTTGATCTTGAGGTTCACGGTCCGCTGGACCTCGCGCCCCCGCGGGTCGGCCAGGATCGAACGCGCTCCGAGCGCGCGCGGACCGAACTCCATGCGGCCCTGAAACCATCCCACGACCTTTCCCTCGGAAAGGAGCGCCGCCACGCGCGCCGGCAGATCGTCGTAGCCGACGCGTTCGTGCGGGATTCCCTCCCGGTCGAGATACGCGACCACGTCGGCATCTTCGAACGCGGGCCCGAGGAAGCTCCCGGCCATCGAATCCCCGGGCGCGGGCCGCCGCGGCTCCCCCGCCCATTCGTGCCACGCGACGAGCGCCGCGCCGAGGGCGCCGCCGGCGTCACCCGCGGCAGGCTGGATCCACAGGCGCTCGAACGGTCCTTCCCGGAGGAGCTTTCCGTTCGCCACGCAGTTGAGCGCCACGCCCCCGGCCAGGCACAGGTTCCGCTCGCCGGTCTCGCGATGGACGTGTCGCGCCATCTTCAGCATCGCCTCTTCGGTGACCTCCTGGATCGAGCGCGCGAGGTCCATCTCGCGCTCGGTCAACGCGCCCTCGGGCGCGCGCGGCGGTCCGCCGAAGAGATCGGCGAAGCGACGGCCGGTCATCGTCAGGCCCACGGGGTACGTGAAGTATTCCATGTTCAGGCGGAACGATCCGTCGTCGCGGAGGTCGATCAGCCGGTCGCGGATCGTATCGACGTATCGCGGTCGGCCGTACGGCGCGAGACCCATCAGCTTGTACTCGCCCGAGTTGACGCGGAAGCCGCAGAAGTACGTGAAGGCGCTGTACAGGAGGCCGAGCGAATGAGGGAAACGGATCTCCCCGAGGATCGTCAGCCCGCTGTCGCGCCCGGCGCCGAAGGAGGTCGTCGCCCACTCGCCCACGCCGTCGGTCGTCAGGAAGCCTGCGCGCTCGAAGGGAGACGGATAGAACGCGCTCGCCGCGTGGCTGTGGTGATGCTCGGTGAAGACCAGCGGACCTTCGTAGTCCAGCTCACGCGAAAGCAGGTCGGGAATCCACAGCTTCTGCTTGAGCCACTGGGGCATCGCCTCGAGGAACGAAGCGAGCCCGCGGGGCGCGTAGCTCGTGTACGTCTCGAGCAGCCGCTCGAACTTGAGAAACGGCTTGTCGTAGAACGCGACCGCGTCGAGGTCCCGGCTCGCGATTCCGCCCGCCTGGAGGCAATAGTCGATCGCGCGCCGGGGAAAGCGCGGATCGTGCTTGTGCCGCGTGAAGCGCTCCTCCTGCGCCGCGGCCACGATCGCGCCGTCCCGCACCAGGCAGGCAGCAGCGTCGTGGTACCAGCACGAGATCCCGAGAACGTCCACGATCTACCAGTACCTCTCGAGGCGCCCGGCGTCGGTGGCGCCCTCGCGCCGGATCCAGTACGACTCGTCCTCCGGCGCGGCGGACTTCTCGATCGGGTCGCGATCCACCGCTCTGCGCACGAGTCCGATCGGCGTGACGATCAGAAGGAAGACGAGAGTCAGGAGGACCCGGGTCATCACGTGGCCGAGGACGAGCGCGATACCCATCCAGACCCGGTACAGCGGCCGCAGCGTCGCGGGGGCGAGGAACCCCAGGACGGCGAGGAGGGATCCCGATCCGGCGAGAGCGCGCGCGCCACCGCCGCTCGCCGCGTCGCCACGCCACGCGATCGCGAGCGCGATCAGGATCAGGACGGAGCCCACGATCAGTCCGAACTGGCGCAGCTGCCGCCGGCTCGTATCGAGGCCGCGGAAATCCGCGCGCAGCGTCTCGATCATCGCCATGGTCGGAAGACGCCCGCCGGCGTCAGAACAGAGCGTATATGAAGGGCGAAAGCACGGATCCCTGAGAGAAGACGATCAGCAGGCTCAGAAGGACCAGCGCGATCACGATGGGGGCCAGCCAGTACTTCCTGCGAACGCGCAGGAAACGAACGAACTCCCCGAGGACGTGGCCCTTCCCCACGGATTCAAACCATAACGAACGTGAGGCGGGGACGCTACATTTCGCCCCAACGAGCCGGGCTCGTGGCGTCCATCACCTCAGCGGAGACTCGTCGTGTCGCACTTCGGTAGCCGACTCGTGAACCGGCTCCTCGTACGCCGCGCTTTTCCGCCTCCAGGCCGCCCCCTACCGCGAGAAGGAGCCGGACGTTCCCGTGCGCTGACGGGCGGGATCAGCGGATCAGCGCGGTCGCGAGCCCGAGGAAGATCCCCATGCTGGCCACGTCGGTGGCCGTCGTCAGGAAGATGCTCGATGCGGTCGCCGGATCGGCGCCGAGGCGCTTGAGGGTCATCGGGATCAGGGCGCCCGCCACGCCGCTGATCACGCAGCTCGCCGTCATCGCGATCGCGACGATCCCCCCGAGGAGCATCGCATCCGGATTGCCCTGCGAACGGGCGTAGAAGTACATGCCGGCCCCGGCCGTGACGCCGACCAGCGCCCCATTCAGGAGCCCGAGCAGACCCTCCTTGAGGACGAGCATCTTCTCGCGGCCCGGACGCAGCTCGCCGAGCGTCATCCCGCGGAGCGCCACCGCCAGGGCCTGACAGCCAGTGTTCCCGGACTGGCCGGCGAGCACGGGCAGGAAAACCGCGAGCACGACGATCTCGTCGATCGTGCCCTGGAAGATCCCCACCACCGCCGCGGCGACGAACGCCGTCAACAGGTTCAGCTGGAGCCACGGATGGCGGAACTTGAGGCTCCGCGGCCAGGGAGTGGAGAGCCGCTCCTCCTTCTCGACGCCGACCATGCTTCCGGCCTGCGCGCTGATCTCGATCGCCTGCACCTCGAACATCGTCTGGCCGCGGACGAGCCCGATCAGCCGGCCGTCGGGCTCGCAAACCGGGTACACCGGAAAGTGCCTGTTCAGCACCGCCCGCATCGCGTCGGTCAGCTTCATCTCGGGGGTCAGAAAGAACGGATCGCGCAGCATGATCTCCTCGAGGCGCTGCGACCGGTCCCCGAGGAGCATTTCGCGCATGACCACCACGCCGACCAGTCGGCCCGCGTGGTCCGTCACAAACAGATAGGTAATAAACGCGCGCTTGACGAGTCTGCGCAGCTCGTCGATGGCTTCGCCGATCGTCGTCTCGGGATGCAGCACGCCGACCGGAGCGTCCATCAGGCTTCCGATCGAGTTCTCCTCGTACTCGAGATTCCGGCGCCAGGTCGCGCCGATCTCCGGGGGGACGCGGCTGATGAAGGCCTCGCGCCGTTCCTCCGGCAAAGCCTCGAGCACGGACCACCGGAGGTAGGGGTTCACCTTCTCGAGGGCCGCGGCCCCCATCTCGATCGGATAGGACTCCAGAAGCTCGACGGCCTCCGCCGGGGCGCGACGGGTGATCCTCTCCGCGAGATCGCTCGGCGTGATCGTCGCGGGCGCTTCCGCTACCACGCTCATGTGCGCGGGCTCCTGTCCGCAGTCCGGTCAGAGGCGTGCATCGGGAACTCTCCTGGAGGGTGGTGGAATCGGATCGTTTCGGGCCGCGCTCTAAATGACTCCGCGGCCTCGAAAAATCAATGTCGGGTGCCGTGCTCAGGTCCCGGAGCCCTTCCCCCGACGGGGGGAGATGGAGCCACCGAGCGGATTCGAACCGCTGACCTGCTCATTACGAGTGAGCTGCTCTACCAGCTGAGCTACGGTGGCTCTCGGGAAGCGGTCGACGAGCCAAGGTGTGGTGCCTGGGGACGGAATCGAACCGCCGACACGGGGATTTTCAGTCCCCTGCTCTACCATCTGAGCTACCCAGGCGGAGAACCGAAAAACTAGACGCGCGGACCGCCTTCGTCAATCGAACGCCGGGTCTCTATCTTGGCATCGATGACCACGCGAGGCCCCGACCACAACGGAGATCTCGATCCGATCCTGCGCGCCTGCGCCGGGGCGCTCCTGGGTGCCCTGCCGCTTCTTTACACGATGGAGATGTGGTGGTACGGGCGCGTCATCGCCGAGCCGCCGCTGCTCGCGATGCTGGCCGCAGCGGGCGGCGTCGTCGTCCTCTCGATCCTGTTCGGGGGTTTCCGGCGCGGGCGCGTGACGAGCCTGGTGATCGACACGCTGATCGTCTTCGGGATCGGGATCTCGATCTCCGCGCTCACCCTTCTCGTCGTGGGACGGATTCAGCCCGGGCAGCTCCCGCTGAGCGCCATTGCGCGGATGATCGCGCTGGAAGCGGTCCCGTGCGCGATCGGAGCGGCTCTCGCGATGACCCAGTTCCGCCCTCGGGACGGCGACACGCGGAACGTCGACCGGCGGATCCATCGGCTCTCGCAGGATCGGCAGAAGGTGCTGGCCACGCTCGTGGGGGCCGTCTTCTTCGCCTTCAACGTCGCCCCCACCGACGAGCCCTGGTTGATGGCCATGGAGGCCGGGCCGTACCACTTCCCACTCGTCGTCGTCTTCTCGCTCGTCGTCTCCTACGTGATCGTCTTCGAAGCGGATTTCGCCGAGCGCCCGCGCGGATACACCACGGGCGCGCTGGGGAACCCGCACGCGGAGACGATGGTGAGCTATCTCCTCTCGCTGGGCGTGTCGTACGCCTTCCTCGTCGGCTTCGGGCACGTGACCCGGGAAACCCCCCTCTACTCGCAGATCGCGGCGACCGTGATGCTGGGCTACGTGACGACGATCGGCGGCTCCGCGGGGCGCATCCTGGTCGCCGGGTGAAGCGATCCCGGTGACCCCCGCCACGAACAGGACCGAGCGGCCATCCACGCTGAGCCGGAACGTCGCTTTTGCGAGCGCGGTCGTGATCGCCGCTCTCGTCGCCTACCTGACGATCCAGGCCTTCGGCGACGGCTCGCCGGCGCGCATCACGATCGAAGTCGTGTCGAGTGAGACATGGATCGACGGATCGATCGCCTACGTGCCTGTCGACGTGCGGAACACGGGCGGCGCGACGGCCGCCGACGTCGAGGTGGAGACCTCGTTCGAGGTACAGGGGGCCGACCCGATCGTCAAGCGCACGAGCTTCGACTTCCTCGCCGGCGGTGAGCGACGCCGGTTCTACGCGGCCGGGCCCCGGGGGGCGGCGCTCGCCGCGCGGGTGATCGGCTTCCAGGAGCCCTGATCGGAGCCACCCGGCGCGGAGTTGCGCGCACCGGCCCGTTCCCCGATCCTCTAGTCGTACCTTCTTCATGGTTCGCGACGGCGCGGGTCATGCCCGTCCCGGACCCTCCCTCACACCACAGGAGGACGGATGTCCAGACTGCACCCGATTCTGCTCGGCCTCGCGACTCTCGCGGCGGTCGCCCTGCCGATGAACGCCTTCGCCCAGGAGACCGAGGAGGAGGCGCCGCCCGTTCTCCGGCTCTCCTTCTTCATGTGCGATCTCAGCGGCGGAAAGGGAGACGCGATCCAAGAGGAGATCGAGACCCGGCAGATGCCGATCTGGAACGCGATCGTCGACGAGGGAACGGTCGATTCCTACGGCGTCTTCTTCCACTGGTGGGCGGACGAGTGGAACGTCGGCATCTACACGATCGCCCCGACGCTGCAGGCCATCATCGACGCCGCCGACGAGGCCGGCGAACGCATGGATGCCCAGTACGGCGAGAACGCGCCGTCCGTCTTCGCGACCGCCTGTCCCCATCACCGGGACGGCTTCTACACGATGGGGCCGAGCACGATGGACGACGAGGAGGAATCGGCGGCCGGAGGGCGCTGACCGGCTCGAATCAGCCTCCGTCCGTGCGGTATTTCAGAGCCTCGGGGGCGGCGCCGTCCGGCGCCGTCCGGCGCCGTCCCTTCACGGCTCTTCGAAGTAGGGCGCGATGATCTGGTTGAAGACGCTGACCGGCTGCGCGCCCAGGACCTGCTGCCCGTTCACGTAGAAGGACGGCGTGCCGTCGATCCCCAGCCGCGCCGCTTCGGCCTGGTCGGCGGCGACCTCGCTCGCGGTCTCTCGGCCGGACAGGCACTGCGCGTAGCTCGCCTCGTCGAGCCCGATCTCGCCTCCGGCGCCCTTCACGAAGTCGTCCCCCAGCTCCTCCTGGTGCGCGAAGACGTAGTCCGAGTACTCCCAGAACCTGTCCTGCCGCGCGGCGCACTCCCCACCGATCGCGGCGATCTCGGCGTACGGATGCCCGCCGGGGAAGAACCGGTTCACGAACACCCACCGTACGTCGTCGCCGTAGAGGCTTCGCAGCGCGGGCAGGATCTCGACGTGAAAGGCCCGACAGTGCGGACACTGGAAATCGCTGAACTCGACGATCGTCACCCGCGCATCGGGCTTCCCCCTCCGCGGATCGTTCGAGATGTCGACGCCGCTCGGTGCATCCGGACCCGCCGACGCCAGGCTGTCGGGCGGCACGTTCTCGAGCGTCGCCGCGGCCTCGACGGTGGGCCCCTCTCCGGCGAGCGGCTGCGGGCCGCTCCCTTCGGTCGAAGCCTCGGTGGACGCACCCGACTCGTCCGCACCCGACCTCACGAGAAGCCACGCGACGAGCGCGACGACCACCAGGCCTCCGAGGACGACGACCCAGCGCCCCCACGGCGAGGGCTTCTGAGCGGTAGGACGCTTTCCCTTGGTCATGGACGCTTTCCCTTTCGGACGGAGGTCAGAAGGCCGCGGCCGTGACGCCCAGCTCGGACGCGTAGGCGTCGATCCGATCGAAGACGGGACCCGGCTCGGTGAAGGTCATCAGATCGCTCCGGACCGCGTTCGCCGACGGCAGATCCCGCAGATAGCCCTTGTAGTGCTTGCGGAACTCGATCACGCCGCGCGGGAGGCCCTTGTGCTCGATCGAGAGCTCCAGATGCTGAAGGCACGCGGCCAGCTTGTCTTCGGGACCGATTTCCGGGACGCGACCCGTCTCCCGGTACGCCTTGGCCTGTAGAAAGATCCACGGGTTCGCCATCGCGCCGCGTCCGATCATGACGCCATCGACGCCGTACTCTTCGAACATCCGGATCGCCGTCTCCGGGTCCTTGACGTCGCCGTTTCCGATGACCGGAATCGAGACCGCCTCCTTCGCGCGCCGGATCCACTCCCAGTCCGCTTCGCCCTTCCGCTGCTGCGCGCGGGTCCGGCCGTGGACGGTCAGCGCCCGCGCCCCGAGCCGCTCGAAGAGCCGCGCGTTCTCGACGATGCGGATCGATTCGTGATCCCAGCCGAGACGCGTCTTGACCGTCACGGGGAGCTCCACCGCGCCCACGATCCCCGCGACGATGGCCGCCATCTTCTCGGGCTCGCGCAGGAGTCCGGCCCCCGCGCCGCTGCAGGCGGCCACGCTCTTCGTGGGGCATCCGATGTTGATGTCGATGAGATCCGGGTTCGCCCGCTCGGCGATGCGCGCCGCCTCGACCATGACGCCGACGGCCGACCCGTAGATCTGGATCCCGACCGGGTGCTCCCCGTCCGCGAGCCGCAGCTTCTCGAGGCACGCGCGGGCGTCGCGGATCAGCCCCTCCGAAGAGATGAACTCGGTGTAGACCATGTCCGCGCCGAGCCGCCGGCACATGACACGGAAAGGCTGGTCCGAGACGTCCTCCATCGGCGCCAGAAGGAGCGGCCGATCGAGCGCGAGGCTTCCGATCGCGATCATCAGCCGGGGAATCTGTCGCCGGGCTTCGGCCGGCGTCAAACGGTCAGAACAGCGGCTCTTGATCTCCTGCGGTCAGGCATGATGGCTCTCCGTTTGCATGACCGCTCGAAGATGCGCAACGAGGACGTGAACGAGATCGCGCACCGGCATCCTGCGAAGCGGCAGAGGACGCCCCGGGCCGCGATCCGTCGGTAAGCGCTCTGACGAACTTTGGAGTCGATTCCGGATAGAATGGCTCGCGACGACGACGGGGTCGTCCTTGGCTGCAGGAGGGAGGGGAACGATGGCAGAGGTCAACTACAGCCGGCCGTCCGAGCCGCGAAGCGGCGGAAACGGACACGCGGGGATCTACGCGATTCTGGTCATCATCGTGATCCTGATCGTCGGGGCGGTGCTCTACTTCTCGGGCGTGCTCGGGCCCAGGACGGCGGAGGACGAGGGGCTGGAAGCGGACATCAACATCGAGCAGGAGGTCCCGGACGTCGACGTTCCCGAGGACGTGCGGATCGAGACGCCCGACATCGAGGTGCCGGACACGATCACGATCGTCGACTGACCGGCTCCGTGACGGCGTCCCGCGGTGCAGCCGGGTGACCCGCACGACGCCCGAGCCGGGGGGCTGATTCGCACCGCGAGCTCCGCCGTCCCGGTTTCGTGATCCCGCGTTCAGGCCCCCGGCCGGGCCGGCCAGCGGTCCGCGCCGGCGCGAAACCGCGCCGCCTCCGCGGCCCGTCTCTCGGGGTCCCAGCCGAGGACGGGCGCGGCCGCTTCGACGACGCGCTCCAGCGTCGGGCCCGAGAGGGGGACCCCGCCCGGGAGCGCGAGCAGGCGCCGATCGATCAGGTCGTCGAGGGTCTCGACCATCTCGCGCGCGGCGCGTCCGATCTCCGCCGGGCTGTAGGGGAAGTCCGGGCCGATCGGCTCAGCGGACTCCGGCTCGTCGCGCCAGCGCGCGAAGACGTCGTCGGCGTCGGGACCGAACAGGCCGCGGGCGCGCGATACGATCTCCGGATCCGTGCCCCGCGCCGGCCCTTCCCCTCCGACCGCCGACGGAACGAGCGGGCGGCGGGCGGTCACGCAGGGCCGCGTCTCGAATTGCGCCTCGGCGACGATCCGGTCGACGGCCGCCTCCGCCATGGCGCGGTACGTCGTGAGCTTGCCGCCCGCCACCGTGAGAAAACCGGGAGCGGTCGTCTCGACGACCTCGTCGCGCGAGAGCCTTTCGGGGGTGTCGCGGAACGCCCCGTGAACGAGCGGGCGCCAACCCGCCCAGGCGCCGACGACGTCCTCGACAGAGATCGGATCGGTGAGCGCGTCCGACGTCGTATCGACGAGGTACCGGACATCCCGCGGGGAGGCGGAGAGATCGTCGACGTCGCCGCCGTCGGCCGTGTCGGTGGTCCCGATATAGGTCCAGTCTCCGGCGGGAACGGCGAAGGTGAGCCGTCCATCGCCCGCGAACAGGGCCGTCGGATCCCGCAGCGGAAGGCGCGCGCGTGGAACGACGCAGTGGACGCCCTTGGTCGGCGAAAGGAGCGGCTCGCGCCAGGGCGCGACGCGGCGGCGCAGGCGGTCGCTCCACGGTCCGGCGGCGCCGACGCAGATCCTCGCGCGAACGATGAACCGCTCGTCCGCGCGTCGATCGTGGACCTCCGCCGCCCAGCCCCCGCTCCACGCGTCGACGTCCTCGACCGCGCAGTAGCTCGCCGCCACGGCTCCGGCGCGGCGCGCATCGGCGATCGTCTCGACGACCAGGCGCGCATCCCGAACGCGCGCGTCCCAGTAGACGGCGGCCCCGCGGAGCCCCGCCGGCGACAGCCTCGGCTCGCGCGACCGGGCGGCCTCCCGGTCCAGAATCTGATGCCGGCCGAGTCGCGTCCTGCCCGCGAGAGCGTCGTAGAGCCAGAGGCCGGTCCTCAGCTCCCATGACGGGCGCGAGCGTCCGGAATAGACGGGCAGCAGGAACGGGGTCGGTCGGGTAAGGTGCGGCGCGATCGAGAGGAGAACCGCGCGCTCGGCGAGCGCGGTCCGGACGAGCCCGAAGTCGAGGAGCTCGAGGTAGCGGAGGCCTCCGTGCGCGAACTTGGTGGTTCGCGACGAGGTTCCGCCCCCCCAGTCCCCGGCCTCGACGAGGGCGGTCGAGAGACCGCGCAGGGCCGCGTCGCGGGCGATCCCGGCCCCGGTGATCCCGCCGCCCACCACGAGCACGTCGTGGGTCCCGGCGCAAAGTCGGGCGACGGCCGCGGCGCGATCCCAGATTCCCGTCCGGGGGGATTTCTCCATGCCCGCAGTCTCCGCCCGTGCATCCCGGGGGTCAACGGCGTATCTTCCCCGCTCGTTCTTCACTCGCGCGGCCCTGCCGCGCGTTTCGTTTTCCGGGGGTAGGAATGCTCGACGAGCTCCGCGCGCGGCTTCAGAAGCAGATCGAGGAGTTCGATCACGAGCTCAGGGTCGAGCTCCCGAAGCGGATCGCCGCGGCGGTCGCGCTGGGGGACCTGCGCGAGAACGCCGAATACAGCTCCGCCCTCGAGCGTCAGGAGTTCGTCCGCGCCCGGCTCTCGCAGTTGACGCGCCGGCAGAGCGAGCTGTCCTCGATCGACCTCCGCGACGTTCCGCGCGACGCGGCGGGCTTCGGATCGCACGTCGCGATCGCTGGAGACGACGGCGAGCGGACCTCGTTCCGGATCGTGTTTCCCGAATTCGTCGACCTGGGGGACGAGATGATCTCGATCGCCTCCCCGCTGGGACGCGCCCTCATCGGAGCGCGGCCGGGTCAGCGGGTGCAGCTCGCCACGCCCGGTGGCGAGCGGGCCTATCTCGTGCTCGAGATCGTGACCCTGCACGGCGAGACCCTGACCCCGGGCCAGGACTCCTGATGGCGGACCTGACCTGCATTCGCTGCGGTCAGACCCGCACGGGCCTCGGCCGGGCGCCGTATCCGGACGCGATGGGTCGGGAGATCCTCGAGAAGGTGTGCGCCGTCTGCTGGGAGGAATGCAAGCGCATGCAGGTCATGGTGATCAACGAGTACCGCCTCGACCTCTCCGACCCGCGCGCTCAGGAGATCCTCGAGAAGTCGATCAGGGACTTCCTCGGCCTGGGCGCCTGAGCTCTCTGTCCGCGACCTCGGAACCGCTCTCGATCCGCCGCGCGATGTCTTCGCCCGCGCTCTTCGATCCCAGCGTGTAGCCGGCGACGAGTCGCTCCCCGCGCCAGCCGAGCGCGGTCAAGCCGCCGTCGCTCGAGAGACCGCCTTCCGTCCATCGATCCGCGAGGTCGGGCGCGCCCGTGACCCTCACAGGGAGATCGAAGAGCCGCGTGTCGTACGAGGAGACGCGCGCGTAGGTCTTCTCGTCACCGGCCATGTTGTCGCCCGCGAGCCGTCCCTGGTGCTGGGCGTGGAGCCAGTGCTCGACGCGATGGCGCACTCCGAACAGGGGATCGGCGAACGCGGCTACGTCCCCCGCCGCCCAGAGGTCCGGCGCCGAAGTTCGAAGAGCGGCGTCCACGCGCACGCCGCCGGCCGGATCGAGGAGCTCGCTTCCGGCGAGAAAATCCAGGTTCGCTCGCACACCGACCCCGGCGGCGACGATCGGTGCGCGAAAGACTTCGCCCCCCGCCGTCTCGACCGCGAGCCCCCCGGCTTCGGCGTGGATCGCCGTGACGAAGCGCTCCATGCGGAGGACGACGCCGCCCCGCTCGAGCTCGCCGCCCGCCGCCCGGCCCACCGGTTCCGGGGCGAGGTGTCCCCAAAGCCACGCCTCGCGCGCGATCAGGGTCACCTGCAGACCCCGCGTGGCGAGCGCGCACGCGACCTCGGCCCCGATCAACCCGCCGCCGATCACGACCGCGCGGTCCGCGCTCCGGGCGGCGGTCCGGAGCGCCAGCGCGTCGGCCAGGGTGCGCAGCGTATGGACCCCGGGCCGGTCGAAGCCCGGCACCGGCAGAGCGAGCGGGCGGGCGCCGGTCGCGATGAGGCAGCGCGCGTAGGCGATCCGCTCGCCGTCCTCGAGATCGACGACGCGATCCTCCGGCTCGAGCCGCGCCACGCGGCGACCGAGGCGCAGCTCGATCCCCAGCCGCTCGAACGCGCCGGCGGGGACCGCCACGGCCTGTTCCGGCGTCAGCTCGTCGGACTTGAGGAACTCCTTGGAGAGGACGATCCGGTTCGTGAACGGAATGGATTCCTCGGCGAGGATGACGACGCGCGTCCGTGTGTCGCGGCGGCGGATCGCCTGGGCGGCGCGGCAGCCGGCCGGCCCCGCGCCGAGGATCAGGTAGTCGACGTCGCCCACCCGCTCAGAGGGGTCAACGTGCGCGCAGCGCGGCCACGATCTCACCTCGCTCGGGGAATCGGCGGCTGGCCTTCTTGGAGAAGATCAGCTCCCCGTCCGCCACGACCTCGAATATGCCCCCGTATCCCGGGATGAGCGTCACCTCGGCGTCCTTCAACCCGGCGTTCAGCTCGGCGGCCAGACCGGTCGCCTTGGGCTTGTAGTCTCAGGCCGTGCAGTATTCGATCGTGATCCTCATCCGATCATCTCCAGTCACAGGGGCAGAGCCCGAAGAAGCGATCCTCTCTCGCCTTGCGGTACGCCTCGTCGAGGTCCGCGCCGCCGCGCTTGAATCGCACGATCTCGCGCACTTTGTTGAGGTCGTTTTCGTTCCACCAGCGGGGATCGCTGCCGGCGGCGTGCCGGTCCGGGGTCACGTAGCCCGCCGCTTCGATGGCGTCGAGCAACTCGAGGTCGAGGTCGGCGACTCGGCGGAGCATCTCGTCCGTGCGCACGGCGCCAGGCTACCCCGGGGCGGCCCGTCCGTCAACCGAACGTGTGTCTGGCACGGATGATTTTCCCTGCCCCGCCGACTAGCTTTGCACGCGATGGAGCCCCACCTATCCGGCCTCGACATCCTGTTCAGGCTTCTCGCCGTTCTCCTTCTCGTCGCGGCCAACGGCTTCTTCGTGGCCAGCGAGTTCGCTCTCGTAACCGTCCGCCGAACCCGGATCGACGAGCTGGTCCACGAGGGTCACACGCTGGCCCGAGCGGTCAAGCGCGCGCTCGACGATATCGACGCCTACATCGCCGCCGCGCAGCTCGGAATCACGATGGCTTCGCTGGGGCTGGGCTGGATCGGCGAGCCCGCGCTGGCCGCGCTCATCGAACCGCTCCTGGACTGGCTTCCCGGATCGGCGCTCGCCACGATCAGCGCGCACACGATTTCCATCGTCATCGCGTTCGCGATCATCACGGCGCTCCACATCGTCCTCGGCGAGCAGGCCCCCAAGACGATGGCCATCCAGCGCTCGGAACGCGCCGCCCTGATCGTTGCATTGCCGACGAAATGGTTCCTCACCGTCTTCAAGCCGTTCATCTGGGTCCTGAACACCGCGTCTCTCTTCGTCGTCCGCGCGTTCGGGTTCGCGTCGACCACCGCGAGCCACCACGTGCCGCACACGGAGGAGGAGCTCAAGATGATCGTGAGCGCCAGTACGGCGGCCGGGGTTCTGGCCCCCGAAGAAGAGGAGATGATCCACAACATCTTCGAGTTCGCGGACCTGACCGCCAATCAGATCATGATCCCGCGCACGGAGATCGTGGGCCTTCCGCTGACCGCTCCGCGCGAGGAGATCGAAGGCACGCTGCGGCAGCACGGCTTCACCCGCTATCCGGTCTATGACCGCTCGCTGGACTCGATCGTGGGAGTCGTGAACGTCAAGGAGCTGGTTCCCATGCTCGACGGGAGGACCACGCTCGACCTGCGCCGCATCCTCCAGACGCCCGTCGTGCTTCCCGAATCCGTGCGGGTCTTCCGACTGCTCGGCGCGATGCGGGCTCAACGGCGCCACATGGTCATCCTGATCGACGAGTTCGGCGGCACGGCCGGGATCGTGACCCTGCGCGACGTGCTCGAGCGGATCGTCGGCGACGTGCGGAGCGAGAAGGAGGCGGGCTGGCCCGACGTCGAAACCGTCTCCGACCGCGAGGCGCTGATCGACGGCCTGCTCCTGATCCAGGACGTCAACGAGCACTTCGGCCTGGAGCTCGACGAGGAGGAGTATCACACGATCGGCGGCTACGTGTTCGGCGCGCTGGGACGGCGACCCGAGGTCGGGGACGTCATCGAGGCGCCGGGGTGCCGGTTGGTCGTGGAGGCCCTCGACGGCATGCGGGTCAGCCGGCTCCGCATCGCGCTCCAGCAGCCCGCGCCGGTCACGGGAGAGTCGTCGGCGGAAGACTAGGCGATCGTCGCGGTTCCCGCGCAGGCCCCCGCGAAGCAGTCCGCCCGACCTAGCTCCCCGTGTATCGGAAGACGAACAGTCCCCGGTTCATGTCGCTCACGACGATCCGCCCGTCGTCGGTCCAGTGCACGCCCCATGCGCCGGCGAAGATCGAAGCCATCGCCGCAGCCGAAGCGAGGCAGTGGCGCTCGCAGAGGTCACGGGTCAGAGCGACTGCGGAGGCGATCGACTGACCGCCCGGTCCCGGGGAAACGTCCGCGTCGACGCCCGGTTTGGTGTCGTAGAAGCCCGCCAGACGCGGGGCGGTCGGATCGGAGACGTCGACGACCTCGACACCGTGCTTGTAGTGGGCGAGGTAGGCGGTGCGCGCGTCGCGAACCTGGAAGTTATGCGGGATCGTCCCCAGGCGCGGCTGGTACCGTCCCACCAGGACCGGGGCCGAGGGGTCCGACACGTCGTAGATCCGGATCGGAGCGTTGACGACCTCGTCGGCGACGAACAGATGGCGGCCGTCCGCGGCGAGCCACGAGCTGTGGGTGAAGGCTCCCGGATACGTCGTCAGAGAATTGCGCGTCAATCCGGGGGCCGCCCCCGCGATCACGAGCTCCCCGATGTTCCCTCCGATCGGCAGGAACGACCCGAACACGCGACCGTCCCGCACGTGGATGTCGTGCGCGCTCCCGTCGGTCGAGTGGATCGTTCCCAATTGGCGCGGGGTCGCCGGATCGGACACGTCCCAGGCATGGATCGCGCGCGTCTCGAACGGCGCCGCGACATAGAGGGTCGTCCCGTCGATCCAGAGATTGTGGGCAGTCGGCGTCTGGCCGCGCGAGATGCGACCCACCGCGCGGGGCCGGGTGGGGTCCTCGAGGTCCAGGATCGTCACCGCGTCGGGATAGTCGGGGCCCTCGTGGGAGACGAAGGCGAGCTCGCCGGCTGCCTTCACGTCCTGGGTGAACAGCCCCGGCGCCGTGAATCTTCCGATCTCCCGCAGGCCGTCTATGTCGACGATCGAGATGCCGCCCGCGGCGCGGCGGGCCACGAGAGCGTTGTGGCCCGTGACCCAGACGTCCGCCACGGTCTCGTCGGGGTAGGGAACCATCCCCTCGAGCGTCATGTTCCAGGACTGGCGATAGCGCACGGTCACCTGCGCGGTGTCGCGCGCGACCACCGCGTCGCCCGACCGGATCCGCGCCTCGACGATCGTCGTGCCGGGTCGCAGCGGCGCGGTCGTCGTCTCGGCGCCGCGACCGAGCTCGACCGGTTGCCCCAGGTACAGGTCGCTGAGCGAGCGCCATTCGACGTCGGCGGGCTCGCCGTCGATCTCCGCGCGCAGAAACTCGGCCGCGCCCCAGTCGACCGTGTGACCGTCCCAGACGATCGCGAGCTCGCCCGGCGGGATCGGATCCTCGTCGTCGTTCGGCGCCGAGGCCGGGTTCCCGCCGCAGGCGAGGACCAGCGCCATCAGGGACAGCGTCGCGAGCCACAGGGCGACGTGCGCCATGGTGTCGCGGAAGAGGGTCGTGGATTCGGTGGTCATCCCCCTTGAAACCCCGCTCGATCCCTCCGGGTTGCGGCGACCTCAGCCATGGTCGCCGAGCGTCGCGTCCAGCGCGGCGATGAACCCGGCGATCTGGCGACTCGTGATCGTGAGCGGCGGCGTGAGGACGATCACGTTCCCCCCTCCGCCGCCGGCGAGCGCGAGATAGCCGCGGCGGGCCAGGCCACGAGCGACCGCGACCGCGCGGACGCGATCGGGCTCACCCGTCGACGGATCGACGACGACGATTCCCCAGAGTCCCCCCACGCCGCGCGCTTCGGCGAGCGCCGGATGACGGCGGCCGATCCGGCCGAGACCCGTCCGGAGCGCGCGCCCGATCGCGCGGGCGCGGGCCGGCAGGTCGCGCGCGCGGATCTCGGCGAGCGCCGCCCGCGCGGCCGCGACCGACGGCGGGTGCGCCATGAACGTCGTGGCGTGGCGCGCCTCCCCGCCCGCGTCCCACGCGCTCATGACGCCCCGGCGCCCCACGAGCGCAGCCAGCGGCATCCCGCCCGTGATCCCCTTCCCGACCGTCACGAGGTCGGGCTCGAGCGGCCCGCTCGCCCACATCTTCCCCGTGCGACCGCCGCCCGTCAGGATCTCGTCGGCGATCACGAGGAGCGCGCGCTCGCGCGCGGCGCGGCCGATCGCCGCGAGCCACCCCGCGGGCGGGACCACGACGCCCTCGCGTCCGAGGACGGGCTCGACGATCACGGCTCCGAGCCGCGGCTTCGCGAGGTCCGCGATCCAGGCGTCGACCGCGACGAGCGCCGCGCCGAGATCGCCGAACGGAACCCGGAGCGTCGCGGGCGCGAGCGCGTCCTCGAAGGGAAGGCGGAACGCCGGCCGCGACGTCGCCCGCAGGGATCCCAGCGACGTCCCGTGGTAGGCGCCCTCGAAGGCCACGACGCCGGGCCGCCCGGTCGCGAGATGCGCGGTCTTGAGCGCGAGGTCGACGGCCTCCGCTCCCGAGCACGCGAACCAGACCCGCGCGCCGCGGATCGGGCCGCGCGCGGAGAGCTCCACCGCGAGCGCGATCCGCTCGGGGTGGGGCGCGGCGTCGCCGAGGCCGTGGAGGAGCCGGCCCGCCTGTCGCCGGACCGCGGCCTCGACGCGCGCGTTCCGGTGCCCGACGAGCGCGGCGCCGAAGCCCCCGGTCAGGTCCACGTACCGGTTTCCGTCCGCGTCGACGACGTTGGCGCCGCGCGCGGCCGCCCACGCGATCGGCGGCGCGCCGTCCAGGACGCCGACCGCGGCGGGGATCTCGCGCTCCGCTCCCCGCCGCGCGAGCGCGCGGCTCTCCGGTCCGGGCGGCGTGACGACGATCCGCGGGAGCGCGGTGCCCGAAGGGTCGGGGACCGCGCGCGCGCTCACCGGCGATCGGACCCGACGAGGCTCGCCAGCGCGAGGAGCCCGAGCCGGTAGGAATCCGCGCCGAACCCGTAGACTCCGCCGACGCAGGCGCCGGCCAGGACCGACCGACGGCGCCAGGACTCGCGCGCATGGACGTTCGAGAGGTGGACCTCGACGACCGGATGCGGGAACGCGCGCACGGCATCGGCGAGCGCGAGTCCGTAGTGGGTGAGAGCGCCCGCGTTCAGGAGCGCGCCGGCCGTTCCCGCGGCTCCGTCCTGGAGCGCTTCGATCAGATCGCCTTCGTGGTTCGACTGGATCCACTCGAGCTCGAGCCCGAGCTCGGCGGCGACCGCCGAGAGGTCGGCCTCGATGTCGGGGAGCGTGCGTGTCCCGTAGACCTCCGGCTCGCGCCGGCCGAGGATCCCGAGATTCGGGCCGTTGAGGACGAGGACCTTCATCCGCGCCCGCCGATGCCCGCCCCGGGCGTCGCGACCGCCTCCTCGACCCAGCGCGCCAGCGCCGAGTCGTCGAGCGCGCGGATCTCGGTCTCGCCGGGCCGCACGATCAGGACCGCGTGGACGGCGCCGCCCTTCCGCTTCTTGTCGTGGCGCACGAGCGCGAGGAGCCGCGCCGGATCGATCTCCATCGCCGGCCGCACGGGGAGCCCGAGGGCCGCGAGCGCCGACTCGACCCGCTCCGCGAGCCCGGTCTCGGCGACGCCCTCGCCCTCGGAGAAGCGCGCGGCCGCCGCCAGCCCGATCGCGACCGCCTCGCCGTGGGTCAGGGCGCCGTCGGCTTCGGACTCGAACGCGTGGCCGAGCGTGTGGCCGAGGTTGAGCGCGCGGCGTGGACCCGCCTCGCGCGGGTCCTTCCCGACGACGGCGAGCTTGACCTTCGCGGCCCGCTCGACCGCCTCCTCGACGACCGCGAGCCGCCGCTCCCCGATCGCCTCGACCTCGCGCTCGCAGAGCGCGAACAGATCGGGGTCTCCGATCAGCCCGCTCTTGACGACCTCCGCCCATCCGGACCGCCACCCGCGCTCGTCCTGGGTCAGCGGACAGAGGGGATCGACGGTGACGAGGGCCGGCTCGTGGAACGTCCCCACGACGTTCTTGACCCCGCCGAGATCGATCGCGTTCTTGCCGCCGATCGCGGCGTCGACCTGGGCCAGGAGGGTCGTCGGGAAGAGCGCGAGCGGGAGCCCGCGCTTGAACGTCGACGCCGCGAGACCGCCGACGTCGCCGAGCGCGCCGCCGCCGAGGACCGCGAGCGGCGTGTCGCGTCCGGCCTCCTCCGCAGCGAGGGACTGCCAGATCCGGAGGAGCGCGTCCGGGGCCTTGGCCCGTTCGCCCTCTTCGAGCTCGACCGGCCGCGCATCCCAGCCGGCGATCGCGAGCGCGGCCGCGAGCTCCCTCCCGTGGAGCCGCCACACGCGTCCGTCGGTGACGACCGCGAGCGGCCCGCGCGGAGCTCCCGGGCAGCGCTCGGCGAGGAGCTCGCCGGCCAGGGCGAGCGCCGCGCGCCCGCACCGGACGCCGTCCCCGAGGGCCGCCGTCTCCGGGGGCGACACCGCGCGGATCGCCGCCACCGCGACCGCCTCCGGGGGTCGGCCGTCGGCCGCGACCCGGTGGGGGAGCGCGGCGTACCGGGGCCCGCGCTCGGCCGCGAGATCGCGGAGCCGGCGCGCGGGATCCCGGCCCGCGAGGAGCGGACGCTCCGCCGCCCGATCGCCGATCCGGAGCGCCAGGTCCGCGGCCGGAGCGTCGAGCCAGACGCCTTCGCCCCAGCGGGCGAGACGCTCTCGATTCCCCGCGCCTTCGAGCGTGCCGCCGCCCAGGGCGATCACCGCCGGTCCCGGGAGCGAGGTGAGCCGCTCGACCGCGCCGCGCTCGGCGGCCCGGAAGGCGGCCTCGCCGCCCGCAGCCCAGAGCTCGGTCACGGTCCGCCCCGTCGCGCGCTCGACCTCCGCGTCCACGTCGCCCGCGCGCGCGCCGAGCCACCGGGCGGCGAGCGCGGCGACCGTCGTCTTCCCGGAGCCGGACAGGCCGGCGAGATAGAGGCGCGGGACTCCGCTCACGTCTCCTCCGCCGGCGCCTCGACCGGCTCGGGCGCCGACGCGGGCGGCTCGGCGAGCGCGGGGGGAATCGCGGGCCTCCGCCAGGGGATCCGCGCCAGGTAATGGTCGAGCGCGGCGCGGGTGTCCTCCACCCGGTCGCCGCCGAACTTCGTCAGCATCGCGTCGGCGACGACGAGCGCCGTCATCGCCTCGGCGACGACGCTGCCGGCGGGAACGATCAAGGTGTCGGAGCGGATGTAGCGGCACTCGGTCTCCTCGCCGGTCGAGAGATCGACGGAGCGGAGCGGCCGACGCTGGGTCGAGATCGGCTTGAACCACGCGCGCGCGACGACCGGCTCGCCGTTTGTGATCCCGCCTTCGATCCCGCCCGCCCGGTTCGAGCGGCGCGTCACGCCCCCGTCCCAGAAGATCTCGTCCTGAGCTCCGCGCCCGAGCTCGCCCGCGGTCGTCACGCCGTCGCCGACCGCGGCCGCCTTGACGGACTGGATCGACAGGAGCGCCATCGCCAGCCGGGCCTCGAGCCGCGTGTCCCACTGCGAGTACGATCCCAGGCCCGGCGGGACGCCGAGCGCGACGATCTCGGCCACGCCGCCGAGGGTCTCCTCTTTCTCCTTGGCCTCGGCGATCCGGGCGAGCATCGCGTCCTCGACGCCGGGGTCGGCGCAGGCCAGCGGGCTCCGGTCACGCGCCGCGACGAGCGCCGCCCAGTCGCTCCGATCCGGGCTCGCCTCGATCCCGCCGATCGAGACGACGTGTCCGACGACCGCGACGCCGAGCTCGCCGAGGAGCGCGTGCGCGACCGCCCCGAGCGCCACGCGCGCCGCGGTCTCGCGCGCGCTCGAACGCTCGATCGCGGGGTTCGCGTCGTCGAAGCCGTGCTTCAGCATCCCGGTCAGGTCGGCGTGACCCGGCCGGGGGACGGTGCGGACCGGCTGCCGGTCCTGCGGGATCACGCTCCGGTTCTCGATCGAGACGCCGATCGGCCCGCCCGACGTCAAACCCTTCCAGACGCCGCCGACGATCTCGACCCGGTCCCGCTCGATCTTCATCCGCGCTCCGCGTCCCACGCCGCCCTGGCGTCGCTCGAGATATCCGTCGACGGTGGCGGGCGAGAGCGGAACGCCGGCCGGGATTCCGTCGAGGATGCCGAGAAGGCGGGGGCCGTGCGATTCGCCCGCGGTCAGGAAGCGCAACCGGCGGCCGATCATCCCGACACCTGCGGCACGACCTCCCGGGCGACGGCCCGGAAGTCGTCCTCGTAGGACTCCGCGGCCGCGGGATCCCCCTCGACGAGGAGCGCGGCGCCGAGGCACGCCTGATAGATCAGGGTCGCGAGCCCGTTCAGCGTTCGCGCCCCGCCGGCGCGCGCGGCGCGCAGGAAGGACGTGAGCGGGGGCGTGTAGTTCAGATCGACCGCCAGACGGCCCGAGCAGCAGCGCTCGTACGGAACCGGCGGCGCTCCGCCCTGCTCGCCACGGCCGATCGGCGTGGCGTTGACGACGACGTCGAAGGAGAGAGAGGTCTCGAGCGCCTCCCAGTCGACCCGCGGGAGGTCCTCGCACCCCCGCGGCACCCGATCCGGAAAGCGACTGACCAGCGTCACGGCGCCGCCGGCGTCGCTCGCCGCGCGCGCGACCGAGCGGCCCGCGCCACCGGTTCCGAGGATCGCCACCGCGCGTCCCTCGAGCGGCTCACCCGCGGCCAGCACGCCGCGCACGAAGCCGTATCCGTCGGTCGTGTGGCCGATCCAGCGGCCTTCGCTGCGGATCACCGTGTTCACGGCGCCGATCCGCTCGGCCGCCGGCGAGAGCGTGTCGCATCGTGCGGCCGCCCTCTCCTTGTGCGGCGCGGTCACGTTGAAGGCGTGGAGGTCGGACGCCCAGAGCGCGTCCCACGCGTCCTCGTCACCGGGTTCGACCGGATAGCGGCCGTACTCGATCGTGAGTCCGCGACGGCGGCCGACTCCCTCCCAGAGGAGAGGACTGAGGCTGTGACCGACCGGCCAGCCGACGAGGGCGAGGTGGAGGGGGCCGCGCGCGATCACGCGACGACCCTCGTGTCCGCGCACCCGGCGAGCGCGGCGAAGAAACCGGGATACGAGACGTCGACCCACTCGGCGCCCGAGAGGGTCGAAGTCCCGTCGGCCAGCGAGGCCGCCACGGCGAGCGCCATCGCGATCCGGTGATCCCCGCTCGCGTCGAGGGCCGCGCCCCTGAGCGGAGTCCGCCCGCGCACGACGAACCCGTCGGGGAGCGCCTCGACGTCCGCGCCCATCCGGACGAGGGCTCCGACGATCGTCGCGATCCGGTCGCTCTCCTTGACGCGGAGCTCGGCCGCGCCGGTCACGCGGGTCTCGCCGTCGGCGCGGGTCGCGACGACGGCGAGGAGCGGCAGCTCGTCGATGGCGCGGGGCACCTCGGGGGCCGTGATCTCGATTCCCCGGAGACCGTCGGCGCGCACCGTGACGTTCCCGCGCGGCTCGACCGAGTCTCCGGGCTCTGCGTCGCCGTCGACCGGCTCCGCGACGACCTCGGCCCCCATCCGGGCGAGGAGATCGAGGAATCCGGTGCGGCCCGGATTGAGGCCCACGCCCTCGACGATCGCCTCCCCGCCGCTCGCCGCGGCGAGCCCCAGGAAGAACGCCGACGACGACAGATCCCCGGGGACCCGGACGTCGACGGCCTCGATCGGACCCGGCTCGAGCCGGACGCCCCCCGAGGTCGTCTCGATCGCGGCACCCATCGCGCGGAGCATCCGTTCGGTGTGGTCGCGGGACGGAGCCGGCTCCTCGACGAGCGTCGCCCCCTCGGCGGCGAGACCCGCCAGGAGGATCGCGGACTTGACCTGCGCGCTCGCCACGTCGAGACGGTGGTTCCGTCCGCGAAGCGCGGCGCCCCGGACCGCGAGCGGAAGGCGCCCCGGCTCGCCGCGGCCGACGATCTCCGCCCCCATGGCCGCGAGCGGGCGTTCGACCCGCGCCATCGGGCGTCGCCGGAGCGAAGCGTCCCCGTCGAGGACGACGGTCCCTCGCGCGCGCGGGGCGAGCGCGCCGAGCAGGAGCCGCGCGGTCGTGCCCGAGTTGCCGCAATCGACGATCGCGCGGGAGGCCCAGGCCTCCGGGCCGGTCACGCGGGCCGCGCCGCGTCCAACCGGCTCGACCCCCGCCCCGAGCGCCGCCAGAGCGGCCGCCGTCGCGCGCACGTCGAGGCCCGGGGCGAGGCCGGTCACGGTCGCGGCCCCCTCGGCGAGCGCGTTCAGGATCAGCGCGCGATGGGAGATCGACTTGTCGCCCGGAACGCGCAGGCGGGCCCGGATCCGGCCCAGCGGGGCCAGCCGGACCGCGCTCACACCACCGCGGCGTGCGGGCGAAGCGCGGACCGGACCCGTTCGAGGTCCTCGTTCATGCGCGCGAACATCTCGAACGTGAGGCTCTGCGGACCGTCGGAGAGGGCGTTCTCGGGGTCGGGATGGACCTCCACCATGAGCCCGTCCGCTCCGGCGGCGAGCGCGGCGACCGCGAGCGGCGGAACGAGGTCCCGCCGCCCGGTCGCGTGGCTCGGGTCCACCACCACCGGCAGGTGTGAGAGCTGCTTGAGGAGCGGAACGGCGGCGATGTCCAGCGTGTTCCGCGTGTAACGCTCGAACGTCCGGATCCCGCGCTCGCAGAGGATGACGTTGGGATTGCCCTCCGCCACGATGTATTCGGCGGCGAGCAGGAACTCCTCCAGCGTCGCGCTCTGTCCGCGCTTGAGGAACACCGGCCGGGCGCTCCGCCCGACGCGCTGGAGAAGCCGGAAATTCTGCATGTTCCGGGCGCCGACCTGGAGGATGTCGGCGACGTCGGCCACCGCCGGCACGTCCTCCGCGGAGACCACCTCGGTGATGATCGCGAGCCCCGTCTCCTCGCGCGCTCGCGCGAGCAGGTCCAGCCCCTCGGTCTCCATGCCCTGGAACGAGTACGGCGACGTGCGCGGCTTGTACGCGCCGCCGCGCAGGACCTCGACGCCTTGATCCCGCAGGAAACGCGCGATCTCGAAGATCTGGTCCGCCGACTCGACCGCGCAGGGACCGGCGATCACGGTGAAGCTCCCTCCACCGAACCGGAACCCCTCGCCGCGCACGATCGTGTCCTCCTTCTGGAGCTCGCGGTTGACGAGCTTGAACGGCTTGAGGACCGGGACCACGTCCTCGACGCCCTCGAACGCGCGGATGCGGTCGAGCGAGAGCTGACGCTCCTCCCCGATGAGGCCGATGACCGTGCGCTGCTCCCCACGCACGATGCGGCCGACCCGGAGACCCTGGGACTCGATGAACTTGACCAGCTCGCCCATCGCCTGGAGGGACACGCCGGGCTTGAGGATGACGATCATTCGCAGGCTCCCGTCTCGTTCAGGTCTTCCCGCAACTCGCGGGTCGCGCCGAGGTAGACATGGCGCACCGACTTCGGATCCACGCCGAGCTCGGCGATCATCAGCGCCCTCACGACCCGCGGCATCTGCCCCTCGACCGGCGCTTCCTGGGCGCCGAGCAGGGGAACGTGCCGCCATCCCAGCGCTCGAGCCGAGGACGCCGCGTGCGCCGTGGTCAGGTCCGGAGTCTGCGTGAACCAGATCGCGACCACGTCGCCCGGATCGATTCCGTTCCGCTCGACCATCTCCCGGAGCAGGCCGCGGGTCGACGCGTCGATCTCGGCCGGCGTGTCGGCCGGCGACTGGACCGCCCCGCGGATGCCGCGCGCGGGGCTCACGACGACCCCCTCAGGAAGTTGGCGACGAGTCGCGGGCCGTCGGCGGTGAGGATCGATTCGGGGTGAAATTGTACGCCTTCGGTCCGGGTCCCGGCCACGCGCAGCCCCATGATCTCGCCGTCGGACGTGTACGCCGAGACCTCGAGTCCGGAGGGGAGGTCGCGCTCGGCGACGAGAAGCGAATGGTAGCGCCCGGCGAGCATGGGATTCGAGACGCCGGCGTAGAGGCCCCGCCCGTCGTGGTAGACGCGGGAGGCCTGGCCGTGGACGACCCGCGCCGCCCGCTCGACGCGACCCCCGTGAACGTGCGCGATCGCCTGATGGCCGAGACACACTCCGAGGATCGGCACGCGCCCCGACCAGCGCTCGACGATCGCGCAGGTGGCGCCCGCGTCCTCGGGGCGGCCCGGTCCGGGGCTGATCACGATGTGTGTCGGCGCGAGGTCCTCCATCGCGTCGGCGTCGACGGCGTCGTTCCTGCGGACGACGACCTCCCGGCCGTCGCCGTACAGGGCCTGGACGAGGTTCCACGTGAACGAGTCGTAATTGTCGACGACGACGACGCGCTGGGTCATGGACAGATCTCCCATGATTCCTTCGATTCGCGCAGGTGGCTCTCGTGAGCGATCCCGTCTCGCTTCGCGGGTCGTTCCACCTCTCGCTCGCCTCGGCAGGGCGCGGCATCGAAACCGCGCTGCCACGCCCCGAACGCCTCGCCGGCTCGCCGGGAACGACGCTCCGCTCTGGCTCCAATGGGCTCGCTCACGAAGCCACCTCCGCGCCGCACGAGTCGCGTGACGGCCAGCCACGACCGACGCTCGCCTCTTCCACCTCTGCTCCCCCGCCAACCCCTCCCGGTCTCGGGTTCGCGCGTACGCGAAGGGCGGGAGGGTTCGGGGCGGAGTTCATGGAGGCCACGCTTCGTGAGGCCGGCGTGATGCGGGCGGCGCGGGGCGATCCCGAAAGCGGCCGTGGGCGCGGGAGCCGAGCGAGACCCCGCAGCGCAGCGAGGAGGCTCGCGAGCGGAGCGCCGGCCGCCGAGGGATCGACGCACGCCGCCGACCTCTTGACGATCCTGCGGCGTGTGGTCCTCACAGCTCTCCCTCCGCGAGCTCCAGCGCGCGCCCCAGCGCGCGTCCCTTGCTCATCACCTCCGCGTGCTCCTTCTCCGGCTCGCTGTCCGCGACGACGCCGGCTCCAGCCTGGAACGCGTAGCGCCCCTCGTGGAAGACGATCGTCCGGATCGCGATCGCCTGGTCCATCCCCCCGTCGACGCCGAAATAGCCGACCGCTCCGGCGTACGGCCCGCGCGGCGCGGCCTCGAGCTCGGCCAGGATCTCCATGGCGCGGATCTTGGGCGCCCCCGTCACCGTGCCCGCCGGGAACGCCGCGCGGAAGAGGTCGAACTGATCGGCCTCGGGCGCGAGAACGCCTTCGACCGTGCTCACCAGATGCATGACGTGCGAGTAACGCTCGATGTCCTTGAGCGCGGTGACTTCCACGGTCGCCGGCGCGGCCACCCTGCCGAGGTCGTTGCGCGCGAGATCGACCAGCATCGTGTGCTCGGCGTTCTCCTTCGCGTCGGCGGCGAGCTCGACGGCGAGAGCGCCGTCCTCCTCGAACGTGGCCCCGCGGGGTCGCGTCCCGGCGATCGGCCTGAGGAGCGCCCGCCTGCCCTGGAGGCGGGCCAGCGCCTCGGGGCTCGAGCCCACGATCTCCGCTCCGCCGGCGCGGAGGTAATAGAGATACGGAGAGGGATTGAGGAGCCGCAGCGCGCGGTAGACGGCGAAAGGGTCCGCATCGCTCTCGCCGTCGAACCGGACCGAGAGGACGATCTGATAGGCGTCGCCGGCGCGGATGTGCTCCTGGGCGCGCTCGACCGAGCGCACGAATTCGGCGCGTGAGTGATTGGGCGTGGGCTCCCCGCTCGCTCCGGGCTCGGGCGGCGCCGCCGCGTTCTCGCGCAGAGCGCGCTCGATCTCGCGCTCGAACCCCGTATCATCGCCGCCGGCGAGCGGGTGACAGGTCAGCGTCGAGCGAACGTGGTCGAACGCCAGGAGCGCGCGCGGCACGACGAAGGCCGCGGTCGGAAGCGGGAACGGCGGATCGCCGGAAACCGGCAGCCGCTCGAACCAGCCCGCCGCCTCGTATCCCACGTACCCCACGAGACCGGCGGGCGCGCGACGCATCGCCGGAGCCGAGAGACCCGAGCCCTCGAGCCACCACTTCAGTGCGGTGAGCGGATCGCCGTCTACCGCCCGATCTTCGCCGTCGATCGACATCCTTTCGCGCTCGACCGTCACCTCGTGAAGTCGTCCGACACCGATGAACGAGTAGCGCCCGACCCGCTCACCGCCGGCGACGCTCTCCAGCAGGAACACCGGATCGAGCTCCCGGAGCTTGAGGAACGCGGAGACGGGCGTGTCCAGGTCGGCCGCGATCTCGCGAGCGGGGTCGAACGGCATGGTCGTCATCGAAGGGCCATCGAAACGCGTCTCTTCTCGTCGAAAGGACGGGCCGCGCGGCGGTCAAAACAAAAAACCCACCTGATCGATTCAGGTGGGTCGCCACGCGCGTCTCCTCGTTCGCGGTCCGCTACACGGCGCCCACCGGTGGCTGCGACCACCGGCACCCGGTAAAGAGGAAAGCGCCGTATTCGAACGTTCCGCGCATGAGCACAGGATGCTACCGGCGTTCGCCCTTCCGGTCAAGCGTGGCGAATTGCCATGGAGCCGTGACCAGAGGCCGCGTGCGTGGAACCGGACCTGCCCGATCGCGGAAGCGCGATTCCGTCGTTCGTGGCTTCGGCCCCCGCTTCGCGCTCGCCGCGCGGCTGGCATGGACGTTGCCCGTTGACGCGCCATGTCCCCGCATTCCATCCGCGTCCGTGCGACGCTGTTCCTTGGTCTGGCCCTCGCGCTGTCCTGCGCGGGGCCGTCCTCGCCTGTCGGGCCGGATCCTTCGAACCCTTCGCCGCCAGCCCAGCCGTCCGACCCCGAGCCCGAGATCACCGTATCGGCGAGCGCCCTCTCGCTGGGCGCCATCGCCGGTGAAGGCTCGGTGGCGCTCCGCAACACGGGCACGAGCCCGCTCTCGTGGACGCACGTGACGACCCAGACGTGGGTGACCGCGAACCCCGCCGGCGGCACGCTGGCGGGAGGCGCGTCGGTTCCCGTCCGGATCGTCGTGAATCGCGCGGGCCTCGTCCCCGGCGTGCACTCGGGACGCGTGAAGTTCGAATACGGCGACACCCACGTCGACGTCGACGTGACGCTCGAGGTGCCCCCGCCCGCCCAGTCGATGGCGGAGGTTTCTCCGGCGTCACTCGCCCTCGGAGTCGACGACGCTTCGGCTTCCGTCTACGTGACGAACGCGGGAGGCGCACCGCTCACCTGGTCCTGGACCGGACCCGCGTGGGTCGCGCTCGCGCCGGAATCCGGAACCACCGCTCCCGGCGCGACAACCACAGTGGTCGTGACCCCGGCGCGCGGATCGCTCGACGACGGCACGCACACGACCGCTCTGGAATTCGATTCGGACGGCGGCGACCGGACGGTCCTGCTCTCCGTGGCCGTGGCCGCTCCGGCGCGCCTCGTCGTCTCGCCCCCGACCGTCGATTTCGGCGCCACCGGGCAGTCGGCCCGGGTGACGGTCCGGAACGACGGCGGCCGGCCGCTCGCGTGGGCCGCGACCGACGACTCCGCGTGGCTGACCTTCGAGCCCGCGTCGGGATCCGTCGCGCCGCACGCCAGCGCGCCGATCGATCTCGCCGCCGCGCGCGCGGGCCTGACCGCCGGTGTCTACCAGGGAGCGCTGGCGATCGCCAGCAATGCCGGGTCGGTAACGGTGACGGCCGGGATGACCGTGCCGGCTCCCGAGCCGCCCCCGCCGCCCCCACCGCCCCCGCCCCCACCGCCACCCCCGCCTCCGCCGTCGTCCACGGCCCTGGCGGGCCGCGTCGTCGACCAGTTCGACGGGCACGGGGTCGCGGGGCTCACCGTCCGGTTCGACGGCGCCGACGTGACGACCGACGCGAACGGCGGGTTCATCGTGCCCGGCGTCCCGTCGAGCTCGCTCCGCGATCTGGCGCTGTCGGGCTCGGGTGTCTACCCGCGTGCGACCTTCGCGCGGAGCGGCGACACCCAGTGGCGGATCGTTCCGGCGAGCTTCAACATGACGGCCTTCGACGACGTCGCGCGCGAATACGAGCCGCGCACGATTCGCTGGGTGGCCTCTCCCAGCGTTTATGTCGACACGCGGCCGGAGGCGTTCGCCGGCGGTCCCGAGCTCGAGCAATGGATTTCCGAAGTGGAGGCCGGCGCAGCCGGGTTCATCGCGGAATGGACGGGCGGGATGGTGAACGCAGGATCGGTGACGGTCGGCTCCTCGCCGCCGGCGGACGGCACGCCGGGGACGATCGTCATCCATTTCAGCGAGGACGCCTCGCGCTACGGATCGCCGAGCACGGTCGGCCTCGCGCGCACGTTCTGGTCCGGCGACCGTTCGATCGCGAGCGCCGTCGTCTGGCTGCGGTTCGTGAACTACGGAAGCCCCTCCAATGCCGGCATCCGGCGTGCGGTGCTCGGCCACGAGCTCGGTCACGGGCTCGGCATGGGACATATGAACGGGGGGACGTCGAGCATCATGACGCCCAGCGTGTCGAGCACGTCGCTGACGTCGTTCGATACCGACGCCGGGCTCCTGCTCTACACGCGCTCGCCGGGGAACACCTCGCCCGACGTCGACAGCATCACGACCTATCGCGGCTCGCTCGCGCCTTCGAAGGCGATCGGATCCTACGAGTGGGTCTGCGGCGCCGGCGATCCGCGACCCTGAAGGGTCAGCGAATGCCGGTGTCGATGTCGAACAGGAGGGTGGTCGTGCGTCCGGCGTCGACGCGCGCGTCCTGAGCCGGCTCAGGCCCGCCCGGGATCCCTAACGAATGCTCGAGCGCGACCCGGTAGGACCCGGACGGGAGGTCGAGCCGGAAGCGTCCGGTCGAGTCGGGATTCGCCTCGGCGACGAGTCGGCCGGAGTCGCGTGTGGTGACGAGGACCTGGATCGACTCGTACGTCCCCGGCGGCGTCGGGCACGGCTTCCCCTCGATCTCCACCGGACAGAACGGCCCCACCGTGATCTGCCCGGCGAGCGTCCCCAGCGGCCCTTCGGACTCCGTTCCGGAGCCGCTGCAGGCCGTCGCGAGGACGAGCCCGGCGAGGATCGCGCGACGCGTCATCGCCGACTCAGCACCTCGATCCCGCTCGCGGTGACGAGCACGTCGTCCTCCCAGCGGAAGCCGAACTTCCCCGGCAGGTAGACTCCGGGCTCGACCGTCACCACGTCGCCGGGAGCGAGCGTCACGGCGCTGCCCGCCACCAGGTACGGGGGTTCGTGGATCTCGTGGCCGAGCCCGTGCCCGAGGCGGTGCGTGAAGTAGTCGCCGTAGCCGACCGACCGGATGACGCTCCGCGCGGCCTCGTCGACCTCGCCGCAGGGGACCCCGGGCCCGGCCAGATCGAGCGCCGCGCGCTGGGCCGCGCGCACGACCTCGGCCACCATGCGGAACTCCTCGGGCCCGTCTTCGGGCGGCACCGACTCGTCCTCCCACCACGTCGTTCGCGTCAGGTCCGCGGTCACGCCCTCTCCCCATCCGCCCCAGTCGAGGAGGACGGCTTGTCCGCGCTCGAGCGAGCGGTCCGAGGGATGCCCGTGGGGGATCGCGCTGCCGGGACCGAACTGGACCAGCGACCACGCTTCGTAGCCGCGCGCCGCGAACTCGTCGGCGATCCAGCCCTCGACGTCCTTCTCCGTGATGCCGACCTCGAGCCGGGGAACGACCTCGTTGTGGACCTGCCACGCCGCGGAGATCGCGCGACGGAGCGCGGCGACCTCGCCCTCGTCCTTCGCGCGGCGGAGGATCTCGAACGCCTCGGCGCCGTCGACGAACCTCGCGCTGGCCGCGGCCGATTCGATCCGCGCCGCGTCGTGATACGCGGTCGTCGGCTCGAACGCCCACGTCCCGCGGCCCGCGAGGCGGCCCGCGACAGCCGCGAACGGATCGTCGGTTTCCTCCCAGAGAACGAGATCGACGCCGGGGCACGCCGCCGCGAGGCGTTCGGCCTCGAACGCCGGGCACACGATCCACTCGTCGCCCGAGCCCGTCATGCCGAGACAGGTCAGACGCTCCGAACGATCGATCGCCGCGCCCGTCAGATATTCGAAGTTGACACCCGGCGTGACGAGCGCGCCGTCCCAGCGGCGGCGCGCGATCTGCTCGCGCGCGCGCTCACGGCGTTCCGCACTCATCGCTCGAGCCTCGACAGCGCGCCTTCGCGGTCCCGCTCGACGAGCTCCCGGTAGCCACCCACGAGCTCCCCGTCGATCAGGATCTGGGGGAACGAGCGCGCCGCAGGCGCCGCCTCCGCGAGGCGCTCACGCCCTTCGGGCGTCCGTGGAAGCCACACCTCGCGGTAGGGAATCCCGCGCGCGGCGAGGAGCGACTTCGCGCGGTCGCACCAGCCGCAGAAATCCGTGGTGTAGACGACGACCCGATCCTCGGCCATTGAACTCCCTCCGTTCAGCCGCGGCGCCCCATCATCGACCGCGCGCCCCGAAAAACCGGTCCCAACGATAGCCGGGCCGCCAGCCGCCGGGCCACCGTCAGCGGGCGCAGAGGAACGCGACGGCGACCGCGCCGGGACCCGTGTGGGCCCCCAGCGCGGGCCCGACCTCCACGATCTCGATCTCCGCGCCGGGCGCGGCCTTCGCGATCGACTGACGGAACGCGTCCGCGGCCTGGGCAGCCGCCGCGTGCGCGATCCAGACCGCCTCGGGCGGCGCCGGCTCGCGCTCGATCGCCGCGACCGCGCGCGCCAGCGTCACGCGATGCACCGTTCCGCGCCGTGCGAAGCGCTGGAGCTTCGCGGCTCCACTCTCGGGGTCGATGACGAGAACCGGGACGAGCCTCAGCCACTCGGCGACCCGCGCCTTCCACCCCGCGAGCCTCCCACCACGGCGCAGGTAGTCGACGGTCGGGACCGCGACGAGGAGCCGGACCCGGCCGCGCGCGGTCTCGGCGACGGCGGCGACCTCTTCGACCGAGCCGCCGGCGGCGGCCGCCTCGGCGGCCGCGCGGACGACGAGGCCCTGCCCGATCGACGCGCTCCGCGTGTCCACGATGCGGATGCGCTCGGGGTCGCCGGCGAGCGCCGTCGCGCGGCGCGCCGCTTCCAGCGTGCCGCTCAAGGTGCCCGACAGCGAGGGAACGACGAGCGCGCCGTAGTGCTCGAACAGGTAGGAATAGAGCGCCGCGTAGTCGCCGGGCGCCGGTTGCGAGGTCCGCACCGCTCTCTCTCCCCGCTCGAGCCGATCGTACACCTCGTCGGGGTTGACCGTCTGCTTGTCGAGGTAGACGGAGGGCCCCAGGAGCACGCGCAGGGGGACGGTGTGGATCCGCAGTCGCTGAACGATCCGCTCGGGGATGTCGGCCGCCGAGTCCGTCACGACGGCGACGCGACCACGGTCGAAGCGTGCGACGTGCTGCGCGCGCATGTCGTCGGCCTTCGTCGAAGCCACCCGTCCGAAACCACCCGCGACCTCGAAGACCTTGTCCGGGCGGTCCGTGTGGACGTGGACGCGGATGCGGCGCGGCGAACCGGCCACGACGAGCGAGTCGCCGAGAGCCGCCACGGCGTCCCGCACGCCCGCGATGTCGAGACCCACGCCCTCGATCATGCACTCGGTGCAGAAGCGGAGCGCGATGTCCTGCGGCGCCTCCTCGACCGAGGCATGCTCGAGGGCAGTCGCGTGGCCCTCTTCGACGACGGACCCGGCGAGCCGGCCCTCGGCGAAGTGGAGCATCCCCTCGAGGAAGTAGACGAAACCCTGCGCTCCCGCGTCCACGACCCCCGCGCGGGCGAGCTCGCGGAGTTGATCCGGCGTCCGCGCGAGCGCTTCGCGGGCGGCGTCGAGCGATCCGCGAAACGCCTCGAGCAGGTCCGCTCCCTCGCTCGCGGCGCGGGATCGGAACCCCCCGGCCCAGACCCGCATCACGGTCAGGATCGTCCCTTCGCGCGGCCGGGCGAGCGCCGCCTGCGCGGCCTCGCTGGCCGACGTCACCGCGTCCGCCAGGCCGGGTCCGGTCGCGCGCTGACGTCCTTCGAGCGAGCTCGCGAACCCTTCGAAGAACTGAGCCATGATGGCACCGGAGTTTCCGCAGGCCCCGTAGAGGGCGCCGTCGGCGAGCGCACGGCTCACCACGCCCACGCCCCGCTCGCGCACGCGCTGGGCCCGCTCCGCCGCGCTGACGAGGGTGGCCGCGAGGTTCGTCCCGGTGTCGCCGTCGGGGACGGGAAACACGTTGATCCCGTTCAGGTTCTCCTGGCGCTGGCTGACCCATCGCGCGGCCGCTGCGGCGGCGCGGCGGAGTCGCGTTCCGTCCAGATACCGAACCGCGATCACGCGGGTCGACCGGAAGGGCCTACGGGGTGGACCTCAGACGCCGCTCGACAGGCGGGCGGCGCGCTGCGTGAGCATCGAAGAGGCTTTCTCGACGGCTTCCCGGATCGAGCCGTCCATGCTGGGGCGGTACTCGGCCGTATAGGCCAGGACCGTCACCGGCACCGGTCCTTCCGCGGCCTCCAGGTCGAGGGTCGTGAGCGACTGCCGGATTCGCTCGGCCAGGATCGCGGCGCCGTAGCGCGGGGTGTCCGGAGCGAGGACCAGGAACTGCCCGCCACCGTAGCGGCACGTGATGTCGGCCTTGCGCTTCTGCAGGACGAGCGCCTGCGCCACCTGTCTCAGGGCGTCCTCGGAGGCTTCGTCCCCGTACTGGTGGCACAGCGACTCCAGGTCGGCGAGCGCGAGCAGGAGGATCGAGAGCGGAGCGACGCCGAGCGCGCCCTCGTCGACGGGGTGTCCGGTGAGGTCGGTGACGAAGCGCGCGACGTCCTCGACGACGTCCGGAGTCAGCCTGCGCGCCGAGATCGTCCGCACCATTCCCTTGCGGACGACGACGAGACGCGTGTCGGAGCCCGGCGTGACGAGCCGGACGATGACCTCGACGACGCCGCCCATCGGGGCTTCGCCGCTGACGGCGATCATCTCGGAGGCGTCCCAGTCGGTCTCGTACGCGGCGAGGGACTCGCACGGGCAGCCGGCCCCGAAGATCGAGGCCCCCGTAACCGCGTCGGGAGCGAGACCCAGATACTCGCCGTACGCGGCATTGCAGTACTCGACGCGATGGTCCGGCCCGACGATCGCCATGCCGAGATCGACGGCGTCCAGGGCCGCGCACAGCGTCCGCTGGTCGGGCACGTATCGCCCCGGGCCGTTCAGCTGATCATCCTTCCGGCGAGCAGGCGCGAGAGCCTCTCGGGGAAGTCCGTGATCAGACCGTCCACGCCCAGGTCGAGCAGCGCTTCCATCTCGCGCGGATCGTTGACCGTCCACACGTACACCTCACAGCCGAAGCCGTGCGCCGCGTCGATGAACGGGCGGCTCACGATCTGGGTCCCGTGCCATCTCGTGGGCACCGCGAACGCCACCGCCGGCGGGCGATAGCCGTTCCAGGAGTCGGATCCCAGCCGGCGCAGGAAGTCCGACACGTCGTCCGGCCCGAAGCCGGTCGGCTGCTCCGGCTCCAGTTCGCGGTACCGCATGAGCGGAGCCTGCTCGAGCGAGAACACGAGGCAGCGCTCCCCGGAGTCCGTTTCCCGCAGCAATCGTGCCAAGTCCTCCTCCAGCGGGGGGCTGTCCTGCTTGATCTCGACGATGATCGGGGTCTCCGGGAACGCCTCCAGAACCTCCCGGAAGGCGGGGATCCGGACCCCGGAGCCGCGAAACGGGAAGCTGCGACCGCCGTCGGGCGAAAAGCGGAATCCCGCGTCCACCCGCTCGAGATCGGCGAGCGGCCGGTCGCGGATCGACCCGCTGCCGTCCGTCGTCCGGCCCAGCACGTCGTCGTGGAACACGATGATGTGCCCGTCGGCGCTGCGATGAACGTCGAGCTCGAACGCCTCCGCGCCGAGATCGAGGCCGGCGCGGAACGCCTCCATCGTGTTCTCGGGATGGGTTCCGCTGGCACCGCGATGGGCGAACTTCCGGGGCAGCTGCCCGGCGAAGAACTCGCTCATGACCGCCATGCTAGGACCGGCCCGAACCCCGGTCAACCCAGCACACCCGAAGCCTCGCGCAAGTCGCGGACGACGGGCACGCCGCCGGGCGCCGGTCCACGGCCCTCGCGATCGAGCCACACGGCGGTCCACCCGGCCTCGATCGCCGGCATTACGTCGTGATCGACGCGGTCTCCGATCATGATCGGCGGAAGGAGCCCCGCCTCGACGTTCGCGAGCCGCCCGGCCGCCGCGTCGAAGGCCGCGCGGGCGGGCTTTGCCGCGCGCAGATCGCTGGACGCGATGACGTGGCAGAACCACCCCGCGAGCCCCAGACGTTTCAGAAGCGGCTCGAGCCGCTCGTCCCAGTTCGAGAACACCGCCAGCGGGAAGCCGCGCGCGCGGAACGCCCTGAGAGCGGGCCGCACGTCGTCGTGGACACGCCACGCCTCCGACCTCGAGAACCGCTCCCAGGCGCGGTCGAAGAAGGTCTCGAACGCGAAGTCCGGGGGGAGATCGCCGGCCCCGGCGATGGCCGCTCCGGCCACGGACCGCCACCACCCGCGCGCGGCGGCCCGGCGACCGGCGGGCGACAGATGGCCGAACGCGAGCGGCGGGGCCGCGCGCATGGCGCGCCCGAAGCCCCGCTCGATCGCGAGCGGGTCGAGCTCCGCGCCCGAGGCCCGCGCCTCCTCGGCGTACGCCTCGCCGACCGATCCGGCCACCTCCAGCAGCGTGCCCGCGGCGTCGAGCACGACGACCGGACGATTCATCCGCGTTCTACGTCCGCCGCGGGATCGGCGTCCGTCACCGACCCGGTGTCCACGACCGCGGCGTCGTCGCGGAAACCGCGCGGCTTGAGGCCCAGGGTGCGGTTGACCAGGGAATAGAACGACTCGAGCGCCACGGTGACGATGAGCTCGAGGGTCTGCTGGAGGCCGAACGTCTTGCGGACGACGTCGAACAGCTCGTCGTCGACGGCGTCGAGGATCATCTTTTCGGCGAACGTCAGGGCGAGCTTCGATCGATCTTCGAAGAGCGAGGAGTCGCGGTGGAAATCGAGCTCGTGGAGCTCGTCCTCGCCCACGCCGTTCTTCAGCAGGAAGGCCTCCAGCAGGTCAATCGAGTACTCGCAGCCCTGAAGCCGCGCGACCTTGAGCTCGACCATCTGCTTGAGGACGGCCTCGATCTCGGTCGGGGCCTCGATCGCCTGCGAGATCGCGTGGAGGAGGTCGACGTACTCCGGCTTGTGCGCGAGGATTCGCAGGTTCTCGTGGCCCGCGGCCTCACCCTCCTCGAGATCCACCTCCGGCAGCCTCGCCATGCCGACAGTCTACGCCTTCCGAAGCCCGTCGTTGTAAGAAATCGTCTTGGGGGATCGAGCGGGAATGCGTAGAGTAGACTCGTGTTCCAGGTGGCAGTGACCCCGCCCGATCGCGTCCGCGATCAGATGTCTCGGCTGGACTGGCCGGACGGGCCCGTCTGCCCCTACTGCGGGGCGCGGGAACAGGTGACCCCCGAGCTCGACGGATCCCACGTCAAGGTCCGCTACGAATGCCTCGAATGCGGACGTCATCACGGCTACATCCGGCGCCGGACCCCCGGTCCCGACGCCCCCTCGACCCGGCGTCACGTCCTCCCCCGGGACCCTGGGGGCAGAATCTAGCGCCCGTCCGACCTCCGCGTCCGTCATTCGGTCCAGATCGAAGATGCGCCCGCCGGGCGCGCCGTCCATCATCCATCCGCTGACGATCAGGCCGGGCGCGATCTCGGCCGGGTCGAGCGCCGCTTCGGCGCGGAGCTCGGCCACCCGTGCGGCATAGCAGGCGTCGGCGACGGCGGCGGCCCGCCCCGGCCCTTCGGGCGCGATCTCGCGGCTCGGAAGCACGCGTCCCCGGACCATCGCGATCAGCACCCGCCAGCCCGGTCGCGCGTGCGGCAGCGCGATCATCCACGAGCGCCCGATCCACGGCCGGTCCAGCGCGCCGCGCTCCTCCTCCAGCTCGTCGAGCCAGGCGATTCGGCGCTGGAGCGCGGACGCGCGCTCGTATTCGAGCGCCGCGCCGGCCGCGTCGCGCCCGCTCTCGAGCCGCGACCGGAGCGCGAGCGCGAAGCCGGGGTCGGCGAGCGCGCGCACCGCGTCCTCGACGCGCTCCCGGTATTCGGACAGCCCGACGGCGCCGATGCAGGGAGCCGGGCACAGCCCGATCCCGTGGGCGAGACACGGGGAGCCGGCGGGATCGGGCCTCAGGCGTCCCGGGCAGCTCCGCAGGCCGAATGCCCGCTCGATCACCCGCGCGACCCGCTCGGGGGCGGCGCGTCCCCGATAGGGCCCGAAGAGCCGCGTCCCGCGGCGCGGAGCGCGCACGACCCGCGGTCGCGGAAACGGATCGCGCCAGTCGATCTCCAGGTACCAGCCGCGCGCCCGGTTGCGGAGCGTGCGGTTGTAGCGCGGCCGCCCGGCGACGATCCGGCGCGCCTCCTCGAGGCGCGCCTCGAGGTCGCTCCCCGTCGCGCGCCACTCGAGCCGCCTCGCGAGCGCGATCATCTCCGCCGTCCGCGCGCACGCGGGCCCGCCGCCATAGAAGTAGCCGCGCACGCGCCGCCTGAGGTCCACGCTCTTGCCGACGTAGAGCGCGGTCCCGCCGTCGGCCTCGAACTGATAGACGCCGGGCGCGTGGGGGAGATCGGCGGGCACCCAGTCGGGGACGGGCGAGCGGCGCGTTGCGCGAGGGGAGTCGGGGGATAGCTTCCGGGCCATGCCCGTCAGGCTCCGCTCATCGTCGACGCGATCCCGCGCCCGGGTCGAATGCGCCCTCCTCGCCGCGCTTTCCCTCGCCTGCGCGAGCCCGATTGAGCACCCGGAGCTCGCCCCGCCCGAGGTGCAGATCGCGACCGTCGCCGATTCGCTCGAGTTCGCCGTGCAGCTCGCCTTCCTGCCCGACGGCCGGCGGCTCTACACCGAAAAGGGCACCGGCCGGGTGCGGCTCATGGCGGCCGATGGGAGCGTCGCTCCGCGGCCCGTCATCGACGTGCCGGTGGCGTTCAGCGGCGAGCGCGGCCTGGCCGGGCTCACGCTCTCCCCGGAGTTCGTCCGCGACCGCGCGCTGTACATCTGGTACACGGCCAGTCCCACGGCCGAAGACACGCACGACCGCGAGCCGGAGGGCGTGGCGGGCGTGTTCGTCGAGCGCTACCGGCTGGCGGACGACTCGATCGCCGGCGGGTCCGGCGAGCGGATCCTCACGCTTCCGGCGCGGCCGGGCCCGTTCCACAACGGGGGGAACGTCCGCTTCGGTCCCGACGGCCGGCTCTACGTGTCGCTCGGCGAGCTCAACAAGAACGCGAGCCTGAACGCTCAGCGCACCGATGAACCGATGGGCTCGATCCTGCGCTACAACGCCGACGGCTCGATCCCCGTGGACAATCCTCTCGGCATCGAGAATCCGATCTGGGTCTACGGTCTCAGGAACCCGTTCGGGTTCACGTTCGACGCCGCCGACGGCACCCTGTGGATCGCGGACAACGGCCCCGCGGGGCACGACCGCGTGCTGCGCATGGACCCCGGCGAGAACGCCGGCTGGCCGTTTGTCTGGGGGCTCCCGACCAACCCGGTCGAACGGATCGCCGCGGCGGTGATCGGCGATCGCTTTCGAGCCGCGGTGTGGGAGTCCTACGGCGCGCGCGTCGCGCCGACCGGGATCGTCGTCCTTCGCGATCACGCGTACGGGCCGGCGCTCGACGGACGCGTGCTGGTCGGCTTCTACAACACGGGTCGCATCCTCCAGCTCGAGCTCGACGCGACCCGCACGCAGGTCGTGCGGGCGGGCACGTTCCTCGACGGCCTGTCGGGCGGCATCACCGACCTCGAGCTGGGCCCGGACGGCCGTCTCTACGTCCTGACCGCGACGCATCTCTACCGCATCGACCCCGCCGGCGCTCCGCCGCCGCTTCCCGAGCCCGATGCCCTTCGCGCCGATACCGTCAATCCCGCGCCCTGACCCATGGAACCCGCGCTGCTCCCGATCGACGATCTCCGCGAGATCTGGTCCACGCTCTCCCCCGAGGAGCGGGTGGAAGGATTCGAGCTTCTCCCCCGCGTCGAGGCCGAGCGGTTCTTCCTGGAGCGCAGCGCACACGACCAGGCGCGGCTCCTCGAAGGTCTGACTCGCGAGGAACGGCGGCTGTGGATCCGACTCCTGGCTCCCGACGACGCCGCCGATCTGGTCCAGGAGCTTTCCCCCGAGGAACGCGAGCCGATGCTCCTGCTGCTCGACACACCGACGCGGGGCGAGGTCGTCGCTCTCCTCGCGTATGCAGAAGACGACGCGGGCGGACTGATGAATCCACGCTTCGTTCGCGTGCGGCCCGACTCCACCATCGATGAGGCTCTCTCCTACCTCCGCCGGCAGGCGCGAGAACGCGGGCTCTACGAGACGATCTACTACGCCTACGTCCTGGATCACGAACAGCGGGTCCTCGGCGTCATCTCGTTTCGCGAGCTGCTCGCGGCCCCAGGGGACCGGCTCGTCCGGCATGTCATGAATTCCGACGTCGTGACGGTCTCGGCGGACACGGATCAGGAGGAAGTGGCGAGGATCCTCAACCGCCACGACCTGCTCGCCCTCCCGGTCCTCGACGCACGGGGTCGTCTCCAGGGCATCGTCACGGTCGACGACGTCGCCGACGTGATTCAGGAGGAGGCCACCGAAGACATCCAGAAGCTGGGCGGGATGGAGGCGCTCGATTTCCCGTACTTCGACACCGGCCTGGTCGCGATGGTGAAGAAGCGAGCGGGATGGCTGGCCGCGCTTTTCGTGGGCGAGATGCTGACCGCGAGCGCGATGGCCGCGTACGAAACGGAGATCGCGGCAGCGGTCGTGTTGGCGCTGTTCGTTCCCCTGATCATCTCGAGCGGCGGCAACTCCGGCTCCCAGGCCACGACGCTCGTGATCCGCGCGATGGCGCTGGGCCAGGTGCGGCTGCGCGACTGGTGGCGGGTCGCTCGCCGGGAGCTCGTGTCCGGCCTGGCGCTGGGCGCGATTCTCGCCTCCATCGGATTCGTGCGGGTCGTCGCGTGGCAGGCGGCCTTCGGGACCTACGGCAGGCACGCCGGCCTGATCGCGCTGGTCGTCGGACTCAGCCTGGTGGGGGTGGTCGCCTGGGGCACGCTGATCGGCTCGATGCTCCCGTTCCTGCTGCGACGGCTCGGGTTCGATCCCGCGAGCGCCTCCGCTCCCTTCGTCGCCACGGTCGTCGACGTGAGCGGCCTCGTGATCTACTTCACGCTCGCCAGACTGCTCTTGACCGGAGCCCTTCTCTAGGCGCGAGGTTCCCGATTCGGGAGCGTACCGGGGCCCATCCATGGCGGCTCGATCCCGCCGGTACGGGGCATCCCGCGCCGCAGGGATGAAGCGGCCGAGACCCTCGAGGATCAGCGCGCGACCGCGGACCGGCGCAGCATCCAGCCGTAGAGCCACACGACCGCGCCCACGAATCCGAGCAGGCCGAGCCACGGCGCGGGCGCGAACGCGTCGGGCACGAGCCGGATCGGCGCCTCGCTCGACAGGCCCACGATGAGCCCCGCATTGATCACGCCCCACAGGCTCTCGCCGACGATCAATCCCGAGGCGACGAGCGTTCCGAGTCTCTCCGCGCGTTCGGGGTTCGGCATCGTGCGGGCCCGCCGATCGTACCAGTGAGAGAGCACCGCGCCCACGACCACCGCGAACGTCGCCGACATCGGCAGGTAGATCCCGATACCGACCGCCAGCGGGGGAACGCGCAGCTTCTTCATTGCGCCCAGCGCCGCATCGAGCAGGATCAGTCCCACGCCCACGAGCGCGCCGATGCCGATCATCGTCCATTCGAGATCGCGACCGATCACGCCCTGCGCGAGCGCGGCGATGAGCGTCGCCTGCGGCGCGGGTAGCGGATTGGGCGCCACGACACCGATGTTGGCGGCCCCCGCGAACCCGTACGCCTTCGCCAGCAGGTTGAGCACGGACGGAATCACGGCCGCGCCCGCCGCCACGCCCACGATGAGAGCGATCTGCTGTCGCATCGGTGAAGCGCCGACCAGCTGGCCGGTCTTGAGGTCCTGCAGGTTGTCGTTCGAGATCGTCGCGCATGCGAACACGACGGCCGTCATGAACAACGCGAACGCGACCATCGCGGACTGCGTTGCGGGCGCCGGCGGCACGGCGAGGATGAGTACCGATGCGAAGAGCACGATCGAGAGAATACCCACGCCCGAGATCGGGCTGTTCGACGCACCGATCAGCCCCGCCATGTAGCCGCAGATCCCCGCGATCATGAATCCCCCGAGCAACACGAACGGCACGGCGATCAGCGTGAGCGTCATCGCCTGAGACGCAAGGACCGTCGAACGCGCGAAGCTGAAGGACAGCCACGCCGCGACGACGAGACACATCAGGGCCAGGGCGATGATCCACTGCGGCGAGAGATCGCGGTCGGTATCCACGCGCGCGCCCGCGGCCCGCGACGCGGACAGCGTGCTCGCGAGCCCGCCGACCACCGGCTTCGCCAGCCGTGCCAGCGTGTAGATCGCCGCGACCCCGATCGCGCCCGCGCCGATGAACCGGACCTGCGTGCGCCAGATCGCGAGTGTGTGCGTCGCGAGATCTACGCCCGCCGCCGCGGGCTGCATGGAGGTCAGGACCGGGACCGCGACCGCCCACGCGATGACGAGTCCGGTCAGCATCGCCATACCGACCGACAACCCGACGAGATGCCCCGCTCCGAGCAGCGCCAGCGACCACGCGATGTTGTACCCGCTGGACGCCGCGCCGCCGAGCCGGAAGAAGCCGATGATCTCGCCGGCGGCGATGCGCGTGGCCGCGACGATGGCGAGTCCGGCCGAGGCCACGGAGCCCAGGATCACCGCCACCAGTCCTTCCCTGGCGGCGCCCGTCTCGTCCTTCGTTTCCCCGCGCGTGCCCGATCCGACCTTGAGCACCTCCGCGGCCGCCACTCCTTCGGGATACGGCAGGTCCGAGGTCGTCACCAGCGCGCGGCGCAGCGGGATCGTGAACAGCACTCCCAGCACGCCGCCGCTGACGCAGATGAGAAACGACTGCCAGAACGGAAACCCCGTCCACCAGCCGACGATCACCAGGCCGGGCAGAACGAAGATGATCGCGGAGAGCGTGCCAGCCGCGGACGCAACGGTCTGCACGATGTTGTTTTCGAGAATCGACGAGTCCTTGACGCGGCTCAGGATCGCCATCGAGATCACGGCGGCTGGAATGGAGGAAGCGAAAGTCAGCCCGACTCGCAGACCGAGGTAGACGTTGGCCGCCGTGAAGACCGTCGTGATGAGTGCGCCCAGGATCAGGCCGCGGATCGTCAGCTCTTTCGGTTTCATGTCGCAGGCTCCCCCAGGGGTTCTGAACGGACCAGCCGATCCGAGTCCACACCGAGCGCCGGCAAGCTATCATTCCACCGCCTCCTCGAGCCGCACGATCCGCTCCGCCATCACCGACGACGGGCGCGGGTCGTCTTCCACCCGTCCCGTGATCACGTACGGTCCCCGGTCGCCGAGCCGCCCGCCGTAGCGCTGGTAGACGCGCGGAAACAGCACCACGTCGTAGATGTCGGTCTCGTCCTCCAGCGTGAGGAACATCATCGGCTCGTCGTGCTTGGTGCGGACCCGCTTGGTCGTGGTCAGAAACCCCACCATCGTGACCCGCTTCCCGGCGTGGCGCGCGAGCGAGCGGGCGACGATGGCGGGCGCGGCGGCCCGCGCGCGCCGCCGCGCCTCCGCCACCGCCTCGCGGTGGAACTCGATCGGATGGTGGTGCGCGGCCACGCCGAGGAGATCCCATTCGCGGCGCCGGCGCTCCGCGGCTGGATAGTCGGCCAGCGCGGGCACGGGCGGGGCCTCGCGCACGAGATCGGCGAGCCGCCCCTCGGTGAACAGCGTCGCCGCTCCCGATCCGTCCGCCGGGTGGCCGCCGTTCGCCGCCGCGCGCCCCCAGCCCCTGAGCGCGATCTCCGCCTTCCACTTGGCCTGCGGGCGGGTGAGATCGAACCGGTCGAAGCAGCCGGCGTCGATCAGCCGGTGGACCTCGGTTACGCCCAGCGGCGCGCGCGCGCAAAAGTCGGTGAGCGAGGCGAACGGCCCGCCCCGCTTCCGCTCGGCGAGGATGCGCTCGACCGTCGCCGCGGCGACCTCGCCGATCTGCGACAGCCCGACCCGGATCGCGCTCGAGTCGGCGGGATCCGCGTCGGGCGCGCCCTCCGCGCTCCACGTCTCGGCGCTCGCGTTGATGTCGGGGAGCCGGATCTCGATCCCCATCCGGCGCGCCTCCTCGACGTAGGCGAACGCCGGATAGTACCCGCCGCCGTTGGCCAGCACCGACGCCATGAACGCGGCCGGGTAATGCGTCTTCAGCCACGCCGACTGGAACGATACCTGCGCGTACGAGGCCGAATGCGCTTTGCAGAACGAGTAGCCCGCGAACGACTCGATCTGGCGCCAGATCTCGTCCGCCACCTCGCGCTCCACGCCACCCGCCAGCGCCCCGTCCACGAACCGCGCGCGGTAGGTCTCGAAATCCTCGTAGTCGCGCTTCTTCGACATCGCGCGGCGCAGCCCGTCGGCCTCGCCGAGCGTCATCCCGCTCAGCCGGTGCGCGACCTTGATCACGTCCTCCTGGTAGATCATGACCCCGTACGTGTCGGACAGGAGCTCTTCCATGACGGGATGCAGGTACTCGACCTTCTCCTCGCCGTGGAAGCGGCGGATGAACGCGTCCATCATGCCGCTGTCGGCGATCCCCGGGCGGATGATCGAGGACGCCGCGGTCAGCATCTCGAAGCTGTCGCAGGATAGCTTCCTGAGGAGCGCGCGCATCGACGGCGACTCGATGTAGAAGCAGCCCATCGTGCGCCCCTCGCGCATGAGCCCCATGGTGCGATCGTCGCGGAACGGGTTGACGTAGCGGATCGTCGAGAGCGCTCCGGGCCCCGGCTCCTCCCATTCCCCGGCGTCCTCGTCGCGCGCCCAGCGGATGTCGAGGCCCACGCGCTCCCGCAAGAGATCGCAGAGGTCGGCGATGGCTGACAGGCCGCGGTTTCCCAAGAGGTCGATCTTGACGAGCCCGATGTCCTCGACCGGATGCATGTCGAACTGCGTGACGGCGAGCCCCTTGGCCGACATCTGCCGCGGCACCCAGCGGTCGACGGGACCGGGGGCGATCACGATCCCGCAGGGATGCGCCGAGATGTGGCGCGGGTACATGTCGATGGCGAGCGCCAGCTCGACGACCTCGTCCCACGGCGGACGATCGAGCGGCAGGCCGCGGCATTCCGGCAGCGTCTCGCGCAGCTCTTCCAGCATCTCGACGCTCGAGAAGTGCGGCACGCGCCGGGTGACGCGCGAGATCTCGCGATCGGGGACGCCCAGCGCGCGCGCCACCTCGCGCAGCGCGCCGCGCGCCCCCAGCCGGCAGAACGTGGCGATCATCGCCACCCGCTCGGCGCCGAACCGCTCGTACACGTACTCCAGCACCCGGTCGCGGCGGCGCCAGCAGAAGTCGAGGTCGAAGTCGGGGCAGTCGGCGCGCTCGCGGTTGAGAAAGCGCTCGAAGAACAGGTTGTGCTTCAGCGGCTCGACGTGCGTGATCCCGAGGCAGAACGACACCAGGCTGTTGGCCGCCGACCCGCGGCCGACCAGCGGGATGTGGCGGCCGCGCGCCCACTCGGCGACGTCGCGGATCGCCAGGAAGTAGTCGGCGAACCCTTTCTCCTCGATGACCGAGAGCTCCTCCTGGAGCCGCCGGATCGCCTCGGTCGGAAGCGGCCGGTAACGCTCCGCCAGCCCCTCGAAGGCCACGCGCCAGAG
>DATBJO010000077.1:0-74649 GCA_036556305.1 Gemmatimonadota bacterium
GTCGACCAACACGCAGCGGCGGCGGCGGACGAAGGTGCGGGCGGAGGTGGGGCCCTCGCCGGTCGGGGTCGAGATCGTCATCGCGGTCGGCCCTTCCCCGCCGAACCCGAGTCCGGCCAGGTTGGGGCCGTTCTTGACAAATATGGAACAGTTGATCGCCACCGCCATGCGGTGGAGCGCGTCCAGGTTCTTCGAGTGCATGCAGGCCGTGTGCTTGAAGCCGTGCTCGAGCTCGACCGCCCAGTCGATCGCCGTGTTCACGTCCGGGCAGCGGATCATGGGAATCACCGGCGTCAGGAGCTCGAGGAACGCGAACGGGTGGTCCTTCCCGGTCTCGGCGACGAGGAGCCGCGTCGACTCGGGGACGCGCTTCCCGATGAGGCCTGAGAGGACGGCCGGGTCCTTCCCCACGAACTCCTTGTTCATGCGCGGCTCGGGGCCCGGGTAGTCGGTCAGGATCGCGCGGGCGAGCGCCTCGGCTTCCTCGGTGGAGAGGAGGACCGCGTCGTTCCGCTGGAGCTCGGCGAGGAGCTCGTCCGCGATCGCCGCCTCGGCCAGGATCTCCTTCTCGCATGTACAAACAATGTTGTTGTCGAAGGATGCGCCGGCGACAATGTCGCGCGCGGCCTGCGCGAGGTCGGCGGTCCGGTCGACGACGACGGGCGGGTTCCCCGGCCCGGCCGCGCTCACCCGCTTGTCGGACTTCTGCGCGGCGCGGACGACGCCTCCCCCGCCGGTCACGACCAGGAGGTCGATCCCCCGGTGGTGGAACATCGCCTGCGCGGCCTCGATCGACGGCTCGGCGACGGCCGTGAGGAGCGTCTCCGGGCCCCCGACTTCGGCCGACGCCGCGTTCATGAGGTGGATCGCCCGGTTGGTGACCTCCTTCGCGAGGGGGTGCGCGCCGAAGACGACCGCGTTCCCCGAGGCGATCATCGAGATCCCGTTGTTGATGATCGTCGCCGCTGGGTTGGTCGACGGCGTGACGGCTCCGATCACGCCCCAGGGCGCCAGCTCGGTCAGCGTCAGACCGTGGTCGCCGGACAGGATCTCGGGCTCGAGGTCCTCGGTGCCGGGCGTGCGGTCGATGACCAGCCGGTTCTTGAGCGTCTTGCTCTCGACGTTGCCGAGCCGGGTCTCCGCGACCGCCTCCCCGGCGAGCGAGGCGGCCTCCTCGGCGAGCCGCTTCCGCTGGTTGGCGATGATCCGGTCGCGAAGCTCGAGCGTCCGGATCTCCTTCTGCGCGGCGCGCGCGGCCGCGGCCGCCTCGTCCACGGTCTCGAAGATCCCGAGCGATGCCCCGGACGGCCGCGACCTGGGGGATGCAGGGGGTGGAATGGTTGCGGCTCGAGCTGGGGACGCGGCGGCGGACGCGCCCCGGCCGCCCTTGTCGAGCTCGGCCGTGATGCGGTCGACGATCGTGCGGATCTCGAATTCGCTCAGCGACACGGCTGCGGGGGTTCGGGACGACGGCGCGCGACGTCAGGCCGCGCGCCGGGCCCGGAAGAGCGCCTTATTGGGCGACGATCGGGAAGTGCGCGTCCAGGTCCGAGTGCGGGCGCGGAATGACGTGCACGGAAACGACCTCGCCGACCTTCTTCGCGGCGGCCGCGCCGGCGTCCACGGCGGCCTGGCAGGCCGCGACGTCGCCGCGGACCAGGGCCGTGACGTACCCGGCGCCGATCTTCTCGTATCCGACGAGCGTCACGCGCGCGGCCTTGACCATGGCGTCGGCAGCCTCGATGAGCGCCACCAGCCCGCGCGTTTCGATCATCCCCAGTGCTTCCATTCGATCCTCCTCCTGGCCGAGGGGTGATGCGGATGAGCGTCTCGCACGCCGGCGGACGGCGCGTGCCCTGGGTTCCATGTCCTTTCAAGGCGACCGGCCAGGGGCCCACGAACCTCGCGGAGGGGCCAGCCGTTGAGCGAGTCTAAGCACGATGCCCCGGCGATTCAAGTCGCTCGCGGTCCGCGGGGGTCACGGGCGCGCGGATCCACCGCCCGCCGCCTGGACGCAGGCGATCGCCGCCACGTCGTAGATGTCCTCCGCCGACGCGCCCCGCGAGACGTCGTGCATGGGCGCGGCGAGTCCCTGGAGGAGCGGCCCGAGAGCCGTCAGGCGGGCGAGCCGCTGGGCGAGCTTGTACCCGATGTTGCCGCTGTCGAGGTCGGGGAAGACGAGCACGTTCGCGCGGCCCGCGAGCGGGCTGTCCGGGGCCTTCGCGGCCGCCACCTCGGGGACGATCGCGGCGTCGAGCTGGAGCTCCCCGTCGATCGCGAGCGCCGGGCGCCGCGCGCGCGCCCTGCGCGTCGCCTCGACGACCCGGTCGACTCTCGGGTGCTTCGCGCTCCCCTTGGTCGAGAACGAGAGCATCGCGACCCGCGGCTCCTCGCCGGTCAGCGCGCGGTGCGTGTCCGCGCTCGCCAGCGCGATGTCCGCGAGCTGGTCCGGCGTGGGATCCGCGACCACCCCGCAGTCGGCGAACGTGTAGGCGGTCCCGCCGTCCGCGACCATGAGGAACACCGACGACACGGTCGCGATCCCGGGCGCGGTCCCGATCGCGAGGATCGCCGCGCGGACGGTCTCGGCCGTCGTCGACACGTTGCCGCCCACGCACGCGTCCGCCTCGCCGCGGGCGACGAGCCACGCGCCGAAGCCCGGGCCGGTCTCGAGGAGCGCGCGCGCCTCGCGCGCGCCCGCTTCCCTCCCCCGCGCCTTCCATCGTGCGGCGAGCTCCTCCGCGTACGCGTCGAGCCGGGGCGACGCGGACGGGGTGACGAGCTCGATCCCGGCGAGACCGACGCCCGCCCGGTCGGCGGCCTCGCGGAGGGCGATCTGGCCACCGAGGAGCGTGACGTCGGCGATCCGGTCATGGGTGAGCCGTCTCGCGGCCCGGACCGCGCGCGGGTCGGCGCCGTCGGCGAGGACGACCCGCCGGGGGCCGACCTTTCGCGCGCGCGCGCGGAGCTCGCCGACGAGGTCGCGGCCCGGGGTCATCCGCCGAGCCGCTCGAGCAGGCGCCGGGCGATGTCCCGGACCTGGGCGGCGCTGGCGTTCGGCATCCGTGCTCTCACGCGCTCGACGATCCGCTCGACGTCGTCCGGGTCGCAGGTCGCGGAGGGCGCCGGGGATGTCGCGGCCGGCGTCACGGATGTGCGGCCGCCCCGCTCGACCAGCTCGATCCCCCGCCGGTCCGCCTCGTCGCGCGCGAGCGGCGTCACGATCGCGTCGGCGGGCACGGCGAGCCGGAGCTCGCCCTTCCGGGCCGCGGCCCGGACGTCCTCCGCCGACACGACCGGCCGGGTCACGCGGATCCTCCCGTCATCGACCCACGCGTCCGTTCCTCGCCGCCCGCCAGCGCGCGACGATCTCGGCGGCGGCGGAGTAGTAGGCCGCGGCGCCGGTGGACTCGGGATCCGCCTCGTAGAGGAGCCGTCCGTCCCGTGCCGCCTCGGCGAGCGCGACGTTCGTCGGGATCGGCGCGTCGATGAGGAGCGGTCCCCACGCGTCGATCATCGACGCCAGGCACTCCCGCGCGACCCGTGTCCGGCGATCGTAGAGCGTGGGCAGGTAGCCGAGGACGCCGAGCCGCGGGTTCAGGTGCCGGCGCACGCGCTCGACGAGATCGACCGTGCGTGGCACGCTCGCGAGCGCGAACGGATGCGTCTGGACCGGGATCACGACCGCGTCGGCCAGCCTGAGGGCATTCACCGTGTAGAGCGACAGCGCCGGCGGGACGTCGAAGACCGCGAGCCGGAACGGGATCTCGCCCGTCCACGCTTCCGCCAGGAGGCTCTCCCGGTCGGGAACCGAGCCCAGCTCCGATTCGAGCGTCCCGAGACTCTCGTGCGCGGGCAGGATCGAGAGCCGCTCGTAGCGGGTCGGATGAACGGCGGGAGCGATCCCTCCCGAGGGATCGATCAGGACGTCGGTCAGCGTGGTCCCGAGCGCCGCGGGATCGAGCCCCACGTGGCGCGTCGCGGAGGCCTGGGGATCCAGGTCGACGAGAAGGGTCTCGACGCCGCTCTCGGCGAACGCGCCGGCCACGTGGACGGCGGAGGTCGTCTTCCCCACTCCGCCCTTGGCGTTGGCGAAGACGATCGAGAAGGGACCCGGCACGGCTCACCCGGCCGGGTAGTAGCGGCTCTCGACCTTCTCGATCGCTCCCTCGTCGAGGAGCTCCTTGACCGGCGCGATCAGCCGCCGCCACTCGGTCGAGAGGGACTGCCCGAGCTCGGGCAGCGTGATCCCGGCCCGCCCCGCGCGCCGGATCTCGGCGAGCGCCCGCCGGCGGAGGTCGCCGTTCCGCGAAGAGGCCTCCGCTCGACCTCCCCGACGCGCGACCGCGCCTCCCGGCCGACCCTCGAGCGCGTGACGGATCGGATAGGTCCCGATCCGGCGGTCGCCCGGAAGGACGCCGACGAGGAGGTCGGTCGCGTCGTGCGGCCGCGGGATCACGTGGACCGAGACGAGCTCACCGACGCGCGCCGCCGCGACCGCGCCCGCGTCGGTCGCGGCCTTGACCGCGGCCACGTCGCCCCGGACGAGGATCGTCACGAGCCCGCCCTCGGCGTATTCCCGCTTCTCGATCTCGACCTCCGCGGCCTTGACCATCGCGTCCGCGGCTTCGGTCGCCCCGATGAAGCCTCGGGTCTCGACCATTCCGAGCGCGCGCCCCGCCACGGCTCAGTACCTCACCGGCTCGCGGGCGACCGCGAGGACCGCCTTCTCGAACGCCTCGCACGCGGCGCGGCAATCCGCCTCGGTCCCGGTCACGAGCGCGCCCGCCATGTTCGTGGGCGTCGGCGGGTCCATCCACTCGACCATGTCGACGGCGGCGGCCTTGAGCGCCTGGTCCACGGCCCAGGTCGCCTCGAGCGGAGCGGCCTTCAGATACCCGAGCGCCTGGCCCTTCTCGATCCGCGCCCGCCCGGACAGGTAGCTCCCGGTCTGGGGGACCAGGTGGGCGAAGTACCTCCCGCGGCCGTCCGAGCCGGTCGTCCGATATCTCACACGTGACTCGAGGTGAGCGATGGCAGCGTCTAGTCCAGCATCGACTTCCGCGATCCTGTCACTCGCCAGGATCGCGAGAATCTCGCCGCTCGTCGGGCCGGACGGATAGGCGGCTCCCGCGTAGAACGACTGCGCGAAGACGACCTCGACCGCGGCCTTCTTCGTCGCCTCGTCGATCGCCACATAGGTCGGATCGTCCTGGTCGACGGTCAGGAATCCGACCGCGACCTGGTCCTCGCCGAGCCTCAGCGCCTCCGCCATCGGCGCCGCGACGTTCGGGATCGTGCGGACCGCGAGCACGCGCGGCGTGAGCGTAGTCGTGGGCATCCGGGCTCGGGATCGGGAAGAGCGCAAACGGGAACGCGGTCGGCGTAACCTACGAACCGGGGCCGTGCAGGGTCAAGCGCCGGCTCGCTTCACCGCCGCTAGACGACCAGGCTCACGAGCTTGTTGGGGACGACGATCGCCTTCCGGATCGGGCGCCCGTCGAGGAGATCCGGGATCCGCCCGTGTCGCGCGGCGCGCTCCCTGAGCTCGTCCTCGGAGAGGTCGCGCGGGACCCGCATCTCGTCCCGCACCTTGCCGTTCAGCTGGATCGCGACCGTCACCTCCGCGGTCGCCAGGATCTGCGGATCGAATTCCGGCCAGCCGGCATCCACGACCGACGGCTCGCGCCCGATCATCGACCACATCTCCTCGGCCAGGTGCGGGGCGATCGGTCCCATGAGCCGCACGAGGGTCTCGAGCGCCTCCATGAGGAGCGGCTCGTGGACATCGTGGGCGGGCGCCCCGTCGACCGGGGCGTACTGATAGAGCGCGTTGACGAGCTCCATCATGCGCGCGATCGCGGTGTTGAATTGCCACGCCGCCAGGTCCTCGGTCGCGCCCTTGACCGAGCGATGGCGCGTGAGGAGGAGCTCGCGGGCCGCCTCGCTCGAGGGATCGCCCTCGTGCGGGGCCCGACCCGCCGCGAACAGCCCACGATGCCGGTCGACGATCCGCCACGCGCGCTGGAGCCATCCCGAGACCGCGCGGATCCCCTCGTCCTTCCAGTCGCCGCCCTCGACCCACGAGAAGCCGAACATGAGGTAGGCGCGAAACGCGTCCGCCCCGTACTGAGCGACGTACTCGTCGGGGCTGATCACGTTGCCGCGCGACTTCGACATCTTCGCGCCCTGGTTCGTGATCGTCCCCTGATGGAACAGGCGCCGGAACGGCTCGTCCACGCTCGCGTGGCCGAGGTCGCGCATGGCCTTGGTCACGAAGCGCGAATAGAGCAGGTGGAGCACCGCGTGCTCGATTCCGCCCGAATACTGGAAGACCGGCAGCCATTTGCCGGCGAGCGCGGGGTCCCAGGGCCGCTCGTCGTCCCGGGGCGACAGATAGCGGAAGTAGTACCACGACGAATCCACGAACGTGTCCATCGTGTCGGCGTCGCGCCGCGCCGGCTCCCCGCAGCGCGGGCAGGCGACGTGGAGGAAGGTCGCCGAGCGCTCGAGCGGGCTCTTCCCCGCACCGAGCGAGAAGTCCACGTCGTAGGGCAGCTCGACCGGCAGGTCCTCCTCGGGCACCGGCACCTCCCCGCACGCCGGACAGTGGACGATCGGGATCGGCGCGCCCCAGTAGCGCTGGCGAGAGACGAGCCAGTCCCTGAGCCTGTAATTCACGGTCTTGTGGCCCTGACCGGCATGCGCCAGCTCGGCGATGACGTCGTGCAGCATCTGCTCGCTGCGCATTCCCGTGTACGGTCCGGAGTCGATCACGGTTCCGTGGCCCGTGTAGGCCTCCTCCCCTGTCACCGCCCCGGGGTCGTCCGGCTCGATGACCTCGACGATCGGGAGCCCCAGGGCGCGCGCGAACTCCCAGTCGCGGGTGTCGTGGGCGGGCACGCCCTGTATGGCCCCGGTTCCGTACGTTCCGAGGACGAAGTCCGCGACCCAGATCGGCACCGGTTCCCGGGTCAGCGGATGGATCGCGCTCGCCCCCGTGAACACGCCGGTCTTCTCCTTCTCGGTCGAGGTGCGCTCGATCTCGGAGAACCGGCGCGTTCGCGCGACGTACGCCTCGACGTCCGCGCGTCGAGCGGCCGTGACGATCGCGTCGAGCAGCGGGTGCTCGGGCGCGAGCGCGAGGAAGGTCACCCCGTAGAGCGTGTCCGGCCGCGTCGTGAACGTCCGCAGGACCGCGTCATGGCCGTGCACGTGCCATTCGATCTCGACCCCCTCGGAGCGGCCGATCCAGTTGCGCTGCAGCGTCTTCGTCCGCTCCGGCCACTCCAGGTCGTCGAGGCCGTCGAGGAGCTCGTCCGCGTAGTCGGTGATCTTGAAGAACCACTGGGTCAGATCGCGCTTCTCGACCGGCGTCCCGCACCGCTCGCAGACGTTGTCGCCGACGACCTGCTCGTTGGCGAGAACGGTCTGGTCGGTCGGGCACCACCACACGGGCGCGGCCCGGCGGTACGCGAGCCCCGCGGCGTAGAGCTTGAGGAAGAGCCACTGCGTCCAGCGATAATAGGCGGGGTCGGACGTATCGAGCGTCCGGGCCCAGTCCCACATCGCCCCCATCCGCTTCAGCTGTTCGGTCATGTTGGCGACGTTCGATTCCGTCGAGTCCCGGGGATGGACTCCGGTGCGCACGGCGTAGTTCTCGGCGGGAAGCCCGAACGCGTCGAAGCCGAACGGCTCGAACACGTCGTACCCGCGCATCCGCATGTAGCGCGCCCACGAGTCCGCCGGCCCGTAGTGATACCAGTGCCCCACGTGCAACCGGTCGCCGGATGGATACGCGAACATGACGAGCGCGTAGCACGGCCGCTCCGCGCCCTCGAGGTCGGCGCGGAAGAGGTCCATCTCCTCCCACACCCGTCGCCAGCGCGGCTCGATCTCGTTCGGATCGTAGCGGTTCTCGCTCATTGTCGTCTCGGGGGCGGAAAACGAAAGGCGGCGGGACACGAGATCCCGCCGCGCGTCCCGGAACAGGAAGCTAGAATCCGCCGCTTATCGGAGCAACGACACCCGCTCAGGCCGTCGCGGGCGACCTTCCGATGAACTCCCGGTGCCAGCCACGCAGCCGGAGCGCGAGCGCGATGAGCGCGATGCCGAAGACCGTCGCGAAGGCCCCGATCCAGAGCGTGACGGCGAGGGCGCCCGAGCCTGGGAACACGAACAGGAGAACGCCGAACGCGACCGACAGGATGCCGGCCAGGATCAGCCAGAATTCGCCGGTGATCACTTTCCGCAGCTGAATGGCGGCGGCGATCTCCATGATCCCGCGGATGACCGCCCAGCTCGCGATGATGTACAGGAGCACGAGCGCCGTCACGCCCGGCATGAGGAGCGTCGCTACGCCGATCAGGACGCCCAGGATGCCGCTCAGGAGGAGCGCCAGCCAGCGCGGCTCGCTCCGGCGTCTCGATACGGCCGCGACGATCCCGAAGATTCCGTCGGCCAGAGCGTAGGCGCCGAAGAAGAGAATGAGGGTCGCGAGGCTGATCGCCGGATTGATGAGTGTGAGAACTCCGAAAAGGATCGCCGCCAGTCCCTGAAGAGCGACGACCCACCAGTTGCGGGCGAGTCCCTGCACCATGGTCCACCTCCGGATGAGCGTTGCGGCTGCCCGACGCCCTCCGGGTTTCCCCCGAAGGGGTCTGAAGGCATACTATGACGGCGGTTCCGGCATCGCAATCTCAACGGAGGAGGCGCGGGGATGTGGAGGCGGGCGCGGAGCCTGGCGTGGGTGGCGGCCTCGGCGACGGCGTGCGCGACGGCGGGCGGTGGCGCCGTCGGGGTGGTGGACCTCTCCCCGCCTCAGCCCGCCCACGGCGACGACACGGCGATCGCCTGGCCGTTCACGCTCCTCCACGGCGGCGAAGCCGAGACGCTGGCCGACTTCCACCTCCGGATCGAGGCCGGCGGGACGCTTCTCGGCGTCCGTCCCGACGCGCAGAATCCCGACGCCGGCGCGCGCTTCCGGTGGCGGGGCGAGCTGCGGCAGGGAGAAGCCTACTGGATCGGGGATCCCTTGATTCCCGGAGATGGAGTGACGCTCACGATCCTCGTCCGGCCGACGCCGGGGACCGATCCGCGATTGCGGGTCGTCCACTGGCCCACCGACGGCCGCGACCAGCCGGTCGGCCCCGAAACCTGCGAGATCTGGCGCTACGAGACCGCGAGGCAGAGGGTCGCGACCGAAGCCTGCTAGATCTCCCCGACCGTCCCCCGATAGACGATCCGCGCGTCGCCGGTGAGCCGCGGGTCGGTCGGGAGCGCGCCCCCCGCGACCGGCGTGAAGTCCACGACGAGCGGGATGCCGCCGCTCGTCAGGACGGTGATGGGCGGCTCGGTCGCTCCCCAGAGCCACGTCAGGATCGCGCTCGCCGTGGCGCCCGTGCCGCACGACAGCGTCTCGTCCTCGACCCCCTTCTCGAAGGTGCGCATGCGGATCGTCGAGCGGTCCACGACCGCGACGAAGTTGACGTTCGTCCCGACCGGCGCCCAGCGGGGATGCCGCCGGAACCGCGGCCCTTCGACCGCGAGGTCCAGAGATTCCACGGCCGCGACCGATTCGAGGAGCGCCACGACGTGCGGGGTCGAGGTGTCCAGGAATCCCACGCGGCGATAAGGGGCCGCCGCGAGATCCGGGAGGTCGAGCGTCAGGCCGCGCGGCGGGACCAGCCAGAGCGTCACCTCGGGGCGGTCGGGATTCTCGACGCGAGCGCGGAACGGCCCGCTGCCCGTCCGGAAGTCCATCTCTTCCCCGCCGACCGCGCCCTGGAGGCGCGCGAACCGCGCGAGGCACAGGGCGGCGTTGCCGCACATCGGCGCCTCGCCGCCATCGGCGTTGTAGTACACCATGCGGAAATCGGCCTCGGGGTCCGAGGCCAGCAGCACGACCGCGTCCGCGCCCACGCCGAGCCCGCGGCGACAGAGCCGCGCGACGAGCGCTCCCGCCTGGTCGCGCGGGAACCACCCCGCGCGATCGTCGAAGACGACGAAGTCGTTGCCGCCACCCGACATCTTGACGAACTCGCGCTCGGCGATCGACGTCTCGGTCACCCGATGGCCTCCGCCGCGTGCCTCGTCTCGTGCCTGAGCCGACCGGTCAGCTTCCAGAACCGCATCCTCCAGACCATCCAGATCGCCTCCCAGACGATGCGCTTGCTCATCTTGCTCGATCCCACGTTACGATCCACGAAGACGATCGGCATCTCGCCGACCCGGAACCCCGCGTGCCAGGCGCGGAAGACGGTCTCGATCTGGAATCCGTAGCCCGTCGAGCGGATCGCGTCGAGGTCGAGCCGCTCGAGCACCTGCCTGCGATAGCACTTGAATCCGCTCGTCAGGTCGTGGAGAGGAAGCCCCGTGACGATCCGCGCGTACCAGTTCGCGAGCCAGGACAGGAGGAGCCGGCCCATGGGCCAGTTGACCACGGTGACGCCGCGCATGTACCGCGAACCGATGACGACGTCGAGCTCCTCGGCGAGCGCGAGGAACTCCGGCAGATGCCGCGGATCGTGAGAGAAATCCGCGTCCATCTCGAAGATCAGCCGGTAGCCGCGGTCGATCCCCCAGTGGAAGCCCGCGACGTAGGCCGTCCCGAGGCCGAGCTTCCCCTCGCGGTGGATGACGTGGACGCGGGGCTCGCGCGCCGCGAGCTCGGCGGCGACCCTCCCGGTCCCGTCGGGCGACCCGTCGTCGACGACCAGCACCTCGAGGCGGGAATCCTGCGCGAGGATCTGGGGCACGATGGCGGGCAGGTTGTCGCGCTCGTTGTACGTCGGGATGATGACCAGCGCCTTATCCATGCGCGGCTCGCGTCCGCGGGTCCGGGCTCGCGGCGCGCAGGTCGGCGAGCCCGTAGCGCGCGAGGAGCACCGTGACGGGCAGGAGCTCGCAGGCCGTGAGCCAGAGCCGGCAGAAGAGCGCGATCGCGACCGCCATCGAGGGAGGCACCCAGGCGGCGAGAAGGAGCGCGTACAGCCCCTCGCGCACGCCGAGCCCTCCGGGGACGAAGACCGCGAGGTAGCCCCCGACGTACCCGGCCGCCGAGATGCCGATCATCGGCACGAGCCCGTCGACCTCGACCGGCGCGACCGCTCGCACGAAGAGCCAGAAGCCCGCGCCGAACACCATCCATGTCAGCAGGTTCGCGACCAACAGGACGATCCGCTCGGCGACGGGGACGGTCGCGTGGTACTCGCTCCGGCCGACGGCGCGCAGGCCGATCCGAAAGGCGAGATCGAGGAGCGGGCTCAGCACGACGGCGAGGAGGAGCGCGCCGATCCCGAGCCCGATCGGCCGCGCCCGCGGCCCCACGACCGTCCCCAGCTCGGGCAGCGCGACTGCCGTCACGACGAGGCCGGCCGCCAGGACGAAGAGCTGGGAGGTCAGGCTCGCGCTCACCGTGAGGACGGGGCTCACGCCTTTGGCGCGCGCCAGGTACGCGGTGCCCGCCAGCTGCAGGACCTTTCCGGGAACGTAGCGGGCGAGGTTTCCGATGTACCAGACGCGGTGGGCGTCGCGGACCGACAGCCGGCCCCCCAGATGTCGGAGGATGCGCCGCCACCAGAGCACGAATCCGGTGTACGCGGCCAGGACGCACGCCGTGGCGAGCGCGAGACGTCCCCAGCGGATCGACCACGGATGTGCGCCGACCTCCGACCAGTTCCGGATCAGGTAGAGACCGAGGAACGCCACGATGACGAGGGCGGCGAGCCGCTCGAGCCAGCGCAGCCACCGTCGCGCGCCGTCGCCGCCCGATTCGCTCATGCGGCAGCCGCCCCGGATCCGGATCCGGCGACCGCCGGGCCGCGCCTCCGCCATGTCGCGGCGAGGAGCCCGACCCAGAGCGCGAATCCGATCCCGCTCGCCCATGCCCCGTACGCGACGTGCGGGTCGCGGAACTCGAGCTCGACGGTGTGGCGTCCGGCGGGGATCGGCACGCCGCGCAGAGCGACGTCGACCTGGAGGACCTCGGCGGGCCGGCCGTCGACGCGCGCGCTCCAGTACGGATGCCAGATCTCCGACAGCACGAGGATACCCGCCCCGTCCGCCGAGACGTCGAGCGCCAGCCGGTCGGGCTCGCGGACCGTCCAGGTCGGGGCCGGCCCGATACCCGGAGGACTGCTGAGCGGCGGCGTGGCCGCGCCCGGTTCGAGAAGAGCCGTCCGCAGGGGATCGAATCCGGCCTCGAGGAGCGCGTCCACGGGATCGACGTCCAGCGGTCTCGCGCGCGCCTCGTGAACGATCCACGCTCCGCCCCGCGCGCCTTCGAACCGGTAGACGAGGGGGCCGCGCTCGAAGGCGAGCTCCATCCCCCCGACGTCGATCGGCCGTCCCGAGACCAGGTACCGGAGGTTGAGGAGCCGCCAGAGCTTCGTCTCGGCCAGCCGGGCTCCGCCCTCTCCGACGAGATCGTCCCACCAGCGCAGCCGGAAGTTCTGCGACCCGGTGACCGTCGCGATCCGGAAGAGCATGAGATCGTTGGGGCCGAAGGCGTCCGGCAGCGGGAGCGCGCGGAAGGGCTCGGGTTGCTCCGCGAGCCACTCGACCACCGGGCGCGGCTCGAGGAGCCGCTCCGCCGGAACGACCGCGTAGAAGTCGCGATCGACGATCCAGAGATCCGCGCCCGCGACGACCGCGAGCGCGAGGCACGCGGCGAGCGGCGACAGCCGCCCGCGGACCGCGACCCAGCAGAGCGCGCACCCGAGGCCCCAGAACACGGCGAACAGTCCGAACGAGCGCGCGAACGCCGGCATCGCGGCGCTCAGGGCGGTCGCCCGAGCGGGGTCGATCGGGCTCCCATAGAGCAGCCCGGACCAGAATCCGGCGAATCCGTCGGGCGCGGACGCCGCCCAGAACCAGAGGAGGATCCAGAGCGCGCCGAGGCCGCCGACGAGCTTCCACGCGAGGTGGCGCCCGTCGGCGAGGGCGTCGCGACGATCGTACAGCGCCTGCGCGCCGTGACCTGCAAGGACGACGACGGCGAGCGCGACCACCGAATACATCATCGCGGGCGCGCGGAACGACTTCATCATCGGGAGGAGCCGCCAGAACAGCTGGTGGAGGGGCGTCGCCGAGCCCCACGCGAACAGGAGGCCGACCACCGCCAGCCCCGCGAAGAACCAAACGCGCGCCGTGCGCCGGGCGGTCAGAGCGAAGAGCGCGAGCAGCACCGGCACGGCCCCCAGGTATTCGGTGTGGAGCTTGAAGGGGTTCGTGCCCCAGTAACTGTCGAGGTACCCCTGGAAGCGGGGCCACACGATCGCGAGCGTCTCCTGGACGGGCATCGACCACGAGGAGCCGTACTCGTAGCCGCGCGCGGCCCGGTGAGAGAACTGGACCATGTTCCAGGTCGGCCACACCTCGACCAGCGTGATCAGACCGGCGAGGAGATATGCGCCGACGAAGCCCGCCAGAAGGACGAGCGGAGTCCGCCACGCATGCGTCTCGACCCTCAGCTGATGGAGTCGGAACAGGACGTACGCGCCGACCGCCATCGCGGCGAAGTACATCATCTGGACGTGGGGGGTGAAGACCTGGAGCGCCACCACGCCCGCCATCCACAGGAACCAGTGCAGCCGCCGGCGCGCGACGGCGCGCTCGGCGAACAGGAACACGGCCGGCGTCCATGTCATCGCGAACATGCGGCCGTCCTGTCCCGCATACAGGTGGCTGACGAGGTAGCCCGTGAACATGTACGCGACGCCCGTGACGGCGGAGGCGCCGGGCTTGAGCCCCAGCTCGCGCGCCAGCGCGTACCCGAGGATCCCCGCGAGCAGGAAATGGAGCACGAACGCCCAGCCGATCGCGCGGTGGAGCTCGATCACGAAGTAGAGGAGCGAGGTCGGGTAGTAGACGGGATACGGGAGGATCGAAAGGTACGGGAGCCCGCCGTAGACGAACGGATTCCACTGGGGAAGACCTCTCCCCGCCTGCACCTCCTGCACCGCGAACGCGCGGCTCTGGTAGGCCTGGGCGAGCATGTCGGTCCCGAAGAGCATCGAGCCCGAGTCGAAGACGAACGACGCGAAGAACGCGATCGTCGCGAGCGCCATCGCGCCGAAGACGATCCAGCGGATGCGGCGATCGCGCTCGGGGCCGTCGATCTCGACCGCCCGCGGCGCCGGCGCTCTCGAGGGCGCGGCGCCACCGGCCTTCCTGCCGCGCTTCCCCCGGGCGCCCTTCCCCGCCTTCGCCTTCGCGGCGCTCATCGAGCGTCTCGATGACCCACGAAGAAGAACCATTGCGGCGACCCCAGGTCGAGAAGGCGGCGGCGGACGGCGCCGGGCAGGAGCCGGGCCGCGCGCCCGGCGAGACGGCCGGGAAGGCTGTCGTAGCGGTCGAGCTGGGTCGCGAGCGCCTCGTCGGTCACGTCCTCGAGCTCGAGGCCGTGCCGGGCCGCGGCCCGGCGAAGCTTCGCGTGGGTCGTGAACCGGATGTCGTCGTAGGACTCCCCTCGCCCGCTCCACCGCAGGAGCCGGTCGGCAACCGGTCGCGGCCACCACGAGAGGGTCGGGATCCGATAGTGTGGCTCGATCGGCGCGTAGCGGTTGCCGGCCGTCAGGTACACCCGCCCGCCGGCTGCCAGCGCGCGCGCGAGCTCGGCGAAGAACCTGTCCAGGCTGGCGACGTGCTCGTAGACGTGGTTCGCGATCCCGAAGTCGATCGCCCCGTCGGCGACCGGCAGCGCCTCCAGGTCGGCGACGGCCATGCGCTCGGTCTCCTGCATGAAGGAACGGTCGAGCTCGAAGCCCACGATCGAGCGGCCGGACAGGGTCTCGAGCGCCCGTGTCATGATACCGGTCCCGGCCCCGAGATCGACGACGTGGCCGGCCGTCGCCAGGTGCTCGGCGCACATCGCGTACACGAGCTCGGCCTTGCGCGCGCGGGAGGCGCGGTACTCGGGGCTCCTCACGTGACGGAGGTAGAACGACGCCCCGCTCACGCGCTCCTGTCCGGCGAGCGGTACACCGCGTCCAGTCGGTCCAGGATACTATCCCAGCCGAACCTCTCGCGCACGCGCGCGCGCCCTTGAACACCGAGGGCCCGGCCGCGCGCGGGATCGTCGAGGAGCGAAGCGATACCGGCGGCCAGCGACGCCGGATCGTCTTCCACGAGAAGTCCGGTCCGACCGTCGTCCACGACGTCGACGATGCCGCCGCGTCGAGTGGCGACGACAGGAACGCCGTACGACATCGCCTCGAGAAGAACGACCCCCAGGCCCTCGGTATCCGCGCGCTCGTCGAGCGTGGCCGGGAGGACGAAGCACGAGGCTCGACCGTACGCCTCGACGATCTCGTCGCTCGTCACCCGTCCGAGGAAGCTCACGCGCTCGGAGAGCCCGAGGGCCCGCGCGCGCGCCTCGAGCGGACCCTGCTCGGGCCCGAAGCCCACGATCTCGAGCCGCCACGCGCGGTCGGCGATCCGGGCGAGCGCCTCGAGCAGCCGATCCACCCCCTTGCGTGCCACGAGCCGACCCACGAAGAGGATCCGGGGCGGATGCGGGACCGCCGCCGGATCGGCCGCGGGGTCGGATCCCGGAAGCGGAACGCCGTAGGGAATGACCTCGATCGGCCTTCCGCCCACATACGGCGCGATCATCGCCTTCGTGCTCTCGGATATCGCCACGAGTCGCGATCGCCGGCAGTACCAGCGAAGGAATGCGCGGGCGGGCGGAAACCGCTTTTCCGCCCAGCGGATCTCGGCGCCGTAGAACGTGGTCACGAGCGCGCTCGCCGCGGCCCGCGCCGCCGCCCACCCGGCGAGGCCGTGCGGCACCGCCCAATGGACGTGGACGACGTCGTAGCGCCGCGCGCGGCCCAGTCGCCACGCGGCCGTCACGCCCGCCGCGAGGTAGCCGGGCACGAGCCCGAGGTACGCCGGGTGGCGCTGGAGCCGGTCGGGCACCGTCTCCTCGTGCGTGAGGCGCTCCCAGCGCGCGGGCGCATAGCGGAAGCGGCGCACCGAAACTCCCGCCCCGCCATCGTCTCGCAGGCCGCGCCACGCGGGAGCCAGGACATCGACGTCGTGCCCGCGAGCCGCCTGCCTCTCCGCGAGCGTCACCAGCCACGGCGTGATCACGTCCTCCGGATCGCGCGGCCAGGCGGTGACGACGTGCAGGATCCTCACGGCGCGCCGGCGGCCGGCGCGGGCGCAGGCGCGGGCGCGATCCGGACTGCGAGCGCGATCCGGTTGGGACCGGCGTGGACGACCTCGAGCTCGTCGATGTGCGGGGCCAGCGCGCGGGCCAGGAAGTCGCGCGTCATCGGCTCGATGATGATGTGGGTCGCGCCTTTCGCGCGGATCGTCCGCCAGGTCGCGTCCGGATCGCCGTGGAACGGATAGACGAAGCTCGGGCGTGCGCCACTGAAGTACCACGCGAACGTCGGCTTCCGGGCCAGGATGATCGCGTCGGGGGCGTCCCTGCCGATCCAGTCCGCGACCTCGAAGTAGTCCTGCCAGAAGGGCTGATACCCGGCCAGCCAGTCGCCGTCCAGCCAGGCGCGCGTGAAACGCCACTGGGACGGGATCTCGCGCAGCGAGCCGATCGCCATGACGGCCACGATCAGGACGAACGCGCCTTTCGCGAGCCGCGTCGAGCGGGTGAGGAGGCTCGACACCCGATCCGCCCCGATCAGGATGTAGAGATAGAGGAGCGGCGCGATCGTGAGAAAGAAGCGGTCCCCCGTCCACGCCCACACGGCGAGGATCGCGAGCGTCGCCAGGCCGTAGACGTCCCAGACCGTCGGGCCCCGTTTTCGCACCGCGTCGACGATCCCGAACGCGAGCAGGATCCCTCCGATGAGGAGCGAGAAGACGCGAACGATCGGCGGCGGCCGCATGGGCGGTCCTTCCGCCGGAAGCCGCCGCAGGGGCCAGAAGAGCTGCGGAAAATCCGTCCGCGCGTAGGTATCGAGATTCAACCTCGCCCGCTCCACGTACCCCTGCGGCTCGATGCGCTCGCTGGTCGGGTCGAGGCGGTTCTCGATCGACACCTGTTCGAGGTAGCCGCCGGTTTCGGGAGGCCGGCGGGATGACCACCAGAACCACGGCAGGACGAAGACCAGGACGAGCGCCGTGAGCACGCCGGCTCGCCGCCAGTGCCGCGCGATCAGGGCCACGAGACCCGCCGCCCCCAGGAGAGCCACGCCCGCCGTCCGCACGTAGAACGCGAGCACAGCGAGAAGAGACGCCGCCAGCCACCAGCCCCACGGCCGATCGCCGTCGTCCTCGCGCGCTCGCGCGAACGCCGCGAGCGCGACCAGCGTCACGGCTACGTAACTCATGTCGGACAGCACCCAGTGCGTGTAGATGCGGAACACAGGATACAGGCCGAAGAGCCAGACCGCGGCGGCCGCGGCCCAGGCGGGCACGGCCTCGTCGCGCCGCGCGAGCCTCCACAGCGCCCAGAGGGCGACGGCTCCCGCGACCAGCGACTCGACCTTGAGGCCCGCGTAGGCGCCGCCGAAGAGCCAGTAGAACGGGACGAGGAGGAGCGCGAAACCGGGCGGGTACACCGTCTCGACGGGTGCGCCGGGCGTGATCAGGTCCACGTATCCGTGGCCCGTCGCCAGGGCTTTCGCGAGCGCATAGTAGCGGACGTTGTCGCCGCCGGTGAACAGGTAGGGGTCGAACGCCGCCAGCGCGATCGCGATCGCGACGCCGCCCCCGATCCAGGCCCAGGCGCGCGCCGACGACGACCAGGCGGGCCGCTTCACTTCGGCGCCTCGCGGTCTCCCCGGGCGGCCAGCCGCCGCTCCACCTGATCGACCCGGTCCCGGACCTGCGCCACGGCTTCGGCGAGAAAGCCGAGCGCGAACAGCAGCATGCCGAGCACGATCAGGAGCGTCACCAGATACAGGAGCGGCCGGTACCCGTGTCCGAGCACGAAGCGGTAGTAGAGCGCGATCAGGCCGATCACGACGCCGAGGACGGCCAGGACGGCGCCCGAGGTCCCGAACAGGAGCATCGGCTTCCGGAGGAAGGACGTGAGCGTCTTCACCGCGAGCAGATCGAGCGAGCCGACCAGGATCCGGCCCCAGCCCGAGTACTTCGCGCGACCGCGCGTGCGCGGGTGGAGCTCGATCGGGATCTCGCCGATTCGATACCCGCGGTCGTGGGCCAGGACGACGAAGAACCGGTGCCAGTCGTGCCGCAGCGGGAGCTCGTCGAGCACGTCGCGCCGGAAAGCCTTCATCGCGTTGAGATCGTGCACGGGAACGTCGAACAAGCGCCGCGACAGCCAGTTGTAGGCGCCCGAGACGAAGCGCTTCTCGTAGCGGCCCTGCTTCCAGCCCGTGACGACGTCGAACCCCTCGCCCAGGCGGTCGAGGAAGCGGGGGATGTCTTCGGTCGAGTGCTGGAGATCCGCGTCGAACAGGACGAGCCAGTGACGGGTCGTGGCCGCCGCGCCGGTCACGAGCGCCTCGGTCTTGCCGCGGTTCCGCGCGTGGCGCAGGACCCGCACCTCGCCGGGGAAGCCCTTCGCCGCGGCTCGCGCCGCATCGGCCGTCCCGTCGGTCGATCCGTCGTCGACGACGACGATCTCACCCGACAGGCCGTGCCGGCGCCAGGTCTCCGTCAACGCCTCGAAGAGGGCGGGGACGTTCTCGACCTCGTCGTAGGCGGGGACGATGACGGCGAAGTCGCTGCGTGGACTCGTCGGATCCACCGGACCGCTCGTTGAGGGATCGAGATCTGAGGGCGTCCCAAGCCTACCGGGACGTTCCGCTGGGGGCAAGACGCCCGCGCTCACGTCGGTCGTCGCGCGGAACGCGCCGCCTCGGCGAGAACCCCCTCGGTCGCGGTCGCCGCCGCGTCCCAGGTGAACGTTCGCGCACGATCGATCGCGCGCGCTTCCATCCGCTCGCGCGCCGCCGGGTCCTCGATCGCCGCGCGCAGAGCGTCCGCGAGCGCCGCCAGGTCTCCGTGCGGAACCACGCGTCCGGTCTCGCCGTCGACGACCGTGTCGCGGAGGCCCGGCGCGTCGCTCACGATCGCGATCGTCCCCACCCGCTGGGCCTCGATCGACGCGAACCCCCAGCCCTCCTTGGGACTCGTGTAGCCGACCGCCCACGCGCGCCGGAGGAGCCGCCACTTCTCCTCCTCCCCCACCCAGCCCGGGAACTCCACCCGCCCGGAGAGGCCCCGCGCCCGGACGTCCCGCTCGAGCGCCGCCCGGTGATCCCCGTCTCCCGCGACCACGAGCCGCGCGCCCGGATACGCCGGCTCGACGAGGGCGAACGCCTCGAGCAGAAGCTCGATCCGCTTGTAGCGCTTGATCCGGCCGAGGTACACGAACAGGGGCTCGGGGTCCTTCGGCAGCGCGAGGATCTCGCGCTCCTTCGGGAGGTCCGGGAGGCCGTTCGGGATGACGGTGATCCTGTCGCGCTCGATCCCCCGGCGCTCGAGATCGGTCGCCGTCGAGGCCGACACCGCGATGAACGGAGCGGCGCGGTACACCCGCGCGATCGGTCGCTCGGAGAGGAACAGGTACGCCCCGAAGAGAGGATTCGTCTCCTCGAAGATCGTGGCGCCGAACAGGTGGTGGACGAGCGCGACGACCGGTCGGTCCACGAAGAGCGGCGTGTAGAACGGGACCTTGTTCAGATCGTCGACGACGACGTCGTAGCGGTTCTTCGCGAGCACGGACCGCCAGACGCCGGGCACCGCGAAGTTGAAGGTCGCGCGGGAACGCCCCCTGCGGATCACGTTGATCCCGTCGAGCGACTCCTCGGCCGGCGCGCCGGGATGGGTCACGCAGAGCAGGTCCACGCGGTGCCCCCGTTGGACGAGACGCCGGAACACCTCCCGGAGATGGATCTCCGCGCCTCCCGCCTCGGGATGCGTCCAGTCCTGCCAATTGACGACGAGGATCCTCATCGCCGTTCTCTCATGGGGCCGGCCGCCGAGCGACGACGCCGATCGTGTGCGCGAGCCAGCGCGACGCGCGGGGCTCGAGCAGGCGTCCGCGAAGCCGCTCCCGGGCCTTCCGCAGCCGGGCCGGCGTCGGAGGTCGCAGCGGCAGATCGAGCGAGAACCGCTTCGCTCCTTCGCGGACGAGGCGGTACGCGAGGCTCGGGACCATCGTGTCGCCGTAGGATCCCACGGTCGTGTAGCCGGCTCCGCGGACGAGGGCCTCGAGCTCGTCGATCGAGTACTCGGTCTCCCAGCCCGCGAACCAGCGGTCGACGCGGATCGCGACGCGCTTGAGCGCCGTCCACGGGTGCCAGCGCTGCGGTACGTCGACGACGAGAAGACCGCCGGGTCGCGTGACGCGGAAGTTCTCGGCCAGGAACGCCGCCGGATTGCCGAAGTGCTCGAGCACGCCCTGATGGAAGACCGCGTCGAAGGTCGCGTCGCGGAACGGGAGGTGGAAGGCGTCCCCGCCCACAATCCCGCGCCCGACGAGCCACGGCGCGGCGCGCGCGGTCAGGGCCAGCGCCTCGAACGACGCGTCGAGCGCCAGAGCCCTGTGCCCGCGCGCGGCGAGAGCGGACGTGTCGCGACCGGTCCCGGAACCGATCTCGAGCACGCGGGCCGGCGTCGGTCCCAGCCCCTCGATCACAGCTTCGAGGACCGCGGGGCTCGACGAATAGACCCGGTCGAGGTCCTGTTTGCCGGCCCAGAACCGGCTCCAGGTCCCGTCCTCGCGCGCCGCGCGCGACGACTCGCGGTCGATCACCGGCCGAGCTCCAGCCGCACGGCCTCGACCTCAGGCATGCCCGCGCGACGGATGGCGGACTGCGCGGCGGGGATGTCGTAGTCGAGCGACGCCCGCCTGAGCCGGCCGGATCCGCGATCGAAGATCGCGCACGAGGCGCGGGGATCGCCGTCCCGCGGCTGGCCCACCGCTCCCGGATTGACGAGGTACCGGCCCGAGCGATCGAGCGCGAGCTCGGCGGGCGGGTTCGGCATGGAGACTCGCTCGACGCGACCCTCCGGGTCCATCCGCCACGCGTCTGGAACGTGAGTGTGGCCGTAGAATCCCCAGCGCGCGGACAGGCCGACGAGCTCCCTGCGCGCGTCTGCGGGACCGAAGACGTAGCCGTATCCATCGGGGTCGACGACGCTGCCGTGGAGCAGCAAGACGTCCCCCAGGTCGATCACGGCCGGCAATCCGGCGAGCCACGAGAGCTCATCGGCGCGGAGAAGCGCGGCCTGGCTCTCGATGGCGGCGCGCGCGTGCGGATTGAACGACTCGCGGAGGCCCGGCTCGACCGCGGCCGCGTCGTGGTTCCCGCGCACGGTCCCCGCGCACCGCTCGCGCACCATGGCGACGCACGCGCTCGGGTCCCCGCCGTACCCGACGACGTCGCCCAGACACCAGATCTCCCCCACCCTCTCCGCGTCGAGGTAGCGCAACACGACCTCGAGAGCCTGGAGGTTCGAGTGCACGTCGGCGATCAGCCCGAAGCGCGAAGCGGCGCGGCCGATCACGAAGGGATCAGGTTCAACTTGTGGGCGAGGGCGTCGAGGACGCCGTTCACGAAGCGGGGCGAGTCTGCTCCTCCGTAGCGGGACGCGAGCGTCACGGCCTCGTCGATCGTGACTTTCCAGGGCACGTCCGATACGAAGAGCAACTCGGCGATCGCGATCCGCAGGATGTTGCGGTCGATGATCGACATTCGGTCGAGATCCCAGTTCTCCGCGGATCCTTCCAGGGCGGCGTCGATCTCCCCGAGGTTCCGCGACAGGACCCCGATCAGCTGCTCCGCGTAGTCACGGGTCTGCGTGGCGATCTTGCGCCGGTCGAAGAACTCCCGCGCGTGATCCTCGAGCGCGCCGTCGCGGTCGCGGACCTCCCACGCGTACAGGATCTGGAGCACCCAGCGGCGGGCCTTGTGGCGGCGTCTCATGAAAGACGGAACCCTCGAACGGTCGGCTTCCGCCCCTCGCGCAGCTGGTCGTACAGCTCTGCCTGCTCGAGCGCCGCCCGGGCCGCTTCGCCGCCCTTGTCTCCGCGCCCGCGGTCCGCGCGCTCGCGGGCCTGCTCCATCGTGTCCGTCGTCAACACGCCGAACGCGAGGGCGACGTTGATCTCTCCCGCCAGCTGCTGGAGGCCCCGTGCGGCGGCCTCCGCGACGAACTGGAAGTGCGGGGTCTCGCCGCGGATGACGGCGCCGAGGGCAACGAGCGCGTCGATCTCCGGGCCCATGGCGACCACCTGGCGGCAGGCGGGTGCGAGCTCGAACGCGCCCGTCACCTCGTATTCGTAGATGTCGGATTCGGCGACGCCCGCCTCGAGCAGGCCCGCGCGGGCTCCCGCCAGCAGCTCCCGCGTGATCTCCTCGTTGAAGCGCGCGACGACGAGCGCGACGCGCCGGTGCGCGCCGGAAACGGGATGGCGGGCGGCTTCGGTTCCCATCGGAAGATCTCAGCGACGCAGAGTGTGGCCGAGCTTGTCGCGCTTGGTCTCGAGATAGCGCCGGTTGTGCGGACCCGGCTCGACCTCGATCGGAACGTGCTCGGTGATGCTCAGGCCGTAGCCCTCGATCGCGGCGCGCTTCTGCGGGTTGTTCGTCAGCAGGCGGATCGTGGTGAGGCCGAGGTCGACGAGGATCTGGCAGCCGATCCCGTAGTCGCGGGGATCGGGACGGAAGCCGAGGTGCTCGTTGGCCTCGACCGTGTCCATGCCCTGATCCTGCAGCATGTAGGCCTTGAGCTTGTTCACGAGACCGATCCCGCGGCCCTCCTGATGCATGTAGAGCACGACCCCCTCTCCCTCATGCGCCACCTGTCGCATCGCGTGGTGGAGCTGGGTTCCGCAATCGCAGCGCAGGCTGCCGAGCACGTCCCCGGTGAAGCACGACGAGTGGACGCGAACGAGGACGTCGTCCTTCCCCGCCACTTCGCCTTTCACGAGCGCGACGTGATGCTCCTCGTTGATCGTCGAGCCGTACAGGATGAGCCGGAAATCTCCCCATTCGGTCGGCAGCGGGGTCTCGGCCTCGCGCACGACGAGCTTTTCCTTGACGCGCCGGTACTTGATCAGGTCCTCGATCGTGATGATCCGCAGGTCGTGACGCTGCGCGATCTGGAGCAGGCGCGGCAGGCGGGCCATCGTGCCGTCGTCGTCGATCACTTCGCACAGGACTCCCGCCGGCGCGAGACCCGCCAGGCGCGCGAGATCGACCGTGGCCTCAGTGTGGCCGGCGCGGCGCAGGACGCCGCCGTTCTTGGCGATCAGCGGGAACACGTGACCGGGCCGCGCGAGGTCCGCGGGCCGGGTTCCGGGATCGACGAGCGCGCGGATCGTCGCCGCCCGGTCCGCCGCGCTGATGCCCGTCGTCGTCCCGGCGCGCGCGTCGACCGAGACCGTGAACGCGGTCTCGTGGAGGGCGGTGTTCTCGAGGACCATCGGCTCCAGCCCGAGCCCCGCGGCCCGCTCCCCCGTCATGGGCACGCACACGAGGCCGCGTCCTTCACGGGCCATGAAGTTGATGGCCTCCGCGGTGACCCGCTCCGCGGCCATGATGAAATCGCCCTCGTTCTCGCGGTCCTCGTCGTCGACGACGATCAGAATGCGGCCCGCCTGCAGGGCCTCGAGGGCGTCTTCGATCGGAGTGAAGACGAGGGGCTGGATCATCGCTTGCCGGTCCGGTCGACGTTCATATTCAAGTTGTTTCCACCAAGCGTTTTAGGTATCGCGCAATCAGGTCATACTCGACATTCACGCCGTCTCCGGGCGCGAGGTCGGAAAACGCCGTCACCGCCCACGTGTGGGGCACGATCGAGAGCCGGATCCCGTCCCGGCCCAGGTCGAGAACCGTCAGGCTGACCCCGTTGACCGCGATCGATCCGCGGGGCGCGACGAGCTCCCGACCTTCCGGGAGAGCCAGATCAATGTACCGGTTCTCCGCTTGCCGTTCCATCGCTTGCACGGTTCCGACGCAATCCACGTGCCCCTGAACGAGGTGCCCTCCGAGCCGGTCGCCCACGACCAGCGCGCGCTCGAGATGAACCCTCCGGCCGGGGATCCAGGAGCCGATCGTCGTGAGCCGGACCGTCTCGCGAACGGCCTCGACCGAGAACGCCTCCACGTCTCGCTCGACGACGGTCAGGCACGCGCCGTCGACGGCGATCGACTCGCCGGGAACGACGTCGCCGGCCCACGGCGCGCCGAGCGTCAGCCGACGTCCGCCTCCGAGCGGCGCCACCCCGCGCACGCTCCCCACGGTTTCGATGATCCCGGTGAACACGCCGTCGAAGGTAGCGTCCCGCCCGGGCGCCCGCGATTCAGCGCGGGCGACCGCTCACCGAGACGTCCCGCCCGTGCGACCCCCAGAGGGGATCGGCGAGCTCGAGCGGATCGCCGTCGCCGAGAGAGAGCGGGAGGGCGTCGTCCGCGGGATCGTAGACCGGGGCGATGAAGAAGGTCCAGCGATCGGCGAGCCCCGCGCCCAGGAAACCGCTCGCGAGCGTGGGACCGGGCTCGACGAGCGCGCCGGTCACGCCGCGATCGGCGAGGAGCCCGGCCACCGCGCGGAGGTCGAGCCCCGACTCCCCGGCCTTCACGCCGAGGACCTCGACGCCCCGCCGCGCGAGCGCAGCGGCGCGGGCGGGATCGGCGTTCTCGCCCGCCATCACGAGGACCGGAGACTCGCCCGCCGTCGCGACGAGCCGCGAATCGAGCCCAAGCCGGAGCTTCGAGTCGAGGACGACCCTGAGCGGCTGGACGTCGGGCCACGGCATCGCTTCGTCCGCCGCCACGGCCGGCCACGCGCGCGCGGTGAGGAGCGGGTCGTCCGCGAGCGCGGTCCCGATCCCGATCACGACCGCGGGATGGCGGCGCCGGAGGCGGTGGACGGCCCGCTCGGCGGCCTCCCCCGTGATCCGGCGCGGGCCGCGCGCGCCGCGCGTCACCCGGCCGTTCAGCGTGATCGCGCTCTTCAGGTGGAAGAAGGGACGCCCCGTGCGGACGAAATGGAGCCACGGCTCGACCAGGAGCTCGGCCTCGCCGCTCCGCACATCCGTCTCGGCCGGAATCCCGGCCGCCTCCAGCCGCGCCGCGCCCCCTCCCCCGACGTCCGGGTCCTCGATCCCGTAGACGACGCGGCCGACGCCGGCGGCGACCAGCGCGTCGACGCAGGGAGGCGTTCGGCCGTGGTGGGCGCACGGCTCGAGCGAGACGACGACCGTCGCGCCACGGACGTCGTGACCCCCCTCCCGCGCCATCGCGAGCGCGAGGATTTCCGCGTGCGGCTCGCCCGCGCGGTGATGGTACCCTTCCCCGAGGACCCGCCCGTCGGCGTCGGCGATCACGCATCCGACCATCGGGTTCGGAGCCGTCGCGCCCCCGGCTCGCTCGGCGAGCGAGAGCGCGCGCTCCATGAGTCGATCCAGGCCGCCCGGACCGATCAAAGGCCCGCGCGCACAGCGAACGCGGCGAAACCGCCGCCGTCGTGGATCCCCGCCTCGACCGAGGCGGTCAGGACGAGCAGCGAGACGTCGATCCCGGCGTAGGCCGTCTGATGCGTGCTCGAAGGGTCGATCGAGGCCTCTATGTCCTGACCCGAGGTCGAGAACTCGGCCGGGAGCCGGTACGATGCGTCGATCCGAGCTCGGTCCACACCGACGCCGACGTACGGAGAAGCGAAGACGAACCGTTTCGACAGATCGGCCCGGAGGGAGGTCACTGCGATCTCGCCCTCGAACGAAACCTCGTCCGCCGCGCCGAACGCGATCCTCTCCGTCCATGTCCGGAGGAGAGAGGCGCTGATCGCCGGCGTGAGAGCGGTCTCGCCGAGGACGCCGACCCGGATCCCCAGCCCGTAGGTCTTCGTGGCGTCCTCGATTTCGTCGCGGGCCGCGAGGAGTCCGACGCGGACGAGCACGTCGAGGGAACCCGCGCCCGCCACGGGACCCGACGATCCAAGCCCGTCGCTGATCCCGACCGCGAGCCGCGCGCCGGCCGTCGGCAGGAAGAAATCCGCGCTGCCGGAAGAGCGCTGCGGATCCTCGATCCCGACCCGCGTCACGCCGAAGCCGAGCGAGGCGAGGAAGTGACCGAGGCCGCCGGTCGTCTCCGCCGGGGCCGTCATCGGGCTCCCGCCGGCCACCGTCTGCCCCAGGCCACGCGCCGCGTCCTCGACCGCCGTCCGGACCCGCTGCTCGGAGACCTCCTGCGCCGCGGCCCCGACCGCTCCCCCGCCGATCGCCGCCGCGAGCAGGACCATCGCCTTCACGTCCACGTGACGTCGTCCCCCTCGATCACGTCTCCGATCTCGATCGCGCGCACTCCGCTCCGCGAGCAGGCCTGCGAGAGACGCGCGGCTTCGCGCCTCTCGACGAAGAGGCAGAAGCCGATTCCCATGTTGAAGACTCGGACCATCTCGCTCGGTGAAATGTTCCCCTCGCGCGCGAGGAACTCGAACAGGGGCGGCGTCCGCCACGCGTCCTTCCTCAGGCGCAAGCCGACTCCCTGCCTCAGCGGACGACGGAGGTTGCCCTCGAAGCCGCCCCCGGTCACGTGCGCGCAGCCGTGAAGCGCCGGGTCGTCGAGGAGCGGAAGCACGGCGGCGAGGTACGAACGATGCACGGCGAGGAGCACGTCCGCCCACGACCCTTTTCCCCAGGGAACCCGGTCGTGAATCGAGCGACCGGCGCGGAGCGCGATCTTGCGCGCCAGCGTGTAGCCGTTCGTGTGGAGACCGCTCGACGGAAGACCCAGAACGACGTCACCCGGTCCCACGTCGCGTCCGAAGCGGTCGAGGCGCGCGCGCGGAGCGACCCCCACGATGAAGCCGGCGAGGTCGTACCCGCCCGGCTCGTACACGTCGGGCATCTCGGCCGTCTCGCCCCCCAGGAGCGGGATCCCGTTCTCGTGACACCCGCGCGCGAATCCCTCGACGAGGGCGAGGGCGACCGCTTCGTCCAGTCGGCCGGATGCGATGTAGTCGAGGAAGAAGAGCGGCCGGGCTCCCTGAGCGAGGAGGTCGTCGACGCAGTGGTTGACGAGATCCTGGCCGACGGTGTCGTGTCGGCCGGCCGCGCGCGCGACGAGGACCTTCGTACCCACGCCGTCCGCGGATGCGACCAGCACCGGGTCGACCTCGCGCGCGCCTGCCAACGAGAAGCAACCGCCGAAGCCGCCGAAGCCCCCGACGACGTCTCCCGTCAGCGTCGGATCCACGAGGCCCGCCAGCTTCGCCTTGAAGCGGTCGGCGGCCTCGAGGTCGACCCCGGCCGCGCGATAGGCGGACGCGGGTTCCCGCGGATCAGGCATTCAGCCGTATGGGAGCGTGCTCGAAGTGGGTGAGTCGCTTGTAGGCCTGAAAGCGGTCCTCGATCTCGTCGGGCTCGAGGTCGACGAGGTTCTCCGTGGAGAACGCCTCGCAGCACAGGGATCCCATCGTCGACCCGTAGATCGTGGCGCGGCGAAGGGCCTCCTGGGACCGCTCGCCGGTCGCCGCCAGGTAGCCGAGGAAACCGCCGGCGAACGAATCCCCCGCGCCGGTCGGGTCGACGATCGAATCCAGCGGAAGGCCCGGGACGGCGAAGATCCCCTCCCGCGAGAAGGTGACCGCGCCATCCTCGCCTTTCTTCACGACGAGGATCTCCGGCCCCCACCCCAGGATCCGCTCCGCCGCCTTGCGCAGGACGGGCTCGCTCGCCAGCTGCCGCGCCTCCGAGTCGTTGATGAGGAGGATGTCGACGCGCCCCAGGGCGTCCCGCAGCTCGTCGGGCGTCCGCTCGATCCAGTAGTTCATCGTATCGAGGGCGGCCAGGTGCGGCCGGTCGACCTGCTCGAGGACCTCGATCTGAAGTCGCGGGTGGATGTTGGCGAGAAAGACGTTCGGCGTTCTGCGGAAGCTCTCCGGGATCCGGGGACAGAAGTCCGCGAACGCGCCGAGATGCGTGAACGTCGTCTCGCGCGCGTTGAAGTCGTAGCCGTACTTGCCGCCCCAGCGGAACGTCTCGCCGTCCACGGACTGCAGCCCCGAGAGGTCGATCCCGCGGGAGCCGAGAAGCTCGACGTGGCCCTGGGGAAAATCCCGACCCACGACGGCGACCAGCTGCACCTCCGTGAAGTACGACGCCGCGAGGCCGAAGTAGACCGCCGCGCCCCCGAGCGCGCTCTCCCGGTGCCCGAACGGCGTCGACACGTCGTCCAGAGCGACCGACCCCACCACGAGTATGGACATGTGCCGCGGACCTCCTACATCGAATCGGGCGCTGCCACCCCGAGCAGCGCGAGTCCTTCGCGCAAGGCGTTCTGCGTGGCGAGCGCCAGCCCGAGCCGGGCCCGCGCCACGGATTCGTCCTCGATCAGAATCCGGTGCTCGTGATACCAAAGATGGAAGCGCCGCGCCAGTTCCTCCAGGGCATCCGTGACGCGATGGGGCTCGAGCGCGTCGGCGGCATCGGTCACGACGTCGGGAAGATCGTCGAGGGCGCGAAGAAGATCGAGCTCGCGCTCCGCCGTCAGACGGTCGAGCGAAGCCGGCGGTCCCGACCGGCGCGGATCCCACTCGAGTCGCTCGTTGCGCTCGAACACGCCCGCGATCCGCGCGTGCGCGTACTGGACGTAGTAGACGGGGTTCTCGTCGGACTGTCGTCGCGCGAGGTCGAGGTCGAACGTCATGTGCGTGTCGCCCTTGCGCATGAGCAGGAACCAGCGTGTCACGTCGACGCCGACGTCGTCCAGGAGCTCGGCGAGGGTCACCATCCGATTCCGTCGGGTCGAGAGACGCACTTCCTCCCCGTTCTCGACGAGGCTGATCTGCTGGTAGATGACGGTTCGCAGCCAGTCCCGCGGATAACCGAGGGCCTCGAGGCCGGCCTGCATGCGGACCGCGTAGCTGTGATGATCCGCTCCCCAGACGTCGATCGCCTGATCGAAGCCGCGCTCGTGCTTGTCGCGGTGGTAGGCGAGGTCCGGCAGCAGGTACGTGGGGAGCCCCGAACTCTTGACCAGCACGCGATCCTCGGTGTCGCCGAATTCGCTTGCGCGGAGCCATGTCGCCCCGTCCCTGTCGTAGGCCGCGCCGATCGCCCGGAGGGCGTGGAGCGTCTCCTCCATGCGCCCGTCCCGATACAGCGTCGACTCGTTGAACCAGACGTCGAACGCGACGCGGAAGCGGTCCAGGTCGGAGCGGATCCCGGCGCTGATCCGCTCGCCGGCGAAGGCACGGAACTCGGGCAGGCACTCCTCGAGCGGGACCTCGCGGAAGGCCTCTCCCCGCTCGGCGGCGAACTCCTTCGCGAGGTCGACGATGTACTCGCCCTGGTACCCCTCCTCGGGGAACGGGAAGTCCGGATCTCGAAGCTGCCTGTAGCGGGCGTGCACGGAGGCGCCGAGGATATCCATCTGGCGTCCGGCGTCGTTGAAATAGTATTCGCGGGTCACGTCCGCGCCCTGGCTCGCGAGGAGCGCGGCGATTCCGTCGCCGAGGGCCGCGTTCCGGGCGTGCCCGACGTGGAGCGGCCCGGTCGGGTTGGAGCTCACGAACTCGACGTTGATCCGCTTCCCCGCGAGACGGTCGGAGCGCAGATGCCCGAAGGGGTCCTCGATCAGCTGGCGGACGACGTGCCGCAGGTACCCCGGCGCGAGTCGGAAATTCAGGAAGCCCGCCCCGGCCACCTCAGGGCGTTCCCAGCGGCCCGCGTCGAGATCGAGCGCGGCCGCGAGGTCGGCCGCGATCCCGCGCGGCGGTCGCTTCAGCGGCCGCGCGAGCGCCAGTGCCAGCGGGCTCGACCAGTCCCCGTGCGTCCGATCCTTCGGACGCTCGACGACGATCTCGTCGACCGGCCAACCCCGGTCCGCGCACGCCTCGGCCAGCCGCGAGCGAAGCTCCTCGCGCGGCCTCATCGCTTCTTCTTCTTCGCTCCCGCGGGACGCTTCTTCGGAAGGTCCGGTTTGGCGGCGGTCTTGTCTGCCACGCTCTCCGGACCACCGCCTTCGCCCGACGCCGACGTCGCCTTCTGCGGCTCGGCCTTCTCGGTCTCCGCTTTGTGCTTCGAGCGGTACTCCTCGCTCCGGTAGTCTGTGATGTAGAAGCCCTCTCCCTTGAACAGGAAGCCGGCCCCGCCCGAGATCACGCGCTCGGCCCGGTCTCCGCAGACCGGGCATTTCCGCGACTTACGCCTGCTCGACATCTTCTCGAAGTGCTCGAATTGATGGCCGCATTCGCGGCAACGGTATCCGTACGTCGGCATGCCTCTCCTAGCGGGCCGCTGAAAACCGGCGCTTACGCACCGATCCCTGCCGGATCATGATACGTTCCGAACTCCGCGCGGAGCGCGTCGGCGATCTCGCCGACGGTCGCGCCCGCGCCGCACGCCGCGCGAATGAAGGGCAGCAGGTTGTCCGTCCCGCGCGCGGCACCGGTCAGGCGATCGAGGGACTCTCTCGTCCGGACCGCGTCCCGCCGCTCACGCCATTCTTCGAGCCGCCGGACCTGCCGCTCGGCGAGCGCGCCGGAATCCACGCGCGCGATCCGCGGCTCGGCCTCATCGCTCCGCTGCCACCGATTCACGCCCACGACGACCTCCTCCCCGCTCTCGACCCGCCGCTGCTGGGCGTACGCTTCGCGCTCGATCTCGCTCCGGAAGAACTGGCGCTCGATCGCGGCGATCGCCCCGCCCATGTCCTCGATGCGTTCGAGGTAGTCGCGGACGCGCTCCTCGAGGTCGGTCGTGAGTCGCTCGACAAGATACGAGCCCCCCAGCGGGTCGGCCGTATTCGCCACGCCGCTCTCGTGCGCCAGGATCTGCTGCGTCCTGAGCGCCAGCTCGGCGGACTCTTCTGTCGGGAGCGCGAGCGCCTCGTCGAAACCGTTCGTGTGCAGGCTCTGCGTGCCGCCGAGAACGGCGGCCAGGGCCTGGAGCGTCACCCGCACCACGTTGTTGAGCGGCTGCTGCGCGGTGAGGGTCGCGCCGTCGGTCTGCGTGTGGAAGCGGAGCCGGCCGGCGTCCGCTACCCGCGCGCCGAAGCGATCGCTCACGAGTCCCGCCCAGATCCGGCGCGCCGCGCGGAACTTGGCGACCTCCTCGAAGAGGTCGTTGTGGACGCCGAAGAAGAACGACAATCGACCGATGAAATCGTCGACGTCGAGCCCGGCGGACCGCGCGGCCTCGACGTAGCAGATCGCGTTGGCGAAGGTGAACGCGATCTCCTGCGCCGCGGTCGCACCCGCCTCACGGATGTGATAGCCGGAGATGGAGATCGGGTTCCAGCGCGGCATCTCGTGCCCGCACCAGGCGAAGGAATCGACGATGAGCCTGAGGCTCGCCTCCGGGGGGTAGATGTAGGTTCCGCGCGCGATGTACTCCTTCAGAATGTCGTTCTGAATCGTCCCGCGCAGGGCGTCGCCCGGGGTCCCCTGCTCCTCGGCGACGAGGGAATAGAGCGACAGGAGCGTGGTCGCGGTCGCGTTGATCGTCATCGACGTCGAGACGTCGGCCAGGTGAATCCCCGCGAGCAGTCGACGCATGTCGTCGAGCGTGTCGATCGCGACCCCGGTCCGGCCGACCTCCCCTTCGGCCGCCGGGCTGTCGGAGTCGTACCCCATCTGGGTCGGGAGGTCGAAGGCCGTCGAGAGTCCGGTCTGGCCGTGCTCGAGGAGGAAGCGGAAGCGGGCGTTCGTCTCCTCGGCGGTGCCGAAGCCCGCGTACTGCCGCATCGTCCAGAGCCGGCCGCGGTACATGTTCGGGTAGATTCCCCGCGTGTAGGGAGGCTCGCCCGGCCACTCCGCCGGGGCGGCCGCGTCGCCGGGGCCGTACGAGGCCTCGAGCGGCATTCCGCTCGAGGTTTCGAACCGCGCCTCGCGCTCGGGGCTCGCCTTCAGGTGGGGCTCGAGCGTGCGCCGCCTCCACGCGGCCTTGTCGCGGGATTCGCTCACGTCTCCCCCGACGGCGGCTCGATCTCGCAGAGGAGCGCCTCGCGCTCGACCGCGTCGCCCGCCGAGACGGCCAGCCGGCGGACGATCCCGGCGGCGGGGGCGCGGATCTCGTTCTCCATCTTCATGGCCTCGATGATCAGGAGTCCCTGCCCTTCCTCGACCCGCTCGCCCTCGACGACCTCGAGCGCCAGGACGAGGCCCGGCATCGGGGCGCGGATGCGCGCGGGGCCGCTCCCCCCGCCGCCCGCCAGACCGAGCTCGGCGACGCGGTGGGCGGCGTCGCTCTCGACGCGGAGCTCGTGGGTCCAGCCCGCCACCGACAGACGGCCGTGCGCGGGGTCCCAGCGATAGCGGATCAGCCGATCGGCCGACCACGCCTCCCCAGCCCGATCTCCCGCCGCCAGCCGGAACGACCGGCGCGCGCCGTCCCGCTCGACGGTGACTTCCCATCCGCCCGGGACGGAGCGGAGCTCCACGTCGTAAGGCCCGCCTTCGGGCGGCGTGACCCAGAACCGTCGCTCCCCGCTCACGCGACGGACTCCCGGACGAGCGTCGTCACGGTCTCCACGTGCGCGGTCTGCGGGAAGAGATCGAAGGCGCGGATCGATTCGACCCGCCACGCGGGTCCCAGCCGACGGACGTCGCGGGCGAGCGTGCTCGGATCGCACGAGACGTAGACGAGCCGGCGCGCCCCGGAGCGGGCGATCGAATCGAGCGCCGCGGCCGCGCAACCGGATCGCGGCGGGTTCACCACGACGGCGTCCGGTCGCGGCCTTCGCCAGTCGACGCGCTCGGCGGAGAGCTCCAGGACGTGGACGGGCGCGCCGCCCGCGGCCGCGGTGTTGGCCCGCAGATCCGAAGCGGCACCCGGATGGACCTCGACGGCCGTGACCCGAACCCCGCTCCGGGCCAGCCGGCAGGCCACGGCGCCGATCCCCGCGTAGCCGTCGATGACGCTCTCACCGGAGCGCGCGCCGAGACCTTCGATCGCCGCGTCGTAGAGCCTCTCGGCGGCGACGGGATCGACCTGGAGGAAGCTATCGAAGCCCACGCGGAGCTTCAACTCGCCGACGTCGATCCGCGACGCGAGCCGCGGCGCGCCGGGCGCGAGGACGAGCGACCCCGTTTCCGCGAGCCTCGTGCCCCACGTGATCGGGATGTCCGCCTGTTTCGCGCAGGCCAGGGCGAGACCGCGCGCGCGCTCGGCCCGGTCCGCGAACACGCCCGCGACGACGCCCTGCCCGGGGAGCGCGCGCACGGCGAGCCGACCCTCCTCGGCGTCCGCGCCGTTCGCGGGGGGCACCTCGGCGAGCACCCCGCGGAGCCGCGCCAGAACCGCGTTTCCCTCGGCGGCGAAGATCGGACAGCCATCGAGGTCAACGATCGCCCGCGGGTCTTCCGCGCCATGGAAGCCGAACGCGAATCCGTCGGCGGAGCGCCGCCACGTGAACGCCGCCCGACGCCGGTAGTGCCACGGAGCCGCCGCCTCCTCGCAGACGACCGCGGCCGGCGGCGTCCGCCGCGCGATCCGCTCGAAGGCGTCGGTCACCGCGCGCGCCTTCGACGCGAGCTGCGCCGCGCGGGAGAGATGCTGGAGCCGGCAGCCGCCACAGACGCCGTAGACCGGGCAGCCGGGCTCGGTCCGCTCGGCGGCCGGCGACAGGACGTCTTCGAGCCGCGCCCGCGCATAGCGCGGGTGACGCTCGATCACGCGCGCGCGGATCCGTTCCCCGGGCGCGGTCCACGGAGCGAAAACCACGAGCCCGCCGGCGCGACCGACGCCGTCGCCGCCGTAGGCGATCCGCTCGATCTCGAGCTCGACGGTCTCGCCGGGAGCGGGACCCGCCCCGGCGCTCACGAGAGCCCCGTCCAGCGGGCCGCCGCCCGCCATCGGCTCCCGTCTCCCAGCGCGGCCGTCTCGGCGGGGCGCGGAGCGAATCCGCTCTCGACCTGCCGCCAGGCGGCCAGCGCCGCCGCCAGCGGCTCCGTCTCGCGCCGCATCCCGGCCGCGGCCGAGACGATCTCGTCCGCATGCTCCTCGAGCCAGCGGGTGTGGAAGCGCCCTCCCTGGACTCCCGGGTGAGCGACGAGGGCGCGCTGGAAACCGAGGTTCGTCGGGAGCCCTTCGATCTCGAGCTCGCCCAGCGCGCGGGTCATGCGGGACAGAGCCGAGTCCCGGTCGCGGGCGTGGACGATGACCTTCAGAAGGAGCGGATCGTAGTGCGGGCCGACCTCGCTCCCGGACTCGACTCCACTGTCGATCCGGATGCCGGGCCCCGCCGGCTCGACGCAGGCTTCGATCCGGCCGGTCACGGGAAGGAACCCGCGCGCCGGATCCTCCGCGGTGATCCGGCATTCGATGGCGTGCCCGGAAAGACTCAGGCCCCCCTGCTCGATCGGCAGGTCTTCGCCGGCAGCGACCGCGAGCTGCGCGCGGACGAGATCGACCCCGGTCACGAGCTCGGTCACGGGGTGCTCGACCTGGAGGCGCGTGTTCATCTCGAGGAACCAGAATGAACCGTCGGCAGCGAGCAGGAACTCGACCGTCCCGGCGCCGACGTACCCGACGACTTCCGCCGCGCGGACGGCCACGGCTCCCATGCGGTCACGGACGGCGGCGTCGAGTCCCGGCGCGGGACACTCTTCGAGGAGCTTCTGGTGGCGTCTCTGGAGCGAGCACTCCCGCTCGCCGAGATGGATCGCGCGCCCGCTCCGATCGGCCAGCACCTGGATCTCCACGTGCCGCGCCTCGGGGAGGTAGCGCTCGATGTAGACGGCAGGATCGCCGAAGGCTGCGGCCGCCTCGCGCGCGGCGGCGGCGAACGCGCCGGGGAGCTGTGCCGCCTCCCGCACGACCCGCATCCCCTTCCCGCCGCCCCCCGCTGCCGCCTTCAGCAGAACCGGATAGCCGACCTCCGCCGCGGCGCGGGCGGCCGCCCCCGCATCGGCGACCGGTCGCGAGGTCCCTGGAACGACGTGCACTCCCGCCCCCTCCATCGCGCGTCGCGCGGCCGTCTTCTCGCCCATCGCCCGGATCGCCGCCGGAGGCGGTCCGATCCACGCGAGGTCGGCAGCCTCCACCGCCTCCGCGAACTCGGCGTTCTCGGCCAGGAACCCGTACCCCGGGTGGATGGCGCCCGCTTCCAGCCGCCGCGCGGCGTCGAGGACCCGCTTCACGTCGAGGTAGGACTCGCGCGCGGGCCCGGGACCGATCTCGAGCGCGCGGTCGGCGTGCCGCACGTGCACGGCTCCGCGATCGGCGCTCGAGAACACCGTCGCGGTCGGAAGGCCGGCCTCGCGGCAGCCGCGCAGGACGCGCACCGCGATTTCCCCGCGGTTCGCCACCAGGACCCGGCCGAGCGAGCGCATCAGAGGGGAATATTGCCGTGTTTTCGAGACGGGTTGGCGTCGCGCTTGGATCCGAGCGCTCTGAGGCCCCCGATCAGGAGCGGTCGCGTTTCGGCCGGGTCGACGACCGCGTCGACGTACCCGCGCTCGGCGGCGACATAGGGGTTCGCGAAACGGCGGCGGAACTCCTCCGTCCGCTCCTCGAGCAGCCCCGCGGGATCTTCGGCGGTTTCGATCTCCCGCTTCCAGAGGATCTCGACCGCGCCCTTCGGCCCCATGACGGCGATCTCGGCGGATGGCCACGCGAGATTCAGGTCGCCGCGGATGTGCTTCGACGACATCACGTCGTAGGCCCCGCCGTACGCCTTGCGGAGGATGACGGTCAGCTTGGGGACGGTCGCTTCGCAGTAGGCGTAGAGGAGCTTCGCGCCGTGCTTGATGATCCCGCCCCACTCCTGTCCCGTTCCCGGCATGAACCCAGGCACGTCGACGAACGTGACAAGCGGAATGTTGAACGCGTCGCAGAACCGGACGAATCGCGCCCCCTTGAGGCTCGCGTCGATGTCGAGAACGCCCGCCAGGACGGCGGGCTGATTGGCCACGACGCCGACCGGCCGGCCGTCGAGCCGCGCGAAGCCGATCACGAGGTTCTGCGCGTAGCGCGGCTGAACCTCGAAGAACGAGCCCCGATCGACGACCTCTTCGACGACCCGGTGGACATCATAGGGCTTGTTCGGGTTCTCGGGAACGACGGAACGCAGCGTCACCGACACGCGGCCGGGGTCGTCCTCCGAGCGCGCGCTCGGCGGATCCTCCTGGTTGTTCGCGGGCAGGTACCCGACGAGCCGCCGGATCCCCGCGAAGCAGGCCGCTTCGTCCGGGAACGTAAAGTGGCTCACGCCGCTCCGGTCGCCGTGGACCGACGCGCCCCCCAGCTCCTCGAACGACACCTCCTCGTGGGTCACGGTCTTCACGACGTTGGGTCCGGTCACGAACATGTAGGAGATCCCCTCGATCATGCAGACGAAATCGGTGATCGCGGGCGAGTAGACCGCCCCGCCCGCGCACGGGCCGAGGATCGCGCTGATCTGCGGCACGACGCCGCTCGCGAGCGTGTTCCGGAGGAAGATCTCGGCATAGCCGCCGAGGGAGGCCACGCCTTCCTGGATGCGAGCGCCGCCCGAGTCGTTGAGGCCGATCACGGGATGACCCGTCTTCAAGGCCAGGTCGAGGAGCTTGCAGATCTTCTCGGCGTGGGCCTCGGACAGCGATCCGCCGAAAACCGTGAAGTCCTGGCTGAAGACCCACACCTGGCGGCCGTCGATCCGGCCGTAGCCCGTCACGACGCCGTCGCCCGGAATCCGCTGGGAGGCCAGGCCGAACTCCTCGGTGCGGTGAGTCACGAACATGTCGAGCTCGAAGAACGAGCCCGGATCGAGGAGCAGCTCGAGCCGCTCGCGCGCTCCCAGCTTGCCCTTGGCGTGCTGGGCCGCGAGCCGCTCGGCGCCTCCGCCTTCGCGCGCCTCGGCTTCGCGGGCCCGGAGCTCCTCCAGCCGATCTTCCATCGCGGGCCCTACCAGTCCACCGCGACCGGCTCGCCGCGCTCGATGCGGTGCACGATGACGGCCCTGCGGATCCCCTGCGGGCCGAAGCGGAAGAGCCCGGTCGCGCCGCGATACTCGCCCGTCGCCGATCCGCCTTTCGCGTTCGAGAGCCGCTCGAGCGCCAGTCGCGCCGCGTCGTAGCCCCACCCCGGGATCAGGTTGTCGGGCTCCTCCCCGTGCCGCGCCGCGTACCGTGAGGCGAACGAGAGCCAGCTCGTGATCCGCGCGTCGCGACTGAACGTGTCCGCGAAGTACCCCCGAACGAAGCTCCGCCCCTGCCGGTAGAAATCGGGGTCGTTCCACGCGTCGGTGCCGAGCGGCAGGATTCCCCCCAGCTCGTAGAACGCCATCTGATTGAGGATCCTCAGCGCTTCGTTCGGGCTCTTCGTGGCGATGAACAGGGCGTCGGCGCCCGACCGCACGATGGCGCCGAGCTGGTCCGTGTACTGGGTCGATCCGCGCTCGTATTGAAAGCGGTAGACGACGCGCGCGCCGGCGGCCTGGACCGCGGCCGCGAACGCGTCGGCCTGGATCCGGCCGTAGGCGTCGTCGACCGCCAGGATCGCGAACCGCCTGCGTTCGAGCGAGCGGGCGGCGAAGGTGCCGATCGTGTGCCCGATCCCCCCGTCGAGAGCGTTCACCGTATACACCTCGGGGTCGATCTCCAGGAGCCGCGCGTCCGTCGCCGTCGGACTCACGAGTGGAACACCCTCTTCCGCGGCCAGCCGCGCCGCGGGGATCGCGTATTCGCTGGTCAGCGGACCGAGGATCGCGGCCACGCGCTCGTTGCGGGCGAGCGTCCGGATCACGGCGGCGGTCGAATCCGGATCGTTCTCGGCGGCCCGGGAGACGAGCGTGACCGGCGGCCGGCGGCCCTGATTGACGTCCTCGAGCGCGATCTCGACCCCGCGTCGGATCTGCTCGGCGACCTCCGCGAAGCGGCCCTCCGTGGGCGCGATGAGTCCCAGCCGCGGAGCCGTGGCGGCCTCGCGACCTCCGGGGCCGATCAGCCCGCGCGCTTCCGCCAGGACCTCCGCGGGGAGCTCCGAAAACGCGGTCACCCGCGACGCGTAGTCGGTCGCGCGCGACGGTTCCCCCGCCGCGTGCGCCCATCGCGCGGTCTGCAGATAGAAAGGAGCCAGATAGTTCCGTGGAGGAGTCCGCGCCGCGGCGGCCTCGATCTCCGGTCTCGGCAGCCGGTTCAGCAGATCGCGCGCGAGGGCGAGGTAGTCATCCAGCCACTCCGAGGGCGCACTCCGCACGCCGAGCGCCGCCTGCAGCGCCGCGTCGTAGCGAGCCTGATTGTAGAAGGAGTTCGCGACCAGGAGCGCGGCATGTTCCGCGTACGGGACGTCGGGCGCGAGCCGCAGGTATCGCTCGAGCGCCGAAGCCGACGCCGCGTCCTGACCGAGCTGGTACGCGGTCCGCCCCTGCCAGTAGAGCGCAAACCCGGCGTAGCGGCTCGAGGGGTAGCGGTCGACGACGAGCGTGAATTCGCGGAGCGCCGGCTCGTAGGAGCCCTGCGAGAAGAGCGCGAGACCCTGTTCGTACGTGTCCTGGGCGGCCTGCTGGTCGGCCCGACCGATGCGCTCGCCGCTCAAGGGCGGCGGGAGACGCTCGCCCGCGGCGCAAGCCGCGAGGATCAAGGCGCATGCGATCGCGAAGAGGACGCTGCGCGCGGCCTGCTCGCTGCGCCTTACTCCACGGATTCGCGGTCCGCCGCTTCCTCCGCGGCCTCGCTGGACTTGGAACCCGCGCCGACCTCGATCTGAGCCTCGGCGAGCGCGTCCGCCATGCGGGTCGGACGAGCGTCGTCGTGCGACTCGATGTCCTCGTCCCGCGCCGGCGACGGCCCCTCGTCCTCCTCGCCGCGATCGCGATGGCTCGGGATGTCGATCACCGAGAGGACGATCCGACGGCTGTCCGGATCGGACTCGATCACCTTGAGGACGAGCAGGTCGCCTTCTCGGAATTTGTCCGCCGGGTTCTCGAGATTGCGATAACCGAGCTGGGAGATCGGCACGAATCCTTCCACGTCGCCCCCCAGGTCCACGACCACGCCCTTATCGAGCAGCCGCACGACCTTTCCCTCGCCCTCGACGCCGACCGAGTACTTCTGGCCGAGAGAAGGCCAGGGATTCTCCTGGAGATCCTTGATCGACAGGGAGATCCGCTTGTTCTCGGTGTCGATGTTGAGGACCTGGACCTTGACGGTCTCTCCCTTGCGCACGACCTCGGAAGGATGATGGATGCGGCGGGTCCACGACATGTCGCTGATGTGGACGAGCCCGTCGATTCCTTCCTCGATCTCCACAAAAGCGCCGAACGAGGTCAGGTTGCGGACCTTCCCCGCGATCACGGTCCCCGGCGGGTACTTCTCCGCCAGGCCTTCCCACGGGTCCTCCTCGATCTGCTTCATGCCGAGGGAGATCTTCTCTTCTTCCTCGTTCACGTTGAGGACCACCGCCTCGATGATGTCGCCGATCGACACGACCTTGGAGGGGTGCTTGATGTGCCGGGTCCAGGACATCTCCGAGATGTGCACCAGGCCCTCGACACCCTTCTCGAGCTCGACGAAAGCGCCGTAGTTGGTGATCGACACGACCTTGCCCTGCACCCGCGAGCCGACCGGGTACTTCCCCGAGACGTTCTCCCATGGATAGGGCTGGAGCTGCTTGAGGCCGAGCGAGATGCGGTTGTTCTGGAGATCCAGGTCCAGGATCTTGATCTCGAGCTCGTCGCCGATCGAGACGAGCTCCGACGGATGCCCGACACGGCCCCACGACATGTCGGTGATGTGCAGCAGACCGTCGGCCCCGCCCAGGTCGATGAACGCGCCGAAGTCGGTGATGTTCTTGACGACCCCCTTGCGGACCTGACCGACCGCGATCTCCTCCAGCAGCTTGCCTCGCTTCTGCTCGCGGATCTGCTCGAGGATCATGCGCCGGCTGACGACGATGTTCCGGCGCCGCTTGTTGAGCTTGATGATCTTGAACTCCATCGTCTGACCGATCAGCGCGTCGATGTCGGGAACGCGCCGGAGAGCGATCTGCGAGCCCGGCAGGAACGCGTCGACGCCGAACAGGTCGACGATCACGCCACCCTTGATCTTCCGGGCCAACCGGCCCTGCACGATCGTGCCGTTGTCGTATGCGATCCGGATCTTGTCCCAGACCTTGAAGAAGTCGGCCTTCTTCTTGGACAGGACGACCCGGCCCTCCTGGTCCTCGAGGTTCTCGAGGAACACGTCGACCTCGGCGCCGACTTCGAGCGAATCCGACGGCTTGAACTCGTCCAGCGGGACCGCGCCCTCGCTCTTGAAACCCACGTCGAGCACGACGACGTTCTCGTCGACCCGCAGGATGTGCCCGGTGACGATCTGGCCCTCCTGGATGTCCTGGATCGACTCCTCGTACATGCCGAGGAGCTCGGCGTACTCGTCCTCCGAGTACTCGTCCTCGTCGAACAGGTCGGGCCGGATGTTCTTCGGATTCGGAGAGTTTCGCTTCGCGTTGGTGCGGTGCTGCGGCTCGGGGGTCGCCTCTTCCGCGGTCCCGGCCGCGGGCGAGGCGGGGTTCTTGTCGTCGGTCATCGAGTGGGGGTCCAATGGGTTACGGGGTCCGAATGAGGCCCCGACCCGGCACGCCCCGGTCCGACACCTCGCGAGTTTGTATCGAGAACTCTAAACCTACTCGGGACAGACACATAGTGTCAAGTGCGCGGCGCTGCGGAGCGCCGCGATCCGCCCCGTTTCCGGGCCGCGAGCGAACCCCAGGGCCTCCCCGAGGGCGGCGGCGACAAGCCCCGGACAGATTCACCGGTTCGCCCCCCTCACAGCGCGCTCGGCCGGGGCCGATGCCGCGAGCGATCACCGGGATCAGGGGCATGCCATCCGGTCCCGGGCGGTGCGGACGACGCGCGCGACCTGGGTGTCGAAGTCGAGTTCGCTCGTATCGAGGTGGATGGCGTCCGCGGCGGGCATCAGCGGGGCCACGCCGCGCTCCCGGTCCTGCCGGTCACGCTCCGCGAGGCTGCGGGCATAGAGGGCGAGGACCTCGGGGTCGCCCAACCGAGCGGGCTCGGCCTCCGCCAGCCGGCGGCGGGCACGCTCCTCCAACGTAGCCACGAGGAACACCTTGAGGAAGGCGTCCGGGAAGACGACGGTCCCGATGTCGCGCCCGTCGATAACCGCCGGCCCGTCGCCGACCTGCCGCCGCAGGCCCGCGTTCACGATCTCGCGGAGCTTTCCGTCGCCGGCCACCTGCGAGACGATCGCGGTGACGGCCGGCGTGCGGATCTCGGCCGACACGTCCTCGCCCTCGAGGCGGACGAGGGATTCCCCATCGACCACCTCCTGCCGCACGTCGGCGGCATCGAGGACCTCGCGCAGACGCTCGCCGTCGTCCGCGGCGCCGACGTCCAGACCGCGCCGCAGCGCGAGCAGGGCCGCCACGCGATAGAACGCGCCGCTGTCGACGTAGCGCCAGCCGAGCCGGCGCGCGACCTCGCGCGCGGTCGTCGACTTGCCCGTTCCCGCCGGGCCGTCGATGGCAATGACGCGGGCGCTCACCCGAGCGGGGCGTCGAGAGAGAGATCGGCGAGCGCGGCGAGCGCGCGCTCCCTCAGCGCGGCGACGGGCGGATACGGGGTGGGCGGGGGCTGGAGCCGGTCCCGGGTCGGCGTGCCGCAGGCGGGACACGCGTACTCCTCCCTCTCGCGGCTCGCCGGGACGACGGCCCGCGCCCCGCACGATCGGCAGACGAGGAGCGCCTTCCGGCCCGACTCCTTGCCGCGCTTCGCGATCGGCACGCCGTCGATCTCCACGATGTCGAGCGAGAAGTCGATCGTCGTCGCCGCGGCGATGTACGTCCCGACTCCGTAGCCGTCGCAGGAGGGGTTGAGACGCAGGATCTCCTCGGGGTCGATCCCGCCGGACGCGAAGAGCTTCACGCCCGCATGGCCGCGGAGCTCCAGCTCCCAGCGCGTCTCGGCGAGGATCGCGGCGAGGTCGCCGCGGCGCGAGCCGGGCGTGTCGAAGCGCAGGCCGTGGAGCCTCTCTCCGAGGGCGTCGGCGATCCGCAGCGCCTCGAACTTCTCGTCCTGGAACGTGTCGATGAGGACGATCGTCGGCGTTCCGTCGCCGAACGCCGCGTCGAAAGCCCGCGCCGCGCGGAGCGTGTCGCCGAGACAGAGCACGAGCGCGTGGGGCATCGTGCCGGTCGGTTCGATGCCGAGGAGCTTCGCGCCGGCGATCGCCGAGACACCGTCGCATCCGCCCAGCCAGGCGTTGCGCTCGACCATCGGCGTGATCGCCGGGTGCATGCGCCGCGCCCCGAACGAGAGGAGCGTCCTTCCTCCCGCGGCCACGCGGCAGCGGGCGGCCGCCGTCGCGATGCCCGACGCCTGGCAGACCAGGCCCAAGAGCGGCGTCTCGAGCGCCGCGAAGCTTCGATACCGTCCCTCCAGAGCGAGCACCGGCTCGCCCGCCAGAAACAACGATCCTTCGGGCAGGGCGCGCAGAGCCGGGCCCTCGACGCCCGACAGGAGCCCGAGGACCTCCTCGACGCCCGCCAGCATCGCCCACGGCCATCCAGCCGGAAGCGACTTCGCGCGCACTTCGACGACCACCTCGGGGTCCACCCCCTCGCGCTCGAGGATCGCGAGCGTGCGCGCGAAATAGACGTCGGTGGTCTCGCCCGCCGCGATCGTCGCGGCATCCGCCAGGTGCAGCCCCGGAACGCTCCGCTGCCCGTTTTTCCGCTTCGTCACCATGCGGCTAAGGTACCAGAAGAGCGGCGTTTAGATACAGTTTCTTCAAGCCGTACACGATGCCCCGGAATCCGGGATCGTCGGCGAACGCCACGATCGTGCCCTTCCCGAGTCCGCGAGTCACGGCGTAGGGCCTCCCCGCGAGACGGCCGCGCGCATCGGCCGGCAGATACCCGGCGAGCGGAGGCTCGTCCGCGTACACCCAGGCGTTGCCGTCCTCGGCGAGATCCAGCTCGGTCGGGTCGCGGACGAGGACCGCCGCGCGCCCGTCGCCATACCCGTAGCCGAGGGTGGCGGTCGTGTCGACGACGACCGCCACCACGGTTCCCGGGATCCGCGAGCGGATCTCGACGGCGTCGCGGACGGCCTGCGGCGCGCGCTTCTCGGCCTCGCCGGGCGGCGGCGGCGCCGGCGCGAGCGCCAGGTCCCCGATTCCGGTCGCCGAGTCGGCGAGCCATTCGGCGGCGGCCCTGATCGCGATCAGGGTGCCGCCCTGGCGGACCCAGGCCTCCAGCCGGCGGGCCCCCGTCGGCCCCAGCGCCGCCGCGTACGCGAGCGGTCCGTCGGCATCGGGCAGGACGATCGCCGTGTACGGCGCCAGGTCGATCGGTGCGCGATCGACCCCGGCCAGGGAATCCTCGTCGGCTCCGGCTTCGGCCGAAAGGTCGGCGAGCCGGACCACGTCCAGCGGAAGCCCGGCCTCGACCGCGAGGAGCTGCCATGCGTTTCCGACCGACGTCGGCTGAGTCCCCGGACCGGAGGCGAGCGCGATCCGCGGCGCGCGGACGAGACGCACGCGCCCCGAGCCGAGATCGACTCCGTCTTCGGCGCTCCACGAAGCGAGGGCGAGCGGGCGGGCGCCCGCCTCGCGCAGCGCCGACTCCAGACCCTCCGGCTGGTCGGGCTCCGACGGGCGCGCCGCGGTGACGACGAACGAGCCGCGCGGGAAGCGCCGTCCGCCGATCGTGAACGGCCGCTCGCTGACCCGGACGGGAATCCCGCGGGCCGCGACGCGTCCGGCGGCGATCACGTCCGCCACGTCGCGGTAGACCCAGGCGAAGCCCACCGTGCCTTCCGGCACGGAATCCACGAGCGGTTCCGCGGGCGGGGCCCATCGATCCGTTCGCGCGCTCGGGATCGACTCCGCGCGCCAGGCGTCGAGATCGTAGAGATACGGCAGGGACCATCCCGTGATGTCGTAGAACAGAGACGTGTCGGGCAGCGAGGTCTCGGGCTCGAGGAGCGCGGCCGCGAAGCGGCCGAGCGCCTGACCGGCCGGGACCAGCAGCGTGCCCGCCGGGAGCGAATCGGTCGCCGGCGTCCCCGGGAACGGGACGAGCGTCCCGCGCGCGGTCGCGGCGAGCGTGTCGACCCGGACGCCCTGGCGCGCGAGGAGCTCGGCGAGCGCATCGGCCGCGGCCCCGTCCCCCGCGATCGCCCAGGCGGCGGGCGAGCCCGGCGCGCGCCGGGCGGCTCCACCCCAGAACGCATCGAAATCGGCCAGCCGGCGCTCTCGATTGGCGACCGCGGTCTCGATCGTCGTCATCGCGGCTTCGAGATGCCGGGCGACCCGGTCCGCGAGCGTCAGCGTCGCGTCGCCTTCGCGACGGAGGACGACCCCCGCCTCGCCGCCGCCCGCCTGCTCGTAGGTCATCCCCGTCGCGCCGAAGAAGCTCGGCCAGGAGTCGCCGTACCCCGGATAGTAGAGGTCGAAGTCCTCACCCGTGTAGTAGGGCCATCCGCGCGCGTCGAACGCGGCCGCGTTCGCGGTGCCGAAGATCCGGCCCCACTCCCCCGTGCTCGGCGGGTAGTAGCTGTGGATCGGTTCCGCGGCCGGGAAGAAGAAGTACGTCGATCCGGGGTCCATCTCGTGGAAGTCGACGTGGACCTGCGGCATCGTCGCGAGGTACGCCGCCACCCGGGCCCTGGTCTCAGGCTGGACGCCCCACGCCCAGTCTCGGTTCAGGTCCGCGTACCAGTGGTTCGTCCGGCCCGACGGCCACGGCGGGCGGTGCTCGCGCGCGGCGGGCTCCGGATCCGGAGCCCGACCCACGACCGAACGGTACCACGTCACGTACCGCTCGTGGCCGTCGGGATTGAGGAGCGGGTCCACGATCACCACCGCCCGCTCGAGCCAGTCGAGGACCGCCGGGTCGCGCGATGCGGCGAGATGATAGACGAGCTCGAGCGCGGCCTCGGTCGTCGAAGCCTCGTCGCCGTGCACGCCGAACGAGAGCCAGACGAAGATCGGCCGCGCGGCGCCGGACGCGAGCGGCGTCTCATCCATCGCCGCCCGGTTCGCCGCGCGGAGCGAGTCGAGAGCCGCCAGGTTGCGGGGAGCGGAGATCCACACGAGCCACAGGTCGCGCTCCTCGACGGACCGGCCGTACGTCTCGAGCCGGATCCGGTCCGAAGCGCGCTGGAGGCCGTGCAGGACCCGCCCGACGTCGGCATGGAGCGAGAAGCTCGTCCCGGTCTCGAAGCCGCGGAGGGCCGCGACCGTGGGGACCGCCGGGTCGTACGGACCCGGGCCGGGAACGAAGGGCGTCTGACCCGACGCGGGAGCGGCCGCGAGTCCGGCCAGCGCAGGCCAGAGGAGTGCGGCCCTGATTCGCCGCGCTAGATCCATCCCCGCCTGCGGAAGTACATCAGCAGGCCGGCGGCCACAGCGAGCATGATGCCCCACGCGAGCATGTAGCCGTACCTCCAGTGGAGCTCGGGCATGAATTCGAAGTTCATCCCGTACACTCCGGCGATGAACGTCAGCGGGAGCATGAGGGTCGCGAAGATCGTGAGCACCTTCATGACCTCGTTCAGACGATGGCTGATCATCGAGATATGGGCGTCGAGCGTTCCGCTCAGGAGATCGCGATAGGAGTCCGCCATCTCGGACAACCGGTAGGTCGAATCGTAGAGGTCGCGATAGAAGACCACCGTCTGCGGCGTGATCTCCTCGAACTCGTTGCGCGCGATCCGGCCGAAAAGCTCCCGGTGCGGGGCGAGCGCGCGCTTGATCTCGAGCACGCGCCGCTTGAGTCGCAGGATCGCGTCCAGCGTGTTCTCGTCGTCCTGCGTGAAGATACGCTCCTCCACCGCCTCGATCTCCTCCTCGAGCCTCTCGAGGACAGGAAAGTAGAACTCGATCAGGTTGTCCAGGATCTCGTAGAGGAGGTAGTCGACGCCACGGAAGAGCTGCGCCGCCGTGTCGTGCGCGTGCTTCGTCCGGACCGTGTCGACGCTCCGCATCGTGCCGCGATGATAGGTGACCAGGTAGTTCGGTCCCAGGAAGGCGGCGAGCTTGATCGTCTGGAAGCGTTCGATCGGCGGATTGAAATCGATTCCGCGGAAGATGAGGAACAGATAGGGGCCGAAGTCTTCGACCTTCGGCTGATGCTCGGGGGTGAGGCAGTCCTCGATCGCGAGCGGATGGAAGGCGAAGGGGTCTTCCAGCAGGCGCAGCTCGCTCGCCGTCGGAGCTTCGAGGTCGATCCAGACGGTCGCCGGCGAGTCTCGCGTCCAGCCCGAGGACGCCAGGTCGACGTAGCGTCGAGCCGGGGCGCCCGGATCGAATCTCGTGACGGTGATCAAGGCACGCGCGGACGCCCCCTCAGGGCGTGCAATCCACGCAGCGGAAGGCGGTCGGCAGCTCTTCGAGACGCGCCCGCGGGATCGGCTTCCCGCAGATCTGACAGTATCCGTACTGCTGCTGGTCGATGAGCCCCAGGGCGGCCTGGATCTTCCGGAGCTCGTCGGTTTCCCGATCCTCGAGCCGGATCAGGATGTCGCGGTCCTTCTCCTCCTGGGCCCATTCCTCCAGCTCGCGCGGCGTCTCCTCGAGCCCCTGGAGCTCGGCGCGGAGCTCGTCGAGCCGGCGCGTGATCTGCTGGCGCTGCTCGAGGAGCTTGTTGCGGAAGTGCTCGAAGAACGCCTTGTCGCGCCCGGGGGCGCGGGGCTTCCGACTCGCCGGCTTCCGGGACGTGCGCGGAGCGGGTTTCCGGCTCGAGGCCGGCCGCTTCGCGGCCGCCTTCTTCCGTGCAGGGGCCTTCTTGCGGGCCTTCGAAGGCGCCTTCTTCGCGGCCTTCTTCCGCGCCGGCTTTCTCTTCGCGGCCTTCTTCGCGCCGGCCGGCCGCCTGGCGGAAGACCCGGACTTCGACCGGGAACGGCTCGACGTCTTCTTCCCGGCGGTCTTCTTCCGGGGCTTCCCCGAGCCCTTCTTCTTCCGCGCCATGGCGACTCCCGTCGTGATAAGGAAAAAACGGGCGCCTATGATAGCCGGGGCCTCGGGACCCCGCAAGCGGATGCGATCGCTACGGAAGGGCGTCCCGGAGCCGACGCAGCCATCGGTCCCACCGGTTTCCGCCCGCGCCCCCCGCGCCCCCGTCGAGAAGCGCCGGCGCATCGCGACCGACGAGCACGGTGACGTCCAGGTAGAGCGTGGTGTCGACGCCCGACCGGATCGGGACGCCGCGGAGGACGGCCGCGACCTCGCGCGCGGGCCCCGGCACGCCGACGCGATCGATGACCACCGTCTGGGGCTGGTCGAACTCCTCGGCGTTCCCGAAGTCGACCACGTCGAACCCCGCCTGCCTCAGGTACTCGGTGACGTCCGCCGCGGCGCCGGGTATCCCCGATCCGTTCCGCACCTCGACGCGGATCCGGGCCCGCTCGACCGGCGGCGGCGCGAGAGAGTCGCGCGAAGTCGCCGGGCGACCGGGGCCCCGGTCGCCGACGTGACCCATCCAGGTCGAAGCCGCGAACGCCCCGAGGACGAGCGCGAAGAACACGATCGCTGCGTTCTGGAGGCACCCCGCCCCCTTTCGCCCCTTGCTCGCGGACGCGCGCCGGGCGCTCACGGCATCTCCGCGGCGCCGGCCCAGGCGTTCCACGTGCGCCACGAGTCGGGGTGGACCGCCCGTCCCTTGCGGAGCGAGCGCCCGAGCCGCGTCGCCATGACCTCCCGCGCGACCGCGGCCAGTGACGCGGAGCCTTCCGCGGCGCGGGCCACGAGGCGCCCGGTGCCCAGGGAGGCGGCGTGCGCGCGCGTGGCCTCGCAGAAGTCGGCCACGTAGAGCGCGCGCCCGAGATCCTCCCAGTCGGGATGCCCCGTCGGATGATGGCGGACGGCCAGAAGGACCCGCGGATCGCTCTCGCTCGTCTCGGATCGGGCCCAGACCGCCGCCGCCTGGGCGTGGAGGAGGACGGGCGCATGGGCGAGCGTCCACGGGTCCGGCTCTTCCCCGTGGGCGCGGATCGCCGCGAGCGTTTCGGGCAGGCCCGTCGACCGCCACGAGTCGTGGAGCCAGGCCGCGCGCAGGGCCGCCGCCCGCTCCCCGCCGTCCCACCGACGGCTCAGGATCCCGATCGTCTTCGCGACCGATTCCACATGCACGAGGCGCGCCGCGGACAGCCGCGGAACGACGCGCGCCCGGACCTCCTCGGGCGTCAGTCCGCGCCCTGGCGCACGTACGGCTGCACGATCGAGCCGTGCGGGATCGTCGTGCGGGCGATCAGGTTCCACCCCTTGAGCTCGACCCCCCTGCCCAGGTGGGCGTCCACGATCCGCGTGAAGGGACCGATGACGGATTCGCGCCCGACGCTCGAAACACCCTCGATGATCACGCCCGGGTAGATCACCGTGTCGGGACCGATCTGGACGTCGGCGTCGATGAGAGTCGTCTCGGGGGACAGGAACGTGACGCCTTCCCGCATGAGACGCCGGCGGATGCGGTCGCGGAGGACGGCTTCGCCCTCGGCGAGCTGCGCCCGGTCGTTGATTCCCATGAGCTCCTGCGGATCCTCGAGCACGACCGACCGCGCCGGCGTCCCGGCCTCGGCGAGCATCTCCATGACGTCGGTCAGGTACCACTCTCCCTGCGCGTTGTCGGTGGAGAGCCGGTCGAGGAGCGGTCCCACGGTGCTCCACGAGAAGCAGTAGACACCCGTGTTGATGAGCCGGATCAACTGCGTCTTTTCGTCGGCGTCCTTCTGCTCGACGATCCTCGATACCCCACCTTCCGCATCGAGGATGACGCGGCCGTAACCGGTCGGATCGTCGAGCTGCGCGACGAGCAGGGTGGCGGGCGCCCCGCGCGCGCGATGCACCCGCACGACCTCGTGGAGGGTCTCGCGGGTCAGGAGCGGCGTATCCCCGTAGCACACGAGGACGTCGCCGTCGAACCCCGCCAGCGAGTCGGCCGCGCACAGGAGTGCGTGTCCGGTCCCGAGCTGATCCTCCTGGACCGCGAAGTCGATCCCCGGAATGGACGCGAGGGCGTCCTTCACCTGCTCGCGCTGGTATCCGACCACGCACACGATGCGGTCGGCGCCCACGCCCTGCACGGCGAGGAGCACGTGACGGATCATCTGCCGGCCGGCGAGAGGATGGAGGATCTTGATCAGCGCGGACTTCATCCGCGTTCCCTGGCCGGCCGCGAGGATCACGGCCGCGAGCTGCCCGCCGCGCTCAGCGCTCACGGGGCTCGAGCACGACGTTGTCGATGAGGCGCGTCTTGCCCACCCGGGCGGCGACCGCGGCGACCGCGGGCTCCGTCAGGCGCCGCAGGGGACGGAACGAATTCTGCTCGACGACCGCCACGTAATCGACCTCGACGCCCGGATGACGCGCGAGCTCTTCGCGCATCGCGGTCAGCAGACGGTCGGCATCGTCGACGCCGTCCGCGGCCAGGGACTCCGCCCGTCCGAGGGCCGCGCGGAGCGCGGGGGCCTGGCTGCGGTCGGCCGCCGAAAGGAAAGCGTTGCGGCTCGAGAGCGCGAGACCGTCCGCCTCGCGGACGGTCTCCCCCACGACGATCTCGACGGGGAAATCGAGGTCCGCCGCCATGCGGCGGACCGCGGCCAGCTGCTGCGCGTCCTTCTGTCCGAAGACCGCCACGTCGGGCTCGACGATGTGGAAGAGCTTCGCGACGACGGTCAGGACGCCGTCGAAGTGGCCGGGACGGCGGGCGCCTTCGAAGTCGTCGGTGATCCCGCGCATCGTGACGGTCGTCAGCAGCGCCTCCGGGTACATCTCGGCGACCTCCGGCGCGAAGACGATCGCCGCGCCCCGCGCCCCGGCCATCAGGACGTCCCGCTCGAGGTCGCGGGGATAGCGATCGAAATCCTCCCCGGGACCGAACTGGGTCGGATTGACGAACACCGACACGACGACCACGTCGGTGAGCTCGCGCGCGCGCCCGACGAGCGAGAGGTGGCCCTCGTGGAGCGCGCCCATCGTCGGGACGAAACCGATCCGGCTCCCGCTCCGCCGCTCGGCGGCGACCGCGGCGCGGCACGCCTCGATCGTGCGCGCGAGGATCGCGGTCAAGGGTAGGATTCCTCGTCGCCGGGGAACGCGCCGCTCCGGACGTCCGCCGCGAAACGCGCGAGCGCGTCGCGGATGGTCTCGTCCAGGCTCGCGTACCGGCGCACGAAGCGCGGCCGAAAGTCGGGCGTCAGACCGAGCAGGTCCGGCGTCACGAGGACCTGACCGTCGGTCCCGGGCCCGGCGCCGATCCCGATCGTCGGGATCTCGAGGGTCGCGCTGACCTCGGCCGCGAGCGCGCGCGGGATCTTCTCGAGGACGATCGAGAAACAGCCCGCGCCTTCGATCGCCCGCGCGTCGGAACGGAGCCGCTCGGCCTCCGTGGCTTCCGAGGCGCGCAGCCCATAGCCGCCGAACGCGTGGACGGACTGGGGGGTGAGGCCGAGATGTCCCATGACCGGGATGCCGACCGCGACGAGCCGCTCGATCGTCTCCGCGAGCCCCGCGCCGCCCTCCACTTTCACCGCCTGGGCGTCGGTCTCCTTCATGATCCGGCCCGCGTTCCTGAGCGTCTCCTCGGGGCTCACCTGGAAGCTGAGGAACGGCATGTCGACGATGAGGAACCGCTCGGGGGCGCCACGCCGCACCGCGCGCGCGTGATAGATCATGTCGTCGAGCGTGACGGGAAGGGTCGTCCGGTGACCGGCGAAGACCTGACCCGCCGAGTCGCCGACGAGGATCGCGTCGACGCCCGCGGCATCCAGGTAGCGGGCCAGCGTCCAGTCGTAGGCCGTCAACACGACGATCTTCCGGCCCTCCGCCTTCATGCGCCGGAACGTGCGCGTCGTCACCGCCGGGCTCATGCGGCGACCGACACCGGGAGCCACGCCTCGGGCGCGCCCGCCGCGCGGCAGAGATCGAGGAAGAAGGGTCGCGCCGAGAGACGCGGATGGGGCACCGTGAGGCCCGGTCGCTCGACCGCGCGCCCGTCGTAGAGCAGGACGTCGATGTCGATCGTCCGCGGTCCGCGTCGCGGACCGCGGGAGCGGTCGCGTCCCATCCCGCGCTCGATCCCGAGGCAGACGTCGAGGAGCGCCTCGGGCTCGAGGCCCGTGTCCACGCCCACGACCTGGTTGAGGAAGCGCGGCTGGTCGGTCACGTCGACGGGGTCGGTCTCGACGACGGGCGAGAGGGCCGCGATCCGCACGTCCCGCCGCGCGATCAGCGCCGCTCGGGCGCTTCCGAGGCGCTCGACCCTGTCTCCCAGGTTCGACCCGAGGCTGAGGTAGGCGCGCCGGTTCACGGTCGCTCGATCTCGATCTCCACGTTCCCCACCGGTCCCGGGAGGACGGCCCGCGGCTTGCGGCAGCGGACGCGTACGCTCGCCACGCCTTCGACCTCGAGGAGCGCGGCGGCGACCCGCTCGGCGACGGTCTCGAGCAGGTGGGGCGCGGTCTCCCCGTCCCCCTCCACCGCCGCGGCGACCCGCTCGTGAATGAGCCGGTAATCGATCGACTCCGAAAGACGGTCCGTGCGGCCGGCCCGGGACAGATCCGTCCGCACCTCGACGTCGATCTCCAGCGGTTGCGGCGTCGTTCGCTCGTGGGGCAGATCCCCGACGAGCGTGAAAAACTGAAGGTCCAGCATGCGGATCGTGTCCGCCATTCGCAGCTCCTTCAGCGAACGAACAGGATGCGGATCGTCTGCTCGCTCCCTCCGGACTCGAGCCGCGCGATGTAGACGCCGCTCGGCGCCGACCCGCCCGCGTCGGTGGCGCCGTCCCAGGTGACCGCCTGCTCGCCGGGGATCACGTCGCCGTCGACGAGCGTGCGGACCCGACGCCCGAGAACGTCGTAGATGACGAGGGAGGCGCGGGCCGTCCCGGAGGTGGGCTCGGGGATCGCGAACCGGATCGTGGTCTGCTGTCCGAGGCGGAACGGGTTCGGGAAGTTCTGTTCGAGCGCGAGCTCCGCCGGCGGCGGGGGCGGCGGCGGGGGCTCGGTGCCCAGGACCCGCACGAAGTACGCCCCCCGCGCGGCTTCGGCGTTCGACTGGAGGGCGGCGCGGCTCTCGCCCGCGACGAGCGCGACCGCCACCGTGTCGGTTGCGCCGGCCGCGAGGGCGAGCGGTCCGACCCCGATGACCTGATAGAGATCCTGGGGCGTCGTCTCGGCGATCGTCGTCTGACCGCTGGCGAGTGCGTTCCATTTCTCCGTGTCCGAGAACTCACCGGTCTCGGGCGCCTCTGCGACCGCGGGAGCCCGGCTTCCCGGCGCGGGCGGATTCCCGACCGTGCTCGAGATGACCTGCTCGCGGCGGAGGACGGCGTAGGTGACCTGACCGAGCGCGACGTCGTCGAGCCAGACGACGCCCAGCGCCGGCTGCCCCGACAGCGTCCCTTCGACGAACCCCAGACGACGGCCCGGATCCCAGCCCGCGGTCTCGCGCGGCTCTCCCGCGCTTCCCGGCAGGTCCCAATCCGCGAACAGGCCGAGCCGCAGACCCGTCAGGGCCTGACCGCCCGTGTTCCGGATCACGTACTGTACGAGGACGAACGCGTCCTCGCCCGCGTCGTCGAACGCGAACGACCGTTGGATGACCTCGAGGCCGAGCGGCGACAGCGCGCGACGATCGTCGTAGGCGGTCGTGATCCGCTGTCCGCCCGCGGCCTCGTCGACGTCGATCGGCGCGCCGAAGAGTGGGATCCAGTCGGTGGAGCTCTCCGTGTCCTCGCCGTACGGGATGTCGTCCGACAGTCGCGTGGGTCCGGTTCCCGCCATGAGCCCGCCGTGGAAGAGCCAGCTCGGGCTCGACGGCGGGAAACGGAACCCCTCGCCTATGAGAACGAAATCGAAGCCGTGGAGGCCCGTGTAGTAGCCGAGGCCGCCGAAGTTCGTGACGCTGAGCCGGACGCGGCCGGCGTCATGAGTCGCGAACGCGCCTTCCACCGGATCGCCGGCCTTGATCAGCATGCGGAACGGGCCGACGGACGCGCCCTGAATCGTAAGGGTCAGCGCAATGTCGCTTCCCGGCGCGACCGTCGGTGCGATCTGGACCCCGAAGGACTCCGCCCCCGCGGGTCCAAAGAACTCGCCCGTAAGCACGGCCGCGAGAGCGAGGCTCGAGCGGGTGACGGTCACGCCGGGGGTCGTCGTCGACAGGACCGCGGTCGTCGTGGGCAGCGGCGGGCCGTGGTTGGAGAGCAACGGCACGACATCCACCGTCTGCCCCGGCCTCAGGGCGAGAGCGTCCTCGATCGCCGCCGGGCCGAGCTTCCCCGCGGGCAGGGCGCCCGCCGGGCGGTAGCCGATCAATCGCGCGAGCGGCTGGGTCGGACGGTCGACACGGGCCAGCGCCGCTTCCGCGTTCACGAGTCCGTGCCCGAAGGTGTTGTCGTCGCCGCCCGCGCCGAGATCCACGGCGGTCTCGATGAGGATCGTCTTCGCCTCTTCGGGCGTGATCGTCGGATCCTTGGACCGCATGAGCGCGGCGATGCCGGCGATCATCGGCGTCGAGAACGACGTGCCGGTGAAGTTCGCCAGCGTCGCGTTGAAGCGCGACCGACTGGTGACGAGAACGCCCGGCGCGACGACTTCGGGCTTGGTGGCGAACGACCCTCCGCAGGGCGACGGCCCGCGTCCGCTGAAGCTCAGGACCTGGTCCTGGTCATCGACCGCCCCGACCGCGAACGCATTCACCGGGGTGGTCGCCCGATTCCCCGGGGCGGTCACGCCGGCGGTTCCCTCGTTGCCCGCGGAATTGATGACGATCGTTCCGGCGGCCTCCATCGCGTCGATCGCCTGGTTGAAGATCGAGTCGCACAGGAGGCGGCCCTGATCGTCACGCTCGGTGTCGATCCCCCATGAGTTGTTGACGACGTCGGGGACGTCGGTCACGGTCGACGGATCTCCGTCGGGATCCGTCAGCCATTCGAAGATCTTGATCGCCGTGGACACGTAGCCCTCGTTCTCCTCGAACAGGTCGCCCGCGATCCAGGTGGCGTCGAACGCGACGCCGAACGACTCCTCGCCGCCGGTCATGATCCCCATGACCGGAGTGCCGTGCCCCACGTCGGGGTCGTCGTCCACGGGAAAGACACTGAGAGATACCGGAGCGTACCAGGCGGCGTCGCTGCCCGCGAAGAGCCCCCGCCAGCTGTCCGCCATCGTGAGGTCGTCCCCGTTGACGCCGGAGTCCACGTTGGCGACGATCGCCCCCTTCCCCGTGATCCCCAGCGCCCAGACGGGCGGGACCTGGATCTTCTCGAGCTCGAACGTGGGCGCGGCGGCGGCGATCGTCGCGGCGCCGGTCGCGTCGGCGGGCGATGCCGCGCGCGCCGATCCCAGGATCAGGCGCCGATCGACGACCACCGCGGCGATCGACGGGTCGGATTCGAGGCGCGGGATCCATTCCGGGTCGACCAGGGCCACGACCGCGTTGACCGACCACAGGCGGTCGATCTCGGTCAGCCCTCCCGCCTGTCGGGCGCGGTCGAGCGCGCCCCGCGCTTCCGACAGCGAGGCGGAATGGATCGCCTTGAGTCCCCTCACCACCCGCTCGTGACGGACGTCGAGGGCGAGCGGGAGGCTCACCGATTCGCGGATCAGCCGCTCTCGCGAAGCGGCGTCGACGAGCTGGATGAGGACCCGGACCGGCACCCGCTCGGGCGCCGCCACGCGGGCGGGCGGCGGGCCCAGGGCGATGAGGGCCGCGGGCACGATCCCCGCGAGGGTGCGACGCAGCGGGCGGAACGAGGATTTCATAGCAGCTCCAGCTGGAGGTCCGAGTAGCCCGCGGACTTGATGCGCTTCAGGCTCGCCAGTCCGGCCTCGGCCGGCATCTCGATGACCTTCACCGCGTCGGGCGCGGTACGGAACAGGTCCTCGAAGATCCGCCGCCAGTCGAGCGCGCCGTCGCCGATCGAGAGATGATCGTCCGAAAAACCGTCACTGTCATGCAGATGGACCTCCCGGATCGCGGGCCCAAGCTGACTCCACCACGTGTCGATCGAGACGCTGCCGTAGATGTAGGCGTGCGCGACATCGAGCGTAAAGCCCGCATGTCGCGGCTCGAGCTGAGCCAGGAGCTCGAGCTGCACCTGGGGCGTGGCCTCGAACATGTTCTCGAGCACGAGCACCATGCCCGCGTCCGCGGTCAGGCCGAGGACCCGCTCCCAGATCTCGATCGACAGCGCCAGCCATCCCGGAAACGTGGACTCGGGAAGGAGTGGATTGTGGCCGGTGTGGAAGTTGATCATGCGCGCGCCGAGCGCCCCGGCAACGCCGATCGCCCGCTCCCAGCAGCGCCGGGTGTGCTTGCGGATCGCCGGATCGAGACTCCCGGGGTTGAGATCGAAGATCGGCGCGTGCACGGTGACGTGGATCCCGCGCGCGGCGAGCTCGTCGCCCAGCTTCCGCACGGTCGTCGTGCGATCGAGCGTGAGCAGCCACTCGGTGTCGTACAGCGTCACCTCGACACCGAGTCCCTTCTCGGCCAGCGGATCGACGTACCGACCGACGTCGGCGAAGCTCGTGCTGAGCGCAAAGCGCTGGGACACTGCCTGACCTCGTGCGGCCGGCGCCGCGATGAATCCGGGGATCGAAGCGAAATTCGCGGTGAGCGCCGGAATCTAGAGGCCGGCGGGAAACGGCGTCAATCGGCTCGTCACTCGTCCAGCGCGTCCCGCAGAGAGCGCATCCACGCGAGCGCGGCGCGCGGACCGTCGCGTCCGAGTCGCTCGACGAACGCGCTTCCGACCACGACCCCGTCCGCGAGCCGCGCCGCATTCCGCGCCGCCTCGGGGTCGCCGATCCCGAACCCGACGACGACAGGAAGCGTGGTGTTCCCCCGTATCAGGTCGATCTGCTCGGCCACCCTCCGGTCCGTACCGCTCCCCGCGCCGGTGACGCCCGTGCGCGCGATCAGGTACACGAACCCGCGGGCCCCGCGCGCGAGCACGGCCAGCCGGTCGGACGGGGTGGTCGGGGCCGCGAGCCGGATGAGCGGAAGTCCGCGCGACGCGAGGGCGTCCTCGATCCCCGGAGACTCGTCGAACGGCAGGTCCGCGATCAGCACCGCGCCGAATCCCGCCCGGGCGCACTCCTCCGCGGCGACCTCGATCCCGAGCGAGGCGAAGGGGTTGAGATACGTGAAGAGGACGAGGGGCGGTCGGCCGTTTGCGGCGAGCGCGTGCGCCGCTCCCATGTCGATGGCGTCCCGGATCGTGATCCGGTTCGCGATCGCGCGCTCGGAGGCGGCCGCGATCACTGGCCCGTCGGCGAGCGGGTCGCTGAACGGGACGCCGAGCTCGATCGCGTCCGCGCCCGCCTCCCCCAGGCCGGCCAGCGTCTCCTCGCTCCGGGTCCGATCCGGGAACCCCGCGGTCAGGTAGACGACGAGGAGCTTTCTCCCCCGCTCGCGGGCTTCGTCGAATCGGAGGATCCCCTCCCCCGCGCCCTCTCCGGTCATCCGGCCAGGAAGTAGCGCGCCGGATCGATCCGGTAGCGCTCTGGCTCGAGCACCTTGATGACGGTGCGCGCGAACTCGCCGGTTCCGCGGCGCTCGGCCAGGCTGACGATCGATCCGTCGATGTGCAGGCCGTCCTTGTCCACTACGATCTTCGCCCGCGGCCGATTGATGTTGCGCGGTTCCGGATCGACCGCCATGATCACCGCGATCTCCTGCGTGTCGAGGAGGACCACGCATCCCGGCGGATAGATGCCCAGCAGGCTCACGAATGCCTTGATGAGGATCGGGTCGTAGCGCACGTCCTTCCAGCGATCGATGGCCTGGAGCATTTCGGCCGGCGTGATCGGATCGGTCTTGTACACGCGCGGTGTCGTTCCCGCGTCGAAGGAGTCGCAGATCGCCACGATCCGCGAATACAGGGACAGCTTTCGCGGATACCGGATCGACGGGTAGCCCGAGAGATCGACGTTCAGGTGATGCTCGAAGGCGGCGAGCATCTCCCGGGCCGGCACGCGACCGCGCTGACGTCCCGCCATGATGCGCCACACCCCGAACGCCGGATGGCGCTGCATCGCCTCCCATTCCGCGTCGGTCAGCGCCTCGCTCTTCAGGAGCACCTCCCGCGGGATGTCGACCTTTCCCAGATCGTGCAGGAGACCCGCCATGCCGAGCTCGTAGAGCTCCAGCCGCGAAAGCCCGATCCGCTGTCCGAGCGAGACCGCGAAGATGCACACGTTCACGCTGTGGGTGAACGTGGGCTCGTCGTAGTCGCGCAGATTGGTGAGGCCCACGAGCAGGCTCTCGTCGTCGAAGACCTGATCGACGATGGATTGCACCGCCCGGCGGACGCGGGTGAGCCTCAACGTGTGTCCCGCGCGCTGGCTGTCCATGAGCTGGCGCGTCACGGCCACCGTGTGCCGATACGTGCGCTCCGCGCGGTGGCGCTTGTCCGGGTCGTCGAGGAGCGGCTCGGCTTCTTCTTCGCGCGGTTCGAGGACCAGGGTTCCGCCGAGGCCCTCCTCGAACAGGCGCTGACGCAGTCGAAAGACCGGGTCCTCGCTCCCGTCCTCGAGCTCCAACCTTCCGACCACGCTCACGAATCGCGCGGCCTGGCCCACGTCCGGCGCGGCCTCCCACTCGAACCCGCCGATTCCGAGCTCGCGGAAGAAGCGCATCAGGTTCGAGTGCACGCTGTAGCTGCGGAGCTCGCTGCGGATCCGCACATCGTTGACGAGGATCAGGTCCCCGCCCACTTCGAGTCGCGCGGAGCGGTCGACGAGAAGCAGCTCTTCGAGCGTTCGCACGAGCCGATCTGCCGCGGCGCGCAGCGTGTCGTTGCGCGCGTCGTAGAGCTGCGCCGAGCGGAGTGCCACGAACAGGTTCTGGACGAGTTCGCGGCCGAGTCCCTGGATGGGGACGGTGGCGGTGACCTGGCTCACGCGGTCGCCTCCACCGTGCCCCAGCCCTGGAGCACCTGGCCGGCGACGCGCGCGACCAGCGGATGCCGGTCGCCGCTCGCCTCCTCGACGACCTGGCGGGCGGCAGGCGAGGCGGTCGCCCCGAGCGCGATCAGGACGCAGGCCGCCTCTTCCGGGTCGCGCTTGCGGAACAAGCCGCGGCGCCGGCGGAAGCGAGAAACGAGGTCGTCGACGACATCGGCGCCTCCGAGGGCGCCGTAGGCCTCGTAGAGGAGCCGCTGCTCCGTGAGCGAGCGATCCGCCTCTCTCCGCTCCAATCGGTCGGTCACGCGGGCCAGCGCGGGCGCGTATCGGTGACTGACCAGATGACGCAGCGCGTACAGGCGGACCGATGGATCGCCGTCGTTCACCCCGCGGCTCACGAACTCGAGCGCTCGACCGCCGCCGAACCCCTTCAGCGCGAGCAGGGTCTCGCGCCGAACCTCGGCATTGTCGGACGAGAGGGTTTCTCCGAGGGCCTCGAGGTGCCGGCTGTCGGCGGTCAGCCCGATCAGGAAGGCGGCCGCCACGGCCTCCTGCGGGTCCTCGCTCGCCAGCGCTTGCCGCAGGCCCGCTTCGTCCGAGCCCGCGATTCCGCCCAGCGCCTGGACCATGGCCGGGAACTGGCACACACGCTTGATGTCCGGGAGGCCCCTGAGCACGGCCCGCAGCCGGCCCGATCCGAACGCCAGGACGAATCGGCTCGCCTCGACTTCGTCGAGATCGCCGGACAGAAGCCGCTTCCCGAGCCGGATCAGCGTCGTCTCGTCGAGCGCCGAGTCGCGCATGCGCGTGAAGGCGTCCCGTGCGGACTGCGCCGCGCGCCCGCTCTCCAGGTAGGGCGCGAAGATCTCCTGGATCTCGACCACGCGACGATAGATCTGGTCGCCGAGGTATTCGGCGTGAATCTCTTCGATCATCTCGACGGCCGGAGAGATGTCGTCCACGATCGGATCCAGTAGGAGCTCGCGAACGCAGGTCAGGACTTCGGTGAAGAGCGCGCGCCCCTTCTCGTCGTCGAGCCCGCCCTGCAGCTCGGCCATGTCCTCTTCGTCGAGGAAATAGAGAGTAGGATCGGCGAGGAGGACGGTCGGGGGACGCTCGAGGGCGCTCCGGTCTTCCTCGCTCAGTTGGACATGGAGCTCCCGCCTCTCGCTCTCGTTGAGACGCTCTTCGGCCGGCGGGACCCAGTCTTCGTCGGAAAGCGCCTCGACGAAGAAGTAGTGGAGGTGGACGAATCGTTTCTCCCACAGCCGCGCCACGAGATCGAAGTCCTCCTCCAGCCGCTGCTGGGACGCCAGCGTCATCTCGTCGAGGAATCCGCCCAGCTCGTCCGCCGTGAGTCCGTCGTGGAACACGATCTGGCGAAGCCCTTCCCGGAACAGGATGTGAGCCAGCGATTCGGGGCCCGGCGGCTGCTCGTACACGACTTCGCCGCCCGCCAGCAGCATCGTTTCCTGGATCTCGAGCTCGACCGAGCCCTCTTCCGCGAGGAGCGCGGCCAACCGGCGAGCCGCCACGGATTCGATCTCCACGCGCTGCGGATGCCCGGTTCCGTAGAGGCGTCTCACCTTGAACACCCGCACGAGCTCCTGAACGAGCTCGGTCGCGGTGACGGCGGTGGTGGGCGACTGGGACGGGCTCATTCCGCCGCCGCGCCTTCCAGGGCGGCGACCGCCTGGACGTCCTTGTCGCCGCGGCCCGACAGACAGACGATCACGCGTCCGGCGGCTCGGATCGGCGGCGGCCGCCTGAGGAGCGCCGCGATCGCGTGCGCGCTCTCCACGGCCGGGATGATTCCCTCGAGCTCGCTCGTCCGGTGAAACGCCGCCAGCGCCTCGCGGTCGTCGACCGCGAGGTAAACCACCCGGCCGCTGTCCTTGAGCGCCGCGTGCTCGGGCCCGACACCCGGATAATCGAGACCCGCGGCGACCGAATGCGCGCCCGCCACCTGGCCGGCCGCGTCCTGCAGGAGGTAGCTCCGGGCCCCGTGGAGGATCCCCGGCCGGCCGCGCGAGAGGGTCGCGGCGTGACGGCGATCGAGTCCCTCTCCCGCCGCTTCGACACCGTAGAGATCGACCGGATCTCCGAGAAACGCGTGGAACAGGCCGATCGCGTTCGATCCGCCGCCCACGCATGCGATCGCGGCGCTCGGAAGCGCGCCCCATTTCTCCAGCGCCTGCGCCCGCGCTTCGCGCCCGATCACCGACTGGAGCTCGCGTACGAGCGTCGGGTAGGGGTGCGGCCCGACCACCGAGCCGATGACGTAGTGCGTTCGGTCGACGTGCGTGACCCAGTCGCGGATCGCTGCGTTCGTGGCGTCCTTCAAGGTGCGGGTCCCCGCGTCGACCTCCACGACCTCGGCGCCCAGGAGCCGCATGCGATAGACGTTGAGCGCCTGTCGCCGGGTGTCATCGGCGCCCATGAAGACGACGCACTCGAGACCGAATCGGGCGCAGGCCGTCGCCGTCGCGACACCGTGCTGGCCGGCGCCCGTCTCCGCGATGATCCGCCGCTTCCCCATGCGCCGGGCGAGGAGCACCTGACCGAGCGTGTTGTTGATCTTGTGCGCGCCCGTGTGATTGAGGTCTTCGCGCTTGAGCCACACGTCGGCGCCGGCCTCGGCGGACAGCCGCGGTGCATGGGTCAGCGGCGATGGACGTCCCACGTAATCGGCGAGAAGGGCGTCGAGCTCGGCGTGGAACGACGGGTCGGTGCGGGCCTCCGCCCACGCGCTCTCGAGCTCGTCGAGGGCGGCGACCAGGGTTTCGGGAACGTAGCGGCCGCCGAACGCTCCGAAGTACCCGCGTCCCGCCTCCGGCGACGCGGTCGACCGGCTCACCGTCGGATCTCCACGGGATCGAGCGCCCGGGCCGCCTCCCGCGCGCGACGCACGAAGGCGCGGACGAGGTCCGGATCCTTGACTCCGGGAGCGCGCTCGAGCCGGCTGCTGGCGTCGACCCCGTCGGGGCGAGCGGCGCCGATCGCCCGGGCGACGTTCCCGGGCCCCAGACCTCCCGCGAGAAACGTCGGGACGCTCCGCAAGGGGCGTGGCAAGCGCGCGCCGATCCCGTCCCAGTCGAGGACCCGGCCGGTTCCGCCGGCGCCGGCGTCGAGGAGCAGGGCGTCGACCGCTCCGTCGTAGTCCGGATCGATCGGGCCTCCGTCGGCCCGCACGGCCTTCCAGACGGGGACGCCCGCGGCTTCGCGCACGCGCCGGCATTCGGCGACCGATTCGCGGCCATGGAGCTGGACGGCCGCGAGCCCGAGCTCGCGGACCGCGATCACGATCTCCTGGAGCGGAGAGTCGGCGAACACCCCGACCCACGCGCCGGGGGTCGCCTCCGCGAGGCCCCCCGCGCGGTCGAGCGTCACGCGGCGCGGGGACGGACACAGGACGAGCCCCAGGTAGTCGGCTCCGGCCTCGAGCGCGGCCCGCGCCGCTTCCTCCGCGGTGATGCCGCAGACCTTGATCCGGAAGGGGAACGTCACGAAAGACAAAGTACAAGCTTCGCCGAAAGCCGCGCTCGTCATGGAGTGTCCCTCCCTGCGGCGACGAGCCGCTCGAGCGCGCGCGCCGGATCTCCCGCCCGCGCCAGGTGCTCACCGACGAGAACCGCGTTCGCGCCGGCATCGCGCGCGCGTCGAAGGTCTCCGGGATCCGCGATCCCGCTCTCGGCCACGAGCACGCGGCCCGGCGCGCGACGCCTGATCTCCCGCAGCGTGTCGAGGGCGGCGCGCACGTCGATCTCGAGGCTCTCGAGGTCGCGCGCGTTCACGCCGATCGCCTGCGGCCCGAGCTCCAGCGCGCGGTCGATCTCAGCCGGCGCGTGGATCTCGACGAGGAGCTCGACCCCCGCGGCGGCCGCTTCCTCCGCGAGCGCCTCGAGTTCCGACCGCTCGAGCGCGGCGACGATGACGAGCGCGGCGTCGGCGCCGGCGGCGCGGCTCTCCCAGATCTGCCACGGATCGACGAGGAAGTCCTTCCGCAGAACGGGCACATCGACCGCGGCCGCGACGTCGGACAGGTCCACGAGCCGGCCGCCGAACGCCGAATCGGTCAAGACGCTGATCGCCGCGGCGCCGTGCGCGGCGTACAGCCGGCCGCGCGCCGGCGCGTCGAGCTCCGGGGCCAGCGCGCCCGCGGACGGGCTCCGGCGCTTCACTTCCGCGATCACGGCCGTGCCCGGCCCCGCCAGCGGCCGCGCCCAGGCGCGGACGGGCCTCTGGTCGCGCGCCGCCGCCACGACGTCGGCGCGTGGCCGGGCCTTGCGGGCCGCGTAGACCTCGCTCCGCTTCCGCTCGAGGGCCTTCCCGAGGAAGCCGGACGGGGGCTTGACTTTCGGCATTTGTTCGGTCAACGTTGTCCGTCGATTCGTGCACCGGCCGGCAAGCTCGTCACCGGAGTCCACGGAGGAGCGGGGAGATGAAGCTAACCAGGCGCCAGCGTGAAATCTACGACTACCTCGGCGAGTTCATCGAGGAGAACGGGTACGCTCCGAGCCTCGAGGAGATCGCCTCCCGGTTCGGCCTGAGCTCGGTGGCCACCGTCCACGAGCACCTCGAGAACCTGGAATCGAAGGGCGCCGTCCGGCGCGACCCCCACCGCAGCCGGGCGATCGAGCTGACCGAAACGGCCGCCGGCCCTCCGCGTCCGGCGGCCGTCGAGCTCCCGCTCTACGGCCGCGTCGCGGCCGGTCAGCCGCTCGAGGCCATCGCGGACAACGAGACGCTCGCGGTGCCGGAGTCGATGCTCGGCCGCGGCGAGACCTTCGTGCTGCGCGTGGCCGGCGACTCGATGATCGACGAGCACATCGAGGACGGCGACTACGTCATCGTCGAGCGGCGCGACAGCGCCCGGAGCGGCGAGCGCGTCATCGCCCTGATCGACGGCGAGCACGCCACGCTCAAGACCCTGTACCGGGAACCCGACGGCCGGATCCGCCTCCAGCCCGCGAACGAGCACATCGCGCCCCTCTATTACGACGCCGCGCGCGTGCGGATCCAGGGAGTGGCGATCGGAGTCCTGCGCAAATACCGCTGAGGATCGGACGGACGCGACTTATCCCGGCGGCTCGGAGGCCACCGCGCGCGTGAAGGCGGCCAGGTCGTCGAGGAGCCGGGCGCCGTCGCCCGACTCGAGCACGCTCCGCGCCCGGTCGACGCCAGCGCGAGGCGTCGCCGCACCGCCCCCGATCCAGATCCCGGCGCCCGCGTTCGCCGCCACGACCGCTCGTTGCGCGCCGCTCCCCCTCCCCTCGAGAACGTCCCTGAGGATCCTCGCGTTCGCGTGCGCGTCGCCGCCCGCGATCTCCGCGGCCGTGAACGTCGCGAGGCCCAGCTCCTCCGGCTCGATCGTCCGCGCCTCGATTTCGCCGTCCCGCACGGTCGCGATCCGCGTCGGCCCGCAGACCGAGATCTCGTCGAGCCCTTCCATCCCGTGGACGACGACGGCGGCTTCCGCGCCCAGCTCGCGCAAGACACCGGCGATCCGGGTGACGGCGTCCTCGGTGGGCACGCCGATCAGCTGGCGCCTTGCGCCGGCGGGGTTCGTCAGGGGACCCAGGAGGTTGAAGACGGTCCGGATTCCGATCTCGCGCCGCGCCTCGGCGGCGTACCGCATCGCGGGATGGAACCGGGGCGCGTACAGGAACCCGATCCCCACCTCGTCGATCGACCTCCCGACGAGAGCCGGATCCAGATCGATGGTTACCCCCAGCGCCTCGAGGACGTCCGCCGAGCCGCAGCGCGACGAGGCGGCCCGATTCCCGTGCTTCGCCACCGGGATCCCGGCCGCGGCCACGACGAGCGCCGCCGCGGTCGACACGTTGAAGCTGCCCGACAGGTCGCCTCCCGTCCCGCACGTGTCGACGAGGGCGTCCCGCGCGGTGGGGACCCGCGTCGCGCGGGCCCGCATCGCTTTCGCGGCCCCCGCGATCTCCTGCTCGGTCTCGCCCTTGGTCCGCAGCGCCGCGAGCAGCGCCCCGATCATTGCCGAGGACACCTGCCCGTCCATGATCCGCGTGAACAGGGCCTGCGCCTCGACCGCGTCCAGGTCCCTCCCCGCCGTGATCGCCCGGAGGCTCGCCTGGGGGTCGCCCGCCGCGCCCGGCTCGGGGCCCGCGTGGCCTTCCGGGTTCAACGCCGTCGGGCGAACGGCGCGCGAACGGCGGGGTAGACGACCGAGGAGCTCGAACGCATGGCCGCCCAACGTACCCGGCCCTTCCGAGGTCAGCAATGTGGCGGATCCGCACCCGTTCCGACGAGATTGCGCGCGTTTGCGCGTCCGAGCCGTCCTCCAGTACGATGGGACCGCCTATCGCGGCTGGCAGCGGCAGGCGGACGCGGTCACGGTGCAGGGAAGGTGCGAGGACGCCCTCGAGCGGATCCTGGGCCCCACGGCCGTCGTCGCGGCGGGGCGCACGGACACCGGCGTCCACGCCCGCGGTCAGGTCGTGCATTTCGATCACGAGGGGGTCATGTCGCCACGCGAGCTCCGGCGCGCCTGGAACGCGCTCCTGCCCGACGACATCTGGGTCGAGCGCATGAGCGCCGCCACGCCGGACTTCCATGCCCGCCACGACGCGTCCTCGCGGACGTATCGCTATCATCTCGCGCTCGGCCGCCTGTCGGAGTCGCCGTTCGTCCGCCGCTACGCGTGGGCGGTGCGCGGACCCCTGGACTGGGACGCGGTGAACGCCGCTTCGCGAGACCTCGTCGGGACGCACGATTTCCGGCGCTTCGCCAAGGGGGCCGGGGAGCCGGCGGTCCGCGCCGCGACGGAGCCCGGCCGCTGCACGATCCGCGACGCCCGCTGGATCAGGTCGCGGGAGGGCCGGGCCCTGTCGCTCACCGCCGACCGCTTCCTGCGCCACATGGTCCGGGCCCTCGCCGGCGCGCTCGTCTCCGTCGGGCAGGGCCGCATCGACCGCGGCGCGATCGCGGCCGCGCTCGCGGGCGGGGAGCGCCCGCGCGCCGGCTATGCTCCGCCTCAGGGATTGTTCCTGTGGGCCGTCGACTATCGATGAGGAGATCCAGGTCGTGAAGCTGCGCAAGAACGTCCTCGTCGCCGCGCTGGCCGCGCTCTCGATCGGCGCCGGAACGGCGTGGTGGGCGATCGCCATGCGGACCCCGGAAGAGGGCGCGCTCTCGCAGGCCGTCGCGCAGACCCCGTCCCAGTCCATCGACGACTCGCGGCGGAACGCGATCGTGACCGCCGCGGAGGTCGTCGGCCCCGCGGTCGTCTCCGTCAACGTGGTCGCGACACAGGTCGTCCGCGACCGCTCGGTCTTCGACGATCCGTTCATGGATCCGTTCTTCCGCGGCCTGTTTCCTCCCCGCGAGCGGCTGCGCCAGGTGCAGGGCCTCGGCTCGGGCTTCATCGTCTCCCCCGACGGATACGTGGTCACCAATCAGCACGTGGTCGCGGGCGCGACCGAGATCGTCGTGACGCTCCTCGACGGTCGTCAGCTCCCGGCCGAGCTCGTCCAGGCGGACGAGGTCACGGACATCGCGGTCCTCAAGGTCGACGCGGAGGATCTTCCCACCGCGCGGCTCGGCAACTCCGACAACATTCTGATCGGCGAGTGGGCGATCGCGATCGGAAACCCGTTCGGCTATCTGCTCGCGGATCGGAACCCCTCGGTCACGGTAGGCGTGATCAGCGCCATCGGACGGGACGTGCGGCCGGAGCCCGGCGAAGGGCGCCCGCAGGTCTGGTCCGGCATGATCCAGACCGACGCGGCCATCAACCCGGGAAATTCCGGCGGTCCGCTCGTCAACGCGGCGGGCGAGGTGATCGGGGTCAATGCCTTCATTTTCTCCGGCGGGAGCGGCGGATCGATCGGCCTCGGTTTCGCGATCCCGATCAACCGCGCGCGGCGGGTGATGCAGGACATCGTCGAGTTCGGGACGATCCGTCGTCCGTGGATCGGCATTCACCTGGCTCCCGTCCAGACCGACGGCGAGGCCGCACCGGTAGGCGCGCGCGTGATCCGCGTGGACCCGGGAAGCCCGGCCGAGCGCGCCGGGATCGAGCCCGGGGACGTGCTCGCCGAGACGAACGGACGGCCGCTCCAGTCGCCGATCGAGTGGGAGGGCCGGCTCCTCGATCTCCCGACGGGGACGAGCCTGACCGTGCTCGTGCGCCGCGACGGGAGCACGTTCGAGCGGACCCTGACGCCGGAAGACGATCCGCTGCGCCAGGCGACGCGGATCGAGACTCCCTTCGGCGCCACGATGGTCGTTCTGACGCCCACACTGGCGTCCCACCTCGGGCTCGCCACGGAGGACGGGCTGTATCTCGAGTCTGTCGACGCGGACTCCGGCTTCCGCAGGCTCGGCCTGCGCGAGGGCGACGTCCTGGTGGCGCTCGGATCGGAGCGCCTCGACGGCGCCGACGACGCTCAGAGACTCGTCGATTTCCTGCGCAGCGGACAGCGCGCGACCCTGTTCGTCGAGCGCGACGGGCAGATGGGCCGCGTGGAGATCCGCTGATCCCCCCGACGGATCACCGCCTCGAAGGAGACGAATGACGACGAGAGACGCCCAGGCCCTCACCACCCTCGAGCTTCCCCTCCCCCACGTCAGCCGCGGCAAGGTCCGCGAGATGTTCGCGCTCGACGGGGACCTCCTCCTCGTGGCCACCGATCGCCTCTCGGCCTTCGACATCGTCTTCGACGAAGGGATCCCCGACAAGGGGCGCGTGCTGACCGGCCTCACCGATTTCTGGTTCGACCGACTCGACGCGGCGCGACCTCATCATCGCATCTCGACTGACGTCGACGAGATCGCGGCCGCGAGCCCTGCGCTCGCGCCGTACCGGGAGGCGCTCGCGGGTCGGACGATGCGCTGCATCCGGGCGCGCCCGATCCCGGTCGAGTGCGTCGTCCGCGGCTATCTCGAAGGATCCGGCTGGAAGGAGTACCGGGAGACGGGATCGGTGACGGGGATTCGCCTCCCGGCGGGCCTGCGCCGCGGAGACGAGCTCCCCGAGCCGATCTTCACGCCGGCCACCAAGGCGGCGGAGGGACACGACATCAACATCTCCTACGCCGAGCTCGAGCAGCGCGTCGGCGAGGCCCTGGCGGCGCGCCTGCGCGATCGCTCCCTCGCCCTCTACGGTCAGGGCCGCGAGCACGCCCGCGAGCGGGGGATCCTGCTCGCCGACACGAAATTCGAGTTCGGCTGGGGGCCGCGCGACGAGCTCCTCCTGATCGACGAGGTGCTGACTCCCGACTCGTCGCGCTTCTGGGACGCCGCCGAGTGGAGTCCCGGCGGCGCTCAGCTGTCGTTCGACAAGCAGCCGGTCCGCGACTTCCTGGAAGGCGAGCGCGAGGCCGGGCGCTGGAGCGGCGAGCCTCCGCTCCCCGCTCTCCCGGCGAGCGCCGTCGAAGCGACTTCCGAGCGGTACCGCGAGGCGTACCGGCGCATCGTCGGTCGCGCGCTGCCGGAGGTCGAGTGACCGCCCGCGCCCAGGTCTTCATCCAGCTCAAGGACGGGATGCTCGACCCTCAGGGCAAGGCGCTCGAGCACGCGCTCGAAGCCCTCGGCTACCGGGAAGTCGACGACGTCCGCGTCGGGAAATGGATCACGTTCCGGATCGGGGGCGCGGGACGCGAGGACGTCGAGCGCCGCGTGGAGGAGATGTGCAACCGGCTCCTCGCGAACACCGTGATCGAGCGCTTCTCGTTCGAGCTCGAGGAGATCGCGTGACGGCTGTCCCGATCGGGATCGTCCGCTTCCCCGGCACGAACTGCGACCAGGACGTCTTCGATGCGGTGAGCGCCACCGATGGTGCGCGGCCGGTCTGGCTCTGGCACAAGGACACGGCGCTCGGCGGCGTGCGCGGGATCGTCCTCGCGGGAGGCTTCTCCTTCGGCGACTACCTCCGGGCCGGCGCCATCGCGCGCTTCAGCCCGATCATGGAGCGGGTCGTCGCGTTCGCCGAAGCCGGAGGACCCGTGCTCGGGATCTGCAACGGATTCCAGATCCTGACCGAGGCGGGGCTACTCCCGGGGGCCCTCATGCGGAACGACCGCCTGACGTTCGTCTGCCGGGAGCAGCCGCTCCGGGTCGACGGCGCGGCGAACCCCTTCATGCGCCACTACCGGGAGGGGCAGGTCGTCCGCTTCCCGGTCGCCCACGGGGAAGGCAACTACGCCGCGGACGCCGACACGCTGGATCGGCTCGAGGCCGAGGGCCGGGTCGTCTTCCGCTATGTGGACGAGAGCGGCGCGGTCGCGCCGGAGGCGAACCCCAACGGCTCCGCGCGGAGCATCGCGGGCGTCGTCAACGAGAGAGGAAACGTCCTCGGCCTCATGCCTCATCCCGACCGCGCGATGAGCCCGCTCCTCGGCTCGGAGGACGGGCGCGCGATCTTCCGCGGGCTCGTGGAGGCCGCCGCTTGACCGTCGCGCTGCGCGACACGCCGGTGACCGCGGAGGTCGTCGAAGCCCACGGCCTGAGGCCCGACGAGTACGAGCGCATCGTCGAGCTCCTTGGACGCGAGCCCAACTTCACCGAGCTCGGCGTCTTCAGCCTCATGTGGAGCGAGCACTGCGGCTACAAGTACAGCCGGGCGCTGCTGTCGGAGTTCCCCTCCGGCGGTCCGCGGGTTCTCCAGGGTCCGGGCGAGAATGCGGGAGCGCTCGACGTCGGCGACGGCCTCGCCGTCGTCTTCAAGATGGAGAGTCACAACCATCCGTCGGCGGTGGAGCCGTACCAGGGCGCCGCGACCGGCGTCGGGGGAATCCTGCGCGACGTGTTCACGATGGGCGCGCGCCCGATCGCGATGCTCGACAGCCTGAGGTTCGGACGGCTCGACGACCCCCACGTCCGCTACCTGTTCCGGAACGTCGTCCGCGGAGTCGGCGATTACGGCAATTGCGTCGGCGTCCCGACGGTCGGGGGCGAGCTGGTCTTCGACGACGCCTATGCGGGGAACCCGCTCGTCAACGCGATGTGCGTGGGGCTCCTCCGCCACGAGGACATCATGCGGGCGACCGCGGCGGGACCCGGGAACGCGGTCTACGTGCTCGGCGCCTCGACCGGGCGTGACGGCATCCACGGCGCGAGCAAACTGGCATCGACGGAACTCTCGGCGGACTCGGCCGAGAACCGCCCCACCGTCCAGATCGGCGATCCCTTCACCGAGAAGCTCCTCCTCGAGGCGACGCTCGAGCTCATCCGTTCGGGGTCGGCGGTCGGAGTCCAGGACATGGGCGCCGCCGGGCTCACGTCGTCGAGCAGCGAGATGGCCTCGCGCGGCGGCACCGGCATCGAGATCGACGTGGCCGCGGTGCCGCGCCGCGAACCGGGGATGACGCCGTACGAGGTCCTCTTGTCGGAATCCCAGGAGCGGATGCTCGTGATCGCGCGACCGGACCAGGCACCCGCTCTCATGGCCATCGCGGAGAAGTGGGACCTGCCCTGCACGCGCGTGGGAACGGTGACCGACGACGGCGTGTGGCGGATCCTCGAGGATGGCGAGGAAGTGTGCCGGATCCCCGTGGCCGCGCTGGTGGACGAGGTCCCGCGCTACGTTCGGCACGTCGAGACCCCTGCCTATCTCGCGGAGGTGCAGGGCCGCATGCCCGACGCCCGGTCGATCGCGGCCGTCGATCCGATGTCCGCGCTCGAAACGCTCCTCTCGGCACCGTCGATCGCGAGAAAGCGCTGGGTCTGGGAGCAGTACGACCACCACGTCCAGACCAACACCGTCCTCGGGCCCGGTCGCGCCGACGCGGCGCTGCTCCGGATTCCCGGCACGAACCGGGCGCTGGCGCTCGTCACGGACGGGAACGGCCGCTACACGTATTGCGACCCGCGGCGCGGCGGCTCGCTCGCCGTCGCGGAGGCCGCCCGGAACCTGGCCTGCGTCGGGGCGCGGCCTCTGGGCGTGACCGATTGCCTCAATTTCGGCAACCCCGAGAAGGACGCGGTATACTTTCAATTCGTCGAAGCGGTGCGGGGGATCGCGGCCGCCTGTCGCGCGCTCGATGCGCCCGTCGTCAGCGGGAACGTCTCGTTCTACAACGAGTCGCCGTCCGCGGCGATTCACCCGACGCCGACGATCGGCATGGTGGGCCTGCTGGACAACCTCGCGGAGCGCCCCCGGGGCGGAGGGTCGGCGGGTGACGCCGTCCTGCTCCTCGGCGGCGACGGGACCCACCTCGGCGCGGGCGCGCTCCTCGCCGAGGTGATGGGCGTCGTCGCCGGCCGCGCGCCGGCGGTGGATCTCGCGGCCGAGCGGAAGCACGCCGAGATCGTCCGCGGCCTGATCCGTGCGGGGCTCGCCTCCGCCGCTCACGATCTCGGCGACGGAGGACTCGCGGTCGCGGCGGCTGAGATCGCCTTCACGCTTTCCCCGGGCCTCGGGGTCGAGATCGAGCTCCCGGCGGGCGGTGAATCCCCGCACGGCCCGATGTTCGGCGAGGATCCCGCGCGATACCTGCTGCTCGCCGCGGCGGAAGGCCTGGACTCGGCGCGCGCGCGTCTCGAGACCGCGGGGATCCCGTGGCGCGTCGCGGGCTGCGTCACACCGGACGGCGCGATCCGCTTCGTCGGCGTGGGCGAGCGGTCGCGAGGCGATCTCCAGCGCCGGTGGGAGACTTCGATCGAGGAGCGCATGCAGATGGAGGACGAGCGATGAGCGGGCCACGCGAGGAATGCGGCATCGTCGCCGTCATGGGTCCGCAGAGCGCCGCCGAATGGGCCTATCTCGGGCTCTACGCCCTTCAGCATCGCGGTCAGGAATCGTCGGGCATCGTCTCGACGGACGGGACGCGCGCCTACGCTCATCGGGGGATGGGGCTCGTCGCCGACGTCTTCGACGAGCAGGTCCTGTCCCTGCTGCCGGGGCATGCGGCGATCGGTCACAACCGCTATTCGACCACGGGCAGCCCCACGCTCGCCAACGCCCAGCCGATCCTCGTCAACTATCGGGACGGGTTTCTCGCCGTGGCGCACAACGGCAATCTCGTCAACGCGCGGACCCTCCGCCGCCGGCTCGAGCGCAAAGGCTCGATCTTCCAGTCGACGATGGATACCGAAGTCGTCGTCCACCTGATCGCTCTCGAGCGCGAGACACGGGACCAGGCGGTTCTCAGCGCGCTCGGGAAGCTGCGCGGCGCCTATTCACTGCTCATCCTCACTCCCGACGGGCTCTACGCGGCGCGCGACTCCCGCGGGTTCCGGCCGCTCTCGATCGGCCGACGGGGCGCGACGACCGTCGTCGCCTCCGAGAGCTGCGCCCTCGACCTCCTCGGCGCCGAGCTCGACCGCGAGCTCGGGCCCGGCGAGGTCCTCAAGGTCGCCCTGGACGGCTCCTCCGAGGTCCTCCAGGTCGCGCCTGCGGACGCCGAATGCCTGTGCGTATTCGAGCAGATCTACTTCGCGCGGCCGGACTCGACCCTCTTCGGCCTGAGCGTCGACGAGGCCCGGCGCCGTCTCGGGCGCGAGCTCGCCCGGGAGCATCCGGCCGCGGCGGACTGCGTGTTCGCCGTACCCGACTCGAGCAACTCCGCGGCGCTCGGATACGCCGAGTCCAGCGGCATTGCGTTCGAGCTGGGACTGATCCGGAACCACTACGTGGGCCGGACGTTCATCCAGCCCGGGCAGGAGGTGCGCGACTTCAGGGTCAAGGTGAAGTACAACCCGGTCGCGAGCGTGATCCGCGGCAAGCGCGTGGTCGTCGTCGACGACTCCATCGTCCGCGGCACGACGTCCAAGGCGCTGGTCGGGCTCGTGCGCGACGCGGGCGCCACCGAAGTCCACCTCCGCGTGGCCTCTCCCCCGCTTCGCCATCCGTGCTACTACGGCATCGACATCCCGAACCGCGAGGAGCTGATCGCGGCCAACATGTCGGTGCCGGAGATCGCCCGCTTCGTCGGCGCCGATTCTCTCGGGTATCTGTCGTTCGAGGGACTGTACCGGGCCGTCGGCGCCCGCGAGCGCCACTGCGATGCGTGCATGAGCGGGAACTACCGCGTTCCGCTCGAGCGCGGGATCGAAGAGAAGGCTGCGTTCGAGACGCTGACCCTCACGCCGTCCAACTGATCGTCGGCCGCCCGGTTCTCAACGGACGACCCGAAACGGCTGCGGCGGAGAGAATGCTCTCATTCCCTCCGCCGCTCGTCCGTTCCACGTTCTCGGCCTACTGACCGCCGGCTCCGCCACCGCCCCCGTCGCCGGCCGGGGCCTCGATGTTCACGTCGGCGTTGATGTCCGTCGCGTCGTCACCGCCCCCACCGAAGGCGCCGCTCATGTACAGGACCGCCGCCAGGATGAGGATCACGATGATGATCAGGATCGCGTAGACGCCGCCGTTTCCCCCTCCACCTCCGCCTTCAGCCATGCCCCTCCTCCTTGAGAAGGATTCGTTCCTTCGAACTCGCTACCTCATACCACGAGGCTGGTCGCAAGTCAAGCATCCGCCTTACGCTCGAGCAGCGCGAAGTCGATCTGGCGCCGTTCCTTGTCCACGGATTCCACGCGAACCCGAACCGCGTCTGACAGCCGGAAGCGGCGACCCGTGTTCCGCCCGATCAGTGCGTACTTGTCCTCGTGGAACTCGTAATAGTCGTCGGATAGCTCGTGCGCGTGAACGAGACCCTCGACGAAGTACCGATCGAGCCGCACGAAGATCCCGAACGATGTCACGCCGCTGATCTTGCCGTCGAACTCGTCACCCAGATGCCGCTCCATGAACTCGACCTTCTTGAGGTCGATCGAGTCGCGCTCCGCTTCGGCGGCGTTCCGCTCCTCGACTGACGAATGATCCGCGATGCGACCGAGGCGCGAGAGCTGCGCCTCCCGACCCTGCTTCCACCGCTCGCCCGTCTGGAGCGCCTTCAGGGTCCGGTGCACCTCGAGATCCGGATAGCGTCGGATCGGCGAGGTGAAGTGCGTGTAGAAGCCGGCCGCGAGTCCGAAATGACCGATGTTCTCCACCTGATACCGGGCCTGCTTCATCGACCGCAGGATGACGGTGTTGACGAGCTCCTCTTCGCGTTTGCCGCGCGCCTCCTCGATGATTTCGGCGAACACGCGGGGGTCCACCTTGCCCTTCCTCGGCCGCGGTAGCCTGTAGCCGAGCGCGGCGACGAAATCGCGGATCTGGTCGATCTTCTCCGGCGCCGGGCGGTCGTGCACGCGGTAGATGAACGGAACGCCGAGGCGCGAGGCTTGGCGGGCCACGGTTTCGTTCGCCAGCAGCATGAATTCCTCGATCAGGCGCATGCTGTCGAGTCGCAACGACTCCTTTATGTCGATCGGGAAACCGTCCTCGTCGAGGTCGACCTTCGCCTCCGGGAGATCGAAATCGAGACTCCCGCGCTCGGCCCGCTTCCGCTGGAGCACCTTGGCCAGCCGGCGCAGCGTCTGGAGCTCCCAGAGGAGGGTCTTCAATTCCTCGCGCGGCATCCGGCTCTCGAGCATCTCCTGTGCTTCCTGGTACGTCAGCCGGAAGCGGCTCCGGATGACGGTCTCGCGGAAGTCGCTCTTCTTCACGTTCGCCTCCGCGTCGAGCGTCAGGATCACGGAGTACGCCAGTCGATCCTCGTCTGGTCGAAGCGAGCACAGGTCGTTCGACAGGTGTTCGGGCAGCATCGGGATCACGCGATCGACGAGATAGACCGACGTGCCGCGCTCCAGCGCTTCCTCGTCGATCGGTCCACCCGCCTGCACGTAGTGACTCACGTCCGCGATGTGGATTCCGACCTCGTAGAGATCGTCGCCGATCCGCTCGATCGAGAGGGCGTCGTCGAAGTCCTTCGCGTCGTGAGGATCGATCGTGAACACGACCTTGTCGCGGAGGTCGAGCCGGCGCTTCGCCTCGGCTTCGAAATCCGCGCGCAACTCGCGCGCCGACGTCTCGACCTCTCGCGGAAACTCCTGGTCGAGCTCGTGGGTCTTGATGATCGAGAGGATGTCGACACCCGGCGCATCCGGATCCCCCAGGACTTCGACGACCCGGCCCTCCGGACTCTTGCTTCCATCGCCCCAGTCCTCGACCGAGACGACGACCTTCTGCCCTTCCCTGGCCTGCTTCAAATCCTCCTCGGCGACGTAGACGTCGAAGCCGAGGCGCGGGTTGTCCGGAACGACGAAGCCGAACCGCTTTCCGCGCTGGAGCGTCCCCACGACCTGCGTGCGCGCGCGCTCGAGGACCTGGATGATCCGGCCCTCGGGGTTGTCGCGTCCGCGCCGCCCCTCCACCCGCGCGACCACGCGGTCGCCGTGGACCGCGCCCCCCAGCTTGTGCGGGGGCACGAAGATGTCAGCCTGGCCCTCCTTCTTCTTCTCCGGGACGACGAAGCCCGCTTTGCGCCGGGTGGAATCGAGCGTCCCCACGACGAGGTTGATCTGCGCCGGGAGCGCGTAGCGCTGGCTCTTGATCCGGTAGACGCGGCCCGCCTCCACGAGGGTCGCCATCGTTCGCTTGAGATCCGGATAGCCGTCGTCGCCTACGTTCAGGCCGCGCGCGATCTCCTTGAGCTTCAGCGGACGTTTGGAGCGGGCGAGGTATTCGAGGACCTCCTCCTCTCGCGTACGCGTCCCCTGTTCCTTCCGCTCCGCGGTCCGGGTCAAAACGATTCCGCCTCGTCGATCAGCATGATCGGGATGTCGTCCTTGATCGGATAACGGAGCCGGCAGGCCGGGCACTCCAGCACCTGCTCGGCCTCCTTGTAGATCAGATCCCCCTTGCATTTCGGGCACGCGAGGATCTCTAGAAGTTCCTTGTCCAAAGTCATGTCAACTCCTTGTTGGGGTTATGTTTGCCTATCGTCTGTAGCCAAACTGCTCTAGGTCGAGATTCCGGCGGGACCACTGGGAACGCACCTTGACCCGCAGCTCGAGGAAGACCGGTCCCGCGATCAGCG
>DATBJO010000078.1:0-36807 GCA_036556305.1 Gemmatimonadota bacterium
TCCAGGACATCAACCGGCTCGACTTCGAGCTCGTCCGCCGGCTGGCGGCGCGGGCCGACCTCGTCGTGACCGGGGACGACGACCAGGCGATCTACGGCTTCCGCGGCTGCTCGTCGGAGTTCATCGTCGGGCTCGCGCGACTCCTCGGGCGTGAGGTCGACTCCCACGAGCTCGCGGTCAACTACCGCAACCCGCCGAATCTCCTCGCGCACGCGGTGCGGCTCGTGGGGCACAATCGCGGCCGGATCCCGAAATCGCCGGTGGCCGCGCGCTCCGATCCCGCGCGGATCTCGGTTGCGGCCGCGGGTGGCCCGGGGGCGGAGACGAAGGGGGTCGCGCACCGTGTGGGGAAGGTGATCAGGGGCGGTCGTCGCCCGGGGGAAATCGCGATCCTCTGCCGCACCAACGCGCATTGCGCCGCGCTCGCGGAGGGACTCGCCCTGGCGGGGGTCCCGTGCCGGGTCCGGGCGGACGCCGTCGAACGGCCGCCCGGGGAGAGCCCGACCCCGAGGGCGCGCGCAGGCCCCGCGGACGCGGTGACGGTCGCCACGTATTTCCGGGCGAAAGGACTCCAGTGGCCGCTCGTCTTCCTGCCCGGATGCAACGAGGGCCTCGTCCCGCATCCGCGCGCCGCCGTCGAGGCGGAACGCCGCCTCTTCTACGTCGCGCTGACGCGCGCGTCCGAGGAGCTGGTCGCCTCGTGGGTCGCGGTGCCGCGCGGCGAAGCGCGGCCGAGCCGGTTCCTCGCAGAGGCGGGCCTCGATTCGAGCGCACCCGCCATCCGCCGATCGGTCGCCCGGTCCGAGGCCCGCCGCTAGGTTTCGCGCGCATGCCGCGCGCGCTCCGCCTCCAGTCCGTCACGCTGCCCGTTCCCGACCTCGCCGCCGCGGAGAAGTTCTACCGCTGGGTGCTCGCGATGAAGGCCTCCGCCGAGGGGCCCGTCGAGGGGAAGGCGAGCCTCGGATGGGGCAAGGAGGACCGCGTCCTGCTCGCCGCGGCTTCCGGGCGCGAGGCCCTCGAGCTCCGGATGGAGGCGAGCGACCCCGGGGGTGTGGCCGCGTGGCTCGCGGAGCGCGCGCTCCAGCCGACCCGGGTGGTCGCGTTCGCGGACGACGAGTCCGAGCTGCGGGGCGTCTGGCCGGAGGCTCTTCTCGAGCTCGATCCCGATCCCGCGGCCTCCAACCGGTTCGTCGTCTCGCTCGAGAGTCCCGCCGACGTGCGCGTCGATCTCCACGTGCCGCTGTCTTCGGCCACGATCGTCGCGCGGGGACGGCAGGGTCCCTTCTACCGCCGCAGCAAGGACTGGAGCGGGCTCGAGAATCCGGGGCTCTTGGGCCTCACGCTGGGCACGAAGGAGAGCGGGGCGCTGGCGGAGTTTCTGGCGGCGCTGGGGATCGGGAGGATGACCCGCGAGCAGGTCGGTGCGACCGGGGAGGTCGAGGGTCCGGAGACCGATCTTCCGTACCTCGCCGGCGATCACCAGATCCGCGTCGAGGAGCGCGAGCCGCCCGGGATCTACGGCGCGGCGTTCGTCGTCGCGGCGTCGCGGCTCCCCGATCTCGTGCGGACGCTCGAGCGTTTCGAGGTCCAGCACCGCCACGATCGCAATCACCTCCTGGCCGTCGACCCCGCGGGTCGGATCCTCGTCGTGAACGGCGTGCGCTCGGGATGAAGCCCCGGTACCTTGCCGGACCGATGGATCCCTCGCACGCGACGCTCTCCGGGCCCACCTCGCTCGCCGACAAGGAACGGCGCCTCGAGTCGATCCTCCGCGCGGCGGAATCGGTCGTCCTCGGCTATTCCGGGGGCGTCGATTCAACCCTGCTGCTCAGAAAGGCGTTGGACGTACTGGGGCCGGCGAACGTGTTGGCGGTCACGGCGGCGAGCGCGACCTACGACGCCGACGAGATCGACGAGGCGACGCGGATCGCCGAGGGGCTGGGCGCCCCGCACGAGCGTCTGCTTTCCACCGAGCTGGAGGACGAAGGATTCCTGCTGAACCCGCCCGAGCGGTGCTACTACTGCAAGTCCGACCTGTACGGCGATCTCGTCGAGCTGGCGTCGGCGCGCGGGTTCCGCTCCGTCATCGACGGCTCGCACGCCGAGGACGCGCTGGATTTCCGGCCGGGACTCAGGGCGCTCGACGAGCGGGGCGTGCTGTCGCCGCTCAAGGACGCCGGGTTCACGAAGGCCGACATCCGCGAGCTCTCGCGAAGGCTGGAGCTTCCGACGGCCGACAAGCCCGCCAACGCCTGTCTCGCGTCGCGCTTCCCCTACGGCGAGTCGATCACGGCCGACAAGCTGAGCCGCGTGGGACGCGCCGAGCGCGTGGTGCGCGAGGCCGGGTTCGACGTCGTGCGCGTGCGCCATCACGGCGACGTGGCCCGGATCGAGGTCCCGCCCGCCGATCGCGCCCGGCTGCTGGCGGCCGCGGCGGACATCGTCCCCCGGATCAAGGCGCTCGGCTACGTGTGGGTCGCGTGCGATCTGGAAGGCTATCGCAGCGGCAGCATGAACGAGGCGCTCTGAGCATCCGCCCGGATCACTGGATCACCCGCATGGCGAAGGAGCGCGGCATGATCGAGCCGTTCGCCGAGCGTCAGGTGCGCGAGGGCGTGATTTCGTACGGCGTGTCGTCGTACGGCTACGACGTCCGGGTCGCGGACGAGTTCAAGATCTTCACCAACGTCTACACCGCGACCGTCGACCCCAAGGCGTTCGATCCACGCTCGTTCGTCGACTGGCAGGGCGAATCCTGCATCGTGCCCCCCAACTCGTTCGCGCTCGCCCGGTCGGTCGAGTACTTCCGCATCCCCCGCAACGTGCTCACGATCTGCGTCGGAAAATCGACGTATGCGCGTTGCGGCCTCATCGTGAACGTGACCCCCTTCGAGCCCGAATGGGAGGGTCACGTAACGCTCGAGATCTCGAACACGACGCCGCTCCCGGCGAAGATCTATGCCAACGAAGGGATCGCTCAGGTCCTGTTCTTCGAGTCCGAGGATCCACCCGAGATCTCCTACGCCGACCGCGGCGGCAAGTACCAGGCGCAGCGCGGCGTGACGCTGCCCAGGCTGTGACGCGAAGGGCGAGCCTCGGCGCGGGGGCGGCGTCGCGGTCGGCGCTCGCTCCCATGCTCCTCGGCGCCGTGGTGCCGGTGATGATCGCCGCGTCCACCGCGTGCCTCTATTCCCCGCCGTCGGAGCTTCCGTCCTCGATCCGGATCCTGTACTCGAAGCACGACGTCGATTCGATCGCCGAGAGCACCGACATCTGGTTCATCGTGGCGCGGCAGGGGAACGAGCTCCGGCTGACCCGCGAAGCGGGCGTCGACACGCAGCCCTTCTTCGCGCCGGGCCTCAGACGCGTGTTCTTCACGCGCCGCCCGCCGGCGGGGCGCGACGAGATCTGGTCGATGGATCTGGACGGCAACGACGAGCGCCGCATCCTCGGCGCGGAGGACGCGGACTTCCGCGATCCCGCCGTCGCGCCCGACGACCGGCAGCTCGCCTACACGGTCGTCCGCGACGGGCGCTCGCAGGTCATGATCGCGGACGTCGACGGCGCGAGTCCCCGGCCTCTGGCGGTCGACGAGGAGTCGAGCCAGCCGGCCTGGTCCCCCGACAGCCGGACGCTGGCGGTGGTGGGGGACGAAGGGGGACGGGAGCGGATCTTCCTGGTCGCGGTCGCGGGGGGCACCCCCCGGCCGCTGTCGCCGGCCGACGCGGAGTCGCAGACCGAGCCCGACTGGAGTCCCGACGGCGCCAGCATCGCGTTCACGCGCGGAAGCGGCGCGGGCGCGGAGATCGCGGTCGCCGCCGTGGCCGGCGGCGCGGTGACCGAGCTGACCGACAACGACGTCGAGGACCGGGCGCCCGCCTGGAGCACCACCGGGCACCGGATCGCGTTCATCTCACGACGGGACGGGAAGGGCAACCTGCGGCTTGTGGGTCCCGACGGAAAGAATCTCGAGGACCTCACCGATTACGACGAGGACGACGGGGACGACGCGAAGGACCCGGACTGGCTGTGAGGGCTCTCAGGCCTCGGCGGTCGCCGAAGACATGGTCTCTTCGAGGTACACGAGCGCGTCCTCGTACGAGACATTCCTGATCAGAGCGAGCTCGCTGACCAGCAGATCGCGACACTTCTCGAAGATCCGCTGATCCGAGCTGGACAGCGAGTTGTCCGACCACTTCGGATACATGTCGCGGAGGACCTCGCCGACCTGGAGGGGATCACCGGAGTCCAGCTTCGTCTTCACGGCTTTCATCCGGCGATTGAAGTTACGGTTCAGCTTCTCCGGCTCGCCGGTCAGGGTCCGCTTCAGCTCGGCGAAGCGGCGGCCGTTGAGAGGCGGCCGGATCGCGGATAGCTCCACGCTCCCTTTGGGCACGAATATCTTCCTGCCCTTGGAGACGCAGCTGATCTTGAGGCACTCGATCTTCTCGCCCCCGACCTCGATCGATTCGATCCCCGCGACGTAGCCGCCCCCGTACTGGGGGTGTACGACCTTGTCGTTGACCTTGAAATCGGGAGCCGCCATATTGCCCTAGCCGCGACGGTTGCGGCTGCGGAGCTTGCGCTGCCGGCGCTCACTCGGTTTCTCGTAGTGACGCTTGCGCTTGAGCTCGGAGAAGATGTTGGACTTCTTGACCTCGCGACGGAAGCGCTTGAGCGCGCTCTCGAGCGATTCGCCTTCGCGGACCTGGACCTCGGCCATGCGGATTTCGACCCTCCGGGAGTGCGTTTCGTGTGAGGCGTGGGATAACACGCGACAGCAGATAAACTTAGCGAGACCATGACGATGCGTCAAGACAAAGCGATCGGGATTCTGGCTCTCGCGACCGCGCTCGTCTCGTGCACGGGGCCCATCTCCACGATGCGCAGCCCGTATCACCTGCGGACCGTGGAGGTGCGAAACGCCACGAGCGAGCCCAAGGTCCTGAAGATCGAGCCCACCGCGTCCCAGCACCTCGGGGCGGCGACGACGTTCACCGGCGTCCTGCGTCCGGGGGAGGTGAAGTCCCTCTACCTGTATCACGGGTTCGAGTACGACTTCCGGATCCTCGAAACGCCCGGCTACGACCAGCTGACGCACGTAGCCGTTCAGGTGAGCCAGGACATGGGGCTCGTGTTCGCCGGCGATTCGCTGACTCCCGAGGTGACCCTCTCGGCCCGGCTGGGCGACCCCGAGACGACCTTCTCCGACAGCCTGCAGTCGGTCGATCCGTTCGGCGTCCGCTCGGGCGCCAGGCTCCTCCCCGACACGACCCGCGGTCAGGGCATGCCGACGAGCGCCCGCGAGGCGGTGGAGCGGGAGCGGCGCGAGCGCGAGGGGAAGCTCCAGACGGGGGCCATGCCCTGACGATTCGCCCGCGGGGCGGTGGCGGGCGGAAGGGCCCGCGGACCGTCCGCGCGATCCTGCGCGCGCTCGCGAAGGCCTACCCGGAGGCGCAGACCGCGCTCCGGTACGACACCCCCTATCAGCTCCTCGTAGCGACGATCCTCTCGGCCCAATGCACCGACGAGCGGGTCAACCGCGTGACGTCCGTCCTGTTCCGCGCACATCCGGATCCGGCGTCGATCCTCCGCCTCTCGCAGGAAGAGCTCGAGGCCCACATCCGGACCTGCGGGCTGTTCCGGAGCAAGGCGCGGAACATCCTCGCCGCCAGCCGCCGGCTGGTGGACGAGTACGGCGGCCGGGTCCCGGACGACCGCGAGGCCCTGATGACTCTCCCGGGGGTCGGGCGGAAAACGGCGAACGTGGTCCTCGCGAGCGTCCATCGGAAGCCGGCGATCGCCGTCGACACGCACGTCTTCCGCGTGTCGCGGCGCCTCGGGCTCGCCCACGGCGACACGCCGAAACGGGTCGAGGAAGAGCTCATGGACGTGCTGCCGGAGGCCGAATGGGCCGCCGCGCATCACCGGCTCATCTTCCACGGTCGCGCCATCTGCCGCGCCCGGCGGCCGCTCTGCGAGCGATGCCCGCTCACGCGCTGGTGCGACTGGTACGCGGACAACGCGGCCGCCGGAGCGTGGTAGCGTCGCCACTTCGGCGGTCCTAGGTTCGCCCCGATGGATCCATCCGCCCACCAGTCGATTCAGATGATGGCGATCGTCATCGCTCTGGGCATGCTCGCTCAGGTGATCGCGCACAAGACTCGATTGCCGAGCATCGTGTTCCTGCTCGTCCTCGGGATTCTCGCGGGTCCCGATGGAGCCGGATGGATCGACACAGGCCAGCTCGGCACCGGTCTGAAGGCGATCGTCACGATCGCGGTCGCACTCATCCTCTTCGAGGGCGGTCTTCAGATCCATGTCGTCGATCTGGCGGCGGTCGGCCGGGCCGTGCGGAATCTGGTGACGATCGGCGTCGTCGTGACCGTGATCGGAGCCGCCACGGCGGCTCACTTTGTGGCCGGGTTCTCGTGGCGGCTCGCGCTCCTCTTCGGCACGATCGTCAGCGTGACCGGCCCGACCGTGATCAATCCGTTGCTCGATCGGGTGCGGGTTCAGCGGCGGATCGACACCGTCCTGCGCGGAGAGGGAATCGTCGTCGATCCGATCGGGGCGATCCTTGCCGTCGTGGCCCTCGAGATCGTCATGACGACGGACTCCTCGATATGGACCGGCTTGGGCGATTTCGCGCTGCGAATGGGAATCGGCGTGGCGCTCGGACTGGCGGGAGGGCTCGTCCTCGGACGGATCCTGCGGGCGCGACCCTTGCTGCCCGACGAAATCAAGAACCTGGTCGTCCTGGCCTGGGTGCTCGGCCTGTTCGCGATCGCGGAAGGGTTGGCCGGGGAGTCGGGCCTGGCCGCGGTCGTCATCGCGGGGATGACCGTTCGCAGGGAATCCATTCCGAGGGAGCACGAGCTACGGCGCTTCAAGAGCGAGCTCAGCGTGCTGTTCATTTCCATTCTGTTCATCCTCCTGTCGGCGCACCTCCCGCTTTCGACGATCGAGGCCGTCGGATGGTCCGGGGTCTGGACCGTGCTCCTTCTCATGTGGGCGGTTCGGCCGTTGAACGTCCTGGTCTCCGCCTGGCGAACGGACCTCACGTGGAGGGAGAGACTGTTCGCCATGTGGATCTCGCCGCGCGGCGTCGTGGCGATCTCGATCTCGTCGTTCGTCGGACTCCTGATCCAGTCCCGCTCGATCGAGATCGCCGGGTCCCGGCTGCGTCCGGAGGAGGGGGAGGCGCTGATGGCGCTCGTCTTCCTCACGATCGCGATCACGGTCGTCGTCCAGGGGTTGACCGCGGCCCCGATCTCACGGCTCCTGGGCCTGGCGGCGACGTCCAGTCGCTACGCCGTTGTCGTCGGAGCCGACTCGATCGGCCGCGTGCTCGCATCCGAGCTCCGCACGCACGGCTGGGAGCCGCTCCTGATCGACGCGAACCCGCGGCATGTCGCCGAGGCGCAGCGGCTCGGCCTGGCCGCCCTGCACGGGAACGCGCTCGATCGGTCCGTTCTGGACGCGGCGCGGGCGGAGGACGCGAGCTTGATGGTCGCGACGACCGAGAACCAGGAAGTGAACTTCCTGGCCTGCCAGCTCGCGCGCGAGGAGTACCACGTTCCAGCCGTCTATCCGGCGCTCGTCGTCCGGGATCGAGGACCTCGCGACCGACTCATGGACAGTATCGGCGGAGTGCCGGCGTTCGCCGAACAAGTCGACGTCGCGCGGTGGAACCACGACATCACCACCGGGCGGGCGAGCGTGTCGAGCGTGACCATCGGCCGACTCCGGGGAGAGGAGCTCTCCGTCGACCTGGAGAGGGATTGCGGTATCCTCCCGTTGCTGCTCGTAAAAGGCGGCGTCGCCCGGGTCTATCACTCGGGAACTCGATCCGCAGAAGGCGAGACCCTCGTGGCATTGGTGCGAAAGGGCGCCGAAGAGCGCTTCCGCGCGGTGTCGGGTTCGGATGCGGCGGTGACGAGCGTCGTGCCGGCATGAACGAGAACTTCGCCGGCGACGCGTCGTCGACGACGCAGGGGAGGCCGCATCGACGGCGCGGCGAGCGGCTGCGCAGGCGGGTCCACCTGCTTCCGCACCTGTTCACCCTCGGCAACCTGTTCGCCGGCTTCTTCAGCGTGAGCGCGACGCTGGCGGGGGACTACGATCGTGCGGCGATCGCGATCGGCGCGGGGATCGTCCTGGACGGGCTCGACGGAATGGTCGCGCGACTGGTCTCGACGACGTCGCCGATCGGCGTCCAGCTCGACTCGCTCGCGGACGTCGTGACCTTCGGAGTCGCGCCCGCTCTGCTGGCTCTCTCCTGGGGGGTGGGAGGACTGGAGCTCGCCGGCACGCCGCACGCGCGCCGACTGGTCTGGATCGCGGCGTTCGCGTTCGTGTCGGCGACGACGCTGCGGCTGGCCCGGTTCAACGTCATGACGGCCGACGACGTGGGCGAGCCGGCGCACCCCCGCGGCGCCTTCATCGGCATGCCGACTCCGGTCTCGGCCGCCGTGGTGGCGGTGCACGTCCATCTCTTCAAGCTCCCGATCGCGGACTGGCCGTGGGCGGTCGCCTGGGCGGCCTGCCTTCTCGCCCTGACCGGCCTCATGGTGAGCCGCGTCGCCTTTCCGAACATCAAGCGATTCCTCACCAACCCCCGTTCGCCCCACCTCCTCATGCTGGGCGCGGCTCTCCTGATCGCGGCGGTGTATTTTTACTCCGAGATCGTGTTGTACGGTCTCGTGGTCGTCTATCTGGGCTGGGTCGTGTCGTACAACCTCGGCCTGCGGAGGACCACGGGGCCCGCGACGCCCGGGGAGGACGGGGCCGCGGGTTAAACCGGCCGGAGACGGCGGTCGTTTCTAGGACGAGACCAGCCCTCACGTCAGGAGACGGGCCTGTGGCCGAGATCGCTCCCGACATCCTCGCTCGCGCCCAGAAGGGCGACACCGTCGCCTTCGACGAGCTCGTGCGGTTTTACCGGCAGGACCTCCTGCGGGTGACGTACCGGTTCGTGGGGAACTACGAGGACGCGCGGGACGTGCTTCAGCTCGTGTTCATCAAGGTCTATCAGAACATCGAGCGCTGGGAACCGCGGGCTCCGTTCTGGTCATGGCTCTACCGGATCGCGGTCAACGAGTCGCTGGGGTGGAAGAAGCGCGAGAAGCGACGTTACGGCGTCGTCACCCCCATCGAGGAGACCCCGTATCCGGACGCGCCGAGCAACCTGGCCTCGCCGCTCGACGACGTGGCCCGCGAAGAGATCGGCGAGCGGTTGAGCGAGGCCATCGACATGCTTCCCGAGATGCAGCGGGCGACGTTCGTCCTGCGCTATCGCGAGGAGCTTTCGGTGAAGGAGACCGCGGCGGTCCTGGGCTGCGCCGAAGGGACCGTCAAAGCCAACGGATTTCATGCGATACGGAGACTCCGCCTGATCCTGCGGACGGAGAATCCGGAGGTGATGGAAGATGAGTCCTCTGCACTGTAACACCGTTCAGGAAGCGCTGTGGGAGCGGGCCGCGAGCGCGGGCCCGGCGCCCCTGTCGCCGGCCCTCGTCGAGCACATGTCGAAGTGTCCGGCGTGCCAGACCGAGCGGCGTGCGGTCACCGAGCTGCTCGAGGCGAGCCGCGCGCTGACCGATCCCGAGCCCCCGGGCGACATCTGGGACGGATTCGGGGAGAGCCTGTGGCGGGAGATCCACGGGAATCCCGTCTCGCGCGCCTGGGGACGCTGGGGGAGGAGCCTGGCCGGGCTCGCCGCCATGCTGGTCCTCGGTTTCGGCCTGGGGGCGGTCGCGATGCGGGTCGCGCGCCCCGATGCCGACCTCGCGGTGAAGGCGGAGCGGGAGCAGCGCGTGGCCGAAGCCTTGCGGGCCGAGCTGCAGAACGAGGCCCGCCTCCAGGCCTACCTCGACGAGATGGAGGCGATGCTGGTGGCGTACCGGGCGACGGACCACGATTCCTCGATGGACGTCTTCCGGCGCTCGCTCCCGTCGGGTATGGTCGCGGGGCCCGGCGCCCCCTCCGAGGCCGACCGGCAGCGGCTCGAGCATCAGCGGGCCACGCGGGAGCAGCTGCGCTCGCTCGTCCTCGGGATGCTCGTGACGGAGATCGAGTCCGAGAGCCACGGCTTCGCGTACATCGATCGGCGGGTGGCGTCGATTGCCGGTCAACAGCTGCTCTACTTCATCCATTGATGGGTCGATGAAGGAGGCCCATCTGCGACCTGCATGGGTCATCGCGATTCCGACTGTCCGTTCGCGAGCCCGCCCCGGCGGGCTCGTTTCGTTTCCACCGGCGGGCGTGCCGCGCTAGCTTGCGGACATGTCGGCGATCGGGGATTCGAGTGGCGGACCGCGGGTGGCGGTCTTCGGGAGCGGCGCCGGCGCGGCGACCGACCTCGATCGGGCACACCGCCTCGGGATCGCGCTCGCGCGCGCCGGGTACGTCGTTCTCAACGGCGGTTACGGTGGCACGATGCAGGCGGCCGCCGAGGGCGCCCGCGAGGCCGGTGGCCGGGCCATCGGCGTCACGTGTGCCGAGTTCACCTTCCGCGCCGGGCCGAACCCGCACCTGAGCGAGATCGTCGAGGCCCCGACCCTGTTCGCGCGGCTCGAGCGCCTCGTGCGGGACGCGAGCGCATACGTCGCGCTCCCGGGCGGAAACGGCACGCTGGCGGAGATCTCGGTCGCGTGGGAGTGTCTGCGGAAGGGGCTCGTGCCCCCGAAGCCGCTCGTCGCCTGGCGGGATCCGTGGCGGGGCGTCTTCGAGCGGCTCACGCGCGGCGCGTACCTGGACGGCGGCGCCGAGCTGTTCACGTGGGTGGAGGATGTGGAGGGAGCAGTCGACGCGATCCGGGCGCGCGTCCCGGCGGAGCCCGCCTAGGGTGAGCCGGCCGCCGTCTCGAGCGGGTCGTCGCGGAGCGGATAGCGTTCCCAGTTCGGAGCGTCGAAGTGCCACCACTCGGTCGGCAGGGGGATCCAGCCCGCGGCGACCATCGCCCGCTCGAGCCGCTCGCGGCTGGCGATCGCCTCGGCGGGGAGATCCGTCGCGTCCCGATGCGCGCGGGGCGTGAAGTCGTCGTGCGCGGTGGGGAGCGCGACCGCGCTCCCGTCGAGCGCCCTCAGGCCCACGTCGACGGCGGCGCCCCGGTTGTGACGCGAGCCGCGGGCCGGATCGGCGACGTAGTCGGGGTCGGGCAGGATCTCCCACATCGCGTACTGAACGCTCCGCGGCCGGTAGCAGTCCCACACGACGAGCCCGTATCCCTCGGACCTGAGCGTCCGCTCGGCCGCCTCGAGGCGCTCCGCGGCGTCGGGCACGAGGAGGCACCGCGCGGCGTCGTAGACCGCCCGGCCGAGGAAATTGTCGGCGGTCGCATAGCGCATGTCGAGGTACAGGTCCGGGTCGCGCGCGCCGACGTCCAGGAGGGCCGCCTCGGAGGAAGTCCCCGCGTCGGACGTCCCGGGCGCGGAGGCGCAGCCGAGCATCGCGGCCGCGGCGAGGGCGCGCGCGGTGCGGCGGATCGTGCGGGAGGTCGACACGGCGTTCGAACATAGCCAGCCGCGCGTGCGACCGCATTCCGACCCGTCGGCGACGCCCGTGCTCGAGCCGGGCCACCTCGACGCGCTCTGGTTCCAGGTCACGGGAACTCTCTGCAACCTCACGTGCGCTCACTGCTTCATCTCGTGCGCGCCGGAAAACGAGGCGTTCGGCCTGCTCTCCTACGAGGACGTCGAGCGCCGGCTCGCCGAGAGCGTCGCGCTGGGCGTCAAGGAATACTACTTCACCGGCGGCGAGCCGTTCCTGCACCCGCGGATCGTGGACCTCCTCTCGCTCTCGCTCTCTTACGGTCCGACGACGGTCCTGACGAACGGGACGCTCCTCAAGCCACGGAACGTCGGCCCGCTCGCCGCGGCGGCGGCCGCGAGTCCCTGGTCGCTCGAGTTCCGGCTCTCGATCGACGGCTTCGACGCGGAGTCGAACGACGCGCTCCGGGGCGCGGGCACGTTCGAGCGCGCGATGGCCGGCCTCGATCTTCTCCTGGCGCACGGGTTCCTTCCGATCGTCACCGTCGTCCGGACGTGGGACCCGGACGCGGAGCCCGAGGTCTACGCGCGGTTCGCCGCGGAGCTCCGCGCGCGCGGCTGCCGCCAGCCGCGTCTGAAGACGATGCCCACGCTCCGGATCGGAGCCGAGGCCGAGCGGGCGGGGGGGTACCGGGAGGACGAGCGCGTGACCGGGGGGATGCTCGCCGGCTACGACCTCGACCAGCTCGTCTGCGCGCACGCGCGGGTCGTGACCGACCGCGGGATCTGGGTTTGCCCGATCCTGCTCGACGCTCCGGACGGGAACCTGGGCGCGGACCTGACGACCGCGGCGGCGACGCCGTTCGGGCTGAGCCACGCCGCCTGCCACACGTGCTGGCAGCACGGGGCCATCTGCGCGAACCCCGGCGCGGCGATGCCCGAGACCGGGGTCCCCGCCGCGGGGCCGTGATGCGCCTCTCCGCGCGCCGTATCGCCCTCTTCGGGGGCGTCTACAGCAACCATCTCGCGCTGGAAGCGACGCTCGCGGACGCCGCGGCCGCGGGCGCGGAGGAGGCCGTCTGCCTGGGAGACCTGGGCGCCTTCGGCCCACATCCGGACCGTTCCTGCGAGATCGTTCGCCGGGCGGGGATTCCCGTCGTCCAGGGGAACTACGACCACTCGCTCGGCCATGGGCTCCCCGACTGCCGCTGCGGGTACACCGATCCGCGCGACAACGCGTTCGCGGCGCTCTCCTACCGTTACACATACGCGAACACGGACCCTGCCCACCGCGCGTGGATGCGGAACCTGCCGGAAGCGATCCGGATCACGCTGGCCGGTCGCCGGGCGCTCCTGTGTCACGGTAGCCCGCGTCGCACGAACGAGTTCCTGTGGGAGAGCGCGTGCTCGGACGCCTTCTTGGCCTGGCTCCTGGACGAGTCCGGCGCCGACCTGCTGTGCGTGACCCACACGGGGCTCCCCTGGACCCGCGCGCTCCCGGCGGGTCGGCGCGTCGTCAACGTGGGAGCCATCGGGCGCCCCGCGAACGACGGGGATCCGCGCGTCGTCTACGCGATCCTGACGGATCCGGAGGACGGCGGGCCGCCCGAGGTCGAGTGGCGGCGGGTGCGCTACGACCACCGAGCGCTCGCGGGGGAGATGCGCGACGAGCGGCTGCCGGAGGAGTTCGCGACGACGATCGAGACCGGCTGGTGGACGACGTGCCTGGAAGTGCTGCCCGCGAAAGAGCGCGCCCGCGGCCGGTTCTGAGCCGCGGCTAGCCGATCTCGCCCGTCAGCAGGGTGACGAATCGGCGCGCCAGGCGGAGCTCCCGCTCCCGCGCGCCGTTCTGATAGATCACGGTCAGGTTCCGCGCCATCCGCTCGAGGATCCCGACGACGGGCGCGGCGCGCAGGTAGTTCTCCGCCGGATCGAACCCCGCGCGCTCGAGGAGCAGCAGGCACTCGCCCCGACTCACCTCGCGGCCACCGAAGAACGGATCCAGATAACGGTAGCTCGCGGTCGTCCGGTAGCCGATGAGGAAGTGCATCGGCATTCCGATGCCGACGAGCGGAACGCCGATCCGCCGCCCGACCGTCAGATAGACGAGCGCGAGCGTGATCGGGATGCCGGTCCGATGGAGGAGCACGTTCGAGAAGAACGAGTTGTCGGGGTCGTAGTAGTCCTCGGTGTTCCCATGGAACCCGCACGTCTCGTGGAGGTAACGCCGGAGCGCCTCGACGCGGTCCTCCAGCGGACCGTGTTCGGGGACCGCTTCGAGCGCGCCGGCGGCGAGCTCGCGGAGCTCCTCGCGCGCGGTCTCGACCCGCCGCCCGACGTCCGGGCGGATCATCCTCTCGAGGAGGAACGCTCCTTCCTCGAGCGCCTCGCCCTCGACGGTCGCCTGAAGGTCCACCCACTCGCGCTCGATCTCGTCGACGTGGATGTCCTCGAGCAGCGCGCCGGACTCGCGGCGGATCGAAGGCTCGCGGTCGGCCTCGGAGGCGGTTTCGAGATAGGGCGCCGTCACGTCCCCCGCCGCGCGGAGGGTCGAGCGCGCCTGCTCCTTCACCCAGGCGTCGTCGTCGCCCAGCAGGTGAATGAGCGCGTGGATGTCCTGTGGCGTGAGAACTCGGGCCATGGCGCAATATGGGACCGTCTGCGCAGGCGACACAAGCGGTGTATCTTCGGGGCGCTTCCGCGCGGATTCTCCACTCAACCCACTCCGGAGGAACGATCGTGACGACCCGGACGGAGAAGGACAGCCTGGGGACGAGGGAGGTCCCGGCCGACGCCTACTGGGGGATCCAGACCCTCCGCGCGACCGAGAACTTCCCCGTCAGCGGCCTGCGGGAACACGCCTGGCTGATCGACGCCTACATGATCATCAAGAAGGCCGCGGCGCTGACCCACGTGGACCTCGGGGTCCTCGACGCAGAACGCGGCGCGGCCATCGTCCAGGCGTGCGACGAAGTGCTCGCGGGGAAGCTCCGCGACCAGTTCGTCGTCGACGTCTTCCAGGCCGGCGCGGGGGTCTCGTTCCACATGAACGTCAACGAGGTCCTCGCCAACCGCGCGCTCGAGATCCTCGGCGAGGCGCGCGCGAGCTACGGTCGCCTGCATCCCAACGATCATGTCAACATGTCGCAATCGACGAACGACACGTTTCCGACGGCCATGCATCTGTCCATCCTGCTCGCGTGGCGCGATTTCGAACCCGTGCTCGCGGCGCTGGCAGACGCGTTCCACGCCAAGGGCGAGGAGTTCGCCGACGCGATCAAGTCGGGACGCACGCATCTGCAGGACGCCGTGCCGGTCACGCTGGGCCAGGAGATGCACGCCTACGGCGCCGCCCTTGATCGTTCGGTCGTCGCGATCGATTCCGCCGTCACTGCTCTCGAGGAGCTGCCGATCGGCGGCAACGCGGCGGGCACGGGGATCAACCTGCCCGACGGATACCGCGTGAAGATCCTCGCGCACCTTTCCGAGCTCACCGGTTTCGACCTCCAGAAGGCGGCCGATCCGCGAGAGCGGCTGCAGAGCCATCAGCCGATCACCGGGGTCTCCTCGGCGCTCAGGAACCTCGCGCTCGAGCTGATCCGTATCGCCAACGATCTGCGACTTCTCGATTCCGGGCCGTTGACGGGGCTCAAGGAGATCGCCCTCCCGCCACGCCAGCCGGGCTCGTCGATCATGCCCGGCAAGGTCAACCCGGTGATGCCCGAGTGCCTGAACCAGATCGCGTTCCACGTGGTGGGGGCCGACCTCGCGGTGGCGATGGCGGCGCAGGGCGGTCAGCTCGAGATCAACGTCATGCAGCCCGTCATGATCTGGGAGATCCTGTTCTCGATCGAGATCCTCCGGAACTTCCTGGAGGTCTTCCGCACCGGCTGCGTAGAGGGAATCGTCGCCGATCGCGAGCGGATGGAGGATTACGCGCACAAGAGCCCGTCGCTGGCCACGGCGCTCAATCCCGTCATCGGCTACGCGCGCGCGGCCGAGATCGTGAAGAAGGCGCTGGCGGAGAACCGCCGGGTGTCGGACGTCGCGCTCGAGGAGACCGACCTGGGGAAGAAGAAGCTCGACGAGATCCTCTCCCCGGAGAGGCTCACCGGACAGCTCGAGCGCGAGGGGCAGTAGGGTGGGGAAGCGGGCCGCGCCCGCTCGGGCTCAGCGCAGGAGCGGCGGCCTGACGACGAGGCCGACGGCGGCCGCGATCTTGACGGCCCCGCCGGGGAGGAACGGGAGCACGCCCAGCGCGATCGCGCGCTCCGCCCCGACGCCTAGGAACGCGGCGAGACCGGCCGCTCCGAGCGCGAGGATCAGGAGCGTCGCGGCCAGGCACACGATCGTCGCGCGAACGGCCGAGTCTCCGGGGCGGATCGCCGCTCCCACGAAGGCCGCGGCCAGCGGAAACGCGACCAGGTACCCGCCGGTGGCGCCGAGGAAGTGGCCGACGCCCGCTCCCCCGCCGGCGAACACCGGCAGGCCGACGGTGCCCAGCGCGAGGTATCCGAGCTGGGACATCGCGGCGTCCCGACTTCCCAGGTAGATACCGGCGGCCAGCACGAAGAACGTCTGGAGCGTGATCGGCACGGGCGTGAACGGGAGCGGAATGCGCACGAACGCGCCGAGCGCGGTGAGCAGAGCGAACGCCAGGATCCCGGCCGCGCGATCGGCGGGACGGACCGCGGCGCGTCGGATGGCGGGAGCGTGAATGGAAAGGGTGGGAACCGACATGCGCGAAATGCTAGCGGGAGCGGACTGTGGTGGCAACCACCCGACGGCGCGTCCGGCGGCATGCTGATCTGGCCGGCGTCACGTTTCGTCGCGGGAGAGGAGAAGGGATCCGCGATCGCGGCCGTGAGAGATCTCAACGCCCGGGGAATCGCGGCGTCGCTCGACCTTCTCGGGGAGAACGTCACCGAGCGCGAGGCGGCGATGCGGGCGCACGACGATTACGTGGACCTCCTGCGGGGGATCGCCGACGCGGGCGTCGACGCGAACATCTCGATCAAGCTGACCATGCTGGGACTGGACATCCAGCCCGGCCTCGCGCGCGACCAGCTGGTGTCGATCCTCGAGACGGCCCGCGAGACCGACAACTGGGTGCGTATCGACATGGAAGGCTCGCCCTACACGCAGCTCACGCTGGAGTTGTTCTACGAGGTCTGGAAGAGCTTCCGCAACGTCGGCGTCGTCATCCAGTCGATGCTCCGGCGCAGCGATGCCGACGTCGACAGGCTGATCGCCGAAGGGGCTCGGGTCCGGCTCGTGAAGGGGGCCTACAAGGAGCCGGCCCCGCTCGCCTTCCAGGACAAGCTCGAGGTCAACGCGGCCTTCGACCGCCTGGCCGAACGGCTGCTCGAGCGCGGCGTCTACCCCGCGATCGCGACCCATGACGACGAGCGGATCGAGCACGTCATCGGGTACGCGCGCGATCACGCCATCGATCCCGATCGGTTCGAGTTCCAGATGCTGTACGGAGTCCGCGGAGAGACGCTGGAAGCGATGGCCCGGCGCGGTTTTTGCGTTCGCGTCTACGTCCCCTACGGGGAGAAGTGGCTTCCGTATTTCTACCGTCGCCTGCGGGAACGAAAGGAGAACGTGAGCTTCGTGTTGCGCAACGTGTTGCGGCGATGAGTCCGCTCGCGAGCGTGCGCAGGGTTCGATCGGGGTGGGGCTACTTGTTGACGAAGAAGTCGGCGTTGACCTGGATGAAGTGCCGCCACTCGGGCGGGACGTCCTCTTCGGCGAAGATCGCCTCGACTGGACATTCCGGCTCGCAGGCGGCGCACTCGATGCACTCGTCGGGGTGGATGTAGTACATGTCCTCGCCCTCGTAGATGCAATCCACGGGGCAGACCTCGACACAGCTCGCGTCCTTGAGACCGATGCATGGCTGCGTGATCACGTAGGTCATGGAGCGGAGTCCTCTCTTCCCTCCGGGACGAACCCGGGATTCGGCCGGCTCTCGGAACGCCATCAAGATCCGCGAAACCGGGCATCCGTGCAAGGTGATCGCTTGCTCGGAATCGGGTGCGATCTGTATACTGCGGCAACCTAACACCCCCCCGTCAGGGGACGCATGCCCGAGTTCGATCCGACGCAAATCGATACGCTGCTCGAGACCCTCACGGGAGTCGTCCGGGCGCGCGTCCGGCCCGACGCGAACGGCCGCCAGTTGCGGGAGATCCACGTCCTGAGCGACGGCGCTCTGGCCCCGAAGCAGATCGTCCGCAACATCGAGACCCTGCTCAAGACCGCCTTCGATCTGACGATCGACCATCGCATCGTCTCGATCGCCGTGCTGAAGGAGGGGGCCGACGTCGATGAGGCCGGTCGCGAGGCGCCGGCTCCGGACAAGCCGCGTCGACCCGCGACCGCAGGCACAACGTCGGCCGCGCCGAAGGGGCCGGCGGTCGCGCCGGCTTCTCCCGCCGTCGCCCGGGTCGTTTTCCACCGGTTGCGGATCCTGCAGGACGATCCCCTCAAGTGCACCGCCCACGTGGAGCTCAAGCTGGGCGACGTGATCTTCGAGGGCAGCCATCGCGACACGGACACGCCTGAAGCGCGGATCTACGCCGCGGCCCGGGCCGTGATCGAGGCGCTCGAATACCTCACCGAGAAGGAGATGGCGTTCTATCTCGCGGGGCTCGAGCAGATGCGCGTGTACGAGGAGCATCTGCTCGTCGTCCTGATCGAGGCCCGGCGCGGGCGCCACCGGATGCGGATGGTCGGTACCGCCGCCGTCCGGGACGACCTCCACGAAGCCGCGGTGCGGGCCGTTCTCGACGCCGTGAACCGGTTCATCACCCGCCCGTCCGAGCCCGGTGCGGCCGCGACGGGCTGATCGCGCGATCCTTCACGGGTCGCAACCCTTTCTCAGCCCGGGAACCAGGAGGTGACCATGGCCGATCCCCAGACACCCGCGGGTGCACCCCCGCCCTCCGCTCCGCCCCCGAAGACGGGACTGTCGACCGGTGTCAAGGTCGCGATCGGATGCGGGATCCTCGCCGTGCTCGCGATCGTGGTCGTGATCGTGGCCATCGTGGCGGGCGGGATGTTCGTGTCGAAGAAGGCGAAGGACTTCAGCGGCGGTCTCGAAGCGCAACAGGAGGCGAGCGAGAAGATCCGGGAGCTGGAGACGGAGCATCCGTTCACGCCGCCGGACGACGGAGTCGTGGGCGGCGACCGGGCCGAGAGGTTCTTCGCGGTCACCGACGACGCCTGGGAGGAGATGCAGGAATGGGTCGAGGACATGCAGGAGCGCGGCGAGGACATCGAGGATCGCGGTGGGAACGCGGGCCTGGGTGACGCGATGGCCGGCCTCCAGGGCTTCGGCCGCTCGCGCGTCGCGCTGGCCGAGGCCCTCGCGGACCACGACATGGCCGTGAGCGAGTACCTGTGGACGGGGATGGCGCTGTCCCACGCGTACTCGATGCTCGATGGGCCCGCGGGAGGGTCGAGCGGGGTGCCGCAGCCGAACCTCGAGCTCGCGCGCGAGAACCGCGAGCGCCTGGCCGAGCTGTCCGACGGGAGCGACCAGTCCAAGGCCGTCGTCCTCGCGATCGCCTGGACGCTGGCCACGTCCGAAGGCGTGACGTCTTCGATCCCGGGGATCGACACGCTGATGCACTGAAGGCCGTCGCGCGGACGGCGGCGGCCCTTTCCGCCTCAGCCGGCGAGCTCCCGCAGGAGCTCGGGCAGCCGGCGCGTGAACGCGCTGCGCGGGAGCACCCGGTCGGCGCCCGCGTCGCGGGCGGCGTTCATGGCCGCCTCGTCGACGTGGGATCCCCAGGCCACGACGCGGGGAGGGTCGACGCGGCGCTTGAGGGTCCCGATCGCCGCGGCGGCCGCGTCGGTTCCCAGCCCGAGGTCGACGAGGACGCCCCTTCCGCCGCCGTCGTCGAGCCTCTGCTCGAGCTCGGCGAGCGTGCGCGAGACGAGGACGCGGACGCCGGCCGCCTGCGCGGTGGCCTCGATGCGGGAGCGGAAGAAGAGATCGTCGAGCAGCGCGTGGACGGGGGAGGGATTCATGCGGGCGATGTTACCGGCCGTCCGGGCGCTCGTCTACGAAGCCGCGATCGGGGCGGTCCTCATCGTCGGGCTCCCGCTCGTGTCGCAGGCCCTCGAGCCCGCCGACGGGCGCGTTGACGTTCGGTTTTTGTTCGGGTAACCTGATCACATGTCCCCCCGCGCGATCCTCCACGTCGATCTCGACGCGTTCTTCGTCGCCGTCGAGCGGCTCCGGGATCCGTCGCTCGCGGGGCGACCGGTCGTCGTGGGCGCCGACCCGCGGGGCGGCAAGGGGCGCGGGGTGGTGGCCGCGGCCTCCTACGAGGCGCGGGCCTTCGGGATCCGCTCCGCGATGCCGATCGGCGAGGCGTACCGCCGCTGTCCCGACGCGGCCTGGCTTCCGGGAAGTCCCGATCTGTATCGCCGCGCGGCGAGCGCGGTGCGGTCGGTCCTGTCGCGTTTCACGCCGGCCGTCGAGCCGGTCTCGATCGACGAGGCGTATCTCGATCTGACCGGGACCGAGCGACTCCACGGCCCGCCGCGCGCCACCGCCGAGCGGATCCGCCGCGCGATCCGGGACGAGACCCGGCTGCCGGTGTCGATGGGGCTGGCGACGACGAAGGCGGTGGCGAAGATCGCCTCCGACCTCTGCAAGCCCGAAGGCTTCCTCGAGGTGTGGCCGGAGCGCGAGGCCGCGTTCCTCGCTCCGCTGCCGCTCGACCGCATGCCGGGGATCGGGCCCGCGACCCGCGAGCGTCTGTGGCAGTTCAATCTGCGCACGCTGGGCGATCTCGCGCGGCTCGACCCCGAGCTCGTGACCGGCGTCTTCGGCGAGCACGGCGCGTCGCTGTGCGCGCGCGCGCGCGGCGCCGACGAGCGCGTGGTCCTGACCGACGAGCCGCCCAAGTCCGTGAGCCGCGAGTGCACGTTCGACGAGGACACCGCCGACGTCGAGTTCTGCGAGTCGATGCTGTGGTACCTGAGCGAGCGCGCGGCGCGCGACCTGCGCGTGCATCGCCTGACCGCGCGCACCGTGACGCTCAAGCTCCGCTATCGCGATTTCACCACCGTCACGCGGAGTCACACGCTCGCCACCCCCACCGACAGCGAGCGCCGGGTGGCGGACACGGCGCGCGAGCTGTTCCGCGCGGCGTACGCCCGCCGGGTCAGCGTGCGGCTCCTCGGCGTCGGGCTCACGAACCTGGTCGCCGCGGCGCCCCAGCTCGACCTCTTCGCCGCGCCGCGCGAGCTCGCCTGGGAGCGGCTGATCGGCCCGCTCGACGGCCTGCGCGACCGGTTCGGGTTCGGCGCCGTGCGCGCCGGCTCGTCGATCCTGCTGGCGACGGGCGCGCTCGCGAGCCGGGTCTCGCGGGAAGGCGCGCACTCGAAGCGGGAATGACGCGCGTGGCGGAACCGGCGACCGCGCGCGGATCCGACGGCGCCGCCGAAGGCGTGTGGATCGGACCCGCCGGCTGGTCGTACGAGGACTGGAAGGGAGTCGTCTACCCCGCCGGAGCCGGCCGTCGGTTCGATCCGCTCGAATACCTCGCCCGCTACTTCGACGTCGTCGAGATCAACACGTCCTTCTATCGCCCGCCGCCCGCGGCCTGGACCCGATCGTGGGCGCGGAGGGTCGAGGATCATCCGCGCTTCCGCTTCACGGCCAAGCTCTGGCGCGGCTTCACGCACGAGCAGGGCGCGCCACCGTCGAACGCGGACCTGGACGCCTTCCGCGAGGGGATCGATCCGCTCGCCGAGGAGGACCGACTGCTGGCGATCCTGGCCCAGTTCCCGTGGTCGTTCCGAAACGAGCCCGAGGAGCGCGCACGGCTCGCCGCGATCCTCGACGCGTTCGCGGACTACCCGCTCGTCGTCGAGGTTCGGCACGCGTCGTGGGACGAGCCCGAGACCCTCGCCTGGCTCCGCGAGCGCGGGGTGGGGCTGGCCGCCATCGACCAGCCGCTCCACGAAGGATCGCTGGGGCCGGTGGACCGGCGCACGGGGCCCGTGGCGTACTACCGCTTTCACGGACGGAACTTCGAGGCCTGGTTCGCCGAAGGCCGCCCGTCGCACGAGCGCTACGACTACCTCTACGACGAGGAGGAGCTAGAGCCGTGGGTCCGGCGGATCGAGGCGGCCGCGGCGGACGCGCGCGTCAAGGCCGTGATCGCGATCACGAACAATCACTATCAGGGCCAGGCCGCCGTGAACGCGCTCCAGCTCAAGTCGTGGTCGTCGGGCCGGCGCGTGGACGTGCCGGAACCCCTCCTCGCGACGTACCCGAAGGAGCTCGGCGGGATCGCGACCGCCGCCCCCGAGCAACCCGACCTGTTCGGGGGCGGGCCCTGAGAGGTGGCGGCCCGCGCGCCCTCAACGGTCCGGCGCGCCGAACGCCCCGATCGCGGCGCTCAAGAAGACGCCGAGGCTGACCGAGAACGATGTCGGCCCGGGCGCGCCCTGGACGACGTACCATCCCGGGCCCTTCACGAGCCCGGCGAACTCGTCCAGCCAGAGGTCGACGACGCCGAGCGCGATCGCGTACGGGAGGATCTCCTCGAAGCGCCTAGGCGCGCGTTCCCCACGATGCCGCGCCTCGACTCCGGCGCGCTCGGCGCGGCGCACGTACTCCCGGAGCCCGAGGAGCGCGTCGCGGGCGCGCGCGCCCGCGCGGGTGACGACCGGCATCACGGCAGAGAACGCGAGGACGACCCCGCCCGAGAGGACGAGTCCGAGACCGAGCACGACCTCGCCGGCCCAGAGAACGAGCGCTCCGACCGCGACCAGCGCGCCGCCCAGGACGAGCCATTCGCGGCGGGTGGCGTGGGGGCTCTGCCGGAACCAGCCGCGCCCGACCATGTCGTCGTAGAGCGTGGCGTAGAGAGCGGGCAGGCGCGCGCGGAAGGATTCCGCCACGGCCGACATCGTCACGGACCGCTCGGCCCCGAAAAGCGAGTGGACGACCGCGCGCTCGAACGTGGCCAGGTCGTCGAGCGACTCGTCCGTGCGCCGGAACTCCCACTCGGTCGTCCAGACCCCGACGTTCTCGAGGATCGTCCGGGCGACGCGCACGGCCTCGTCTCCTTCCGCGGGGACGCCGGACGGGTGGACCTCGCGGATGACGAGATAGCCGCGCGCGGCGAGGTCCAGGATCGTCGCCAGGACGTCGGCGGGATCGGCCCGCTGATCGACGAGGGCGCCCGCGGCCCCCGGGGGGACGCCGTCCGGCGGGCGCCAGGCGGGAACGATCGAGCCGGGGCTGGGATCGCGCCCGACCCACGCCCACCAGAGGGTCATGAGCGCGAGAACGACGAGCGGGAGGCCGATCGCGAGCCCGCCTACCAGCTCCCGCCACCCCCTCCTCCTCCGCCGCCCCCGACGGACCCTCCGCCCCCGCTCCCCGAGCTGCCGCCGGGCGCGGACTGGAGCGTGGTCGCGGCCGACGACCGGAAGTTCGCGAGCGACTGCTGGAAGCCTCCCGACGAGAAGCTCGTCATCGATCCGGCGTACCACGTCGGGGGCTGGGTGAGGAGGCCGTCGAATTGACGCACCCACAGCTCGCTCACGTCGAGCGCCACCGCATAGGGAAGGAGCGCGCTGAAGAGCTCGGGGGTCCGCTGGGGGGCGTCGCGGAACTCGATCTCCGCCTTTTCCGCGCGCCGGATGTACTCCGCGAGACCTTCGACCTCGCGCCGGACGCGCGCGCCGGTCGCGGTCATGGCCGGCATGTGCCGGCCGAACACGAGGACGAGGGCGCCGGAGGCGATCATCGCGGGGAGGACGGCCCAATAGCCGAGCGTCAGCGCGAGGAAGCCGAGCGCGCCTCCGGCGAGGATCAGGATGACGCCGAAGACCGTCCACATCGTCCGCGTCTTCGACGGGCTGCGCGGAAAGAGCTTCCGCGAGACGAGCTCGTGATACAGCGCGTCCTTGATCCCGGGGAGCCGCTTGTAGAATTCGTTCTTGAGCTCGGAGAGCCGGCGGGTCTCTGCTCCCTCGAAGAAGCCGTCGAGCGTGAGCCGCTCGAACTCGCGCAGGCTTGCGTCGTCGCCGGGCTCGAGCCGCACGAGCTCCCAGTCCTGCCGCCGGCCGGCGACGCCGCCGAGGATCTTGCCGGCGAGCGTGTCCGGATCGAGCCCGAGGGGGACCTCGGGCGGGACTTCGACGATCCGCACGAAGCCGCGCACGGCGAGGTCGAGGATCGTGGCGATCACGTCGTCCATGTCCGCGCGCTGATCGCGGAGCGCGCCGGCCGTTCCCGGCCGCAGGTCTTCGGAGGGGCGCCACTGGGGCACGACGCTGCCTAGCGCCGGCTCCTTCCCGTGGCGCCGCCACCACAGGACGAGCGCGCCGAAGACCGCGAACGGGATCGCGAGCGGTCCCCATCGGAGGATCGCCTGTCGCGCGCGCTCGGAGGCGGGCGGCGGCGGGATGAGGCCCTTGGGGAAGCCGGCGGCGAGCGTGAGTCCCTCGCCGGGCGCGAGCGGGGCGGTGGTCTCGAACCGGTAGGTGCCGGGCGAAGCGACCTCGGCCGTGCACGCGGCGTCGCTCGTGCTCTCGGCGCCGCCCGAATAGCAGTGCGCCTGCCACGGGGCGCTGTCGGCGAACGCCGCGACCCGCTCCGGGGGCAGAAGCACGGTGGCCGACGCGCGCTCGATCGTCACCGGCCAGTTCGTCCCCGTCACCTGCCAGTACAGCTCGTCGAACTCCTCGAAGAATCCGAGGCCGCCCGAGAGCGCGTAGTCGATCACGTAGGCCTGGCGACCCGATACCGTGCGTTCCGGGTCGCCGATCTTGATCTCCTTCTCCCCGGTTCCCGAGGCTTCGTACGGGACCGGGTTCCCTGCACCGTCGGAAACGCCGCGGACATCGAGCGAAAACCGCACGCGTCCGGCCGGAACCGGTACATCATCCGAGACCACTCGCTTGTACACGACCGGGATCGTCCGGTAGATGCCGTGGCGCGCGAGTCCGTCGAAGTCGACTTCGATCCGCTCGATGACCCCCAGCGATCCGTCGGGATGGACCACGTAGTCGGCGTGGAAGCTCGTGATCGTCCAGCCGGTGTCCTGCGGGAGGGCCGCGACGGGGAGCGCGAGGAGGGTCACCGCCGCGGCGAGCGCACGCGCGGCGGCACGGATCGGGCGCGACGCGCGCCTCATGGGCGGACCCCCGACCTCATTCCGTGCGCCGGATCCCGGCGTCCGGAGCCGCGCGCTCGTCGATGTCGGAGAGCTCGAAGAATTCCGCCCGCCGGAACCCGAGCGCGCCGGCGACGAGCAGGTTGGGGAACGTCTCCCGCCGCGTGTTGAGGTCGCGCGCGACCGCGTTGTAGTATCGCCGCGCGCTCGCGATGTCGTCCTCGGTCTCGACGAGCTCGGCCTGCAGCCGGAGGAAGTTCGCGCTCGCCTTGAGCTCGGGATACGCCTCGGCGATCGCGATCAGCCCGTGGATGCGCCGCGTGAGCGCGTTCTCCGCATCCGCCCGCGCGGCGCGGTCGTCCCCGGCGCCCAGGGCGACCGCGCGCGCGCTGGTCACTTCGTCCAGCGTGCGCTGCTCGTGGCCCGCATAGCCACGCACGGCCGCGACGAGGTTGGGGATCAGGTCCGCCCGCCGTTTGAGGAGCGCGTCCACGTCGGCCCACGCGGAGCGGAGCCGGTTCCGGAGAGAGACGAGCCGGTTGAAGATCCACGCCACCCAGACGAGCACTGCGCCCGCGAGCACGGCGATCACGATCGTCACGCGCGACTCTCCGTGTGTGGTTTGCGAGGACCCGCGGGTCGAGCGGATAGATAATCGCGGCCTCCGCCGCGACGCAACCGTCAGCGGAGAAGGGCCTGGAACACGAGCATGGCCACGACCGAGAGCGTGACGGTGAACGCGACCACGCCGCGGTCGGCATCCTCCAGCGCGTCGGGGATCAGCTCGGCGAAGACCATCCACAGCATGGCGCCGGCCGCGAACCCCAGGCCGATCGGGAGATACCTGACGAAAGTCTCGACGAACAGGAACGCGGGCACGGCGAGGAGCGGCTGCGGGAGGCTCGAGAAGACGCTCCAGGCCGCGGCGCGCCAGACGGGCTCGCCGCGCGGCACGAGGACCAGGCTGATCGCCAGGCCCTCGGGGATGTTGTGCACCGCGATCGCGATCGTGATGAACAACCCCAGCGCCTTGCCGCCGCCGAACGAAACTCCCACCCCCACCCCCTCGCTCACGGAGTGGATGGTCATCACACCCACGATCATGAGGGCCTTGACGGCATCCACTCCGCGAAGGGTGCCCAGCTCGAGCGCCTTGTGGTGCGAGAGCATGCGCTGGCTCGTCACGATGAAGGCGATGCCGAGCAGGACGCCGATGACCACGCGGGCCGTTCCGAACGCGAGGCCTTCGCGGAGGAGACCGGCGCTCGCCCCCGCCATGAGGCCGGCCGCCAGCCCGTTCGAGATGCCCAGCCAGCGCCGCGACATGCGACGCACGAACAGGAACGGCAGCGCCCCGAGCCCCGTCGCCAGCGCCGTCACGAGCGCGTACAGAAACACCTCGAGCGCCATTACCCCACGGTCCGGCGGAAGCGGACGACGGAAACCGACAGCGCCGAGACCGCCATCGCGAGCAGGATGACGTACTCGCGCCAGAGGTCGGCGATCCCTTCGCCCTTGAGGAACAGCGCGCGGACGATCACGAGAAAGTGACGCAGGGGATCGAGCTGTGCGAGCCAGCGGAAGGGCGTGGGCATCGTCTCCACGCGCGAGAGGAATCCGGCCAGGATGACCGCCGGAAGGATGAACAGGAACATGGTGAGGAAGGCCTCCTGCTGAGTTCGGGATACGGTCGAGATCCACAGGCCCAGTGCGAGGCCGGCGAGGATGTAGACGAGAGCCGCCGCGAGCAGCGCCAGGACGGAGCCGCGGAACGGGACGTCGAACCAGAGGATCGCCACGGCGGTGACGAGTGCGAGGTCGATCATCCCGACGACGGCGACCGGAATCGTCTTGCCGAGCATCAGCTCGGCCGGCGTGAGCGGAGTGACCATGAGCTGCTCGAGGGTACCGACCTCGCGCTCCCGCGCCACCGCCAGGGCGGTCAGGAGCAGGCACATGAGGAGCAGGACGACGCCGACCACGGCGGGCACGTTGTAGAGTCGGCTGTGGAGGCCCGGGTTGTACCATGCGCGGGACCGCAGATCGATCACCGGGGGCGCGTCCGTCTCCCCCGACCCGAAGGCCGCCGCGATCCGGACGGCATAGCCCAGCGCGATCGTCGCCGTGTTCGACTGCGTGCCGTCGACGAGGACCTGGAGCCGCGCCGGACGCGCCGCGGCTAGGTCGGCCGCGAACCCGGGCGGGATATCGATCCCGACGACCGCCGCACCCCGGTCGAGCGCCGAACCGATGTCGGCGGGATCGACGGAGGCGTTCTCGACGCGGAACCGGCCGGTGGACTCGAACGCCTCGATGAGGCGTCGTGAGGCGAGAGTGCGGTCCCGATCCACGACGAACGTCGCGGTGTCCCGGATGTCGGTGTTCACCGCGTATCCGAACAGGAGCAGCTGAATCACGGGCGCGACGAACATGATGAGCTGAGTGCGCGGGTCGCGCAGGAGCTGCCTGCGTTCCTTTCGGACCATCTCCACGACGTGGCGTCTGGAGAATCCGCTCACGCGACCTCCTTGCGGAACGCGGCCACGGTGGCCCCGATCGCGAGCGCGGCCAGGGCCACGAGCGGGAGGCCCTGTCGCCACAGCACCTCGAACCCCACGCCCTTCAGGAACACGGCTTTGGTGATCGTGACGTAGTAACGGGCCGGAAACAGGTACGTCGCGATCTGGAGGGGGCGCGGCATGTTCGCGATCGCGAAGATGAAGCCCGAGAGGAGCAGCGCCGGGACGTACGTGGCCACCATCGCGAACTGGGTGGCGAGGACCTGGGATTTGAGGGCGGCCGAGAGGAACATGCCGAACCCAAGGGCGGCGAAGAGGAACACTACGGTCATCGCCACGAGGAGCGCGAGGCTGCCGCGGAAGGGAACATCGAAGACCAGCGTCCCGATCGCCACCGCGAGAAGCACGTCGAATACGCCGATGGCGAGGTAGGGGAGGAGCTTGCCGGTCACGATCTCCAGCCGTGTGACCGGCGTGGAAACGAGCTGCTCCATCGTCCCGCGCTCCCATTCGCGCGCGATCGTGAGCGCGGTGAGGAGCGCGGCCAGAATCGAGAGGATGACCGCCACCAGACCGGGGACTACCATGTTCCGGCTCTCGAGCGAAGGATTGTACCAGACACGGCTCGCCGGCACGAGTGAAGGACGGAGCTCGCGGCCCTGGAGCGTCGCGCGGAGAGAGAACGCGGACGTGATGGCGCCCGCGTACTCGATGGCGATCGTGGCCGTGTTCGCGTCCGAGCCGTCGACCAGCAGCTGAACCGGAGCCGGACCCCCGGTCCCGAGGTCGCGCGCGAACCCGTGCGGGATGGCGAGCACGGCGAGAGCCTCGCCGGACTGGAGCACGTGCTCGACGTCGGGATAGCGGTCGAGCCGCTCGACGACGCGGAAGTAATCGCTCGCCACGAACGCCTGCACCAGCCGCGACGACGCCTGCGAGCGGTCGGCGTCCCATACCGCGAGGCCGATGTCGTCGACGTCGAACGTGATCGCGGCTCCGAAGAATACGATGAGAAGCGGCGGGATCAGGAACCCGAGAGCCAGGCTGCGCGGATCGCGCGACAGCTGAAGGACCTCCTTGCGCGCGACGGCCAACGTCCGGTGGAACGTCATCCGGCCACCACGCCGCCGCTCGCGCGTACCACCGCGACGAAGACGTCCTCCAGCGTCGGACGGACCCGCTCCAGGCTCAGGAGCCCGATCCCGGCGCCCGCGAGCGTATCGATGATCCGCGCCCGCGCCGCAGCCTCGTCACGGGTGACCACGTGGACGGCGCGGCCGACCATCGTGGCGTCTTCGATCGGTTCGAGACCCGAGATGAGCGCGGCGGCGCGGGTGGGATCGCGCGACCGGACTTCGAGGATCGGGGAGTCGAGCGACGCCCTGAGGGCCCCGGGGGAGTCCAGCGCCACGATCCGGCCGCGGTTCATGAGCGCGAGCCGGTGGCAGTGCTCGGCCTCCTCCATGTAATGGGTGGTGACGAGCACGGTCGTGCCGCGCGCGGTCATATCCGCGACCAGGTCCCAGAACGCGCGTCGGGCGACCGGGTCGACGCCCGACGTCGGCTCGTCCAGGAACAGGACGGGCGGTTCGTGGAGAACGGCGGAGCCCAGGGCGAGCCGCTGCTTCAGGCCGAGAGGCAGCGTGGCGGTCAGCTGGTCGTCGCGCCCCTCCAGCCCGGCGGTGGCGAGCGCCCATCGGATGCGATCCTCGCGCTGATTCGCGGACAAGTCGTACAGGCCGGCGAAAAGCTCCAGATTCTCGCGGACCGTGAGGTCGGAGTACAGCGAGAAGAGCTGGCTCATGTAGCCGATCGAGCGACGCAGGGCGCGTGACTCGCGCGCGACGTCGTATCCAGCCACGTGTGCGAACCCCGAGGTCGGAGGCAGGAGGCCGGTGAGCATCCGGATCGCCGTCGTCTTTCCGGCTCCGTTGGGACCGAGAAAGCCGAAGATCTCGCCCGCCTGAACGGCGAACGACACGTCCTCGACGGCCGTGAAGTCGCCGAACCGGCGGGTGAGCCCGTCGGCGACGATCACCGCGCCGGCGGTTCCGGTCGCCTTTCGATCAGTCACTCGTCAGCTCGATGAAGACGTCTTCGAGCGACGGCCGGATCCGCTCGACCGATTCGAGGCCGACATCGGCGACGTCGAGCGCGTTCCGGATCGGATCGGGCAGCGTCTCCGCCGGAGCCTTCAGCGTGAGGTGCACGCTCTCGCCGAACAGCGCCGCCCGGCTGGCCTCCGGGCGCTCGCGGAGAATCCGGAGCGCGGTCCGCGGCGAGTGGGCGCGGATGGCGAACGCGCGTCCCTCGAGCGTCGACTGGAGCGACCTCGGGGAGTCGAGCGCGACGATCCGCCCGGCGTCGAGGAGAGCCACGCGATCGCAGCGCTCGGCCTCGTCGAGGTAGGACGTCGAGAGGAGGATCGTGATCCCCTCGGTCAGCATCTCCTGGAGGATGATCCACAGGTCGCGGCGGGAGATCGGATCCACGCCGAACGTCGGCTCGTCGAGGAGCAGGAGTCGCGGCCGGTGGATGAGCGCGCACGACAGGGCGAGCTTCTGCTTCATGCCGCCCGAGAGCTTCCCGGCGAGCCTGCCCGCGAACGGTTGGAGGTTCGAGAACCGGTACAGCCGCTCGATCCGCGACTCGCGCGTCGACCCGCGCCGCACGCCGTGGAGGTCGGCGTAGAAGTCGAGGTTTTCGCGAACGGTGAGATCGGAGTAGAGGCCGAAGCGCTGGGGCATGTACGCGATCCGCGGCTTCATCGCCTCGGGATCTCCGGCCACGCTCTCGCCGAGGACGATCGCGTCGCCGCGACTGGGAGCCAGGACGCCGGCGAGCATGCGCAGCGTCGTCGTCTTGCCGGCCCCGTCCGGTCCCACGAGTCCGAACAGCTCGCCCTCGCGCACGTCGACCGTGAGGTCCTCGACCGCCCACGCGTTCCCGAATCGCCGGCCGAGCCCCCGGACGTCGATCGCCGGGTCGCGCGCCGCCGGTGCCTCGGGCGACGGGGTCATTCGTCCGCTTCGAGGAGCCGGACGTCGGCCGGAGTGCCGACCTTGAGATCGCCGCGCGGGTCGCCCGTCACCTGCACCTTCACCTGATAGACGAGCTTCACCCGCTCCTCCTCGGTCTGGACGTTGGCCGGCGTGAACTCCGCCTCGCTCGCGATGAACGTGACGCGCCCTTCGTACTCGCGATCGGACCACGAGTCCGAGCTCACGCGCGCGGGCTGGCCGATCGACACGCGGCCGATCGCGTCCTCGCGCACGTAGAGCAGGACCCAGCGATCGTCGGGATCCATCACGGTGACGACCGGCGCGCCGGCGGGGACCGTTTCGCCCGGTTCGCGATGCCGGATCGTGACGATGCCGCCGAACGGGGCGCGGACGAACGTGTCGTCGAGCATCGCTTCGGCCTGCCGGAGCCCGGCCTCCGACTGCTCGACGCTCGCGCGCTGCGCCGCGATCTGCTCGGCGCGCGGCCCCTCGCGGACGAGGTCGAGCTGGGCGCGCGTCCGCTCGGCGTCGCCGCGGGCCGTGGCGAGGACGGCCTCGGCGCGTTCCAGCTCGCGCCTCGAGATCGCCTCGCCCGCGTAGAGCGCGCGGGCGCGCTCGGCGTCGAGCCGCGCCTCCTCGAAGCGTTCGCTCGCGGCCTCGGCCCCGGCCCTCGCCTGCACGATCTCCTGCGGCCGGAATCCGTGCTCGAGCTCCGCGAGCCGCGCGCGCGCCGCCGCGAGCGCCGCCCGGGCGGCGGCGACGTGGCTTTCGATCGCGGCCGCGTCCAGGCGCGCGAGCGTGTCGCCGGCCGCGACCCGGTCTCCTTCGTCGACGGCGATCGCCTCGACCGTCCCGGGCACCTGGAAGCCGAGATCGGTCTCGCTCGCCTCGACCGTGCCCGAGGCTTCGAGCGGACCGTTTCCGTCGTCGCGACCCAGCCACAGGACGAGCGCGACGACGAGCGCGAGGAGCGCCCCGACGACGATCAGGGCGCGAGGAGAGGGACGGGTCATGGGGCCTCCTCGAGTCGCGTAGCGAGCCAGTCGAGATCGAGCGCGCCGGTCGCGCGGGCGAGCTCGACCGCGGCGACGAGGGCGTCGGCGCGCGAGCGGACGAGGGCGGCGCGTGCGTCCAGCAGATCCGCTTCCGCGTCGAGCCAGTCGGCCTGGACGCCCGCGCCGACGTCGAGCGAGAGTCGCTCGACGCGCGCGACCTCGGCGCGGGCGGCGACGGCCTGCTCGAGGGCCTGCGCGCGCGCCTCGGCAAGCTCGAGAGCCGATCGTGCGCGCTGAACGGCGGCATCCTGATCGAGCTCGGCTTGCGCGAGGAGCTCTTCGGCCCGGACGCGCTCCGCGTCGGCGCGGGAGATCGCGGCCGCGCGGGCTCCGCCGGTGAAGAGCGCCCAGTCGAGCCGCAGGCCGATCTGCCACTCGTTCGTGTAGGTGTCTCGGTCCAGCGCTGCGCCGCGCTCGATCCAGGCGCCGCGCGTCGAGACCTCGGGCCACCAGGCCGCGCGCGCGGCGTCGCTCGCCGCGGCCGCGGCGCGCGCCTGCCAGCGTGCCTGCTCGATCGCGGGAGCGCCGGCGGAGTCGGGGACGATGGCCGCGCCCCGCGCGAGCGCGGGGACCGCGAGCCGCTCCGCGAGCCCCGCCTCGGGGAGCGACACCAGCCGGGCGAGGTCGCCGGTCGCGATCTCGAGCGCTGCGGCGGCGGCGACCCGATCCGCCCGGGCGCCGGCCAGGGCGGCGTCGGCGCGGGAGAGGTCCACCCCCGCGACCGCGCCTTCGGCGAGAGCCTTCGCCACCCGATCGCGTTCCGCCGTGAGCGCGTCGAGGCGCAAGTCGTGGGCTTCGAGCGTCTGTCGCGCGGCCACGACGTCGGCGAAGGTCGCCACCGTGAGCGCGATCGTCGCGTCCCCGGTCGCCTCGAGGCCGGCATCGGCGGCGCGCACCCCGGCCGCGGCTCCGCGCGCGCGGGCCAGCCGGGCGCCGCCCTCGAAGAGGGTCCAGCGCGCGCCCAGCGCGGCGTCGACGAGCGTACGGTCGAAATCGGGGATCGAGCGGAGGTCGAATCCGTGGAGCGGAGAGACCAGCATCGGCTCCTCGAAGCGCATGAGACCGGCTTCGAGCGACAGCCGCGGCCACCAGTCGCCGGCGACGCGCGCTCGGTCGGCGCGGGCCGCATCGCGCGCGGCGGCTGCCGCCCCCAGGGCCGGCCGCTCGGAGAGCGCCCGGCCGACCGCGTCGAGGAGCGTCAGCGAGTCGACCTGCGACGCGGACGCCGGCAGAGGCAGCGCGCAGAGAATCGCCGCCAGAACGGTTGCCCGCGTCACGCCGCCGTCCCGGTTCATCGCGGTCGAATCATAGGAAGGGATCACGGTTCACACTAGCCGAAAGGCTCGGGCTTGATTTTCGGTAAAATTTCGGTACACTGAGGATCCCCGCCGCGTGGAACGGCCGTTCTCGACCCTCTCCGCGATTCGCCAATGCCCCGACGGTTCGCGCATCTGCACGTCCACAGCCACTGGTCGCTCCTCGCGGGCGCGTGGGCGCCGGTCGAGATCGCGCGGCGCGCGGCGGCCCTCGGCATGCCGGCGGTCGCCCTCACCGACACCGACGGGCTCTACGGCGCGGTCCCGTTCGCGAAGGCCTGCGCGGAGGCGGGCGTCCGCGCGATCGTGGGCGCCGAGCTGACCGATCCGCGGCGGCCCTGGCGCGCCGTGTTCCTGGCCAGGGACCGGAGAGGGTACGAAGAGCTCTCGGCGCTCGCCTCCGCACGCTGGCTGGACCCGGGCTTCTCGCTTCTCGCCGCCGTGCGCGGGCGCTCCCCGCACCTGGCGGTCCTGGCGCGCGACCACCGTTTGCTCGAGGCGGCGGTGGCGGCGGGGCGGCGCGCCTGGACGTACGCCGAGGTGCGGCCGGCGCCGGCGGGCGACGACCCGACGTCCCGCGCGGAGCGCACGCTCCGGCGCGGGACGCTCGCCTGGGCGGCGCGCCTGTCGCTCCCGCCGGTCGCGACCACGGGAGCGTGGTACGCGACGCCGGCCGGCCGACCCGCGCACCGCGTCCTGCGCGCGATCGGCGCCAACGAGACGCTGGCCGCTCTCGAGGACCGGGCGCGGCGGGGATCGGAAGTGCGGGGTCGCGGCGATCTCGACACCGGGCCGTTCGCGCCCGCGACCGCGTGGTTCCAGTCCGGCGACGAGCTCGCCGCCTCCTTCGCCGACTGCCCCGAGGCGCTCGCGAATGCGGGCGCGCTCGCCGAGGAGTGCCGCTTCGCGTTCGAGTGGGGCGCGTTCCACTTCCCGGCGTATCCCACGGAGAACGGCGAGAGCGCGTTCGCGATGCTCTGGCGGGTCGCGTTCGAAGGGCTCGCCGCGCGCTACCGGCCGCTCCCGACCGAGGCGATCCGCCGCCTCCAGGAGGAGCTCTCGGTCATCGAGGAGAAGGGGTTCGCCGATTATTTCCTGGCGATCCGCGACATCGCGCAGTGGGCGAAGAGCCGCCACATCCCGTCGGTGGGTCGCGGATCGGCGGCCAACAGCCTGGTCTCGTTCTGTCTCGGGATCACGCACGTCGACCCGCTCAAGCACAAGCTCTTCTTCGAGCGTTTTCTCAACCGTGAGCGCGCCGACTGTCCCGACTTCGACCTCGACTTCTGCTGGCGCCGGCGCGACAGCGTGCTGGAGTACGTGTACGAGCGGTTCGGCGCCGATCGGGTGGCGATGATCGCCACGTTCTGCCGGCTCGGCGCGCGCGGCGCGCTGCGCGAGGTGGCGCGCGCGCTGGGAGTGCCGGACCGCGAGATCTCGCGCGTCACCCGGCGCGTGCCGCACTTCTCGAGCGTCGAGATGCTGGAAGAGCTGCGCGAGACGCTGCCCGAGTGCCGCGGGCTCCCCCTCGACCGGCCGCCGTGGGACGAGGTCGTCCAGCTCGCGCTCGCGATCGACATGTACCCGCGCCACATCTCGGCGCATCCGTGCGGAATCGTGATCGGCCCCGGACCGATCGATCGGTGGGTGCCGCGCCAGATGTCGGCCAAGGGGCTCGCGGTCACGCAGTTCGACATGCATCCGGTCGAGGACGTCGGGCTCGTCAAGATCGACCTCCTCGGGAACCGCGGCCTTTCCGCCATCGCCGACCTGTGCGACCTCCTGAGGGAGCGTGCGGGACTCGATCTCCGCTGGGCGTACGACGAGGACGCCGAGGAACGGGAGGAGCCGGGCCCCGGCGCGCTCTCGACGATCCGCCACGTCAACCCGTTCCGCGATCCGCTCACGATGCGTCTCATGCGCGAGGGACGCACGATGGGCTGCTTCTACATCGAATCGCCGTCGATGCGCGCGCTCCTCCGGAAACTCTCCTGCGACTCGTTCGAGATGCTGACCGCGGCGTCGTCGATCATCCGGCCGGGGATCGCCGACAGCGGGATGATGGACGCGTTCATCCGCCGCTTCCACGGCGACGAGCCGGTCGAGTATGCCCACCCGGCGATGGAGGAGCTCCTGTCCGACACCTACGGGGTCATGATCTATCAGGAGGACGTGATCAAGGTCGCCCACCGCTTGAGCGGGATGACGCTCGGCGAGGCCGACGGGCTGCGCCGGGCGATGTCGAAGAAGCGCGACTACGAGGACTTCGAGAGCTACCGCGCGCGGTTCGTCGACGGCGCGCGCGCCAACGGCGTGGAGCGCGAGGTCGCCGAGGAGATCTGGCGCCAGATCGAATCGTTCGCGGGCTACTCGTTCTGCAAGGCGCACTCCGCGTCGTACGCTCAGGTGTCGTTCCAGTCGGCGTGGCTCAAGACCCACCACCCGGCCGCGTTCATGGCGTCGGTCCTGGCCAATGGGGGCGGATACTATCCCGCGTTCGCGTACGTCGAGGAAGCGCGCCGCATGGATCTCGACATCCGGCTTCCGGACATCAACGCGAGCGCCGGGACGTGGAGCGCCGAGGCTCCGCCCGGCGCGGAGATCGCCGAGGCCCGCGCGATCCGGGCCGGGCTGTCGCAGATCGGCGAGGTCGCCGCGGCGACGGTCGAGCGGGTGCTCGCCGAACGCGCGCGAGGCGGGGCGTTCGCGTCGTTGTCGGATTTCTGCGCGCGCGTGCCGCTCGGCGTGCCCGAGGCGCACCGGCTGATCGACGCCGGCTGCTTCGACCGCTTCGATCTCACGCGCCCACAGGCGAAGTGGAAGGCGGAGATCGCGCTCCGCGGCTGGGGGACCGCGGCCGGAAACGGCGCGGGCGGCAGGGGCGGCGCCGGGGCGGGGACCTTGTTCCCCGCGGCGCGGCTCGCCGACCTCGCGCGCGAAGCGCCGCCGGTCCCCGCGCTGGCCGACTATCCGGCCGCCGAGCGGCGGCGCCGCGAGTGGGAGATCCTCGGCGTGGCCGCGCACCACCATCCGATCGAGTTCCACCGCGAAGCCGTAGCCGAGGCGCGGCGGCGCGCGCGCAAAGCCGCTCCCGCGATCGTCGCCCGCTCGCTCGCGCGCCACGCGGGAGAGCGGGTCACGATGGTGGGATTTTTGACCACGACGAAGCGGGTCCGCACGAAGCACGACGAGCCGATGATGTTCCTCACGCTGGAAGACGAGACCGACATCTACGACGTCGTGCTCTTCCCGCGCGTCTACCAGCGCTACGGCGGGCGGCTCGGGGATCGCGGACCGTACGTGGTGACGGGACGGGTCGAAGACGACCCGCGCCCGTCGTCGGTGATGGCCGAGCGGATCGTGCGGCTCGAGGAGGCGGTGGGATGAGCGCGGGAGATCCGAACTCCGGATGTACACCGACCGAATCGCACGATAGCTTGCCGGCGCTCGAGAGCGGAGGCGGATAGGCCTGTTCAGAACCCCTGGGGGAGCCTTTGACATGAATCCGAGAGAGCTGACGATCCGCGGCCTGATCCTGGGCGCGCTCATCACGACGGTCTTCACGGCGGCGAACGTCTACCTGGGCCTGAGAGTCGGGCTGACCTTCGCTTCCTCCATCCCGGCCGCCGTCATCTCGATGGCGATCCTGAGCCGCGTGCGGGATTCGTCGATCCTCGAGAACAACATCGTGCAGACCGTCGCGTCGGCGGCCGGCACCCTCTCCGCGATCATCTTCGTCCTGCCGGGGCTCGTGATCGTCGGCTGGTGGACGGGGTTTCCGTTCTGGCAGTCGTTCCTCATCTGCATCAGCGGCGGCGTCCTCGGTGTGCTGTTCACGATTCCGCTCAGGCGCGCGCTGGTGACGACGTCCGATCTGCCCTACCCCGAGGGCGTCGCGGCGGCGGAGGTGTTGAAGGTGGGGAGTGGGACGCGCGGGGAGACGAAGGATGAGACGGGCGAATCGCGCGAGGGGCTCACCGCGGTGATTCTTGGGTCCGTCGCATCGGCCGGGCTCGCGATCCTGACCGGGACACGCTTTCTCGCCGGCTCGCTCGGCGGCGTCTTTCGGGTGGGAGCGACGGCGTCGACCGGGTACGACATCGCCTGGTCGCTGGCGCTGCTCGGCGCGGGGCATCTGGTGGGACTGTCGGTCGGCATGGCGATGCTCGTTGGGCAGATCATCTCGTGGGTAATCGCCGTGCCGTGGCTGACATCGTTGCAGCCGCCGGCTGCGGGTGTCGATCTGGCCGCGCACACGATCGGGAT